>JAJCXO010000227.1 GCA_029263395.1 Acidobacteriota bacterium | reverse complement strand
AAAACCCTTGGCTTGCCGCTGGTCTCAATGCAGGCGATTCCCTTCATCTGGGCGGCTTTGCGGGCCCGCCGTTTCGCCGATCTGGCATGGTTCACAGGTGGAGCGATCGGGGCCGGTGGCTGGTGGTATTTGCTCAACCTCTGGCGCTACGGCAACCCGCTGTTCCCGGTTCAGATTGCGCTGCCTGTGTTCGGTGAGCTACCGGGCGCTTATGGCGCAGCGGCGCTGCGAGCTGGCGAATTCCACCTCGATGGCTTACGCGCCGTCGGCGTCTCGGTCCGTGACCAATGGGGCCTCACCACTTGCTTGCTGATGACTCTGGGCCTGGTGGCGCTCATCCGCCGAGCGCGCCGCGACATCTTCCGTCGAAGTTCAAAGCCTCATGCCCGGATCCTGCTGGTGCTGGCCATTGCCTGGTGGACGTTCTTCGTCACCGTCGTGCCGCACAACAATCAAGCCCGTTTTGCGTTGCCGGCGCTAGTGATCAGCCTCGTCGGCTGGTCATTGATTTTGCAACAGGCACGCCGATCCGGGCCGAAGGCAGCGTTCGGTGTCTGGAGCCTCGGCATTACTGCCGCGGCCCTGGCGTCACAACCCTGGACCGACTGGATCGGGAGCCTCACAACGCTCACCCGTGCCACAACAGAGGCTCCGTTCTGGGCCACAACAGAGGCTCCGTTCTGGGCCACAACAACCTGGATTATCCTTTGCGGCCTCACCCTTGCCACAGCGGCAGTGATTTCCATCGCTCGCGAATGGCAACCACCGCGGATCGTGGCCGCGGGCCTGGCGTTGATCACGACGCTATTGGCCGTCGTCCTATCGCAAACCAGTCGCCCGGCATTTTTTGCGCTGGCGGACTATCGTGGCTGGTCTGACGGTTATCTGGCCTTCAATCAACCCGAGGCACCGCCAACCCGCATCGCCTACACCGGCGCCAACGTGCCTTATGCCCTGATGGGTGGCGACCGACGGCATCGCGTGGTTTATCTCAATACGCAGGGCGAAAGTGACGATGGCTTCTACAACTTCTGGCAACGGGACCCGCAGACCTACCCGTACCACAAGCCGGGAATCTACCGCGGCGACGACAACGTCGAGCTGTGGCTCGCACGAATTGTCCAGCAAGACATCGACACTGTCGTTATTTTTGCTTTGCACCCAGCGGAGCGCCGCTACCTTTCTTCGACCCCCGACGGTTTCCCGATTGAGCGCGATTGGGTCAAGAACCGCAACGATCTCTTCCGGCCGGTCTCGATCAGCCGAGCGGCAGAAATTTACCGAGTCGGCGACCTACCCGACCCGTAAATTACACGTCCACTACAACAGCGGCGCCGCAGTCGACACCGGCGATCAGACCCTGCTCATGGTCAGTGCCTGCTCACACTCAGACCCTGCTCATGGTCAGAGCCTGCTCACAGTCAGACCCTGCTCACGAGCAGACTCTGCTCACGGCTTGGTCCGAATCGGATACTCCGGACGCTGCTGCACCTTGGGTGGATTGGCCTCGAGGGCTTCGAGAGCAACCTCGATCGCTTTCTCGAGCTGAGGATCACGACCCGCGATGATGTCCGCTGGCCACTGCTCAACTTCGATGTCGGGTGGTACACCCACGTTCTCGATCCCGAACCCATCTTCGCTCCAGAACGCGAGATTCGGTGCCGTGACAAACCCACCGTTCATCAACTCGGGGAAGCCGAGAATACCCACCAGGCCACCCCAGGTGCGCTTGCCGACCAGCGGCCCCAACTCCATCTTGCGGAACATCCAAGGTAGTAGATCGCCGCCGGAGCCGGCGTTCTCGTCGATCAACATCACCTTGGGTCCTTGAATGGATGCCAGCGGCGACTTGAGATCTTTGCCATAACGCATCGCCCAATGGCTGATCAGCGGGCGCCGTAGGATGTCGATGTAGTAGTCCGCAAACAGGCCTCCGCCGTTGTATCGCTCGTCGACGATAATGGCCTCTTTGTGAGCTTGCGGGAAGAAATACCGTTTGAAATAGGTATGCCCGAGACCAGCAGTGTTGGGCACGTGAACATATGCAACACGCCCGTCCGTCGCCTCGGTCACCCGCTTCAGATTAGCTTCCACCCAATCCCGATTGCGCAAGGACCTTTCGTCGGCAATCGGCACAACCCGTACCGTGCGGGAATCAGTGCCTTCCGGGTCGGCCCCGACAGTCATCTCGACGATCTGCCCGGCACGGTTCTCGAACAACTCAAAAGGGTTTTGTGGCGGCCGCAGATCTTGCCCTTCCACGGCCAGCAGATACTCGCCGGCTACAACGTCCACTCCAGGCTCGGTCAACGGCGCCCGCAGGTCCGGATTCCAATTCAGGCCGCCATAAACCTTGGCGAATCGATAACGCCCCTGGTCCAGGTCATAGTCGGCCCCGAGCAGCCCAACCGGCAAACTTTCGACCTCGGTCAACCGATCGCCACCACCGTTGCGGTGATGACCAACCCCCAACTCTGAGCACATCCACCGGATCAGCCGATTGAGATCACGGCGGGTGGTCAGATGAGGCAGGAAGCTGGCATATTTTTCGCGTATGGCTGGCCAATCCGCACCATGCATGCCCGGGTCGTAAAAATAGTCGCGGTTGATCCGCCACGCTTCATTGAAGATCTGACGCCACTCTTCCCGCGGCTCGATTCGTACGGAAACAGAACCCAGATCCACACCATCCGAGCCGGACTCGAACGAACCGTCGGCGTCGCCGATGATCAAACGCTCGCCAGCGGCTGCTAGGATCTTCTCACCGTCGTAGGTCAACTGAAAGGTAAACACCCCCGACATCAGAGTCTTGCTTTCCCGCTTCTCCAGATCAAAATGCTGCAAGCTGCCGGTGCGAATACCAAACGAGCCCGCCGGAGTATCAGCCTGGAGATAGTACACCTGACCTTCAGCGCCAGCACGCAGCCCGCGCATCGCAGCCGACGGCACCGGTAACGCCAAGATTCGCTGGCTCAACCCGTCGAAGTCGATTTCGATCCTCAGCTCGTCCTCTGTGTCGGCCTCCTTGTCGTCTTCCTTCGCCTCCCCTTTACCCGACTTGCGACCGGTTGAGCTGTCGTCAGCCTTGGCCTCCGAGGTGTCTTCATCGCCATCGCTGGCCTCTTCGTCACTCTCCCGCGCCAACGGCGACGGCACACCCTTTTGCAATACGGCGAGATAAAGGTTGTGGCTGATCTCCATATCCGCATTCGACTGTGCAAACCACGTCCGCACCGGCCCGGCGTCAGTGGACGCCAAGAAATAGAGGTACTTTCCACCGCGATCAAACACCGGCTCGTCGACATCGCTCAACCCCTCGGTGATGGCAACCGAGCGATCATCCTCCAGGTTGTACACGTACAGATCCTGGAAATAGGTTTCGGTGTTGCGGGTGTAGGTCAACCAGCGCGAATCCGGGGACCATGAGTGAGACAGGCGAGGGATCGGACCGTACATCACATCCGACGACACCCGTGTCACCTTGCCGTTGTCGAGATCGATCCAGTAAATCGACCGCGAGTTGTCGACGAAACTCAGCTTCTTGTTGTCCGGAGACCACTTCGGATCCTCATAAAAGCCGGCACCCTCGAGAGGATAAGTCCGTACCTTCCCCGACTCGTTTTGATTCGCCACATGGAGCTCGTATTCCCCCGAGGCATCCGAAAAATACGCTACCCGTTCGCCGTCCGGTGACCACACCGGGTCACGTTCATGGACGCCGGGAGTCCGCGTCAAATAACGCGGGTCACCTTTCTTCGCCGGCACCGTAACAACTTCGCCACGAAACTCTAGAGCAACCCTCGCCGCCGACGGGGAAAGATTGGCCGAACGCAAGTAATCCCAACCATCGACAAAACGCGCCCGGGTTTCGATCAAATCAGCCGCCACCCCGATCGTCAGTTTGCGATCGGTTGCGGTGGCTGGCTCAAAAGTGCGGAGATACCCTGCCTGCGAGTAGATGATGAGCCCCTGGCCATCGGCACCCCCGGCAGACGCCCGCGCGACCGGGAAGTCATCGTGCTCGGTGAGTTGAGTGACCGTGTTGGTGGCGGGATCAAACACGAAGAGGTTGAATTCGCCGTGGCGATCGGAGCGAAAGTAGACCGACCCGCCGATCCACATCGGATCGGTGTCGTTCGACCGCCCTTCAGGCTGTGGTATCTCCGCCACCGAATGGTCGGCGACGTCGTAGATCCAAATCCGCGACGTGGTGCCACCCCGATAATGTTTCCATTGACCAAACGCCTCCCGTGCCGGCACGTAAGCGATCTTGGTCCCATCCGGTGAATACGCTGCCCTGAAAGCGTGTGGGATTGGCAGCTGATCAGGAAAACCGCCAGCGGTCGATACGGTAAACAGCTGATGGAAGCGTCGTGTGTGTGAGGAGCGCTGTGAACGAAACAGGATGTCGCCGTCTGGATTGAAACCGAGCACCACATCGTCGTCGGGATGCCAGGTCAAACGGCGCGGCACGCCGCCTTCTACCGATACGACAAACACATCGACATTGCCGTCATACTCCCCACTGAAAGCCAGCTGTTTGCCATCAGGAGAGAATCTTGGCGCCGACTCTAGGCCAGCATGGCTGGTCATTCGACGGGCACGGCCGACGTCTCCGTCAGGGCCCCGGTCGACAATCCACAGATCGTCAGCGTAGACGAACGCGATGTGCTCAGCGCTGATCGCCGGCTCGTGCAGCAGTCGTGTGTCGTGAAGGTCGACCGCGGCCGTCGGCCCAGCTCCGACGAGAGCCAACGTCAACAGCGAGGCAGCAATGTTATAGCGTGGAGGTTTCATCGATTCTCCTGAGTTGAAGGGGAAGGTCTCGCAGAGTATAACCAGCCGCGTGATAGGTTCGCCCGCCATATTTGGCTGCTGCTGCTTCGATACACCAACTACTAGTTCCGTTTGCCATCAGTACCGCCTTCGCCATCAGTTTCCGGTTCGTCATCAGTTTCGTTTCTGCCACTAGTTTCGTTTGCTACTAGTTTCGTTTCTGCCACTAGTTTCGTTTCTGCCACCCTCGACAGGAGAGCCCCGAATGTACCAACCCGATATGTTGACGCAACAGACGATCTTGATCACCGGCGGCGGTACCGGGTTGGGTCGCGCCATGGCCGAACGACTTGCCGGGCTCGGCGCCAGGGTTGGCATTCTCGGACGGCGCACTGAGCCGCTGACAGCCACCGTCGAGGCGATCCAGCAGGCCGGCGGCCGGGCCGCATGGGCCAGCGCCGACGTCCGTGATCCCGAACAGATCGCCGCTGCCATCGATCAGTTGGAAGAGGAGCTCGAGCCGTTCACCAGCCTGGTCAACAACGCCGCCGGCAACTTCCTTGCGCCCTCGGAAGACCTCTCGCCGAAAGCGTTCGACGCCGTCGTCCAGATTGTTCTCTACGGCACCTACAACGCCACCATGGACCTGGGTCGGCGCTGGATCGAACGCGGTGACGGCGGGCAGATCCTGTCGATTGTCACCACCTACGCCTGGATGGGCTCGTCGTTCGTGTTGCCGTCGGCTTGTGCCAAAGCCGGGGTACTGGCCATGACCCGTTCGTTGGCCGTCGAGTGGGCAACCTACGGGATCCGCTCCAATGCCATCGCCCCGGGTCCGTTTCCGACCGAAGGTGCTTTCTCGCGCTTGGCGACCCCCGAAATGTTGGAAGTTGGCAAGAAAGCCGTCCCGGTAGGTCGTTTTGGTGACCCCGGCGAGCTCGCTGACCTCGCCGCCTACCTACTCTCCCCAATGGCCACCTATGTCAATGGCGAATGTGTGGTCATCGATGGCGGCGAATGGCTCAAAAACGGCCAAGAGTTCAGCAAATACACCGATATGCCCCGCGCACAAGCCAAAGCCTTGATGCAGTCGATGAAACCCAAGAAGGGATAGTGCCAGGGGATGCTGCGTCTAATCGGGGTCGGCGGAGTTGCCCCTTGCCGGGGCACCATCCCTATCGCCAACCCCAGACTCGGCATACAACCAACGCTCGAGCATCGTCTCGAGCTCAGTCTCGCGAAACGGCTTCGACAGGTAATCGTCCATCCCGGCGGCAAGACACTTTTCGCGATCACCCTTCACCGCATGCGCCGTCATGGCAATGATCGGGGTGTGTTTACGGTCCCCTTCCTGGGCTCGGACCCGGCGCGTCGCCTCGTAGCCATCGAGATTCGGCATCTGGCAGTCCATCAGCACCAGGTCATAGTCATGCTGCTCCAACGCGTCCAAGGCTTGCTGCCCATCGTCGACCGCTTCGGCGCGAAAGCCGAGCAACTCGAGCTGTTTCGACGCCACCATCTGATTAACCGGATTGTCCTCGACCAACAGGATGAGGAAGGTACGACGAGGGCGCCTCGAGCGCGACCCAGACTGCAGAATGCTCGCCGCCAGCTCGAGGGGAATCTCGTCGGTACCGAGTCGCTGCAGCGGAACCACGAAGGTGAAGGTCGACCCTACCCCTGGAACGCTTTCGATACTGATTCTGCCACCCATCAAATCGACAATCCGTTTGCTGATCGCCAACCCCAGACCGGTGCCGCCGAACCGACGCGTCGTCGAACTGTCCGCTTGCGTGAAGGCATCAAACAGCACGTCTTGCACGTCGCGGGAGATACCGATGCCCGTATCGCTGACGTTGAAACGAATCGGGGCCTCGCCGGAAGTGCCACTCTCCGGCTCGATCGACAGCTTGACGTGCCCTTCGTCGGTGAATTTGATCGCGTTGCTGATCAGGTTGATCAACACCTGCTGTAGACGGGACGGATCACCGAGCAGCCTGACGGGAACCCCCTCGGCAATCGACAACTCGAGGGTAATCTGCTTTTCTGCTGCCCTTGGAGCAAACATCTCCATCACCAAGTCGGCCACATCGGTGAGTCGGAAACCGACCGTCTGCAGCGCCATTTTGCCGGCTTCGATCTTGGAAAAGTCGAGCACGTCGTCGATCAAGTCCAACAACACTCCAGCCGACATCGTCACAGTCTCGACGTCTTCGCGGCTGCCAGCCGGCAAATCAACCTTCAGCAGCTGCTCCGCCGAACCCACGATGCCATACATAGGGGTCCGGATCTCATGGCTCATATTGGCCAAGAACTCGCTCTTGGCCAGATTGGCCGCCTCCGCCTGATTTCTGGCATCTTCCAGCTCGGCGGCCCGAATCTCCAACAACTTGGTATTGACCCGAGCCTGCCAGTTCTCGCGATGAAACTGTCGCCCTTGCAGCACCAGGTAAATCACGAAGATCACCACCGCTGCAGCCAGCCCAAGTGCATTCGTACTGCCGGTCACCAACAACGCTAGGGTGGGTGGTCCCAGCACAATAGCAATGAAACCCAAGATGACGGCTAGGTCGTGGGTGTATACCAGCAACGACATGGTGCAGAGCAACGCCGAGATGAACACCGCCAGCAGCCCAGTCCAGGTGGTTCCGTAGACCACGATCGCCCGCGTCGCCAACACGCTCCAGGCCGCACCAGAGATCAACAGACCCGCGATGACACCAGCTTTCCACAGCTTCGGGTTCTGGTCGTAAAGTCGATCGAAGTTTCGGATCCAGGTATAACGCCCGATGGCGACCACCAGAGACACGAACGCCACGCCGAACACCAAACCTGGCGAGTCGGCGGCATAGGGTGATGCCAGCCCGAGGACCAAACACACCATTGGATAACTCAGCGTGCCAGGCAACGACCGCTGGACCAGGGAGCGATCGGCTTGCCGGGTCAGATCTCGCAACTGCGCAGCACTGAATCCGGTCTTGGGAAGCTCGTTGCGAATCATGGAAGTTCTGCCGCGGGATGAGCGCTCAGCCGCTCGGAACGTAACGCACCAGCAATAAGAGGATCACACCAAAAACAAGAATCGAAGGTCCTTCGACGGCGGCCCAGTACCACGGCATGCCGGCATGAAGATCGATCCCCAACATCATCGCACCAAACACGATGTTCATCGAGGCCATGTATCTCAGCACCGGTGCAAAACGGCGCAAGTTGCGAGCGATAACGAGATAAAACCCGCCGTACATGCCATACAGCATCGAAATCGACCGCGTTAGATAGTCCACCAACGGCGACTCCGGAAACGCGCCCAATCCGAGGCCGGTATGACTGGCTTTCATCCACTCGGTTGGCAGAAACGCCGCGCCAAAAGCGAACATCATGATCCCTCCCGCTAAGTAAAGCAGCCTCACCAACCACACCTCGCTGACTGTTGCAGCCGCCGGGGACACACCTTGCGAGGTCGCCTTGCTCATATCGGGTCTCTTGCGATGATCATGGAATCGCCCCAGTCGTCGACATTGCTGGGAGCTTTCATCCAGGGGGAATGGGCACCAATGAGCCGCCACCGCCTGACGGATCTCAGAGGCCTCGAAAACGTACTATGGCCGTCTCCGACCGTCAAGCAATCCGCACCGAAGCCACCGTCGGTATGTCACCTGCCATTGGTTGCATTCGCCTATCGGAGCTGTGACAATCCGGTGGCTAGTGTCCTGTTTGATAGTTTCCTTTTTACTCATGGCCAGCCGATCCTTTCACGCCCTATTTCTCCGCGCCCGCGATCACCTGGCTGCATCCAGCCGGTGGCTCTACCTCGCGGTGTTGACGCTGATGGTGCTCCACGTTGCAGTGGTCACTCCCTTCGTCGAGGGTCGTCGGATCGAGTCCGAGACCAGCACTGAGCTCGAGCGTCTCAACGAAGTCGAACGAGGACTCGGCGAGTTGCGGCGTGCTCTGCAAGGCATCCGTCAAGAGACCACGGCGCTGGTCACACCGTCGCTGGATCGCCTGGCCCAAGATCTCGAACTCGACTTCGCCCGCCTGGACGCGACCCGCCAGAGGATCGCCGCCCAAGCTGCCGCCGAAGCTGCCGCGGCGGATCAGGGGGCCGAGGATGGTGAAACCACAGCAACATCCCAAACAGCAACATCCCAAACAGCCACGTCCGAAGACCCAGGCATCCAACCCTTCGAGCTACAGAACGCCGATTGGATCGCCGACTTACGAGACGCCACCAGCCGTGACGAAACGTTGGCGGTGCTGACGCCGATCGTCGACCAGTTGATCATCAGGCCGCGCTATTTCGACATCGATCAGAGCTGGAAAGATGATGCGCTGCCGCGCCTCGAAGCGCGACTCGACGCAGCAGCCAGTGCAGTGCCCCGGCTGCGGGGCCGGTTCTCTGAGGCTCGCGCCCAATGGGACACCTTGACCGGCGTTATCAACGACTTCACGAGTACCGCTCGTGCCCTCCGCTTCACAGCCCCCGACCAGCCCTTCTGGTGGACGCTACCAACGGTTGACGGCGTCGATTTGGGGTTGTCGCCAGCGGTCCGCGATACGATTCGCCGCCCCCGACCTCTGAGTGATCTCGAGACCACCGCCGACCGCTGTTTGGAGCATTTCGGCGAAGTCAGCGAGACGCTCACCGTCGCCAAGCGCCAGCTCGACGAAACCTCCGGGGTTGGCGTCGTCTTGGGCATCGACCTGGCGTTTGTGATGCCGATGTTCCCGCTGCTCATCGGCTGGTTGATCGCCGCCGCGCTGTTATGGCGGAGTCAGCGTTTGCGTGAGCTCGAGCTTGCCACTCGCTTGGCGATCGAGCACGGCGGACCATCAGCTCTGCAGCGATGGTTGTGGCATCAAACTCACGGCGGTTCGACGGATGCCTCGGCGGAGGCAGCGTGGCGCCGCTGTGTGTTCCAAACCTCGGTCGGTTATTTCTTGGCGATCGGCTGGATCGCTCTGGCCGCGGCCCAATTGCGTGAGCTAAAGGTGGTCGACCGCGACCGCTTGATGCTGTTCACCATCGTCGGTGCGGTTTCGCTCTTGATCGCCATCATGCATCGCTTGATCGTCGCCCGCCGGGCCATCACATTTCCCGCCGTCGAAGCGGAGGAGATCCTGGGTGACGACATCCCGGAGATGCAGCTCAACGAAGCACTCGATGGCGACTCGGACTCCGAACTGATCGACGTGCAAACCTTGCGCCGCTGACGATGGTTACTGCGCTGACAATCTTGTGGCGCTGACACGTTTGTGGCGCCGACAGGGATCCGCACACCATGGCACCAGATCACCCAGACAGTCGACACCAAGACCGCCTCCTGATCCTCCGCCGTGGCCAGGATCACGGCAAACGCACGGCGGTCATAGATGTTGGAGGTAACCGCTACAGCTATCGCGATCTGGTCGATGCCGCAGAATGTGTCGCGACCCGTCTTCTGCGAGACGCTCCCAACGCCAGAGCTGATCTCGACGGTGAACGGATCGGCATCTTGCTCCCACCCAGCTTTCCGTTCATTGCTGCCCTATGGGGCATCTGGCGAGCGGGCGGTATTGCCGTCCCCTTGGCGCTGTCCCATCCGCCAAACGAGCTCGCCTATGTGCTCGACGACTGCGCGATCCGCTGCGCCATCACCGACAGGGAGCTGGAGACGAGACTCCAGCCCCTCGCCGAAACGCGCCAGCTCGCTCTGCTCCAGATCCAACCCATCCTCGCCGAGCGGGGCTCGTCACCAGACCATGGCCCGCTGCCAAACCCCTCAAAAGATCTCGACCGTGGAGCCCTGATTCTTTATACCAGCGGCACCACCGGTCGCCCCAAAGGGGTGGTGCTCAGCCACCACAACCTCCAGGCCCAAATCGAAAACCTGGTCGAAGCCTGGCAATGGCACCGAGACGACCACATCCTCGAGATCTTGCCTCTGCACCATGTGCACGGCCTGATCAACATCATTGGTTGCGCGCTGTGGTCTGGCGCAGTCTGCGAAATTTTGCCGCGATTCGACGCCGAACGCATCTGGCAAATCATCCTGTCGGGACGCCTGACCTTGTTCATGGCAGTGCCGACCATTTACGTCCGCCTGATTCGAGCCTGGGAAGAGGCCAGCCCGACCGACCGCGCCGAACGGTCTCGGGCCGCCAGCGCACTGCGACTGACGGTTTCAGGCTCTGCTGCCTTACCGGTGCCGGTACTCGATCGTTGGCGGGAGATCACCGGCCAAACGCTGCTCGAGCGCTACGGCATGACCGAGATCGGCATGGCCTTGTCCAACCCCTATGACGGTGAACGGGTCGCCGGTGAAGTCGGGACGCCGTTGCCCGGCGTCGAGGTCCAGTTGGTCAGCCCTTCTGGCGACCCCATTCACGACACCAGCCCAGGCGAGATCGAAGTCCGTGGCCCCACCGTCTTTCAAGCCTATTGGCAGCGGCCCGAGGCGACTCGCGAGGCCTTCCGTGACGGTTGGTTCCGCACCGGAGATATTGCGGTCCGGCAAGACGGCCGATACCGCATCCTCGGACGCCAGAGCATCGACATCATCAAATGTGGCGGCGAAAAAATCTCCGCCCTGGAGATCGAAGCCGTCCTCCTCGCCCACCCGTTGATCGAAGAATGCGCAGTGGTGGGCCTCGAGGATCCGGAATGGGGCCAACGGGTGGCGGCGGCCCTGGTGATGGCAGGTGACGAGCCGCTGACTCTGGAGGCCTTGCGGGAGTGGGCCAAACAACGCCTGGCCATTTTCAAAGTGCCGAGTCGTGTGCAATGTCTCGCCAGGCTGCCGCGCAACGCCATGGGCAAGGTCACCAAACCCGCGGTGGTCGAGATCTTCGCGGATCGCAAAGACCACTGACGCGATCTCTCGGAAGCCTTCCTCGGACCCCGGTCGAGGCAATCTACAAGGTTCGTCCGTCTATACTGAGGACCGCCTTGAGGGCGGCAAATGAAAGCTGCGGCAAATGTACGCTGTGGCGACGGTACTCTGTATTCGACCGTACGTGGTTCAGCGATCGTACGTGGAGGGCAACGATGGACACCAACAAGCAGCCTGGCGGCAACAGAATCGAGCAGGTGGTGTTTCCCCCCACTCGCGGCGAAGATCGCGATAGCTCCAAACCCGGTGTCAAGAAGGTTGCCCTCTTTGTCCTGCACGGCATGGGTCAGCAAGTACGCTTCGAAACCTTGGACAAGGTGGTCCATGGGTTGGTTGCTGCCGCCCCCACCAAAGCCGAACCGCACAAGGTTCGGGTCGGCACCGTCGCCGTCGGCGATCCGGTGCTCAAACTACAGCGCGCCGAGATCGATCTCGTCAACCGGTCCGGACAAGCCTTTGAAGCGCACATCTACGAAGGGTATTGGGCCCACTTCACCGAAGGTCTCGTCAACGGCAGAGACGTCCTGAGTTTCCTGTTCTCGGGTGCAGCCAATGGCTTGATGGGACGGTCGAGATTCACCCGCTGGATGTTCGGTCGCCGGGTGCCCTTCGGAGCGCAACACACCGCGCTGTGGGGCCTCATGCTTGCCTTTACCATCGCCATGAGCATTGTGTTGATCAATGCCTTGATCAGCGTCATGGCGTCGAGCTTTCTGATCCGCGCCGTGATGGACGAAACGAACGTGTGGCCGCCTGATTCGATGGTCAAGGGCTTCACCATCACCATGCTGGTGCTGATCGTCTATTCACTGGCCATGGGAGCCCACCTCGCGATTCTGGCCATACCGAAGCTGAAGCGTTCGCTGCCACGGACCTGGAGCTTCTTGGCCAGAGTTGCCCATCACGCGCTGTTACCGATCTGGTGCCTGCTGGTGGTCGGTTTTACCGTCTTCTTGGTCACCATGCCGATCTGGAGCCACTATCGGCCGGACACCTTGAGAGAATTCACCGAAATTTCAGGCTGGCCCGCCTTCGATAATCTCCTGGACCAGAACTGGTTTGTGCTCACCTTGTGGATCATTCTGACGGTTGTGTCATTTATGGCGCGCAACCTGGTGATCGAGACTATCGGTGATGTCGCGGCCTACTTGAGCTCGCACAAACTCAATCGATTCATGACTATCCGTAACATGATTCAAGACGAGATGCTGAAGGTTGCCCAGGCAATTTACTCGAGCGGTGGCACCAAAACTCCAACCTACGATCGCGTGGCATTCCTCGGGCATTCCCTCGGCAGCGTCGTGGCTTACGACACGCTCAACAAACTGATCAGTAACGATGAGCTGGCATGCAAAGAGCTCCAGATACTCCGCCGTACCAAGGTCCTGCTGACGTTCGGCTCGCCGCTCGACAAAACTGCCTACATCTTTCGTTTCCATTCTCAACACACCACCGATACTCGTGAGGCTCTGGCGGCAGCAGTACAACCGTTGATCCAAAGTTACGACTTGTTCCGCCGCAATATCCACTGGATCAACGTCTATTCCTGGCGCGACATCATCAGCGGTTACCTCGACTATTACGACGACCGGGACAACCCGCACTACGGCGCAATGCAGGTCGACAACGTCGAAGACAAAGACTCCCAGACTCCGCTGATTGCACATGTGGAGTATTGGGACAACCCAACCGTCTTTCGTGAGCTTTACCAGTCACTATTCAATAGTGAGATCCCGAAAGACGCCTCAGCGTCCGATTGATGTATCCACGAAAACGGGACAAACTCAATCTAGCCCGGATGGTGGTCACCGATGACGAGGGACGAGCGACGTTCTGCCGGCAGCCGAAGGAGCAAGTCTACGCCACCGTCTCTGTTGCAGGCCAGTTCGCTGGTGTTGTTGCCAAGAGCGACTCACGATTCGCAGAGATCCGGCTGCAGAAGCCTAAAGAAATCCAACTAACGGTCGCTGGAGAGGCTGGCCACCCTGTGATCAACGCCACCCTCTTCTCACCTTACTTGCGCTGGCCGGTAGGCAAAACAGATGCAGAGGGTCGTCTCAACTTCCCCAAGCCTCAGGCTCCCCTTTTTCACAGATTTTGGGTCCTAGGAGCGGACAAGATTCGAGGCATGAGACTTGGAAAGGAATCGGACTTCCGGGTCACGACCAAGCTAGAGGTGACGCCAGGGATGGAGCGTCAGGTGCGCATCGCCCGGCCGTTCGTCTGGGACGGGATAGTTTTGGATTCCATCACCGGACAGCCAGTACAAGGTGCGCAGGTCAGCGAGCTAAACACCGCGGACACAATCGCAACAACCTCCGACAACGGCAGATTTCGACTTGAGGGCGCTCCGAGCGCGAGCGAGTACAGATGGCTCGTCGTTTCGTCCGAGTACTCGCTGCCTCAGCTGTTTCGAGTCTCGGTGGACGATTCAAAGCTCACTCTGGCCGTCAAGCCTCCACTGCGACTGAAAGGAACTGTCACAGACTCTCAGGGAAATGGCATCCACAACGCGACCATCCGAATCGAACCTATAGGAGTTGTCAACTCCACTGGCGCCTCGTTTGACCAGGGCAATGCCCATGCAGTCGCCAACTCGACCGTCGCGGGCGACTACAAGCTGAACGTGTCCACCCCAGGCCGGTATCGGATAACGGCTTCTGGTGAAGGTTTCACGCCTGGCCCCGCGCGCGAGGTCATAGTGCCCGCTACCGCAGGCCACGTGCCGGTAGAGCTTGGCGCGACCATCTTGACCGCTGGCCTCGACCTGCTGATTCAGACCGTCGACACGCTTGGTAATCCCGTGGATTCTGCGAAGGTCAACCTGTCCCCTGAATCGGCCTGCCGATTCGACGCTGGCTCCGGCGAACTCCTCAGCGACAGTTCTGGATTCCTTCAGCTGGAGGATTGCGAGGTCGATGTGACAGTTGCGATAAGAGCCCACAAGCCTGGGTCCTTCAGTTACGCAACTCGGACAATCAAACTTCCAAGCTTTGATCCGGTGATTTTGAGCCTACCGGCCTCGGTCGCGATTTCTGGGCGAGTGGTCGATCTATCGAGATCACCAATACCGACGGCGACCCGAGTGCTCGACGCTGAAGGCGTAGCCATTCCTCAAGCATTCGTGGAGTTACGGCCGACAAGCCGAAGACTGCGATCTATGGGCCAAAAGTTATTCGCCCACACAACAAGCGATGGACGCTTTGAGCTAAGCCCTAGAGAAAGTGGCCCGCAAGAACTTTCTATTCGAAAGGAAGGCTTCCTGAGACTGGCCGAGGAACTTGTCTTCGCGCCAGGGCTCCATCAAACAGATTTTGTCCTACGCAAGGCTGCCTTTGTCTCAGGCATGGTGAAAGATCTAGCTGGACGAGCGGTTAGACGTGCTGTCGTAAGGCTAGAGACGGCGGATTTTCGGAGCTTTCGAGCGACAACCACGGGTGCTGACGGAACCTTCCGTGTCGCCTTCCCAAGTGATGGTCCACATGTCCTGACTGCTAGAAAGGATGGATTCGCAAGATCCGCATATCCCGAAGTGATCAGTGCTTCAGATAGTGATCACCTGCTAGGAGTCACACTGACTTTGACGCCTGGCACTTTGATTCGAGGTATGCTTTCCGGGATCGAGCCGCAGAAGATCGATGGATATTCAATCCTCATTAAGGAAACACCTGAACTTGTTGTCAAGCCCGATTCTACGGGCTTATTCGAGATTCCGAACGTTGCCTCCGGCCTCTGGACAATGATAGTCAGATCCAGTCTCGGTGAAAAAGTGCACCAGGTCCGATTGGAGATCCCCAAAGGCGAGGAAGAAGCCTATGTGGAGATTGTCGTCTCTCCATAGGAGTTCACGATCGCAAAATGGGGGTCATCTACGGGGGTAGTATGACTCCAGAGTTCATCATCTCTCATGGCTACCAAGGCATCTATAGCTGGCGATCTCCTCTTGAACCTATCCCCTTCCCTGATTACGGCTTCGTCATTGGCGTCCTGAGCGAACGCAACAATCCACCGGGGACTTGCACACGGCACTGCCGCACTACCCATTGTTCAAGTGGTTCAAGGAATTGACATCGTGGTCGATAAGTTGTCAACGCGCCTAGATGCAGCTCTTGCCAAACTTCCGCCCGATCTGCGGGAGCTCGCCGAGCCCAACATTGCGCTTCTGCGACAATCGATCGAAATTGCGCCAAGCGACCTTTCTTGCCTGATAGAGGATGAATCCGCAGATCCCCAACTGCGATCTACTGCCGTCTGGATCGTCGGACTTATCGAAGAGTCGGCACTTGCGGGTGTTCTTGCTCGTGTGATCCCAATAACCCGGCAACCCACAGTTCTCTGGGAGGCTACAAAGGCTCTCTGTAGCCTCGAGAAGGGTGGGGACTTGTTCCTTTCGATCCTCGAAGACGGACCTTCGAGTGAACATCGGACGGCGGCTGCGTGGGCTCTCGGTTGCCTTCAAGACGCTCATTCAATACAGCCTCTGGTCCGGATCCTCTCATCTCGTACCGAGCCTATCGAACTGAGGGCCCACGTAGCTGAAGCGCTCGCCTATCGGCCAGGTCGAGGAGTCTTTCAGGCCCTCGTTGACGCAACGTCGGATCCCTCAGCCGAGATTCGATTCTGGTCGGTCTTCGCGCTGGGGACCCTTGGTGACAAGCGTGCGATTCCTCTGCTGGAGCGGCTCGCCAAAAACGATGCTGCGGTTGTAGAAGGATGGGGGTCCGTGTCTCGAGAAGCGGTGTCGGCCTTGGAGGAGATTCGCCAAACCGACGAGTCGCCCTCTAGCTGAGCCACGTTCTCTTGACCCTCCTTTCAATCTCTGACGAATCGGACGCTTTGGATGCGGCCCTTTCTGACTTCATAGATGGATACGTACTCGGTCGTCTCGTCACCAGACACCACGGTTTCATGGTTGATGACGTAACTGTCCTTGGCGATCTGGTGATGGATGTCGACGCGGAGGGAAGCTTCTTGGAACATCTCCTCGAACAGGTTCTTGATGCGTTTTTTGCCCTTTCCTAGCGACCTGTCCGGATAGGTGAAAATTTCGACGTCTTCAGCATAAGTGCTCAAGAAGACATCCAAATCATGGTCGTTGTAAGCCTGCATGCGCAGATTTACAGTCTCCAAGGGCGAACGGCCCTCGCCTACGCTCGACTCCTCTCCACCGCCGGATTCCGTAACTGGCGACTGGCAACCTGCCAGGAGCAACATCAGCAACGCCCCTATGCCCACAAGGCTGCACTTTAGTTTGGTGATGCTCCGACCACTGCCACTGCCACTGCCACTGCCAGACCAGGGAATCATCTTGCGTTCTCCATCTCTTGGCTCCAGTCTCAAACGTTCGTTGACTGCACGCACGAATTCCTGCTGCACGCGTGTTGACCCTGGTAGGCCCATCGTTTCCACACTCTAGATACGACAGCGGCGCGGCACTATTACAACGTTGTGCGCGTCGATCCGGGTTCCCCAGCGCCAAGAAACCCCGATCGAGCGTTGATCGGGGTTCCGGCAAGGTCGGAAACTTACGATCGAGTGTCGATCCGGGTCTCGGCAACGTCGAGAACGTACGATCGAGCGTTAATCCGGAGATCGGCAACGTCTGGAACGTGCGATCGAGCGTTGATCCTGGTTCCTAGACGCCGGCGAACCTACGATCGACGCTCAATTGCGCGTTTCCGGGCGTTTGGCCTTGACGTTTCCAGGCCAAAGCGACGCTTTAGCCGGGATCACTCGTCCTTCGCCGGCTCGACGGGCTCGCCCGCCCAGACCGCTGCACGAATCCTGTTCTCCGGTGCCGGTCGAATCCCAGGCGCACCCATGACTTCCTCCCAGGACTCATAGGCCGGACAGTCACCACCCGCCAGGCACGGCTGTGCTCGACTGACCGCGGCCCCAAACTGGCAGACGTCGGTGGCCTGATCATTGTTCGCCAGACAGATCTGGTAAGCCCTTGCAGGTCGTTTGATGTGCGACTCTGCCGAACCGAACTTGATCCATCCGGAGGTGCGGTAATTCCCAGCAAATGGAATATCTGGGGAGTCGGCGGCAGTTGGCAAACGCAGCTCTGTGTCGGCTACCCGTTCATCGGGAACCGATAGTGAGTCCCCGAACACCCCCAGTGAAAACAGCAGTAGGTTGATGAGCACAAGAACAAAGGCGACTCGCAACATCCTAACCTCCTATCCATCGATGAGATCTGGTACCGGTAACGCCACAATCCGCTCGTAGGAGCCTACCGCGTCGCCTCCCATAACTGCAAATCTTGATCGGCGCACCATCACCGTTAATCCGCGGCTCGATCCGCGAAAGCATCCGGCTGGTGATCATCGATCCAGTCGGCCCGCTGATCAATCAACCCATCGCGCCTCGTCGAGAGCCGAGGCACGGCATCAGCAGGCACAGCGTCAACAGGAACGCCGTCAGCAGGCACGGCATCAGCAGGCACGGCATCAGCAGGCACAACGTCACTCAGCGGCGGCGTAATTTCCGGCGCCTCTTGGCGGGCACCCGCGGCCAACAATAGATCGACCAACTCCGATCGCCCCAGCTGGCGCGCCAGAGCGAGCGCCGTCAGACCAGCTGCGTCGGGAGCGTCAGGATCGGCGCCGCCTGCCAGCATCCACTCGACGGTCACCGCTTGCCCGCGCAGCACTGCCCGTTGCAGGGCTGTCAGCCCCACACCCCCCGGTGCATCGAGATCCACCCCGGCTTCTGCCAAGGTACGGATCGCTACCAAGTCACGCCGCGAAAAGGCGCGCAGCAGGGCCTCGACTTCTTCTTGCCGGTTCATGATGATCGATCTGCCATATAGTCTTGGACCGTACTACCCTGCAAGGACTTCTGACGTACCCATAGCCGCGGCGGACCGCTGGCCGGTACGTTTTGCTGCCAGTACGGTATCGATATCAATATGCCTGACCGGAATCAACGGCCGGGCCAATATGTTTTAAAGACCGAGACCAGCCCATGTCTTTTCCCGAACGCGAACAATACATCTCGATCCTCCGCGACAAGGGGCACCGGGTCACGCCGGAACGCCTAGCCTTGTTCCGCGAGGTTTACGCTCAACACGGCCACCTCGACGCCGAGGCGCTGTTGGAATCGATCCAAAAGCAGGGCCTGAAAGTCTCCCGCGCCACTCTCTATCGCAACCTCGACCTGATGGCGGACCTCGGCTTCGTACGCAAATACCGCCTGGGAACCAGTCGCTTTCACTATGAACACGTCCACGACGGTCAACGCCACGATCACCTGGTGTGCACCGAATGCGGACGGGTTGCCGAGTTTGTCAGCCCGGGCATTGTCGCCATGCAGAGAGCGATCTGCAGCGCCCACGAGTTCGACCCCGAAGAGCATACGCTACAAATTCACAGTGTCTGCAACGACTGCCGCAAGCTGCGAGACGCTCGACGCCGGGCACCGTCTTAGCTAAACGATTCTGCGGTAAACTTCCGCCACCGTCGACAACCTATGGACGCCGGGCAACATCTACCTAACTCGTTGCGCCAGCTCCCACCCGCCAGCCGCTTGGTTGGAGACCCTACTGCGCCAGATCGAGAGGCCCTTTTGAATAGTTACCTGAGCCACCTCGGGACAAAAATTCGCAAGAAGCTCAGAATGGAACCGTCTCTGAGTGAGATTGATCCCTATCTGGCAGCCAAAACGCTACATTTTCAGGCCCCACAAATCACTCCCGAGCTGCTCGGTGCCATCAAGCTGATCTCACCGCAGTTCCACCTGCAATGTACCGAGCGCTCACGCAAGTTCTGGGAGCTCAACCAGAATGGCTTGTGTTGGGGGGAATATGAAGCCCTGGCGCCGTTCTTGAGCCACCTCGGTGCCCCAGCGAAGGTGCTCGATATCGGCCCCGGCATGGGACGTTCGACGGTGTTTTTCAAGAGCATCATGGACTGGCAGGATACGCCGTTCCACCTCTACGAGAGTACTGGTGAGACCACCAAATACACTAAGGCCGGGCCGCGTTTCGACGACTCCTTCTGCGGCAGCCTGGATCTCCTCGGGACGGTGCTGGCACACAATCAAACGCGAGCGTTCGAGATTTTCGACGCCAGTGATCTCGACGCCAAGTTGTCGCGATTGCCCGGCCCCTACGACTTCATCTACTCATTTTTTGCCGTCGGATGGCATTGGTCGATCGAACATTTTCTCGACGAGATCTTGAGCCTGATGACCGACACGTCGATCGGTGCCTTCACCCTACACCCTCGCTACAGAGGTTCGGCGGAGCTCGACCGACTACCCCACCGCATGGTCACCTTCCGACGCAGCTGGCCCCGCGAACGCTGGTCAAACATGGTGGTGCTCGCCAAAACCGAAGATGCCTTGCCCAAAGTTGGCTGATCCCTAGGTTCCGCTCAAAGCCGCATCCGGCGAAGTTCGGCCGGCATCGTGGAGCGAGCACAAGGCGAGCATGTCTGAGCTGGCATGTTCTCTGGATTCGCTAACTCGCTGCATTTGGGCAGCTCAGGCGACTCAACAATGTTCCGGCGAGTTCTGGAGCCTTGCGCGCAGCCCACTAGGCCGGCCGAACTCACGACTCGAGCAGGTCAGCTTTCCACCAACAGCAGCAACGCCGGCAAGATCACCAGGCTAGCGAACAACGCCGCCAACATGGCGATGGCGGTAAACAGCCCGAAGTACAACAACGGCAGGAACTCGGCGAAACACAAGACGAAAAAACCGAGGGCGGTGATGACGGAGGTCCGCACCATCGCCCGACCGACGGTCTGTAGGCCGGAATCGACGGCCGGTCCCAACGCCATGCCCTCGCGGCGCAGGGTCACATATCGCGTCAAGAAGTGGATGGTGTCGTCGACCCCGATGCCGAGGGCAATGCCGGCGATCATCACCGTCGCCGGATCGAGGGCAACATCGAACCAGGCCATGGTGCCGAGGGCGAGCAGGATCGGGGTAAGGTTCGGCGCCAGACTGATACCAGCGTACCGCACCGAGCGCAGCAACAGTGCAATCACCGGGCCGATCAGTAGAAACGCCAACAGGATGCTGCGGATCTGACTCTCCAGCAGACGCTCTTGCATCTCGACTAGCAGCGGCACGATGCCAGTCGACCGTGGATGCCAACTGGCCTCGAACGCATCGAGCTCGGAACGAATCGCCGCCAACAACTGTCGATGTTGTTCGGAGCTCATCGGTTGAGCGAGCACACTCAGACGCAGGGTGCCACGGTTGGGATCGTCACTGCCAGGTTCATAAAACCCACGCAACTCCTCGTCCAGGTTGGCCGTGGTGTCTTGCCACGCTTCGACCAATGCCTTCTCGGTGTCCGGCAACTGATGGACGCTCGGACCTGCGAGGAGCGCTCGCTGGTGTGATTTCTTGACGAAGTCGACCGCCGAGATAACCTTGGCGACGCCGTCGTTTTTGGCGATCCTCTGGCCCAACTGATCCACCCGTCCCAAGACCTCCAAGGTGGCCACGTCGCCGGGTGGAGTCAGCAGAATCTCCACCGAATAAGGCCCGGTGAAGTTGGCCAAGATCTCGCGATAGGTGACGGCGATCGGCGCATCGTGCTTGAAAAAATCGATCACGTTGGATTCCGCACGCAGGCGAAACAGCGACAACAGCAGCACCACCGCCAACACCGCCGAGCCGGCGACAATCCACCCAGCGCGACGTGCGACGAAGCGCCCGAGCGCTGCCAGCACCGGATGGTCCTCAACCGTCGTCGACCGCGGACGGGGCGGAAACAACCGCGCCAGACTGGGGAAGAGCACAAAGTTGCTGACCAGACAGAGCAGGATGCCGAGGGCGGAAAAAAGTCCCATTTCACGCACGGGCAACATCGAGCTCGCCATCAGCGACCCGAAACCCATGGCGGTGGTGACCGCACTGTAGATGCAGGGCCGGGCGAGCTCCCGCATCGCCTCGCGGATCGCCTGCTCGAGCTCCATGCCGGCGGCCAACAGCTGACGGCAACGCGACAGCAGATGGATCGACGTCGACAGTCCGAGGACCCACAACAGGGGCGCCAACGTGACCGTCACCATATTGATGGCGTGGCCGGTCATCTGTAACAAGGCCAAGGTCCAGACGATGCCAGCGCCCACCGAAACCGATGGCACTAACAGGCCATAGGGGCGCTGGAAAAACGCGATCAGGAGCACCGCCGACAGCAGGAACACCAACGGAAACAGCTTCAGTGCCGAGCGCCGAGAACCAGAGTCCAGGGCTTCGTCGATCACCGGCGAGCCGGCGAGATAAACCTGCTTGTCAGGCCAGTTGTCGTCGATCGCGGTATGCACCGCGCCGACGATCGAGCCACGATCAATCTGCTCGCGACCTCCAAGGACCAGCCAGATCGCCCCGTACCGCCCATCGCTAGAGACCAAAAAGTCCCGATACAACGGCGACTCCCGCAGCTCACTGCGAAACGCATCGATGCCTAGCAGACTGAAGAACCGCGAGTAGACCGTCGACAGACATTGCGCCCGCTGGATCCCGGGGATCTCTTCGAGCGACCATCTCAGGTCGGTCAGCGCTTGCAAGAAGTCGAGCTCAACCTCTGCCGGCAGCTCGTACACCAGCAGGATGTACTCCTCGCTGCCGAACGCGTCCAAGAACTCCCGGTAGGTGCCGTAGGCTTCACCGTCCCGATCGATCCACACTTCGATCGAGTTGTTCACCCGTAGGTCGACGAGCACCGACCCCAACGCCAAGGTGACGACAACCAGGATCGCCGCCCACAGATGTGGACGACGATCGATCCGGTCGAAGACGGTTAGCGGCAACTCAACTCCGAAGCCTCGAGGCTCCGACCCAGCGCCGGGCTACCAGCCGCAGGTGCGACCCGCGTTCTGTTCATCGAGCCAAGTCTTGAGGGGCGCAAAGTAGTCGAGAATTGCAGTTGCATCCATTTGCCGTTGACCGGTCAGCGCTTCCAACGCATCCGGCCACGGACGACTGGATCCCATCTCCAACATCGCCTTCAGCCGCTCGCCGGCTTCTTTGCTGTCATAAATGGAGCACCGGTTCAGCGGCCCTTCATACCCGGCAGCTTCACACAGCGAACGGTGGAATTGGTACTGCAAGATGTGCGCGAGAAAGTAGCGCGTGTAGGGCACATTGGCCGGCACATGGTATTTGGCGCCGGGATCAAAATCGGTGGCCGCCCGCTCGACCGGTGCGCCCACCCCTTGATATTTCTCTCGCAGCTCCCACCATGCCGAGTTGTAGTCGGACGGGGTGACCTCGCCGGAAAAGACCTTCCAGCGCCATTGATCCACCAACAGCCCAAAGGGCAGGAAGGCGACCTTGTCGAGCGCGGTGCGCAGCAGCAGTCCGAGATCGGCCGAGGCCGGCGGCTCTTCGTCCAAGAAGCCGAGCTTCACCAGGTAGCCAGGAGTGACCGACAACGCGATGGTGTCACCCACCGCTTCGTGGAAACCGTCGTTGGCGCTGTCGGTGTAGAGCGGCGGCTGATGTTTGTAGGCCCGTTGGTAGAAGTTGTGTCCAAGCTCGTGGTGGATGGTGTTGAAATCCTCGCTGTCGACCTTGATACACATCTTGATCCGCAGATCGTCCTGCCAATCGAGGTCCCAAGCGCTGGCGTGGCAAACCACGTCACGATCGGCGGGCTTGACGAACAGCGAACGCTCCCAGAACGTGTCGGGTAACGGATCAAAACCCAACGAGGTGAAGAAACGCTCACCGTAACGCACCATCTCACGCTCATCGACCTTGCGCTGCCGCAACAACTCGGTCAGGTCGTAGCCCGCATCGACATTGCTCGGGGCCACCTGATCGTAGACGTTGCTCCAGGTCTGCGCCCACATGTTGCCCAGCAAGTGAGCCGGGATCGGCCCGCTTTCGTCCACGACGTCACCATATTGATCGGCTAGTTTGGCCCGTACATGGCAGTGGAGGGCTTCGTAGAGCGGCTGCACTTGGCCCCACAGACGATCGAGCTCAGCCGCAAAATCGTCCGGGTCCATGTCGTATTTCGAACGCCACATCGCCCCCACGTCGCTGAAGCCGAGCTCGCTCGCTCCCTTGTTGCCAAGTTCCACGAAACGCTCGAAACCCTCGCGCATCGGCGGCGAGACGGTACGCCAGCCGAGCCAGGCATCGAGCAGCTCGTCGGCATCTTGACTCGAGTCGATGACCTCGGACAGCTGGCCGAGATCGCGGCACTCACCACCTTCAGGGCAGTGTTTACCGCTGCCGTAAGTGCTTTTCATCGACGCCGCAATGCGGGTCAGCTCGCGGGTTTCGTCACCGTTGGCGGGCGCTGGCAAGGTCAGAGCCAATTTCAACTTGGACAGCTTGCGCCCCAGGTCCGGATCCAGCTCTAGATCGTTGAACTTGGCTGCTTCCTGGGCTAAACCGACCACCAGATTGGTCGTCTTCTCCTCAGCGGCCGCCGCCAACAGCTCAGTGTCGTGGGTGATGAAGTTGGCCTGGACCCAGCTGGCACGCTCGGTCGCGATCCACGACTCGAGGAGCTCGGCCTCGGCCTCGGCAACAAACTCCGCCGCACTGGCAGCGGTTGGAGGTGCCTCGGCGGCCGGCTGGCAAGCGGTCATCACCAGCGCAGCCGAGGCGGTCAGCACCGCCGTCAACCGCTGGCGGGCAAGGGATGCGATCAGATTTGTCATAACTTGGTCCTCTCAGTTTTAAGGGCGCACAATTTTTGCCCGGTCGTGTGTGTGGGCTGCGAGCGGGCTGTTTGACTCGCCGGATCACTCCTTCTGATTCCCCTCTCCCGGGTGGGTGTGAAACGTGGGGTGGGAGAGGGGGCTAGGGGGTGAAGGGGCTATTGAACGCCACCCTGGCGTAATGCCGTCTCCAGGCGTTCCATGCCGGTCGCCAGGTCAGCATCGGAACAGGCAAACGAAATCCGAATATGCTCGTCAGCGCCGAAGGCGACGCCGGGTACGATGGCAACCCCGGCTTCCTCGAGCAAATACTCAGCCATGTCCAACGACCCGCGGCATCCTTCGCGGTAACAAGCCGCCACGTTGGGAAAGGCGTAGAAAGCCCCGGGTGGGGTTGTGCAAGTGACGCCCGGTAAACGTTCGAGACCGCGCACCAAGGTATTGCGACGCCTCTCGAAGGCGGTGATCATGCGTTCGACATCGCTCTCAGCACCGGTCAAAGCGGCCAGCGCGCCGCGCATGGCAAACGACGTCGGGTTCGATGTGGCGTGGCTCTGCACCGCGCCGACCCGGCGCACCAGATCGGCCGAGGCGAGGGCATAACCGATCCGCCAGCCGGTCATCGCATAGGTTTTGGAGAACGAGCTGATGACGATCACCGTCTCCGGAAACTCCGCCGCCAGGGTGCCCGCGCTAGCGTGCTCGCGACCATCGAACAAAAAGCGTTCGTAGGTCTCGTCGCTCAACACCATAATGCCGCGCTCGGCACAATACTCGACCAGCCGCCGCAGCTCACCGGCCTCGACTATACCCCCCGTCGGGTTCGACGGTGAGTTGATCAACACCATCCGGGTGTTGTCGTCAATCGCCGCAATCAAAGGCTCGGCACGGATCGCAAAACCGTCCTCGGCCTGCAATGGCACCAACACCGGCTGGCCACCCGCAAAGCGGATCTGCTCGGGAAAACTCACCCAGCACGGCGACGGCACCACCACGTGGTCGCCTTCGTCGATCAACGCCAGGATAAACTCGAACAATGCCGCCTTGGCACCGACCGTGACGATGACGTTGTCCGCCGTCCACGGGGCGCCATGACGGCGCCCGTAATGGTCGGCAAGGGCACGACGGAGATCCGGGATTCCGGCCGCCGCCGTATAGCGGGTAAAGCCCTCAGCGAGGGCTTGGTTAGCGGCGTCAACCGCTACCTTCGGAGAAGGAAAGTCAGGTTGCCCGGCACTCCAATCGATGATCTCGCGTCCCGCGTCACGCAGCTCTTGCGCTTTACGGGTCACCCGCATCGTCGCCGATTCAGCGAGGCCGGCGGCACGTCTAGAAAGTCGCATAGACCGGCATGGTATCATTGGATGGGTGGCGTGTGATTCGCCAATTTTTACACAGATTCGACACCCCTTGGCTTCCCCAGCCGACGCTGACATCTACAATTGATCTTCCCGTCGCGGACCGGTTGACCTCCACCTTCTGCAGGCCCTTCTGAACTCATTGCCCGCGGCAGAGACCATCCCATGATTGCCAAAAACAACTTCACACACCCCGTCTGGGTGCTTTGCCTTCTAGCGCTAGCTACTGCGGCCTCGGCCTTCGCTGGACCTCCTTCGACCGGCACCACCTCGACCGCTAGCGCCTCAACAGCCAGCGCCTCAAAAAGACCAGAGACTTCTGGATGGTTGACCAGCCTCGACGCCGCCGTCGCCGCGGCCCAAGACGGTGACCGGTATCTTTTGGTCGACCTCTACGCCGATTGGTGTGGCTGGTGTAAAACCCTCGAGAAGGACGTTTTCACCAGCGCTGAATTCCGCGAGTACACCAAGAATATGGTGTTGCTGCGGGTCGACACCGAAGACGGCGGAGAAGGGTCCGAGCTGCAAGGGCGCTTCGGCGCCAGTGGCCTTCCGACGACCCTGATCCTCACCGCCGACATGGTCAAAGTCGGCGCGGTCAAGGGGTACGCACCCACTGTTCAATTCATCGCCAAGATCCAAGAGCAGATTGCTGCCTACGACGCCTTGTTGGACCTCTACGGCACGGCCCAGCGCAGCGACAACGTGGCGCTGATGCGCCAGCTGGCCAAAGACTTCCACGGCCGCGGTGACGGCCAACACGCGGCAGCTTTGTACGAAGCGGTCCTCGCGACGACGGCACTCGAAGGCCAGCCCGACGATGACGCCGCCTGGCTGCATTATTTGGCAGCGGATGCCCACCGGTTGAGCGGGGATTTTGCAACCGCCGAACAGCGCTGGCAGCGCGCCAACCAACTCGCCGCAGCCGGGCACGATGCCAAACTCGGCGAACGCCTCGGCATGCTGCGGTATTACATCGCCTTCGACAGTGGCGACTGTGGCGGGGCGACCGCGTCCCTTGAGCGTTTTCTCACCAGCCATCCTGAAAGTGGCCTGCGAACGCAAGCCCGTCGTACCCTCGACGCGCTACGCCGCGGCGAGAGCATGGAATGTACCTAATTTGCAGACCTAATTTGCAGATCTAATATCTGCGCCCTGAGCTTTTCACAGACCCGACCTCTTCGCAGACCCGACCTCATCACAGACCTGACCTCCGCTCGACAGCGGAGTGCCCATTGGAGGCACCGGCATGAGCCAATGGAACCTTTTCCGCAACGGATGGCTGGCACTTGCGATCTTCGCTTGGGCGATTGTTGCCGCCAACACTCAGGCTTTTCCCGGCGCCGAACAGAAGGCGACGCTCGAGGTTGCGGTGGATCGTACTGCCTACGAGCCTGGCTCCGCCGTCCGGGTCGCCGCACGGGTCACGATCGAAGATCACTGGCACGTCAACAGCAACACGCCAACCTTCGACTACCTGATCCCGACCGAGCTCAGCTTCGAGCTGCCAGATGGCGCCACGCTGAGCAACATCACGTATCCGGCAGACCAGCTGTTCACTTTCAGCGAAGAACAGATTGCGGTTTATGGCGGTACGGTCACCATCCTCGCCGAGTTGAATCTGCCCGCGGACGCTGCGGCGGGTGCTCTCGAGCTCCAGGCGTCGCTGCTTTACCAGGCCTGTGACGACAAACAATGTCTGCCGCCGGTCACCGCCAAGACTCCCTTCCAACTCACCGTCGGCAGCGGCGGCCAAATTGCCAATGCTGCATGGTTCGAGCCACAACCGAATACGGGAACACCTGCCGCGGCCACCCGAGCCGGATCCGCAAACCTGGCCGGCATGTTGCTGTTGGCGCTGTTGGGCGGCCTCATCCTCAACGCCATGCCCTGCGTGTTGCCGGTGCTGTCGTTGAAAGTGTTTGCCCTCGTCAAGAGTGCTGGCCAAGGTCGCTCCCATCTGCTGATGGGCACCCTCGCCACCACCGCCGGGATCGTGGCCTCGTTCTGGGCCTTGGCTCTGGCAGCGGTGCTGGCTGCCAAGGCCGGCGCGGCGGTCGGCTGGGGTATCCAATTTCAGCAACCGGGTTTTGTCGCTTTCCTGGCCGTCGCCATGCTGCTTTTTGCGCTCAACATGTGGGGCTTGTTCGAAATCCCCCTGCCCCAGAGCCTGGCGCAAGCGGCGGGCTCCAGCCCACGGGAAGGCCTCGCTGGTCATTTTGCCTCGGGCCTCTTCGCAACGCTGATGGCAACCCCCTGTTCGGCACCTTTTCTCGGCACCGCCATCGGTTTTGCCCTGGTGCAGCCGACACCGGTGATCTTCGCCATTTTCACCGCGGTTGGCCTCGGGCTGGCTCTGCCTTATTTGCTGCTGGCCGCCGTGCCCAGCGCCGCCAAACTGCTACCCAGGCCCGGTGCGTGGATGATCACGTTCAAGCACCTGATGGGCTTCTTGCTGACCGCGGCAGCGGTATGGCTGTTCTACGTGTTGGCGGCACAAATTGCCCCCGAGTCAGTAGCTTATGTGCAGCTGGCCATGATTGCGCTGGCGTTGGCCACCTGGCTCTTTCGCCATTACGAGGGTCGCCCCGGTCGTCGTCGGGTGGCGGCGGTTGGGATCGCCGCGGCGGCGCTTGCCAGCATTACCCTAGCCACCACCGCGCCACCCGCTGCGTCTAGTAGCACCACCGCTTCCGAGCTCATCGGCTGGGTCTCTTTCGACGAAGACGAAGCCAACCGGCTGGCGAATGACGGCAAGCTGGTATTTGTCGACTTCACCGCCGACTGGTGCCTGACTTGCAAAGCAAACGAAGCCGCGGCCCTGAACACCGCGGCGACACGTGGGGTGGTGCAAGCCAACGGTGTGGCAACATTAGTAGCGGACAAAACGCAACCCGCGCCCGAAGCCGACGAACTGCTAGAGCGCCTTGGCAACAAAGGCGGCTCGATCCCATTCTACGCAATCTTCCCGGCCGGTAACCCAAACGAACCCATCGTATTGGACGGCTTGTTCACATCGCCCCAACCTATCGTCGACGCCTTACAAAAAGCGGGACCGTCTCGAACCGTCGCGCAACAGGCTAATGCCGGCTCCACTCGTCGTGCAGCCAACTTATAAGAAATGCGGCAAGTTCAACATCTGCATCCAGTGCCACAGCGGCGCGGATGGCGACGATTACACATTCTTCAACGACTAACTTTACAGATGGAAGGACGACACATGACAACGACACAATCGAAATCACTATCGGAAGAACTTACTCACTTAGCGGCAGAATTAGCCAATCAGATCCCACCGGATGTGCAGACGATCATGAAAGGAGCCGAACGTCAGTTAGCCGATTCCGGCGTCGCGAGCCAAAGCCTCAAAGTTGGTGATCGTGTGCCGAACATAGTTCTTCCCAATGCGGTGGGCCGAACCGTCCAGCTTGAGGAATTGCTAAAACAGGGTCCAATCGTGTTGAGTTTCTATCGCGGCAGTTGGTGCCCGTATTGCAACCTTGAGTTGCGTGGACTTCAATCGGCGTTGCCGCAATTTGAAGAGTATGGTGCGAGTCTCGTGGCAATCTCGCCGGAGACACCTGACCATTCGCTGTCTTCCGTCGACAAGCACTCGCTGACTTTTGAAGTGTTGAGCGATCAGGGCAATCGCGTTGCACGTCAGTTTGGACTCGTTTTCGAGTTACCGCTGGCGTTGCGTCCCGTGTACGAACAGTTCGGTATCGACGTGCCGGCGCACAACGGCGACGAGTCGTTCGAATTGCCAATACCCGCGACGTACGTGATTGATCCGAGCGGCATCATCCAATTTGCGTTTGTGAACGTGGACTATAAACAACGCGCTGAACCGTCCGATTTGATCGCCGCGTTGGCGTCGACCGGCGCGGGACGTTAGTTAGATATGCGCCGGAATTGATGTGTTGTCCGTTTCGATGCCAATTCGCGTTGCAGGTTGAAACGGCCAGTTCAAAAGTTTTTTGTAAGGAATCTGACATTGGACCGTCGTTCTTGCGTACGGCACGGCACCTTCGCGGTCGACATTCGGCCGGGTTGTCCGATGAAAATGGTCAGGCCCTTATAGGCAGAGAGCGAAAAAATGACCAAGTCCAAGGAAAAGCAACTCGACCCAGCCTCATCGCGCGGCGGCGGAACATGGATGAAGCTCGGAGTGCTGGCGGCCGTACTCGTCGCCATCGCAGTTGGTTACACCCAGTTCGGCGATTCTTTATCGCTCGACAGCCTTGCAAGCCGAGAGGCAGAGTTGCGGCACTACCAAGAGGATTACCCGGTTTTGGTCTACGGGATTGCGTTTCTGATTTATGTGGTCGTAACGGGATTGTCCCTGCCAGGGGCGGCGGGCTTAACGCTGCTGTTCGGCTGGTATTTTGGTATCTGGCGCGGACTCGTGCTGGTCAGCTTCGCCTCGACGACTGGGGCGACGC
>JAJCXO010000226.1 GCA_029263395.1 Acidobacteriota bacterium | reverse complement strand
CTGGCGATAGCACCGAGCCTCCCACCACTACCGTCGATCTTTCGCCGACGCTTGGAGAGACTCTCGACCTACAAGTCGCCAGCGACCCACGATCAGTGCTGGTGACGTTTGCCAATCTCGAGAGCCAGCGGCTCGGCACCGTCGAGATCAGCCCGCTCCCTCTGGAACTGGGGCTTCTTGGTGAGCAGATCCGCGACCAATTATGGGCCCTCGCAGATCTATACGATCCCGATAATCCAATCGCACTCTCTGACGAGATGCGGGCAGCGATCATCATCATTGGCCTCCATTTCAATATGCACGAAGCCTATAGCGAGTACGTTGCCGATCGGGTCGCTGATTGGATAACGGAGTCTGCAGGCTCCTATGGATGGTCCGGTTTCGAAAGCCTTGGCAACGACGCCCGCAATCTTGCTATCGACGTTTCGAATGAAGTCTTCACGTCGACCAAAGTTGATCCCGCTAATCCAGATACCGAAATCGTCGAGATCAACATCGCTGGTTTGCTCGGCGGACTCGACCAGCCCGACGCGGCACAGACAATTGACCTGATGGTCCGCTCTGATCTCCCGGCACCGGCAATCGGCGAGGGTATCACCACGCTCTACACCTCACGGCGTGGCGATCGCCAGTTAGTTGCGTGGGAAAGCGCAGAAGGCGGAGCAGCCATCCACTGGGTAGAGAGCCAGAAAGACGGAACGTGGAGCGACGCGTACAGCCTGACGATCGACGACAGCTTGACGCTCGACGAAGCACACCGCTTGCTCGCCGCCAAGGTCCACTGACCTCGCTGTGAAGGGCAAGAGCCACTTTGTACGGCCCGCTATCGGCGGGCCGACGCGATGTGGTACCGTGCCAACCTTCTGACGAGATGCGAACCGTCTGACGAGGTGCCGACCTTCTGACGAGCCGCGAACCGTCTGACGAGGTATCACCGCCTGATGAGGTATTACCGCCTGACGAGGTATTACCGCCTGACGAGGTACTACTGTGACGATCAAGACTGTGTGCATCACCGGCGGCGCCGGTTTCATTGGCTCCCATTTGGCAGACGCCTTCCTCGCCGAGGGCCATCGCGTGCTCGTGATCGACGATATGTCGGGGGGGCGCCAGGAGAACCTGCCTACCGATGCCGAGTTCCATCAACTCGACATCCGTAGCAGCGAAGCTGCGAAGCTCATCGAAAGTGCTAGAATCGACGTGTTGGTTCATCATGCGGCCCAGATGGACGTGCGGCGCTCGGTCGCCGATCCAATGTTCGACGCCGACGTCAATGTCGTCGGTAGCCTCAATCTGTTCGAGGCCGCACGACGTGGTGGCGTCCGTCAAGTACTCTTCGCGTCCACCGGCGGAGCGATTTATGGCGAGCAAGACCGCTACCCAGCCGACGAGCAGCACCCGCAACAACCGGTCTCACCCTATGGCGTCAGCAAGCTCGCGGTCGAACGCTACTTGTTCTATTACCACACCAACTATGGCCTCGATGCCTGCTGCCTGCGTTACGCCAACGTCTACGGCGAACGCCAGAACCCCCATGGCGAAGCAGGTGTGGTCGCGATCTTCTTGAATCGACTACTCGCTGGCACCGCCCCGACGATCAACGGAGATGGGCTTCAGACCCGTGACTATGTCCACGTATCCGATGTCGTGCGAGCCAATTTAGCAGCCGTCGGGCAGGAAGGGTTTCGGATCTACAACGTAGGCACCGGGATCGAGACGTCGGTTGTCGCACTCTACGACGAACTCCAGAAAGCCCTCGATGTAGACCTTCCACCCGAGTTCGGGCCCGCCAAACCAGGCGAGCAAAGTCGCTCGTCGATCGATCCAACGCAATTGCTCAAGAAGCTCGCGGTCGAACCCCCAATGCAGCTCTCCAAGGGATTTCGACGCACTGCCGCTTGGTTCGAGCAACGGCACCGTAGCGCCTGAAGAGGCCGATCAATTGTGAGCCGGAGTCAACGGTGAGCCGGGGTCAACAACCGGGGCCTCCTGATCCCGCTGAGCTCGAGGTCGGGATCTGGCGCGGCCAGGCAGTAGCTCGGCGATTCGCTTCGCCTGATGGCATGACGGTGCTGGTCGGTCGAACTGCCGCTGACAACGACATTCTGACGTTCAAAGTCGGTAAACCAAGAGACTTCTGGCTCCACGTTGCTGGGCACCCCGGTTCGCACGTCTTGGTTCTCAACCCCGATCATCTCGACCGTCTTCCCCGGGACACAGCCCGTTTTGCTGCGGCCTTGGCAGCGCGCCACTCGAAGGCCAAACGAGGCGGAAGAGTTGCGGTTCATCTGACTCAATGTTGTGAAGTCAGCAAACCGCGGGGACTGCCAGCCGGCAAAGTCACCCTCAAGAAATACAAAAGCTTGCAAGCCTCTCCAGCGGATGCCGAGCAGGTCTGACCGAGAGCTGACCTAGCCGATTATCTACCAATCGATGTGAAGAATCGAGGCTGGGATCCCGCCCTCGTTCAAGTAGTCAATCCAGGCAATCTGCTCTGGGCGCAGCTGATCCCCCGGCGCTTTGACCTCGATGAACTCAAAACTCGGTTCGCCATCGCGTGCGAGGAAAAGATCTGGGAAGCCACGTCGGTAACGTCGGAGATCACGGCTCAATCGGTCAAAGACCCAGGCCAGATGGTGCCCCGCCATCCGAGCCAACGACAACTCGAGATGCGGCCGCAACTCGTCCTGCCAGCTGACCAATCGATTGGCGACACCGCGCTTGGCTTCGTAAGTTCTCATCAGATCGGGGCCGGGGCACGGATCACCCCGCAGAGACTCCAACCGTTCAGCCACTGCTTGGGACCGCACCGTCCTGAACGATGGCGAGGAGAGGTCGAGCGGCCCGAACTGAAATGGATGTTGGAATGCACCTGCCACCGACGCGAAGATTGTGTCCCAGAACGCCAAGCCGAAGAGGCTTTTCCACAACCAGTTCTCGGCAAAAAAACCCTGCTTCCCCTCGCACGCCAGGCTCTCCAAGGCCAACTGCTCAACCACGGTGCCGTCTCGCTTGGCAAGACGCCGCCGAGACTCTGGCCGCTGCCGTCGACGCGCCGGACGCACCGGCTCACCACGCATGCGGCGCAAACGATGGCTGAACCGTCGAGCGAAGACGATCTCACTCTCGTCCCGCGGATCACCACCGATGACCTCGCACAGCTCAATCGCCTCGGCGATCCGACCCAACTTCGCCAACACTCGCGTTCGACGCTCACGCGCCGGTACCTCGACCGCCGACTCGTAGAACCTCAAAGCGGTATGAAACTCACCCTGGCGCTCGAGCGCCCGGCCGACCTCGCCGAAGATGCGATCCGCCGATCGACGGGCAACTCCATGCCATTGATCCAAACGCTCCAAAACCCAGTCTGCCAACTCGACAGCTGGCTCTAGCTCCTCAGCCGACAGATACTCGTAAACCAGCCCCCGGCTCTGTTTCAACAACAAATAGTCATCTACGGCCTGACGAGTTGGGAAGCGCCGCAAGTCGCGACGCAGCTCGTAGTTCTCGTAACGCACCAAACCGATGTCGCGAAGCACAAACTCTGTCCAATCTTGGGACAAATTGCCGAAGAACAGCAGACGAAACACCAGAACCGGCTCCAAACACCGCAAGCGCAGCAGATCGACGCGATCTTCGACCGCACGGCGTAAATGCTCCGGATCAACCGACTCGAGCAGAAAGCCGATGAGGTCCGCTTTGCGCATCTGAGACGACACGCCATCTGGATTCAACTCGGCAACCATCGCACCCAACTCAGCGCGCAACAGGAGCGGGAGAATAGATCTGAGCTCTACGTCCGCAGCACGATCGGCGAGGGCAGCGGCCTCCAGCTCATCGCAGGCAAGATTCTCCGCAATCTCCTGATATTGCAGACGATCACGACGAAAGATGGGCCCTTTGCGCGACAACAGTCGCACATAGAGTCTTCTGGCGTCTATCGACAGGGCTTCGAACGCCACCAAGAACTCGCGCTCGGCTGGCGCGAGTAAATCTTCATACCGTTCGCGGACGGTCCCCAGGACCGTCTCGAAGTTATCCAGGTAGTAGCCGACCGGCAAGGGTCGCTGGGGAGTTGCTGACGACTCGGGCACGTTCGCCGGGACTCCTCTGAACCGCTTCTCAGCAGTCTATTAGTGGACCTGCTCGCGGGTTTTGAGGAAACGAACGTCCGGCCAATCTTCCTCGGTACAAGTCAAGTGCCAGGCACTTCTCGCCAGGAATACCGGAGCACCACCATGATCTTCCGCCATGTAAGTCGACAACGAGCCAGTCAACTTCTTGAGCAGCAGAGGGTCGTCAGACTCGACCCAGCGTGCGGTATGGAAACTGGTGGACTGAAACCGCACCGGGACGTTGTACTCGGTCCGAATACGGTCGGCGAGGATCTCGAATTGCAAAGCGCCGGCAACACCTACAATCCAATTGGAGCCGATCTCGGTTTTGAGGACTTGTCCAACCCCCTCTTCGGCGAGCTGCACCAAAGCTCGGCCGAGGTGCTTGGCACGCATCGGATCGTCTGGACGGACCTGGCGCAACAACTCTGGAGCAAAACTCGGGATGCCGGTGAAACGAAGCTTTTCACCCTGAGTCAACGCATCGCCAATTCGTAGACTGCCATGGTTGGGGATACCGATGATATCCCCCGCCCACGCTTCCTCGGCTCGCTCCCGCTGGCGTGCCATGAACAACACCGGATTATGCAGATTGAGGGTCTTGGAGGTTCGTGGATGGAGCATCTTCATACCGCGTTCGAAGCGGCCAGAGCACAGTCGGATAAACGCTAGGCGATCACGATGTCGGGGATCCATATTGGCTTGGATCTTGAACACGAAACCGCTCACCGCCTCTTCCAACGGATCAACCATACGGCTTTCCGCCGGTCGCGGTCGCGGTGATGGCGCCAGCTCGGCGATAGCCTCGAGTAGCCCTTGCACACCAAAGTTGTTGATGGCACTGCCGAAGAGCACCGGCGTCATATTACCCTCGAGATAAGCGGTGGCATCGAACTCCGGACACAGCCCTCGCGCCATCTCTACTTGCTCACGCAACTCAGACAGCCGCTCAGGCGCTAGATGTTCGTCGAGGCGGGGATCTTCCAGCCCTTCACAGACCACCCCTTCCGACACGCGGTTGCGATTACCCTTCTCGAGTAGCACCAGGCGGTCATTGAACAGGTCGTAGCAGCCCTGGAAGGCCTGGCCCATACCGATCGGCCAACTCGCTGGCGTCACATCGAGCTGCAGCGTCTGCTCGATCTCATCCAACAGATCAAAGGGGTCACGCCCCTCACGATCGAGCTTGTTGACGAAGGTGATAATCGGCACGTCGCGCATTCGGCAAACTTCGAACAGCTTGCGAGTCTGCCCCTCGATACCCTTGGCAGCGTCGAGCACCATCACCGCCGAGTCGACGGCAGTCAACGTACGGTACGTATCCTCGCTGAAGTCTTCGTGACCCGGGGTGTCGAGCAAATTGAACGTGCAGCCGGCGTAGTCGAAGGTCATCACCGACGCACTCACCGAGATGCCCCGCTCTTGCTCCACCTTCATCCAATCCGAACGCGCTCGACGCCGCTCACCACGGGCCTTTACCTCACCTGCAAGCTGGATCGCGCCACCGAACAACAACAACTTTTCGGTCAGTGTCGTCTTACCGGCGTCGGGATGGGAAATGATGGCGAACGTTCGCCGTCGAGACACGTGCTCTTGCAATTGGGACATAGCGGCTCAAGGGGGGTCGGAAATCGGCGGGCGCCGAAGGAGTGATCGTCGGGTGGAGAAACCGGACGTGCGGTAACGCTCGATGATAACACGGGACGATCACCGCACCGTCTACCCCCCTCGGCCAAAAGGTTGCGCCGCCACAGGCTCAGGTCGCTTGGTCACGCCCCTCGCGCAATAGTCGCAGCAGTTCGACGATCGACGCCGAGCGGACTCCACGGGCACGGTTGAGGGCCCCGATCTCGAATGCCAAGCGCCACTGTTTGAACAGCACGCCATAAGCCTGCCACAAGCCGTACTGACGATCGTAGATGTGGGTTGCTTCGGACGTGACACCGTTGAGCTCCAGGACCCTGAAGCCGCGACCGGCGCGGAAATTGTCGTGGGTTGGCGCTCGCAGATCGAACCGTCCAAAGTAGAAACCGTCGTAGCTCCGGCTCAGGCGCTCGATCGCGTCAGCCAAGGCCTCAGTCTCGTAGGCCGCACCATCGAGGCACACAACCCCGCCGCTGTGGGAGCCAACCTCCACCAGCTGAACCTTCTCTCCGGATGCCGGCACCCGATCCAACTCAGCCGCAAGAATCCGAAAATAGACCGGCGCTAGAGACACCGCCCGCGGATCAGCCAAGATGAGATTTTCGAGCGTCGTGTGGCCATCGCCAACCACCTTGGGTCGCACCTTCTCGGTGATCGAAAAGATGCGCCCTGTTGTCTCACCAGGCTTGCGGAGATAAAAGATGCCGAGCTCGGGACCACCGATGTACTCTTGCACTAGCAGCTCGCCACCGCTGTCCGTCTCGCGCAAGTAGGTCTCGACCTCGGCAGCATTCTGGACCACCGCAACACCGATACCCCGCAGACCCTGATCTGGTTTCAAAACGATCGGATAGTGGAGCCCTAAACCGCGCATGAAGTCGAACACCGCGGCACACTTCGACGCCAGGTCGGCCGACGTTGGAATCCGCCTGAATCGTGCGACCCAACGCGGGTCCAGGCAGTCGAGAATCTCCGCTTTCGACTCGCCGTGGAAACCACCGGCGGCGGGTAGCCCGGGGTTCGCTGCCGTGAACACTGTCAAGCTCCGGTAACGGAGACCAAGCCACAACACATAGAGCACAACCGGTGGGTAAAACGCCCACCGTGGCCAGAATTCCCAATGCCGCTTCCGCTTCCACCATCCCACCAACAGTCGCCGACCGCGGTGGGTCACCAACGAGCGTCCGAGGGAAACCAGCGTCCACACCGACAGCATCAAGGCGACAAAACCAGGTAAGGCATACCGCTGGAAAGCCTCGAACGACTCGAAGAAACGAGTACCCACAACCTCGGCCAAAGCCACCAAGAGGGGCGTCCACACGGCAACCGGAATCAATAAATTGAGGGCAAACCACCAGAAATTGGTGCGCAACAAGCCAGCCGACACATAGGTCGGCAACCGAGTCCCTGGCAAGAAACGACTGAGAAAAATCACCAGCGAGCCACGCCGTTCGAACCAACGGGTACTGCGGGCAACGTCCGTCGGCGACACGAACCACTTCAGAGGTACCTTGCCGAGCCATGGACGACCGAGGCGTCCGAGGCCATAAAGCATCAGGTCACCAAGAAAGATACCGACAAAACACGCCGCCGCCGCTTCGACAAAACCGAGACTCCCCTGAGCTACCAACAAACCGGCGGCGATACAGGTGAGGTCCTCGCTCACCAACGTCGCGAGCGCGATCAACACCAACGCAATCACCAGCGCCAACCCACTGGTCTGGGCGGGTTTGAAACCCTCTGGATCTTCAGCTGCCGCGATCCGCTCAGCAGTGGCGCCCGAGCGACGCAAGGCGTCGCCAGCCTCTACCTGTCCGAAGAACTCGATAAGGGGGCCAACCAGCTGCTGCGGACTTGCGAAGACCATGAAGTGACTAGCATCGATCGTCACCAACTTGCTCTGAGGCACGAGGCGATGATGTTCGATCGCCGCAGCGTAGGGCACCAGCACGTCACCCCTGCCGTGCACAATCAACAAAGGCAGATCGAAACGCTCCAATAGGCCCCGCAACGGACGCTGGTCGCTATCGTAAAAGTTCCGAGCGTACGGCAAGTCGAGCAGCGAACCATCCAAGAGACCAAAATGAGGCGTGGCTTCCAGCAACAGCCAGAGACCGCCGAGCTGCAATCCGTGGACTGCATGATTGAGGTGGTACTGACCGAGGAGCTCGAGCTCCTGCACTCCGATCGCCGACAATAGAACCGCCGACTGCACCCGGTGAGGCTCTAAATCAGCCATGTGCAGCATGACGCCACCACCCATGCTGAACCCCACCACATGCGCCCGATCAATCTCGAGTTGACGCAGGAGGTCCAAGCAGTAACGTGCATGGGCAAGGATCGAATAGTCCGGCACCCGTCGCGTCGAGTCACCAAAACCTGGCAAGTCCGGCGCGATGACGCGGTAGTCCTCCGCCAGCACCTGCCCCAGCCGATCAAAGTTGTCCGCTTCCCCTGGGCTACCGTGAATCAACAACACGACGGGTCGATCGGCACCGCCTCCCCATTCACGGTAAGCGAATCGCACCGACTGCTCAGAGGCACCTACTGCTGCGGTGTCGATCGCAAGACCGACCCTCGCCGTATCAACGGAATAATCAGCTTCTCTCGCCCCAACCCAGCGGTAGACATGCGAGGCCAGCAACACCAACAGGTACAACGCCAGCCGGCGTCGCCACCGACGGTTCAACCGAAAAACGTCCGGAACCGACGAACATCCATAGTGGCAACGTCGAAGATCACCAGGAAGTCGATCGTCTTGAATCGGCGATCGATCGCAGGCGGACCACAAACCAAGGCACCATGACGCAAGTAGATGCGAAATAACTTGGGGATCTTGACGGCGCTTCGCGGCCAGGGTGCCGCTCCAGCCAAGCGCGTACACTCGAATTCCGAACGTGGCACAGTTGAGACTTCAGAATGGAGCTGCCCTCGTTCCTCTAGCAGCCGCATCACTGCCCATCCCTCCTCGGGATCCTGACTCGTCAGCGAACAGCATCCGAATAGGTAACGCTGGCTGGTGGACGCCATATACCGCGCCAGACCCTTCCACAGCAGGAAGAGCACTTGGGTGTTGCGATGGTCGAGCGCGATGCAAGCTCGTCCGAGCTCCACAGAATCTGCCAGGACTTTGCGTGGAAATTTGTCGAGCGCAAACTCGGCATCGGAATAGAAGCCGATGTGGCGCTCAGCCATTGCACTCGTCTGCAGGCGATACGTGCCGATGATTCGCTGGGTGGCACGCTCGAGGACGATCAAATGATGACAAACGGCGTCGAATTCGTCCTCATCACGCCCGGTCTCGACGCTGGATTCGAGGCCCTCACCCAGCTCGATGTTGAAGATCTCGAAACGCAGCCGCAGCAGCTCGTCGAGCTCTGCGGCATTGCGGGCGAATCGCACCTCATACCGCCCTTCATGGATTTCTCCGGATGGCAGAAGCTCGGGGCTCGGCGGATAAACGACAGGTTCGCTGGTCATCGGCTCTGACATCGAGCGACCTCCTGAGTTCAAACCGTCACTTCCCACCGGTCATTCCTGAGAGCCTCACTACGACAGGTTCCCGCTGATCAGTCCCTAGTGCCCGGCTTGACCATTTCTTCGGGCAATTCCTGGCCCTTCGCGGAAATGTTCGGCAGGTTCTAACTCGCTGGGCTACTAACTCGACACACGACGATAGGTTGATGGATCCGCTTCGAGGACAAAAAGGTCATCGACCTGATAGATACGTCCAGTGATCTCGAGAGGTTCCGCAATCATGTCCAACACTGCATCATTGACACTCTCGCCATCAGCTCCCACCAGCATCAAATAGACAGCTGGGCCGCTATCATCGCTGAGTAGGAAAATTGGCGGCACCCCTCCGGCGATGCAACGAGTTGCGCACGCTCGATGAGGCTTGGAGTTTCCGGGCTTCATGATACCGAGAAAACACTTGCTATCGACGATCTCACCGACAAAAGTCTTGACCCCGAGATCACCGTCGGCCGCGAAACCGCTATTGGCCTTTTCGCCAGGCTTGGCGCCAACGGCCGCCACGGTGCCCGACTTGATCTCGACCATCGTCTGGTCGTCCCGATACAGCAACGCACCTTGTAACTTGACCCGCTGTCCATCGAGACCTTCGACGTCGGAACCGGCGCCGAACTTGCCCTCCCCAACCAGGTAAACACGCGAGACATCGTCGGTGGCAACTCCAGGGCGTTGCAAAGCCAGCGTCGGATATGGGCTTTCCGACACTACCCCTTCGAAGTCCCGGAAAACCAGGAATTCGTAGACTGCGGCCGAGAAGCCTCGCTGGCCGAAGACAAGCACCAAAGCCACACCTATCGTCATTACCAGAAGTGCGATCACCGCCGAACGAACTCGACGAGCGATGCCGGAGGGAGCGGTCGGCAAATAGCCGGTGTAGAACTCGTCGCGGGACTCGTCAAGATCAGCCATGGCTCAAACCTCCATTGATTACAGCCGGCACAACCGGAGTCCCCGGGGGATTCGGGCGCGGATCAACCAAAACACGCCCTCCCTCCACAGCAACCCGAAACGTCGGTACCTTCTCGGTGAACGGCGCTGGCGACGCACCACAATCCGGCTTGTATTGAAAGCCGTGCCACGGGCACACCACAAAACCGTCGACAATCTTGCCTTCCCCCAACGGCCCGTTCTGATGCTGGCAAGCGTTGGACATCGCCGAAATCTTGCCGTCGTAGCGAAACACCGCCACCCGCTCCCCGGACAGCATCACAATCTTGCCACGCTTCTCACGGATATCGTCGACCGCACAAACATCCACAAAACCGTCTGCTCGCACGGAGACCTGCTGCCCGTCGATCGTCGCTTCACGACGCCCAGCCATGATGTGCAACCCAAACACCCACAAGGCTCCCAGTCCGAGCAGTCCTGCCAACAACGGACTGGTCTCGGCCTGTAACACCCCCAGCGCCACATGCAGCACAACCAAAGCGTAGGCAACATACACCAGCATATGCAGCGCCTTCCACACCGGTGCCGACAGATTGGCGAGCCAAAAATCGTGACTTGTGGCCGCCATCAAGAACAGCACCCCAAGCGCCGCCACCCCGAGGGGCTGAAACGGAAACTGACTGAGGCTGTCGAAACGTCCATTGGAGACCAACACGCTGACCAATGGATTGAGGTTGCCCAGGAAATGGAACGTAATCAGAGAAAAAACGCCATGCGCCAGGGCGAGCACAAACATCGTCACCCCGAGATGCCGCCGGTTGTACAACAATGGCAAGAACCGCGAGTCGATCCGACACAGCGGACCAATCGACAGGATGATGTGCAGCAGCAACAAGGCTGCGGTACCAAATCCCCGGATCAGCAACGCCTCGATGGTCGCGGTTGGATGCCGCGCAAAACCGACACCGATGAACAGCCCGAGGTACAACACCAGACCGCCGAGGATCAGCCCATCGTAGATCCGCTTCTGTCGATTCCACTGAACAGCTTGGTAGGACACGCTCATAACGCCACCTCATCTGCCGCCGACTCGTCGGCGGCACCCTCGACCGGCTCCAGGCTCTCAACCGACGGCTCGATCTCAACTGAACCAATCGCCGGCATGGACGCCGAATCGACAATCTCCTGATGACCAAGGCTGTACAACAGCAGACGACCGGGTCGACCGAGAACGGGTCCAGGCAACGTCAGAGCCCGCTCTCGTGTCCCCGCCAAGGCACCCAACAGAAACGCGTCGGACGGCAACCCAGAGGACGTTGCTTCGTCATCAGGTGCCCAATAAACCAGAACCTCGGGTCGCGCCAACGGTTCACGCGGCTCCAACTCGACCTGCCATTGCGCTCCCTCTGATCGGATCCGGGTGGTGATCGGGTGCGTGAAGAGCTCACCGAGCTCATCCACCACCTCACCTGTACCGCTGGTCATCAGCTCAGCCGGCAGCGTCTCGACAATTGGTGGGGCCGGACGCCCAGCCAGGGCGGCCACATATAGCGCCAACACGACAACGGCCAAGACCGTGGTCAACCAACGATGACGACGACGCAACGGGGCGATCATCGCTTCTCTCCCCGCGCCGCCATGCGATGCGGATTACACTCCTCGGGCGGTCCCTCGGCGGCCAACCAGCGTCGCGCCAAAATTGGCCAAAACGCAACCGTGCCTGGAATGATCAGCAGTCGAAAGCCCAACGTTCCCGAGGCCGCCGACGGGTCGATTTTGCCGGCGCCTTTCGCGACAAAAGGAATGGCAAACAACAAACCGACGCCAGCATACACAGCCAAGATATTGACCAACCAGGTTGCTACCGTCAGCATGGGTTTCTCTCCAATTCGGTCTGATTCAACACGATCTATGCCCCCTGAGTGCGGTCGAGCTCGATTCGATGAAGAGCGCCACGGTGCCCCGTGGGCCAGCTGTACGGTATGGCGGCCGACATCGCCGAGTGATCTGTCTTCATCTTGGTTTGCGCAGTCCTCGTCCCCGGTTACCGAACCGCACACACCACGTCTGAAAACCTCGAGAGTCCTGAGCGATCAACCTGGATCGCCAAGTCTGTCGTGGGTTCGTCTAATGAGGGGAGTATAATTCAACCCAAGTCTTGCCCCACGATAGCTCCAAATGATCGGTAACTTCCTCGCCTACAGGTCCAAAGTCTCGACTGAACCACCAAAGTCTTGACGACAGCACCAGCGTAATGCCAACCGCACACTGAATCGGCCACCTGGCCGACCGGCCACCTGGTGCCCCCAGCCCACTTACGGAGGACACGATGCAGAAAGTCAAAGTCGCCAACTGGAACACATTGGAAGATCGCCAGCCAGCCTATGCGCTGGTCGCAAACGTCGATTTGGTGGTCGTCCGTTTCGACGACGACGTCTCCGTAATGTTTGGACGCTGCCTGCATCGTGGCGCGTTGCTCTCCGACGGCGAAGTCATCGGAGAAGATCTGGTCTGCGGCGTCCATCAGTGGGACTACCGCCTCACAACCGGTATTAGCGCCTACGACAACAAGGAAGTGCTGCAGAAGTTCAATGCCTGGATCGAGGATGGCGACGTGTGGGTCGACGCCGACGAGATCGCGGCTTGGGAACGAGAGCACCCGCAAGCGTACGACCGCGACGCCTTTCAGGGCTTGTACCAAGACCATCACGGCACCCCCGAAGAGCCGCACAACGCGCTGATCCAAGAGCTGGCCAACAATGGCCTATCCAAAGTTGGCCACCACGGCGCGGTCTCGGCAATGGGGGTCGACCGTCGCGGGTTACCAACTTGGGACGACATTCAATTCCTCACCGCGCAGCTTGCGACGTTGCCACAGCTCGATGATGCCGAGGTTGGCACCGAGCTGATCATCGGCCCGCGAGCCAAGAAGCCACTCCACCTCGAGATCCCCCTCTTCGTCTCCGACATGAGCTACGGTGCCCTGTCCGAGGAATCCAAAGTGGCCTTGGCCAAAGGCGCCGAGATGGCTGGCACCGGCATTTGCTCCGGCGAAGGTGGCATGTTGCCCGAAGAGCAAGCGTCCAACAGCCGCTACTTTTACGAGCTCGCCTCGGCCCGTTTTGGTTTCTCGATGGACAAGGTCCAGAAATGCCAAGCCTTCCACTTCAAGGGTGGCCAGGGCGCCAAAACCGGCACCGGTGGACATCTGCCGGGGCACAAAGTCAAAGGCAAAATTGCCCAAGTCCGCGGCCTGGAAGAAGGCCAACCCGCAGTCTCGCCGCCTCGCTTCCCGGACTGGCACTATGAAGACGACTTCCGCAACTTCGCCAACGAGGTACGTGAGGCTACCGGCGGCATTCCGATCGGCTTCAAGCTCTCCGCCCAACATGTCGAAGAAGATCTCGACGCCGCCCTGCGTATCGGTGTCGACTATGTGATCCTCGACGGTCGCGGTGGTGGTACCGGAGCCGCTCCCAATATCTTCAAAGACAACATCTCGACGCCCACCCTGCCCGCTCTCGCCCGCGCCCGGCGTTATCTCGACCTGCGTGGCTGCAAAGACGTTACCTTGATCATTACCGGTGGCCTCCGCACCCCAGCCGACTTTGCCAAGGCGATGGCTCTCGGTGCCGACGGTATCGCGGTCTCCAACTCCGCCATTCAGGCCATTGGTTGTCTCGGCATGCGTGCCTGCCACACCAACAACTGCCCGGTGGGCATCGCCACCCAGAAGCAGCACCTGCGGGACCGCCTGCCGGTAGCTATTGCCGCCAAGCGCCTACAGCGGTTCTTCGAGTCCTCCGTCGAACTGATGGGCGTCTTGGCGCGGGCCTGCGGCCACACCCACCTCAATCAATTCCGCCTCCACGACCTCACCACCTGGAAGCGCGACATCGCCTACCTGACCGGTGTCCAATATGGTGGTGTCGTCCCGCTGTAGCACATGCAAGGGAGTAGAGGGTGGTCGTGATAGGCTATTTTCAGGATAGGAGATGAGCTACCGGAGAGGAGACGAGATATGAGCCCAGCCGCATTACAACAGGTTCTTACTCTCGAGGATGCAGCTACGTTCCTTCGTCTGCCGAAGGAAGCTGTCCTCGAACGTGCGACGCTGGGCGAAATTCCTGGGCGCCAGATTGAAGGCGCCTGGCGTTTCCTGCTTTCCGCCCTAGAAGACTGGCTCCAGACGCCGGATCAACGCTCCGTCCTACTGAGCCAGGCTGGAGCCCTAGCAAGCGATGAGTCTGTTGAAGAGTTCCTCGCGCAGATCTATGAAGCTCGGGGGCGACTCGAAGTCGAACCGAGCAAAGACTGAGTGCATATCCTCGATACTGATACGTTGACCCGGCACCACGCGGGTCATCCGAAAGTTGCTGAGCGGTTGCGCCATGTTGCTGACCCACTCGTCGTAACAACCATCATTACCAAGATCGAGTTGCTTCGAGGTCGCCATGAGTATCTGCTGAAAGCTACCGATGGAGCTGATCTTTTGAGGGCTCAGGATTGGCTGTTCAGAACGGAACGCCTTCTCTCTCAGCTGAGAATCCTTCCGTTTAATGCCGCAGCAGCAGCCGAGTTCGATCGTCTGCGAGCTATCACCAGACTGCGGAAAGTCGGACGGGCAGACCTCTTGATTTCGAGTATCGCCATGGCTCACCGCGCAGTCGTTGTGACCCGAAATCACCGAGATTTCGGAAGAGTGCCCAATCTCGACGTGACCAATTGGGTAGATTGAGTCGACGACTCTCCTGATTTGACAAAACCGCACGTTGGCGCCCCTCGGCTCAGTTCGGAGATCTCTCAGGTCCTCCCTTCCCAAGGGAGGACCTAAGAGAAAGCCAAAGGCGCCAGGGCAGGTATCAATCTTTTTTCTGGTGCCCGATTGAGCACTGAGCAGGCTCTGATCGTTTGCATGGTGTGTCATGGACGGCCAAGGACAGTCTGATCGTTTGCCCAAACCCTCTGCGACCGGCTGAGGGCATTCTTATTTTTCCCCAAGCGTGTTATCAGCGGTCAAGAAGCTCAATGGCATTTGGCCCAAGCCATTCCTAGCGGTCAAAAAGTTCAATGGCATTTAGCCCAAGCCATTCCTAGCGGTCAAAAAGCTCAATGGCGTTTGGGCAACATCGTTTTTGACGGTCCAGAACGGTCATGGGGAAAATTGATACGCCAAATTCGGTCAAAAAAACCAATGCTCGCGGTACTTGGACCCCGAACGGTCAAAATGTAACCATCCTGACTAAGTACTCGTAGGGGAGCGCTGATCCTGCCCAGCACGAGATACGAAAGAGTTTACGGGTTGTGAGCGCATCACTGGCGAGCCGGGCCTTGCGGGCGATCAGGTAGACCCTGTGCGTCGGCTAACCTGAGTCGAGATGGCACCATGCTTTCCTTGCTCGCTACCGAGAGAGGGGCGATTCTCGTCAAACGCAACGTTGCGACCGTCGGCTCGTATCAAATCATCATGAGACGATTTATACGAACCACCCTCCTCTCGGCAAGCTTCAGCGCCGCCACCCTCCTCCTCGCCCAGCCCCAGTCTCTCGACGCCGAGACCTTCAAGATCGATGGCCCGAGGGGCGCCAGAATCGAAACCGAAGTCCACCTCCCCCCAGACTTTGACGCCGCCCAGCCTTACTCCGTCCTGGTCAGCCCGGGAGACTACTACTGGCAAGATCGTCCGTCACAGCCGGGTTGGATCGTTGTCGTCAGCGAAGGCCTTTGGGGTGATCAACGGGTGGCCAACTCCAAGCCGGTGCTCGACTGGCTGCGTTCCCGTTACAGAATCCGCCACGACGGCTTTCACCTAGCCGGTTGGAGCGCCAACAGCGCCGGGGTTTTTGAGGTCGCGATGACCTACCCGAAGGACGTCCTGAGCGTGACCGGTATTGCTGGCATGCCTGGACGAGATTCCGAAGACGACCTCGGCAAGCTTGCAGGGATCCACGTGCAATTTATCGTCGGCGAGAAGGACCGTTATTGGCGCCAGGGCTCCGAACGCTGGCACGAGTTGATGCAAAAGCAAGGCATCTCGACCACCCTCGAGATTGTTCCCAAAGGCGAACATGTGATGCCCGAGATCGCCAACGAACCGCTGTTCGAGCGTCTGAATCGCCTGGTCGAAGCGATCCCATCAACTGCCGACTGAGGCGGTCCTCAGCGACGGGAGTGGTATCCTGACTCGGCACCATGGCCACTCCCGATCGCCTGATCCTCGTTGACGGTACAGCCCTCATCAACCGGGCGTACCACGCTATCCCGACCAACCTGGCCACTGCGTCCGGCCAGCCGACCAACGCCATCTACGGCTTTGCGACGATGTTCCGCAAGGTGCTCTCCGGCCGCCGACCGAAGTACGGCGCGGTGATCTTCGACGCCCCTGGGCCGACGTTCCGGAACCAGCAGTACCCAGACTACAAATCCCATCGACCACCGATGGACGATCGACTGCGCCAGCAATTGCCGTGGATCGATCGCGTCGTCGAGGCACATCACTTCCCGATGCTGCGGATCCCCGGCTACGAAGCGGACGACGTCATCGGTACGTTGACTCACCAGGCGATGGCCAACGGCATAGAGGTTTTCATCGTCTCCGGCGACAAGGACTTCGCCCAATTGGTGTCGGATCAGGTGAAAATGGTCGACACCCTGCGTGACGTGGTCTACAACCCGGAGCTGGTGTACCAGAAATGGAGCGTCAAGCCGGAGCACTTCATCGACCTCTTGGCGATGATGGGTGACAAGAGCGACAACATCCCCGGTGTGCCGGGTATCGGTCAGAAAGGGGCCGCTCAGCTGCTCGCTAGGTATGGCTCGCTCGATGGCATCCTCGATCATCTCGATGAAGTGCCGGGTCGCGCTCGTAAACAACTCGAGCAACATCGCCAGCAGGCTATGCTGTCCCGCGACCTCGCTACCATCAATCTCCACGTCCCCCTTGATGTCGGACTGGACGATCTACAACTCGAACTGCCGCCGCCGGAGAGCCTGAATCCCCTTTTCAGAGAGCTCGAGTTCTACTCCCTGCTCACGGGCGATGTCGTCGGTTCTGACGCCAAGAGCTCGCAGCCTAACGCACCCACAAGCCGGGAAAGTAAGGACACCGAAGACACCGAGGACACTGAGGACACCGAGGACACCGAGGACACCGACGGCCTGACGGACTACGCCGCCTGCCTCACGTTACAAGAACTCGACGCCTTTCTGGCTACCCTGGGGACGGCCACGCCCACCGCAATCGACCCGTTGATCGACTCCTTCCTGCCAGTCCGCGGCCCCCTCGCCGGCGTCGGTGTCTGCGGCGAGCCAGGGCGAGCGCGCTGGATTCCGCTCGCTGGACTCAACGGCCTGGGCGCCGCCGGGGTCGCACGCTTACGTCCCTGGCTGGAAGACCCCAGTCGGCCGAAAGTCACCCATGGTTCCAAGAATCTTCGCACCTGCTTGCTGCGGGTCGGCATCGAAGTCCAAGGCGTGGTTGGAGACACCCAGCTCGAGTCCTTCCTCGTCGATCCGACCAAAATCATCCCCCATGGACTTGACCAGATCACTCGCGAGGTTCTTCAGCAGACTCTGCCGGCGGCCAAATCGATTCTGGGAGCCGGAAAACGCCAAACCCTGTTCACTCGGGTTGCCGCGCAACGTCTCACCCCGTGGGCCTGTCAACGCGCCGACGCCGTCGCCCGCGCCTGGCCGGTCCTGCGCCGCCGTCTCGACGAGCTGGGGCTAGTCGGTTACCTGGAACAAATCGACCTTCCGCTCGCCAGCTTGCTCGCTGCCATGGAGCTGGACGGCATCGCCGTCGACCCGAGCGACCTGCGGGTCATGGGGAACGACCTCCGCCAGCAGCTTCAGAACATCGAGGAAACAATCTTCCAGCTCGCCGGCACCCGCTTCAACGTTGGCTCCCTGCAACAACTCGGTAAGGTGCTGTTCGAAGACCTCGGCCTGCCGGTAATCAAACGCACCAAAAGCGGCTACTCCACCGATGTCGAAGTACTCACCCGCCTGGCATCCACACACGAGATCGCCACCCACATCCTCGAACACCGCAAACTCGCCAAGCTGATCAACACCTACACCGACGTGTTGCAACTCGCCGTCAACCGCCACACCGGCCGCATCCACGCCACCTTCCAGCAGACCCACAGCGCCACCGGCCGCCTGATCACCACCGAGCCTGACCTACAGCGAACCCCTGCCCGCTCCCCCGAAGGTCGACGTATCCGCCGCTGCTTCGTGCCCCGCTCCGGCCATCACATGGTCTCCGCTGACTGGAGCCAGATCGAACTCCGCCTGTTGGCCCATGCCACCGGCGATCCGCTCCTGGTCGACGCCTTCATCCAAGGACTCGATGTCCATCGTCGCACCGCCGGTCAACTGTTCGATATCGCACCGGACGATGTCACCCGCGAGCAACGTGATGTCGGCAAGCTGGTCAACTTCTCCACCATCTACGGTCAAGGCGCTCCCGCTCTCGGCTTCACCCTAGGTGTGCCTCGCAAAACTGCCCAGGCCTACATCGACAGCTACTTTGAGGCCTACCGAGGCGTCCGCACCTGGCTCGACGAGGTCATCGCCGAAGCCCACAACACCGGCTTTGCGACCACCCTCTTGGGTCGTCGGCGATACATCCCTGAGCTGTCGAGCAACAGCACGACGGAAAGGCAATACGGCGAACGGATTGCCGCCAATACGACCATTCAAGGCTCGGCCGCGGATCTTTGCAAACTGGCCATGCTGGCTGTCGCCTATCGTGTGGAGAACGAAGGATTGGAAGCTCGACTGTTGTTACAGATTCATGACGAGCTGCTGTTCGAAGCACCCAAGCTAGAAGTCGAGGCACTGAGTCGAATCGTCCGCGAAGAGATGGAGGGGGTCTATCCGTTACGGGTACCGCTGGTCGTCGACGTTGGGGTAGGTGCCAATTGGACGGAAGCGCATTGAGCGCTTTGAAGACTAACCGCCCCCGCAAACCTCTTCAGTTCGTCATGCAACGTGAATCACGTCCCACCACCTGGAGCCTTCGCCGCAAGTTCGGAAGCGATACCTACTGATCATCACAGCCGATCACGGTCAATCCTATGAGCCTTCCGGCTTTTTACGATCAATGGCGGAAGCTGAAACCACCATGTGCCCTTGTTCATAAAGTTTCCGGGTCAGAGAGAAGGCTTTATCGATGACCGGGCGGTGGAGAGCATTGATGTCTTGCCGACAATTGTTGAAGCCCTGGGCTTGGAGCTCGATTGGCTCTTTGATGGCTACTCGCTCGTCGCCGGTAGTACCCATCGACTTGGCTATCGTATTGAACGGCGTGATTCGAGCCACGCTCACGACCTATCAAACGAAACGAGGAGAGACACGGTTTGCGACGTTGATTCCAGAGTCTTCGTTTGTGAACGGCAACAACACATGGGAAGTGTTTCGCCCTCACGGAGAAAGCCAGGCCCCGATCGCGGTTGCGCCAGGGAGATCATCAAGAGGATAGTCAGATTTAATCGGAAAGGAGAATTGTCACGACAAAACGGATCCGAAATCCCGGGGTGTTGTGATGCCGCCTGTGATGTAGATGTAGGACTCTGAGGCCGAACTCAGAGGGCCTTCTCAGGAACTGTCGGTGTTTCCTCGCCGGTAGGTTCTGGCGCGAGTCGAGGGTATGGACTGGGAGCGCGTCCCACTTCACTCCCGCCGACCAACTCGGCGCGCGTGGCCGGACTTTCAGAGAGGTCACTACACTATGACTGAAATGGGAAAATATGGCCTGGCCGAAGCCAGAGCCGATCTACAACTCACCCGCACAATGATGGAGCAATTCAACACAGAGTTTGGGCACGGCCTACTCGAAGTTGTGCTGGGTCAAACGCCACAGAGATTGGATGCCTTGCGACCGGCGATTCCGGACGTGGATCTTGACGAGCTGCTCAATGCGGCTACGTGATGAAAGGAGAATAGGTGATCGAACCAGGCCCCGCTTGTGCGACCTGTGCCGCCGCGGCGCTCCCCTGATGACGGGTACACCTCCTCCACTGCAAGCGTCAAGCGCTCGATGAGCGTCGATCAGGGGTTCCCAGACGTCAGGAAACCACGATCGAGCGTCAATTGCACTCCCGACAACGTCTGGACACCGCGATCTAGCGTCGATCGCGCTCTCGGCAACGTCAGGACGCCACGATCGAGCGTCGATTGCACTCTCTGCAGCGTCAGGAGACCACAATCGACGCTCGAGGACGCGTTCTCAGCCCCACAGCTCAGTCACACCACCTCTCCAGAGGAAGACGAGCGCTCTAATGATGCTGGCCTCTTCAGGCTCACGGCTCGGCCGGATGGTCGCGACTCAACTAACAGCGTCGAGCCTCAAATCCAGACTTCCCCGCACGAGTTCATCGGCAACTCTGCGCCGTCAAGGTATTGGCGGATTCCGGCCCGGTCCAACTTCCATGCCTTGTCCAAGTCAAAGCTATCGAGATCAACATAGTTGCCCCAAGGCTGCATCTGTAGAGCAATAGCAGGTGGATCGAACCTAGCCATCACGACCGGAGACCGGTAAATGCGAGGGGTTCCCCTGAAAGAGCCCTCCCCGCCCAGGACCCCGCGGCCGGCGAAGCTCAGTAAGAAACCCTTGCCAAGAAGCGAGGGGAACCCAAAGGAGCTTCGGGAGAACTCGGGATCTGCCCCCTCGATCGCTTCGAGCAGCCGCTTGGTTCCGTTTTCACTGAGGACAAACTCGAGATGGAGTGGGCACAGACTGTAAGAGGCGATGTCCTCCGCAGACAGCACGACTAAGGGCGCGGCCGCAGCTGCCTGTTTTAGATGGGGCAAGCCAGCATTGAGCTCTTCCGTGGGTGAGGTACCTTCAGGCCAGACGCTGTAAGAAGAAACCTCGAAAAAGGTGAGTTGAACACCGTCTGCCGGAAGACCGTGCGGCGGTGGTTCTGACTCGGTTTGCTCCCCGAAAATCGACGGGACGCAGATCGCACTGGCTAGAATGAGCGCTGCAATCAGCTTGGGAAGCGCAAAATCGCCGTTGGATGTTGCTGTCGGCATTCTTGTTCCTCTAAATGACTCCGTCCATCGCGGCGAGAGACAGCAGTAATCAGTTGAGCTAAAAGGCTGTGGCAAGTCAGACCTCGGTGAGAACGTCCTTTCCGCCAACTCTGCGTTACGAATCTCTAAGCACCTGCACGTAGGTCAACTTACGCCGGATCGGACCACACTGCGGCCGAATAGTAGCGATGAATTTCCCGATCTTTGGTCACCAGCTTTGCCTCGCGCAAGCTTGCCTGGCTCACGATAAGACGGTCAAACGGGTCGCGAGTCCAGCTCACATCGAAGGCGCGGCGTGCTACCTGAGGAAAGGGTAGATCGCAGACCTTGAGGCCGAGTTCGACGTCTAGACTCTCGAAAACCCTTTCTGAGGTCTCTGCGGTCCGGCCAACCTCAAAGAGGTACTGCAACTCGACGAGAACCATCGGTGAGATCAGCAGTTCGTTGTTGTTGATCGCTTTCTGTGCTGCCTTTGGAATGCGTTGGAGGTCACCGAGGAAGAGCCAGGCAACAACATGGGTATCGAGGTAGATCAGGGGCGCCACTCCTTGGACCAATCCAGGTGGACGATATCCTCTGGATCACCAAGCAGATAACCTTCCCGTCGTTTCAGATTGTCGAGCTTGGTGCGCGGCGGCTCGGGTACGATGCTCAGCTTTCTCCCTTTGCGCTCAACCTCCAAGGGCACACCAGTTTCGAGAACCTGATCGAGAAGTTGGTAGATGTTCCGACGTAGCTCAGATGCGGTCATGACGGCCTCCGGATCGGAGTCTCAGAGTTCTGATCTGTACCGGTGACAGTTTAGCCTGATGCCGTACGTCGAACAAGTTTCAGGCCGTACGTATTTCTGACACCGAATCGGATGTGTTGACGGGCGGGCCTTCTAGCGACTACTCCAAGCGGAGGTATCCCCCGACTCGAAGCCGTCACTGAACACCTCGCCGCTGGTGCCCTCATAAGCCCCGGCATCCGGCACCGGCGTCCGGTTGACACCACGCTGATCGGCGGACGGTGTACCCAGGACGACACCCGCCTCCAGCGCCGGGCTGGCGCTGCCCAGGGGCATGGTCGGCGTGGGCCCACCATGAGCTGCGAGCGCCCCTAGCAACGGATCGGCCCACACGACGGTGGCGGTGGCTGGCTGTTCAGCCTGACCGTTGGGGCGTTCGGGAGGCCATTGCAGATTACCGCCGCCGTCGCCGACCTCGTTGCGAATGTTCCAGGGGTTGAATTCGTTGCCACCGATATTGTTGACCAGCAGACTGTTGGTCAGGGTGACGGCATTCACCGCATTCACCTGAATGCCGGCGGCAAAAGCCACCGGCCCCAAAGCCAGGTTGCCCTCGATGGTGGTGTGAGTGATCGCCACCGGCTCGTCGGTAGAGACGAACAGACCGCCAGCCAAACCGGTGCGGGCCATGTTGCCGTGGAAAGTGGAGTTCACAATCTCCCCGACGGCTCCGGGTCCCAGGAACAGCGCACCAATCGCCTCTGCTTCGTTGAAGGCGAAGGTGGTGTTGTAGATCGCAAACGGACCGCCTTGGAGATAGGCGCCGCCGGCAAACTCGGTTGCCGTGGGGTTGACGTTATGGTCGAACAAACACGCATTGAAGGTCGTGGAGCTCGCGGTGTCATACATGACGCTGAAGAAGCCGGCGCCAAACGCGTTGGCCCGATTGTCGACCAGGTCAACACCGCACAGGCTCACTTGCCGCTCCGCGCCGTCCACCCCGATTGCACCGCCATTGCCACCGTTGCCTGGATTGCCGTCGTCGCCGGTCGCCTGATTGTCGATGAACACACTATCGACCACGGTCACCACCCGACTACCGAGGGAGTAGAGGGCGCCACCATTGGCGCCGCGGTTGCCGTCGAACGTCACATCCTGAAGGATCACGGAGTCCATGCCAATGGCGTAGATACCACCGCCCCCAGCGTCCTGCTCGACGGCGATCGCGACGTTGTCCGTAAAGCTGGAGTTGATCGCGACCAGGCTCACCGCCTGCCATGGGCCACCCGAAGGCTTGTAGACGCCGGCGCCGCTACCTGACGGCGTCGCCCCCTGGGTGATCCCCAGATTCTGGAGCGTCACGGTGTAGATGAGGTTGCTCGGATTTGTGATCAATAACACGCGATGGCTCTGCCCACCGGAGAGCGTGACCACCCCCGCACCATCGAGCACCGTCTCACGACTGACCACCAGCTCGGCGTCGAGCTCTACAGTGACCGGGCCCGGTCCGACATCAAAGGTGATATGCCCGCCGACGTCGAGGGCCGCCTGGATCGCCGCGGTGGTGACACTCCCTGGTGTGCCATTCCCCAACACTGTAGGGGTTACCAGTTCAACCGGTGTTGCCGCGGGTGGACAGTTCGGCAGAGGCACCGAGCCAGCCTCGAGCGGCAGGGCACTGAGCATCGCCGCAATGAGGCTCGCTGCGGCTAACCGACGGCCTACAACCATTGGCCAACAACCTGCAACATCGATACTTCTCCAAGTCACGCTGCAACTATTGCATAGCCATTCTCCTATATCAACGTAACCTGCGAATGGCACCGTCGACGAGAAACCTCGATTGATCCGGCCCTAAAGCGAAGATTCAGGGGTCTGTCAGAGGATCGGTCTAAGATTGCTACAATGTTTGATCAACTTACAATGTTTGATCAACTACAGTGCTCGCACTAGGCCTTGAACGCACGGGCCTGGCAGGTTTCGAAAACCGACCGTCAAGGAGGGCAAATCACATGTCGATCTCCGCACGTACGATCTCCGCACGTCAGTCAAGTCTCGCACTTCTATTCGGAACCATCCTCGTTGCGCCCTTGGCGGCGCTACCGACCGACCCGGCGAAACTCGCTTCGGGTGAACCCACGGGTACCTACACTCCTGACGGCACCTGTACCGCCATCCCCGACGACGCTTACGACGGATCGCTGGCGTCGATGGCCTGCTTGACGGTCCCGGGCGTCGATCTGCTCGTTACCGACGTCAACGTCGACCTCAGCCTGAATCACACTTGGATTGGCGATCTGACGATCAAAGTTGTCAGCCCCCAGGGGACGGTCGTCACCTTGCAGAGCCGTGCAGACTTCGCCGAGCCTGCCGACGACGGCACCGGTTGCTGCGGTGACAGCTCCGATCTCATCGAGACCTCGCCGTTCACCTTCGACGACGACGCGACCGACAGCGCTGAGGCCATGGGCACGACTATCGGCGGAACCGAATTCGCCTGTCAGGACGACGCGATTTGCGACTACTTCCCCTTCCCAGACACCGGTCCCGGGGTTAACCTCGCCGACTTCAACGATGAACGCGGTAACGGCGACTGGTTGGTCTGTGTTGGTGATTCCGCGACCGGCGACACCGGCGACGTCTGCCTCGCAGCCCTCACCCTCGACGGCATCCCTGGCGGCTGTCGCAGTACGTCCAACGGCGAGTTGAGTTGTATCGACCCCATCCCGTCGCTGAGCCCCTCCGGCCTCGCTCTTCTATTTCTGATACTGGCCGGCGCCGGTTGCTGGATGCTCTTTCGGCGCTAGCAGCGCTAGCCAAACAAGCTCTTCGAGAAAATTCAACGCGTCGAGGCTGGCTCGACGCTAGAACGCCAAAGCTAATCGAGATCTGCTGGCCAGGCTTCCGCGTCGGTTCGCGGTAAACTCATGCACTGATCCAGCGAACACGTTCACTCGACGGGGCAGGACCATGCCAGACGGAACCTCGGCAGCGAACCGTTACACTCACGGAAGTATGGTCGAAAACATCGCCCGCAATTGATCGCTCCCGACGAGTTGACTGCGGAACGCCCTGAGTCATAGAAAGGCAGCCCATGATTTCTTATGCCATTGGCATCCTGATTGGCCTTTGGGTCTGCGGCATTGGCTACGGCTGGCTGGCTCTCAGTAGCCGTGCGCAGACGGTGGAGACGAAGGAAAAACTGCTGCAGCTCTTTCGGATCGGCGGCCCGATCATCGTGGTTGCCAATACGCTGCTGCTACTCAGTACGTTTGCGCGTTAGCTTCCGATAGTCGACCGACGCTATGCTTACACATCCTGTTGGGAACCATCCGCGAAGGTAAAGAACGAAGATAAGGGATAGGCTCCAAAACAACTCGCGCAACCTCCCTGAGAACCTCTGATAGAGCCCCCAACGCAGACTCAACGCCGATGATCCACCTCGCTGATCGCCTCCGAGCTTCCTCAATTGCCGGTCTATTGACCGTGACGATGCTCCTCGGCTTGGGTAGCGAGCTTCTGCGACCGGGGCACCATATCCATCGCGATGGCATACCTCCCCATGGTGCTGCCCAAAGCGACGGCCAGGCTCCCCATGCTGACACGGTCCGCAGAGCTAGCAGCGAGCGGCACCATCATCATTTTTTCATCGGACCTCATCAGCACGAGGGTACAGATGTCGCCGAGACGCCAGTCCAAGAGCCTGCACCAGGCCACCGACATGGCCCCGCTCATCAACACCATCGGCACTCACCTGGCGCTCACCACGACCGGAACCTAGCGGAAGCCCGGCAAACCAAGACAGACGACCGGCACCCACCCACCGAGCCAGCACCGACGCCGGACCCGTCAGCTGACCCAATCGTCGTCGGCGGCTTGACGCTCGACACTCCGCGGACTGCCCTGCTTCTGGTCGCCCCCCTACTAAGATCCCCAGCCCCAACAACAACACCCCGCGACCTTCCCGACAGCCTGCCCACCCCCCCCCCCCGGGCCCGGGGGCCACCCAACGCCGTGCGCGGCGGACCTCCACAAGTACGACCACCACGATGTTCCGACCCCGGAACACTAGGCGGTCGCTTACTGAACCGCTCTGGACCGAAAGGTTCTAGAGCGCTGGTTGAGGCTTGGCCTTCGGGTCGAGCCTCGGGCTTTTCATCAGACATTTTCCGGCCCGCCACAGCGAGCCGTAGAGGAAGGCAACCCATGCTCCCTGCACCTGCCGCGATACTCCTGGCGCTGGCTCTCACTGCGTCAGACGATGACGTCACTGCACCCGCTCCGCCTACATCACCCCCTGCTCGAGAGGCGGCAAAGCCCCCCGGCACCGCGACTTCCGAAGACGAAGATCAGGCCCTCGAGACAGACAACGACGACCCCGAGTCAGACACTCTGCCTGAGTCGGACACCCTGCCCGAGTCGGACGACAGGCCTCGATTCACCGATCAGGTGGAAGTCCAAGGCCGTGCCGACGAGTTGGTAGGGATCGCCACCTCTTCCAGCGAAGGTACAACCGGTCGCTTGGACTTGGCCCGACGGCCGATCCTGCGACCAGGGGAGTTGCTCGAAACCACTCCCGGCGTAGTGGCCACGCAGCATTCCGGCGGTGGCAAAGCCAATCAATACTTCGTCCGCGGCTTCAATCTCGACCACGGCACCGACTTCAGCATCTGGGTCGCTGGAGTACCCGTCAACATGCCGAGCCACGGTCATGGCCAGGGGTATGCCGACCTCGCCTTCTTGATCCCGGAGATGGTCGATCGGGTGCGGTATCGCAAAGGACCCTATTACGCAGACGCCGGAGACTTCTCAGCCGCTGGAACTGTCGAGATGGCCCTGGTCGACGAGTTGCCCGAGGGGCTGCTGACCCTCACTGGCGGCTCCTACGACTATGGACGGGTGCTGTGGGCCGATCAGGTAGAACTCGGCCGAGGACGCTTGGTAGCAGCGGCCGAGGGATTCCAAGAGAACGGTCCGTGGACCCGCAAGCAACGTTATGAAGGATTCAAAGGGCTGGCTCGGTACACTTCCGGCGACGCGCAACGTGGTTACGGTTTCACCGTGATGGGTTATTCAGCCGATTGGCTGTCGACCGACCAAGTGCCGCGCCGGGCGGTGGAATCGGGCCAGATCGGCCGCTTCGACCTTCTCGATCCCGGGCCCAGAGGCGATACCGATCGGTTCAGCGCCTCGGCCGAGTGGCATCGTGGCAAAGACCGATCGATGACCCGTGGCACCGGCTATTTGCTGTTCAACCGCTTCGGTCTGGTGTCGAACTTCACCTACTTCTTGGATGATCCCGCAGACGGCGACCAATTCGAACAGACGGATCGACGTTGGGCCGGTGGCCTCGATCTGCGGCGCACCTGGATCACGGCCTGGGGCGGCCGTCCGGTGGAGGTGAGTGCCGGCATCGATGGGCGTTACGACGACATCGATAACGGTCTCTTTCGCACCCGGGAGCTGACCCGGACCGCGACGGTTCGTCAAGACACGATCCGGCAGTTGCGAGTTGGCGCCTGGGCGGATGCCTCGGTCCGCTGGAACGACAAGGTCAAAACTCGATTTGGGCTGAGAGGTGACACCTTCGCAGCCGAAGTCGACAGTGATCTCGCTGCCAACTCGGGCTCCGAGAGTGACCAGCTGCTAAGCCCGAAGCTGAGTCTGATTTTAGGACCGTGGCGGTCGACTGAGCTTTACCTGAATCTCGGTTGGGGTTATCACTCCAACGACGCCCGCGGCGCGGTGATTGCCGTCGATCCGGTGTCCGGCAGCACCGTCGTGCCGGTCGATCCGCTGGTGGAAGCCCAGGGGGCCGACTTCGGTCTGAGAACTACCCTACTCCCGGGTCTGCGCACGACTTTCACGGTTTTCGCTCTCGAGCTCGACTCGGAGCTGGTTTTTGTTGGCGACGGAGGTGCCACCGAGGCCAGCCGCCCAAGCCGACGGGTAGGCGTGGAGTGGACCAACTTCTATCGTCTCAACCGCAACCTCGCCTTGGACTTCGACGTCACTTGGACCGACGCCACCTTCACCGATAATGCTCCCGAAGGCGACCACATCCCCGGCGCCATCGGCACCACCATCGCCGCTGGTGTTTCGTTCGAGGAACTCGGGCCATTCTTCGGTGCTCTGCGCTGGCGATACTTCGGCGACGTGCCTTTGATCGAAGACGGCTCCGTCGATTGGAACTCATCGTCAGTGGTCAACACCCAACTCGGCTACCGCTTCGGCAATGGTCTCGAGCTCGCTCTCGACCTCTTCAATCTGCTCGATTCGGAAGATTCGGATATCGAGTACTTCTACGCCTCCCGGCTGGCCGGCGAACCGGCGGCAGGAGTCGAAGATGTGCACTTCCATCCGATGGCAAGTCGCTCCGCTCGCCTCAACGTCCGCTGGCGACATTGAGGACCGATACCAAGACTCAGAGTTGGCCCTTCATCGCCAAGCAACATCCGGACCGCCAAGCGCAGCCAGCACGGGGTAATTCCCGTGCTCTCGGCTGCGCCGGCTGATGCCTGCTGATGCCTGCTGATGCCGGCTGATGCCGGCTGATGCCAGCGTATTTCATAACACGGGCCTGGCAAGACTCTGCCTGATCACCAAGACTCTGCCTGATCACCAGACTCTGCCTGATCACCAAGACAATGATCAGCCACCGGTCCGGGTTACGCGTTTATTACCGAACGTACGCTGTGTGTCGAGCCAACGTACCAACTTTGGGTTTGAGCGTGCGGAATGGTTCTTAACCCGTCGAATGCAGACCGGTAACGGTGCGTATCGACAACAATGAGTGAAACCATCACAAGGCGGACTACACCATGGTACTGAAGCTAGTGATCGTAGCGGCCATTGCAGCGCTATTTGCCGAACTCGGCTGCCGTCTCGTTTTCAGGCAGGGCCTGATGGCAACTCTATTGGACATTTTAGACGTTCTCGATCCCAGAGCCGCGGAAGCTCGCCGCCTACGAAAAGACCGAGATGGCGCAGGCGCGATACGCCAATTGATCGACAAGAGACGCAGTACTACTGCTGAGGTGCTGCGGCGGACAGAGCTTGTCAAAACTGCTGCCGAGGTGACCGAAGAGGTTGCTGTGGCCGAGGAGAAGCTCGCCCAAGCTCGTGCTCGCCTCCGTGCCGTGGACGACAAGAAAGGGCAACAGTTCTTGGATCGACATGGCCTGGGTGACCTTGACAAAGCGTACCGGGAAGCAGGAAACGTTCCAACAGCAAATAGGAACAACAAAAGCCAAGAACATAAGACAGTCGAAGAGGAGTAAAAATTGAGTCAATTCGATTCGGACCGAAAACGCCTCAGTCTAGGTGGAATCATCAAACTTGTTGTCGTTCTGATACTCGCACTGCTCGGGTTTACATTTGCGGGTCAAATCTTCGAAAACAACATCGCAGGTTATATGCAAATCAAGCAGGCTGCCATCAGCGGCAACTTGACCTGTCGCTTGGAACCTGGAATGTATGGCCAATTCTTCGGCGACATCCATACCTACGCCGAAGCGGAAACCTTCTACTTTACTGCCGATGACGAGACCGGAGAAAGCCGTAACCAATCCCTACCAGCTCGCTTCAATGACGGGGCCAAGGCACAGGTGTCCGGATCGCTCAGGGTCATCTTGCCCAGCGACTGTCAAACGTTGATCAGCATCCACCGCAAGTTTCACAGCCGAGCCGGTGTGATGCAAAAACTTGTTTTACCGGCAGTGCGCAAGGCCCTGTTCTCGACCGGCCCCCACATGTCAGCCGGTGAATCTTATGCCGAGCGCCGGGGCGAGTTTGGCGCCTTGGCCGAAGACCAGCTCCACTATGGAGTCATCAAGGTCGACAAACGCAGCGAGATGCGTCCCGACCCGATCACCGGAGAGAGCAAAGAGGTATTTACACTGATCAAGCGCGCCTGCGTCAATGAGGGGCTAACGTGTGTCGGCGGCTATGAGCGTGATCCGTCTGCCTTCAAAGAGTTTGGTATCGGCATCACGAACTTCGTGATTGACGGGATCCAATATCCCGACGCGGTGCTCAACCAAATCGAGACTCAACGCTCGGCACGCATGAACATCATTACCCAGCAGGCGACGGCAAAAGAAGCCGAAGCACGTGCGGCGAAAGCCGGGGCCGAAGCGATTGCACAGGTTGCCGAAACACGGGCCGCCGCTGAGGTTGAAAAGACCAAGATCATTGTGGCTGCCGAGGCGAAGCGTGAAAGCGCTCGCCTGGACGCAGAGGCCGCCGAGCTCGAGAAAAAAGCCAACATCGCTCGTGGTGAAGGTGAGGCCAAACGTCGAGAGCTCGAGATGCGAGCGGACGGCGCGCTCGACAAAAAACTCGCCGCGTTGGTCCAGATCAACCGCTCATGGGCCGAGGCATACTCCAGTCGTCCCGTACCTCAGCTGATCATGGGTGGCGACAGCAACGGCAACACCGATGCTGGTACCGTCGACTTTTCTCAAGCCATGCAGCTGTTGGTTGCCAAGCAACTGGGCCTCGATCTCAGTATTACGGCGAGTGGTAGCCGGTAGCACGACACCTAGTTAGATCCCGTCTAGAAACACCGGCTGCCCGGTCGCCCCCTGTGGACTGCGCGCGCAGCTGCGTAACTCGCCTCGGCACCTTAATTTCCGCCAACCCTCTTGGTTACAATAGTTTGGAGAGCTAAGAGCTGTTTTCTTGCTCATACATACTCGCTGTGTGCTCGCTCCACAGAGGGCTCTCAGGGAGGCGAGGAATGTGCAGAGAACCAACATTAGGCCAATAGAATGACATCACGCCAATAGAGTATCGAGCGAAGCTATCCAGACGTCGTGGTCAGGCTCCCCGAGAACCTCCAAGGCTGCGAAGCGTTCACGCAGCGCTACCAGGGCGGAACGCAACTCCGGGTCGGAGCGATTTGCTGAGGCCGCGACCGCCGCGAGCACGCTGTCGACGAACAAAGCCTGTTGGTCGATCGCGGCATCCACCCGATTCGCTCGATCGATCGCAGCCTTCCGATCCGGGTCGACCCCAGGAACCTCGATCTGTGGCAGCCCAAACTGTGCCGCCATCTTCGCCTGCTTCGCCCCTTCCACAACCGGGTCGAGGACGGGCTCAACTTCAGCCAGATGGCGGATGAGCAGAGCCAGAGGTACATCGTCGACGGTGCGCAACATCTCGCCGATCACCTCGCCGAGTAGCTCGAGACGATGGGTGTCCTGGTTTGCGATCTGACGCCACGTCGGTCCTTGGTCAAGACCGGGTTTCCACTCGAGGGCAAGGCTGAGGAAACCCATCTGGACAGCGCGATCGGAGGCCAAAACTTTGCTCAGCGAGGTAACGTCGCGAGCCGGCCGACTGGTTGAGCAGCCGAGATCCACTTCAGCAAGGAATTGGTCGAAGAGCGAGCGGGCTTCGGAATCGGGCGATATGATCTGCATCGAGATTGTATTCAAGACCTTGACGGTCGACAGGTTTCTCTGGAGAAGCTGAGTTATCTCACAGACATTATGCTGGCATGCGACACCATTATGCTGGCATGCGACACCTTGGGTCTAGTGAGCGCCGCGGTAGCCTTCTTCGCAGCGTTGTTCGCATGATCCACCCACACACCGTAAACGGTCGTGAGTCACCGACGCTCGCCAGCTGGCCTCTTAAAAACTGGTCACCATTTATCCATCAGAAAGGAGCTCTATGCTTCTAGTCACCGGCTGCATTCTCGCCAAACCGGATCGCCTTGATGATCTACTAGCTCTCAGCCTCGCCCATGTCCACCGCTCCCGTGCTGAGCCAGGCTGCCTGGAGCACGGCGTGCACCGTGACACCGAGAATCCTCTACGTCTCGTTTTTGTTGAACGCTGGTCTGACCGCGATGCACTGAAGGCACACTTTGATTTGCCCGCCAGCCGCGACTTCGTTGCATCGATCACCGAATGTCTTACCGCTCCCCCCGAACTCAAGATCTACCAAGCCGAGCTAGTCCAGATCTGAGTACCACCCAGCCCAGTCAATCCCAGGCTGACGTGTCACCAGACTCGAAGTTGTCCGCGAAAATCACCGGTGACGAAAAGGTGATGACGCGGGTAAATAGATCAGCGTCGCCATTTTCGGTCGAGAGATACACCGGTAAGACCTGGTTACCAGCTACCGCCAGTGCCAAGTAGTCGCCGATGAATTGCTCGCCGAAGCCTTGGTCGAAGGGGCCGGCCAGTGCACTGCTCCACGGCACCGAGGTGAGCCGGATTTCACTCCAGCTAGCGCCACCGTTTTCACTATACGCATAGTAGGCGTCGAGCCAAGCGACAGTGTCACTGTCGGACTGAGCAGTGTTGCGGGTGTCGAGGAATACCAGATGCATCCTACCGACGGCATCGATTTCGAGCCAAGGCAGGAATTGATCGCCAGGCAAAGCCAACACGGCAGGCAAGGTCCAGGTGACGCCATCGTCGGAGTGGGAGAAGTAGAGATCAACGTCCGTCTCGTTCCCGCTGACGGCCGTGGTGTCGAACCACACAAAGGTCAGACGTCCGGACGTTGGGTCGACGGCCAAATAGTTGAATGACGGCGCTCTGAAGGTGCCCGGGATCTGGACGGTCTCGAACGGATCGTAGGGTTCCATGCGGGTAGCGGCGACGATCGGCGGGCCGATCGTCATCCCGCCGTCGAGGCTAGTTTGCAAGCGGACGGCTTGGTAGTCCGTGTTGGCCACATAAAGCTCACCGAGTGGCCCGACGCGTGGCAGGTAACCGATGCCTGGTTCGAGCACTACCAAGGGCCCCCAACTGTCGCCAAGATCGGTCGAGGTTTGCAGGCCAAAGTTGTAAGTCACGTACAGGTGCGTTGCGTTGGGTGTCGCGGGTGGCCGACCCGCTGCCATCCAAGGTTTGTCGACACCACCGCCGTCATAGACCATGACCGAGGGTTCGAAGGTGGCAGTCCCAGGCTGCTTGCGCGCCACAAAAATGCCGCCGTTTTCGAGGAAGGACAAGCCACCCACCCACAGTATGCCGGTGCGAGGGTCAGCTGCCGTCATCGGATCTCCCTCCAGCACGCTTTGATTGGCGACCGGCGGTCGAACAATCAAATCGGTCCACGTCGTGCCGCCGTCGACCGTAACGCCGACACCGAGGCCAACCTCGGTACGAAAGTCGTTCCAAGCCGTGACCACCTCACCCGGAGCTGCAACCGATGCCGCAGCACTGATCTCGTTGGCCTGCGCAACGCCACCACCGGCGTCGATACGGACTTGTGGGCCCACCGTGGGGACAGTGCCCCGGCCGGCAGGCTGGATATCGACGGCTGGCAGCTCGACACTACCCAGTTCGGCGCCTGCGAGCAGGCCTGCCAACCGAGCCGGCACCGGTGCCCCTGCAGCCTGCGCCGCTGCGAGGTGCTGGCGGGCAGCGCGAGAGCTGCCGACGAGGTGTTCGAGCACCGCCAGGCGCACATGTGCTGGGCCATGTAGTGGCGCTTGTTCCAGCACTTGCTCATAGGTCTCCATGGCCGCGGTTCGATCACCGAGCCGCTCGTCGAGCAACCCCAGAAAAAACCGAGCCTCGTGATCGTTCGGTTCGAGTGTCAACGCGGTCCTCACCGCTGCCCTCGCATCGAGAGAGCGTCCTTTGATAGCCAGCGCGCGCGCCAGGCCAACGTACGCTGCTGACGTTCCCGGCGCCGCAATCACCGCCTGAGTGAACGCTGCAATCGCCTCGATCCGATATCCCCGCTCGAGCAGGCTGTAACCATGGTCCACAGCGTCCCTGGCCGCAGCTGCATCGTCGAATGGGGTGATCTGAGCCCGATTCACCGTCACCAGGTTTTCGGTGAAAATCAGGCCAGCCGTCGCTCGAGCCATTGCCGCCTGGCGAGGGTTACGCACCGGTGGAGCTAGGTCCCGTGACGGCGCATCCTCGGTCGGCAGGTTCGTCGAAGACGAGTCCGTCAAAGCCAAACCTGGGTTGGTTGGGATCGGTTGGTGACAGCCACAGGCTCCAATGAGGAGAAAGACCACCACGGCAATTGGAGGCTGCAATCGGTTGATGAGAGGTGCTGAGTTCATGCTGTGGATAGTGACCTCCTCTGTTTTCCTTGTCGATCGTCGATAAAGAGATGTCGTCCCAACAGGTATCAACATCTCAGCTGCGTAGGCGCAAACGCAAGGCAGATTCCCTCAAACACCGTCTTTCCATAAACACCTCTTTCCTTAAATACAGTCCTCAATCGAATTGAGCCCGGCCCTCCCAACAACGTGGCCGCTGGACCATTTGACTTGACGCCAAGGCTGCCAAGGTGAACAATGCAGGGCAAGCAAACCTGCCGGTGAGGCGCTCTGAGCGCCGACGATCGTCCTTGTTATCTGCTGTTCTGTGTCGTCTGCGCTGAGGTTGAGGTCGGGGTACAAGATCCCGAAACCGTGACCGACGACGCCTACGGCGGCGGACAAGGAGGTCACCCATGCAGACGCACCGAGATCGAAGATCGAAGGTTTTCGGGCTAGCAGCGATAGGGTTCATGACCCTGGTCATCGCGAGCCCTGCCCCCACTACCGGCCAGGTCCCTACACACCAGCTTTCACTCTATCCGCCGGCACCGCCGGTGACCCGCTACGCAGCGCCGAGTGCCGCTCTCGGCGATCTCAACGGCTCCGGTGTGCCGGTGGTCTCGAATCCGGCACGGAACATGCCACCGGTCTACAGTGGGGCAGCGATGAGCCCGGATGGCAAAATCCTCTTCGTCTCGGCGGCGAAAGAGTTTGCCCACACCCAGAACAATTACTTGCAGAACCGCGGACTGTTTGCAGCCCACGTACGGCACGATCAGGTGACGGTCGACGCGCTGACTGGTTTGCCCCTTCTCGGCGCCGGGGTCGACACGCCGATCAGAATTATCGATCCGAGCACCTGCCCGAGTATCGAATGCCCGCGGCACCAGGAAACCAACTTCCTAACCGTCATCGACGACCCCGAGTTGCCGTCGACGTTGACCAACCCCTACCTAGCCGACTGCACCTCCGGTGCTCCAGATCTAGCCGGCAGCTGCCAGGGTTACGACTTTCAACTACTGATCAACGGCAAACTCCAATCCGACGCGAGAGCGGCGTTCAAGTGGGAAGTGCCGCTCGCCAATATCCGGACCGGCAAACCGGCGCCACCAGCACCTACCTTGTCGGATGTGACCATCGCATCAGGTTTGCCGCTGGACTTCAGACGAAACACTCAGACCTTCCTGCAACGCCGGCTGCGGCTGACGGTTGACCCGCTCGCCGCCACCCAAAGGATCGTGCGCTACGAATGGGTAGATGGCGGCGTCGCCTCGAGTGTGTCGTTTGCCAGTGCCACCGGTAACCACTTCCCGCTCACCGGGCTCGAGCCGACCCTCAGTGGAGACGGTCGCCTGCTGGTGTGGCAGGGTAATCCGGCTCAGGTGGCACCGGATGATTTGGGCGAACCCGGAGGCCGCTGCTTCACTTATTGGCACCCTGTCCATGGCATCGTGTCGCGCTCCCCATGTGGCACCGGTACCTTGCGAGGACCGCCGCAAGGGCACGGGCCGTGTGCTACCCCAAGTTGCAACCAGCCAGGGGATAACTCGGCCTTCGATCAATTCTTCTGCCTGATGCCCGGCTCGCCGCCCGGCTGCAGCAACACCATGCCGTTCTTCACTCAGAACGTCTTGGTGTACGCCTACCGTGACGACCCCACCGATCCTCACGGCTGGAGCATCCCCGATCATCTGACCGCACTCCACGCCAACACCATCGGAATGACGCTCGCGCCCTACAACGGACGCACATTCCACGAGATCTACCCGATCGCCCGCCAGCCCTTGCTCGACGGCTCGGGTACGCCGTTGGTCAAAATAAACGGCAATTATTGCTGGCTAACCCTCGACGCCACCGACGTCATTTGGAACGCTCAAGCCCACATCCGGACCGGAATCATCGGTGCCTCGACCGGCTTCTATCTCCAGCACGTCGACGGCCCGGTCAACCCGACAGATTTCCTGTCTGGATCGCACAACACCGACGACCGCGAAACCTTCGTCGGCTGGGGCCCAACCCCCGGCATGTGGGGACCAATCGATGTCGGCAAACGGCCCATCCCCTACCTGCAAGGCAGTGATCGCAAGCTGGCACTCTACGGTCATGAAGTGAACAATTACGTCGAGATCCCTTTGTTCGCCGAACGCCCCGACCGTCTGCTGCGGCTGGGCATGAACAAAGCGCTACGCGAACTACCGGGCCCTGACGAGGTACCTGGGGGCTTCAACGTCGACTCGGGGAAAACCGACGACTTCTCGGGCCGTGGCCAGACCGGAACCTTGGTCGGCGGCGCTTTTTTTCCCAATAGTCATGACGGTTTCAACGGCCCAAAATCCGGTGAGTCGATCAGCATCGTTGGCGCCGGGGGGATCGATGTCGCCAACGGCCCAGCCTTGAGCCCAGTCGGCGGCTTTGATCGCGGGCTCAGTGTTGGGCTGTTTGTCCGCGTCGACGCCAACGGCGGGGGTAGCCGCTATCTGGTGCGCAAGAATGGCTCCTTCGAGCTCACTCTCGAAAGTGACGGCCGGGTTCGAGCCACGGTGATCACCACCACCGGCCTGAACCTCTTCACCACCAGCCTCCACACTCTGGTCGCCGGACCGGATTGGCATCACGTGGCCTTCACCCGCGACAGCACCCACCTGCGACTCTACTTCGACGGTGTGCTCGAAAGTACCGCCGTGCGCTTCGGCGTGGTCGGCAGCTCAGTGTCGACGCTCGAAATCGGCACTCAGATCACCACAACGCCGGCCGACATTTCGGTCGACGACCTGGAGATCTGGGGCACAACCTGGACTGCTAACGAAGTAGCCGCCTTCGCCTACGTGACTCCGGCGCCGTCCCTCTTCCGAGACAATCCAACATTGCCAGGCCTGCCGGCCGGGCTCGACAGCACGAATCAAGCCTTCCTGAAGATTCCGAATGGCTCACAATTCGACCTGACCACCGAACGCGTCGGCCTCGGCCGCGACCTTTTCAACGATCCCGGGCTATCACACAGTTCATTGAACATGGCCTGCGCTTCATGCCATCAGTCGAGCGCTTTCTTCGCCGAGAGCAGCAACGCTGGCTTTTCGACCGGCAGCGCCGGGACCTTGTTGTCTCGCCAGACGCCGCCAGTCTTCAATCGTGCATTTGGCGACACTCAGCTGTGGGATGCACGGGCGCAGTCACTCGAGGCGCAAGCCAGCTTGCCCATCTTGTCCCCAGATGAAATGAACAACACTCAGAGTGCCGTCGAAGCCTACATCCAGGCCAACTACGCCACCGCCGCACAAACCGGCACGCCCAACAACTTTCAGACAGCTTATGGCACCTCAGTACCAGACCTCAGCGACCTCGAACTAGCGCTGGCCGCGTTCCAGCGCGCCATCGTTGCGGGCGATTCGGTCATCGACAAATACGAGGACGGGATTCCACTCACCGGCCCTGACGCCTCTGCCATCCTGCGAGGACGCAAACTGTTCTTCACCAAAGCGCGCTGTGCCGCTTGCCACCACGGGCCCAATCTGGCCGACAACACTCTACATCGCAGCGTCGTAACGTCCACGGACACTGGCGCAGGGGCCCTGACACTTCGTCAAGAACACCAGGGCGCGTTCAAGACGCCAACCCTGCGCAACGTCCAACACACGGTGGATTACTTTCACAACGGCGCTGAAAGCACTCTCTCTGGAGTGATCGATCTCTATGAGACCGGCGGCGTCTCTGGCGATCCAGAGATCCGCCCTCTCGGTCTCAGTACCGCCGAACGAGCGGATCTCGTCAAATTCCTCGAAGCCTTGGACTCCGGCATCATTCAACTCTTCTGAAGACGCCAGAGATAATCTAGATCTGTATTAATACAGTTGACTTGGACTTACAACACTGTATTAATACAGATGTGACTCACCTGCTGCATCTCGACCCAGCCGCACGGGCGCCGCTCTATCGTCAGCTGGCGGACAAGCTCGCTGAACGGATAGCCGACGGTTCACTCCCTGCTGGCACGCGGTTGATGTCGGTACGTGAAATGGCTATCGATCTGCGCATCAACCCGAATACGGTGGCTCGTGCCTACCGTGAGATGGAGTTGGCCGGTTGGGTCACCACCCAAGCCGGTAAGGGTGTGTTTGTCGCCGAGATTTCGGCTAAGGACCAGAACCAAGCTGCGCAGCCTGATGACCTGTCGGACGCGGTCGATCGTTTGCTGAGCGTCGCCGAGACTCACGGCTTGTCTCTCCATCAACTGATCAGCGTACTGAAAAAACGTGCGCTTCTATCCACGGAGAAAAAACTCCGTGCCTGAGCTAGCCCTGGACGCCACATCGCTTGCCTTCTCCTATCTGGAGTGGAATCCCATGGCGAAGAGTTTGTTTCAGTTCGAGGCGCTCTGGAGCTATCAGATCTACCTAGCGGGGCCGTTGATCATCACGCTGGTCACCCTGGTCGCATCGGGTGCCTGGATCGCCTTCAGAGAGTCCAAGCCGCCCCCGGATATTGAATTAGCTTTATGAACGTCTCATTCAAGAACAGGAACCCTATGCGTCACATCAGCAGGATCGGACTCTATGCCTTTCGACGGTTCGCGCAGTTGACCTTCTGCACCCTAGTCGTGCTGTCTGCGAACGCACAGCCCTTGACCGGCCAACACTACGAGCTCGAACTGCGGCCCGACTTCAAAGCTGGTGTGCTGCACGGTCGGGCTCGAATCCGACTCCAAGCCGAGCCTGGCTCTGGTGACGTTCTGGTCCTGAGATCACCCAAATTACACATCCACCGCGCCAGCCTGGACGGAGAACCTCGCCCGCTGGAACAGGCTCGGGGCGGTTGGCGCATCCCACTGACGAACGCACAGACCAAGGCCTCGTCGCTGATGCTTGAGCTGGACTACCATGCGGAGGCGGCAGCCGGCCTGGTGTTTGGCGAAGACTATGTCTACACCGCGTTCTTCACCTGCCATTGGATGCCCTGTGCTGGCCCCGATCTCAGCCGTGCCACGATCGCCATCCGCTTGGAGCTGCCCGCAGGCTACCGTTCAGTCGCCAGTGGCCAGCTTGCCACGGAAGGGACCCCAGGCAGACACGAGTGGCAACAAACGCAACCTTATCCGCTCTACACGCTTGGGTTCACAGCAGGACACTTCAACGAGGTCGTCGACTCCGAAAAAGCCCCTCGGTTGCGCTTCCTGGGTATCGATCAAGCGGACACAGCGTTACGGGCAAAATTCAAAGAAAGTGCCCGCGTATTGAGCTTCTTCGAAGACAAGGCCGGCCTACCGCTACCCCACCCAACGTATACCCAGGTGCTGGTACCCGGTGGCGTCGCCCAGGAAGCCAGTAGTTTCTCGCTCATCGGCACCCGCATGTTGGATCCGATCTTGGACGACCCCAAGGAAGATTGGGTGATCGCGCATGAGATGGCACATCAATGGTGGGGTAACTTGATCACTTGTGCCACTTGGAGCGACTTCTGGCTGAACGAAGGCCTCACCGTGTTCATGACCGCTGCCTGGAAACAGCATCGCTGGGGCGAGGACGCCTATCAACGCGAAATGGTCTTGGCTCAGCAGCGCTGGCAGAGCGCCAAGGAGGCCGATTTCGACAAACCCCTCAGTTGGCCCGGTAACTACCCCAGCTTGAAGAGCAAGCGCGCCATCCATTACAGCAAAGGCGCACTATTTTTCGATACCCTACGAGGCGAGCTTGGGGAACAGGCATTCTGGGATGGCTTGCGTCGTTATACCCGGAACAATGCAGGGCGGAGCGTGCGGGCTGCCGACCTGCAAGTCGCAATGGAGGCGAGCGCAGGCCGAAGCCTCCAGACTTTGTTCGATGCCTGGGTCTATTGACGCTTGGATGTTTTGAAGCATCCACCAAGTCAGCGGTTTGTCTCTACGAGCGATTGAACAGCTGGAGTAGCAACGAAGCCAACGCTCGGTAAAGTACGTTTTGAGTCCGCTGCCGTGCCACCGGGCTAAACGACTCGATTGCAGATCGCAGAAGCCCGTCTTCCAAAGCGGTCACTGCCTCGCGTGCATCTTGCTCCCAAGCCTCGGCTACTAGCGTCAACACGATGCCGAAATGATCCACCGGTAGGTTGGCGTACCCCACTTCGATCCCCAGCTTCGCCGAGACCTGACCAATCTCGGCAAGCAACCGAGGACCATGTTCATGGGGCGTGCCACCCAACCACGCACTGACGAAGGGCGGGGCGCCTTTGGGCAGAATAAAAAGAGAGCAGTAGTCCACCGCCGCCTTCTCGAAGTCATCAGCCCGCCAGGGTCTGCTCAGATAGTCATGGCAGCCAGGTTCGAGCTTCTCCAAGACGTCGAGCATCCCTGGCTGACACAAGACCTCGAGCCCTGGCTCGTCGATCTCGTGCAACAGAAAATGAGCGACAAACCTGGCCAACGAGACCTGGGCCCCGGTGTCGGCAGCGGCGTCAGACCTTACGGAGTTTGCAGACGTTGTCATACCAGTTCTGGCCACCCACCAGCGGGCAAGGGTTGATCGGCAACGCATCATTGATGTGGACGCCACCGCCAACTCCACCGCGGTCTTTCGACCACCAGATCTTGTTCTGCTGAATATCAGGATCCTGGAGCGCGGCATGCTGAGTATCGAAGCCTGGAAACTGCTCAGCTTGCTGACGATTGTCCGCCGCTTTGCCGATCGCTCCATGTTCCCAATGTCCAACATGGTGAGACGACGCGACGCACCGTTTGTGCATACCACGAAGGAAACGCACTTGATTGCGGAACGAGCCGACCGGCTCCTCCTCCCCAGCCCGGAAGGTGTACCCCTTTGGACGAAACGTCGTCACCTCAACCTCGTCCCCTTCATCAAAACCGAGCTCGCGACCGGTCTCCGGATGCATGAACAAAGGATTGGTGTGGACAATCTCGGCCTGATACTTGAGGTGCCCCGAACGGCCCTGGGTGTGGACATTCCACTTGAAGGTCGTGAGGATGTACTCGTCGTCGTCTAGATTTTCGTGCGAGGGGATCCTGAAGTAGATCGGCAGTGGGCTGGCGTTGCCATCCGTCAGCGGTAGATCCACCGCTTTGGCGGCCTCGGGAAAAATCTCGTCGTACACCTGAATCCGACGGGACGGTGTCGGAAAACCTTGGACTGCCTTGCCATCCATCATGATACCGACCGCAGTCTTTTTGCCATCCTTGCTCTGGTGGATGATCTGGGTCTTGGGGTCGACGACGCTGCCGGCCAACTTGTCTTCGGGAACTGGCCGCTCGTAAAGCTCATAGTCCAGGCTTCGAGTCGGGTCGTGCCAGATACCGCGACGCTTGAACTCTTCCCAAGACAAGGGCACATTCTGGTACCACTCGCGGTAGAAGTCCTCGACGTCCTCAAAATCGAAGTACTGCTCCATGCCGCCGCCGATCCGCCGCGCCAGGTCACGCAGGATGATCTGCACCGGCCGTGCCTCCCCGGGCGGATCCACCAGCGGTTGCCGGATCCCGGTGTAGGGAATCAATCCGTAGGCGTTTTGCGAGTGGGCATCCCAGCGTTCGAGGCTGGTGGCCTCGGGCAGAATCATGTCGGCCAAGGCTGCTTGCTCGCTGTAACCGATCTCAATTGCCACATGGAAAGGAATGAGCTTTTCGTCCCGTAACACCTCACGCACCAAGTTGGCTTCTGGATAACCATAAGCGGCGCCGTAAACATAAGACATGTAGACCTCAACCTTGGCTCGCCCTTGGCGGATGTACTCTTGCACCAGCTGGCCAACACGCATCGTGTACCAGTGAAACGACAGCGGGTATTCACTTGGGGTCGCCAGCTCGCCAAAGTACTTCTTCTGCCAAACTTCGGGAAAACCCTGCACTCGGTCCTGTACCTCGGCCGGCAGCTCGGCGAATTGGGGTGTGCCCGGCAGGTAAGGTTTCGGCTTGGGCGGTGACGGCTTGGGTTGCGAGATCTTGGGTAAGCCGTCCTGGCCGTAATGCCCACTCCACATCCGCAGCGTGCTGAGACAGTAGCCCCCCGGTTTACCAACGTTGCCGACCAGCACATCGAGCATGCGGATGCCACGATCGGCCTGCATGCCGTTGTAGTGTTTGGCTGAGCCGCGATTCGATAAGGTGCAACAACGGGGCGCGGCCTGGGCAAAAGCGATCGCGAGTCGCCGAATATCCGCCGCCGGTATCCCGCTTTCCTGCTCGGCAAATTCCGGTGTGAAAGGCTCCAGGTGCTGCCGTAAATCGTCGAGAGGGAAATTGGCCCAGCGCGTCCAGAACACCTCGTCGTGTAGGTTCTCCGCCAGGATCACATGACACATCGCCATCGCGACGGCACCATCGGTGCCTGGCATGATGGCGAAGTACTCGTCCGAAACCGAGGCGGTGGCAGACGGCCTGACCTCGAACGTCACCATCTGGGCGCCATGATCAACCCGCGCGTCTTGGATGCGCTGCATCATGAACAACCCACCCTGATACGCCTCCATCGGATTGGCGCCAAAGTTGAGGATGAACTGAGTCTCAGCGAAGTCCTGCGTCTCCCATTCGAAGTCCCGGCCGTAAAAGCTCATCAGCGGAGCCCGACGGTTCGAGCTACAGATCGACCGTCGATTCAGACGATTCGGGGTGCCGAACGCATTGGTGAACCGGCTGGTGAACCCCTTCGTCTTGTCGCGGCCATAGTGGAAGATGAAGCGTTCCGGATGCCCATCGTCACGGATCTTACGCAACCGGCCGGCAACCTTGTCCAGGGCCTCGTCCCAGGAGATGCGTTTCCATTGACCGGAGCCCCGTGGGCCCACCCGCTCGAGCGGAAATAGCAGCCGCTCGGGGTAGTAGGTATAATGGATCATGCCGTTGGCTTTGGCGCAGATCTTGCCCCGCGAGTTGGGATCCAAGGGATTACCCTCGATCTTTCGAACTCGGTCATCCTGCACCCAGCCGATCACCCCACAGTGGGTTGTGCAGCCGAAACAGATCGTCGGCACCGCCTTGGCGCGGGTGTAGTCGATCTTGCCAGTTGCAGCGCCCGAGGCAGTGGTCGCAGCACTGGTTGGTGCGCCATCGGTCACGCGCTTGAAGATCGGAACCGACAAAGCTCCCGTCGCCAAGCCGACCGCGGTGCCACTTGCAAGCTTCAAAAAATCACGTCGATCGAGATCCGCCATGATCTGCTTTCCGTCCTACCGTAAGGTGCTGATCAGGGCATCTGCGCCTTGACCACCAAAAATAATCCAAGTCCGCAGCGCCAAGCCGCCAACCAACACACACACAGCGCGCAACAACAGGCGACCGGAGCCAGCAGCCGAACCGAGGGTGGTCGCCAACGGAATCAACCAGCCGAGCAGAATCACCCCAACCCACAACCAGGGTGCCAATTCACCGTGTAATAGGCGGGCTGCTGCCGCGTCGTAACCGCCGCTGGTCAGAAACAGAACATACAACCCCAGCAACAAAGCCTGTACAACGACGAGCACCCCTTCGAGTCGACGGCCTCCTGGAGCCTCGCGACGCTCTGAGCCACCCATTACCTGGATCAGTACAAGCGCTGCCAGCCCGGTATGTACTGCGGAAGCCAGAAACAGCGGTGCGATCAAAGGGCTGCCCCACAAGGGTCTGGCCACCGACTGCATGAGCACCCACGCGGGATACAAGCCAATCGCTAGACCGAGGAAAGCGATCAACCCGGTGGTCAACTTCAGACTTGTAGGCAGCTCTCCGTTTGTCGCTCCACCGCGATGCAGCAGTAGCCACGTGAACAGGCTCAACATGCCAAACAAGGTGATGATCCGCACCCCCCACGAGATCCATGAGGCTGGGTTGAAGTAGACCAGAATCATCCAGAACCGGCTGGGAGCCTCGAGGTCGGCGATGAGGAAGAGGCTACCGAAGAAGATCCCTGCTGCCGACAACAACAGACCATGCCTGGCCAGACGATGCCAGCCCTCCTCCGCCTTCCAAAGCAGCCAGCAACTGGTCAGGGCAGCACCCGCAGAGATACCGGCGAGCGTCATGTAGATCACCACCGGCCAGCCGAACGGAGTCAAGATGAGATCGGCATGCCCCCCACTCATCGGGACGGTTCCGTTTCACCAACCGGCTGTTCGTAAACGATGTCGCGATCTTCGCGCGAGATCTGGATACCGCTCTTCGCTGCCGGCTCCATCCAGTCCTCATGCCCTACATAAAGCACACTGGGTCGCGTGCCGGCGTCTTCCTTGAACGGTCGTGCTCCCCGTTGCTCGGCATATTGACTCACCGGATCCTGCGCATCATCTAGATCACCGAATCGCAGCGCATCACAAGGGCAGGCGGCAACACAGGCTGGATCGAGCCCAACCTCGGTGCGGTGCGTACAGAAATCACATTTGTCGGCGAGACCGGTCTCGCTATTGATGAAAATCGCCTGGTAGGGACAAGCCGCAACACAAGCTTTGTTGCCGCAACAACGGTCCTGATCGATCTCGACCCGACCATCAGCACCGCGGCGCAACGCCTCGGTCGGACAAGCGTCCAGGCACGGAGCGTCCTGGCATTGCATACACAGTAGGGGAAGGAATGCCAGCGTTGGCCGATCCGGACGCTCGAGATACCGCACCCGGGTACGAAAGCCGCCGAGGGGCACACTGTGTTCGGTCTTGCACGCCACGCTGCACGCATGACAGCCGATGCAGCGTTCGAGATCGACCACCATGCCAGCCCGGCTGCGGGCTTTCTGCGGTTCTCGACCGACGTTCTCCCACGGGACCGGTTCAGAATCCGACATTGGCGCTTTCCTTTCCACGAGACGGTTTCAGGCTCATCTTTCCAACCTCGAACCACACTCTAAAGGAGATCGACAACAGAGATCGACACCACCGACACCGCGGTGGCCTGCAACTCTTGATTCGACCGTGACGACATCAATCAGGAGGGTTCCTACTTTGGGGACTCTATATTCGTGGGAGCATCCTGACACACCTTTACCAACAACAGCATTCCACGGTAGTCACCACCGTGCGCCCAACAAAGGCTCATTGATATAGACCAGATTGTATGCTATTTTTCTTGTGTCTTACCTTTACAGCCGAAGCGTTGGCAGAACGCGACAGCCTCCTGACGCACCGAGCGATCAGGCACCAGACAGCCTTCTAAAGGCCAAGCCTGCGTGCCCAATATCGCGCGGCGTGGCGACGCTTTGGGAACCCTTGGTGCTCGCAACTCACCGTGCCCGAAGACTGTCTTATGGCGAAAAAGCCTCCCATGGTGACAGCCCACTCCTGTAGCCACAGGATCGGCCGCCTGGGCTTTTCGTCGACAAATGGGCCTACGTCGACAAGTGGGCCTTCGTCGACAAGTGGGCCTTCGTCGACAAACGGTCCGACCCGGTGACGGAGGGTGACCGCGCACTGCTGAACCTCGGATCAGGCAGGAGAAACAGACATGCGCCTCGAGATTCTGAATCGACTTATGGTGTCCGGAGCAATCGCAATGTTGGCCTTGGGGCTGCTTCCAACTGGTGCTGAAGCACAGACAGCCCCCCTTCCCCACCACCGAGAGGCTTACGCTTGGGCATCTGGCTTCCATCATGGAACCAGCGACGCAGCGGGCAGCGGCCTCCAAGACTACGATGTAGCGGTGCAGGACATCGTCTCGGTGCCTGGCGCCCCCTGGTTGCAGCTCGAATTCGACGCCGCCGATCTTGGACGCAAGAGCTTCGTCGAGATCACCTCGTTGCTCGACGGTGCCACCCAACGGCTCGACGCCACCACTCTGCAGCAGTGGAACAACCACTCGGCCTACTTCAACGGTGACGCGGTAGAAGTTCGCCTAGTCGTCGGTCCCGGAGACCAAAATGTCACACTCGAGATCTCAGAGATCGTCGTCGGTGATTGGGCACCCCCCGGCACTAAAAGTATCTGCGGTGTCGACGATCGCATCGCCTCGACTGAAGGGCGGGTGGCGCGCATCGATCCTATCGGCTGCACCGGTTGGATCGCGGAGAACGGCAAACTGCTGACTGCCGGCCACTGCTTGGCTGGTTCCGGCAACACCACCTTGTCGTTCAATCCACCCCAGTCGACTTCCAACGGTACGGTGCAGTTTCCTGGGCCGGAAGATCAGTATGCGATCAACCAAGGCAGCTTTCAGTTCATCAACGGTGGTGTCAGCAACGACTGGGGCATTTTCACCGTAGCGAGCAACAGCCAAACTGGCCTCCAGCCGATCCAAGCCCAGGGTTCCTTCGATGTGCGACAAGACTTGGGCCCCGCCAACATTCGTATCACTGGTTTCGGAGTCGACAGTGGCTCGACCAATCAAACCAACCAGACCCACGTCGGCCCCAACACCGGCTCCTCGGGCTCGACGATGCGGTACGCCACCGACACCACCGGCGGTAACTCGGGCAGCCCAGTGGTCGACGAAACCACCGGCGAAGCGGTGGGCATCCACACCCACGGCGGCTGCGCGAGCGGCAACAACAGCGGCACCAGCTTCTTCAATGCCAATTTGTGGTCGGCACTCGACATCGGCGACGGCGGCGGCCCCACCGTCGACTGCCCAGCCGGCGCGATCGACTTCGAGACTCTCGCCTTGACCTCGTACTCCAACCAGAACTCGTCCAACAACACGACGGTCGAGGACGACGGGGACATTCTGTTGCTGACCGGCAACACCTGGGTGCGTTCGACGCAAAGCTTCAATATCACGGCAAATACCGTGATCGACTTCGACTTCGCCTCGGGCTCACAAGGTGAGATCCACGCCATCGGTTTCGACAACAACGACACCTTGAACGACAACCCACGGCACTTCCAATTCTGGGGCACCCAGAATTGGACCGGCACCGGCAAAATTGACCTGACACCCAAATACACCGGCGGCGGCGACTTCCAGTCCTACACCGTGCCGGTGGGTCAGAGCTACACCGGCAGCATGTTCTTGGTGTTCACCAACGACAAGGACTCCGGCACTCTCAACAATCAAAGTCGCTTCGCTTGTGTGGTGGTGCGCGAGGACGGTGGCGGCGGTGGCTGCGATGTGGACGAGAGCTTCGAGAGCGGTCTCGGTGGCTGGGCAACCAGCGGCTCCTGCGCCACCGGAACCTTCACCACCGGCACCCCGGACCAAGTGGTCAACGGTGGCGTCACGACCCAACTCGGCGGGGCCCAAGACGGCAACTCCGCACTCTTCACCCAGCCCAACACCGGCGGTGCCGGCACGGTGGATGTTGACGGGGGTGAATGTATCGCCACCTCGCCGGTCTACAACGTCACCGCCGCCTCCGACGTCTCGGCCTGGTACTTCCATGGTCAGCGGGATGCTGGTGACGACGCTGCCGGTGACTTCTTCTTCTTGGAAGCCTCGTTCAACGGCGGCTCCTGGCAGTCGCTGGCGAGCTTCGGCGACGTCACCACCAATGCAGTCTGGACCGAAGCCACCACCACGGCTGCCAATGGTCAAACCGTCCAGTTGCGGATTCGCACCTCGGACGGCTCCAGCGCCGGTGACCTGATCGAAGCAGGTCTCGACAACGTGACCATCTGTCCGCAGTAGCCAACGGACTACTTGTCGTAAAAGCGTCGTGCCCGGTCTACTGACCGGGCACGATGATTCTTAATGATTTAAGAACGCATCGAGAGCTCAGTCGATCTTGTGGTCTGCGCTGCAGCTCCAGAACTCGCCGGATCTCTTACAGTAAGCCTAAGTAACTTGGTGCCATCGGATACGAGATGCAGACAGGTGCGAAGCTCAACCATGCTCGCTGCTTGCTCGCTCTACAAGACCTCCCTCCCTGAGGCAAGAACGGCAAGATAAGTGATTCTTAACTAGATCCCGTCCAAGAACGCCGGTTGTCCGGTCGCCCCCCTGTGGACTGCGCGCGCAGCTGCGTAACTCGCCTCGGCGCCTTAGTGTCCGCCAACCCTATTGGTTACAATAGTTTGGAGAGCGAGGATCTGTTCTCTTGCTCATACATACTCGCCGCGTGCTCGCTCCACAGGGGCTCCCTGAAGGCGAAAAACGGTTTTCGGGATGCAATCTAATCAAACAAGCCAACAATATTCGGTTTATCCGAACTTTGGATTCGTATACTCGCTATTGATGAGGTATTTCAACGCACGGTAGAGTGAACCCATAGATTGGTTTTGGACCCAAGAGGGAGTTCGGAGACCAAGAAAGGCCAACGAGATGCCAGATTCTCCGATCTTGTTCGAAATTGTGCTCGTCTTTGGGGCGGCGCTGGTGGTCATCGCGCTCAGCCATCGACTGCGCCTACCCGCCGTCGTAGGTTTTTTGCTGGCAGGCATCCTGATCGGCCCGTACGGTCTCGAGCTGGTCCCCGATACCCGTCATGTCGAGGCCTTCGCCGAGCTGGCGGTGGCGCTGATGCTGTTCACCTTCGGTCTCGACCTGTCGTCGGAGGAGGTGCGTCGACTGGGCCGGTTGTTCGCCTTCGGCGGAGGTCTCCAGGCAACGCTGACGATTGTGATCGGCATCTCCGCCGCCTTGATCTTCGGTGCCGGCTGGCCGCTGGCCATCTTCTGCGGCTTTGTACTGACGTTGAGCAGCACCGCCATTGTGCTCAAGAGCTACACCGACAGTCGGGAGATCGAGGCGCCCCATGGTCGTCTGGCGTTGGGTATCCTTCTGTTCCAAGACGTCCTCATTGTACCGATGCTGTTGATCGTGCCGATCCTTGCAGGTGGGCACAACCATTCGACTGCTGGGGCTCTCGGCGGCCTCGGCGAAGGACTGGCGGTGATGGTCGGTCTCTTCTTGGCCGGTCGTTTCCTCGTCCCCGCTTTGCTCGGCTTTCTGGCTCGTACCGGCATTCGCGAAGTGCTGCTGTTGGCGGCCCTCTTCGTATGCCTCGGTAGCGCCCTGATCACCCACCACCTCGGTCTCTCGATGGCGCTTGGGGCGTTTCTCGGCGGCGTCGCCTTGGCGAACTCCGATCTGCGCCATCAGATGCAGGCTCAAGTCACGCCATTGCGAGACGTTTTCTCCAGCATCTTCTTCACTTCCATCGGGATGCTGCTGTCGCTCAGCGTCTTCGTGGATAATCTGGGCTCGATTTTGGCCGCAACAGCGGCAATTTTGATCGCCAAGGGGGGCGTCGTCTGGCTGGTCGCCCGGGCGCTGCGCTTCCCTTCACGCACCGCGACGCTCACCGCCCTCGGTCTGTGCCAGATCGGGGAGTTCTCGTTCGTTTTGCTGCAGGCCGGTAAAAGCGAAGGCGTCCTACCGCAGGAGCTCTACGCTCTGCTCATCGCGGCCAGCGTCCTCAGCATGCTGGTGACACCGCTGTTGATCGCAGGATCCTCTCGCCTGGTATCGTGGATCCCCAGTCGGAAGCCGACCACTTCGACGACAGACGAGACTGCCGAGCAGGCGCCGCGAGGCCATGTCGTGATCTGTGGCTGGGGTCTCGGCGGACGTCTGCTGTCTCGTATCCTGCGTGAAGGCGACATTCGCCACCGTATTGTCGACCTCGACGCCGCGGTGGTGGAGGAAGCCAAAGCCAAAGGTGAGGCCATCCTCTTCGGGGACATCGTCAGTCCCGAGATCCAGCTCAAGGCTGGAATCGACCGAGCCGGGGTGGCGGTGTTTGCCATCGCCGATCGGTCGGCCTTGCGCCAAGCCATCAGCCTGGCGCGTTCGCTCAACCCAGGGCTCCACATCATCGTCCGCACCAAGAACCTCGAGGCCCTCCCAGAGCTTGTCCGACTCGGTGCCGACGAAGTGGTCACCCAAGACCTCGAAACCTGTATCGAACTCTCACGCCGGGTTTTCAGCAAGCTGCATCTGCCGCGCCAGTTGATTCGAACCGCGGCGAGCTACCTCCACGAGGATCATTATGCCGCCCTGCTGTCTTCGCGGCCTCGGACCGGTTTGTCGAAGACCCTGTTGAACGTCGTCGCAGCCGGCACCACCGAATTGTTCTTTCTCGCCCCGGACCATTGGGCCTGTGGGCGTAGTATCCGGGACCTCGACCTGAGACGAGTGACCGGAGCGACGATCCTGGCAGTCCTCCGTCAGACCGAGGTGCTCTCCCACCCCAAGCCCGAGCTCGTTCTACAAGCAGAAGACACGTTGGTGCTTGCCGGCGATCACGCGGCGCTCGAGAAGGCCCTGCTTCAACTCGAACAACCCGACACTGACAGCCCGGCCGAAACCGCTGCTGGTCTGTTGCAGCCGGCCCATTAGTCGCCTCAACCCTCGAGGCAACTCAACTCTCAACCGCAGAGGAGATCCCCATGGAGACTCGAAGGGCCATTTTGGTGGATGAGCCAGACGTTGGTAACCAGGAAGCGATTGCTCGACTCGAGACCCTCGCCGTCTCGAGTGACCTCACCGTCACGGTACTGGTGGCGCCCGGGGAAGCTCCGAATTTCACCTACATCACGGACTACGATCTGGGTGCAGTTTTCCAAGAAAAGCATCAGCAGCGAGCGCAGGAGATTGCAGAGGAGCTCGAGAAACAAGGCATCAAGGCGTCGGGCAAGGTCCGCATCGGCGTCCGTTCCATCGAAATCATCCGCGAAGCGCTCGACAGCGGCGCCGACTACCTCGTCAAGGTTGCCGAGGGGTCGGTTTCCAGGCGCTCGAGACTCGGCAGCACCGACCTGCACCTATTACGCAAATGTCCTTGTCCAGTCTGGCTGACCCGACCGCGGGAGCACTCCCCCTACCAACGCGTCTTCGCAGCGGTGGATCCGAGAGATCTGAGCCCCAAACGTGGCCCCGACCTCGACGTCCAAATTTTGAAGTGGGCCATTGAAATCGCACGCACCGACAAAGCAGAGTTGACCATCCTGCATGCTTGGGAGGCGTTTGACGAGAGCCTGCTGCTGCACGGACGGGGCTACATTCCACCCCCGGAAATGCATCAACTCGTCGACGAAACTCGCTTAGCCCACGAACGCCAAGTTACGGAGCTTCTGTCAAGCTTAGATCTCACCGGAATCGAACAGAAGCTGCAGATCGTCAAGGGTCGACCCTCCGACGAAATCCCCATTGCCGTCGAACGTGGTCGAGCGGACCTGCTGGTGATGGGAACAGTTGTGCGGACTGGCCTGAAAGGCTTTTTTATCGGCAGCACGGCGGAGGAAGTCATCCCCCAGGTACGCTGCGCCATCCTGGCCGTCAAACCCAACGAGTTTGTCAGCCCGGTCGAACGCTAGAGAAGGATCTGGCGAGTCTCGGTAGGTAGCGGCCGGGTCGGGTTCCTCGTGGTCATGCATCACAACGAACCCGGCCGTCGGGATTCCAGACTCTGAACGGGCCTTCCTGTCGACCCGACAACCCTTTTCAGCACCAAAGAACACCTGTTGCACAACCAGACACCTGCCTGTGGCCCGCCGAGACAGGATTGGTGTTGTGCAACAGGTGCCTTGGCTGGCTTTGATGGGGATCCGCAACGCACAACAGGTGTCTTGGCTGGCTTTGTGCGGGATAGGTGACACGCAACAGGTGTCTTGGCTGGCCAAAACAGGATCCTGGTTGCACAACAGGTGTCTTGGCGACGCCTCGATCTGACCTCTGGGCTTCGATCGTTTAGTCGTGCGTCATGAAGGCCGAATCAGAGTTAGAGATCGACACACGCTCGGTATGATTCGTCCTTGTAATCCAGTGAAACCGAAGAAATCCATGCTGATGCTGACGCGGTTTCCCTATGGAAACAATTCAGCCGCCAGATCTCGCCAAGGATCGTCGAGGGTCGGCGAGTGAATTGTTTCCAAAGGAAGAGCGTCAGCATCAGCATACTTATTCGAGTCTCTCGATACTTCCGTGGATCCAGTCGACCCGGCGAGTCGCCAGTAATTCCGGCTGGCTACGCTTCGCGTCGACCTCGCGGTCCCGCCGGTGGCCGTTGGAACAGTGGCCGTCAGAACAGTGGCCGTTGGAACAGTTGCCGTCGGAACAGTGGCCGTTGGAACAGTGGCCGTTGGAACAGTAGATCGAACTGTGCCATCGGCACGCTTCAACCTTTGGCACGCACCGCCACAGATCCGGTAGGCTCAGGCGGTGCCTGGACTTGGACACATCGCGATGGGCGTCGCAGCGGGTAGATTGCACTCCCAACTGGAACGACGCCCCTCGCCGATCCCTGCGATGATCGCGTTCAGCGTGCTGTCGGCGATACACGATGCCGACGTCATCGGCTTCTCCTTCGGCATCCCCTACGACGCCCCGTTTGGGCACCGCGGTGCGTCGCACTCGATCGTTGCCGGACTACTCTTGGGTCTGCTGGCCGGCTGGCTGGGCAAGCTGGCCGGCTACTCGTGGGGA
>JAJCXO010000225.1 GCA_029263395.1 Acidobacteriota bacterium | reverse complement strand
TTTGAGCTGCGCTTCTGTCTGCATCTCTAAATCGGGGGCATAACTCGGCCCTAGGCTTCTCACAAGAGATCCGGCGATTGCCCGGTGCTGCTGCGCATACCACATGACCGACCGAGCCCTCGATACGCCTTCAGAGGGGGCCTATCTAGCTCCGCGGGCTAGGGTGCACCGATCAACACGAATGCCGACCAAAAACGCGGATGAGCGTAAGCTACTCGACGCTGACGGAAAGCGATACGAGTCTCGCCGTTGCGCTCGAAGAGCTCGGCGCGAGCAGCGCGTAAGGCTTCAGCCCGCGAGGCACCACCGGTCAGTCGACGGTAGAAGGCCTCCATGAAATCGGGGGTTGAGCGATCATCGACATCCCATTGTGAAACCAGAACGGACGACGCACCGGCATGGAGAAAGGACTGCGCCAGGCCGACAATCCCTTCGCCACGGCTGAGCTCGCCGCGACCGCTGCGACAAGCCGAGAGGGTGACGAGCTCCGACTGGAGATCGAGACCCAATACTTCGTAGGCTTGCAGCAAACCGTCTTCACCGTCGCCGGGTTCGAGCAACAAGCCCGAAACCATCGGTAACGTGTCATCCACCAGGCCATGGGTGGCCAGATGCAGGTAAGGATGCCGACTCGCCTCGGCTTTGAAGCGAGCTTCGGACGCCTGTTCGCCAACGTCACCGGTGCTGGCGAAAAACAGCTTCGCTACCCGCCGGACTTCGTCGGCAGCGTGGGCCAGTGGCAACCGAGGCAGCGCACCACGAGTCACAAACGCTGGCTCCGACACCACCAATCGGTCGGCGGAGAACGTTGGAGCCATCGCCAACATCGAGGCCTTCGCGGGTGCCACCCGTGAGCGCTGACGTAGCTCGAGAAACACACCCGCCGAGGGGTTATAGGCCATCGCCTTGTCGACCCCGAGAAAACGACAAGCCCGGTACGCCGCATGCGCCAGCAGGCCCTCCGAAGCTGTGCCCTCCGAATCGACCAGCTCCGCAGCCGGCGGATCACACGATCCGATCAGAGATTCGAAAGGCAGTCGATGGAGTAAGTCGTCCGGCACCACGATCAAAACCTCAGCATCCGCTACCGCATCACGAATCGGCGCAAACAGCCAGTCATAGAGCTCACGACCGGCGGCAATGTGGGCGGCCTCCTCACCCTTGAGCACCGCGTCCTCGGCCCGCTGCGGTGACCGCAACAGCGCCAGGTAACGATCAACGGCGACCGCCAGGCGCTGACGAGGCAGCGGAATTTCGACGAAACGAGTAGTCTCCGGCGTCAGCACCCAAGTCAGCAATCGCTCGTCCGAGACCCAATAGGCGACCAGAGCTTCGCTTGGCCCGAGGGCTGCTTGGACTTGTTCCGGTTGTGGAGGTTTTGGCGTAAACGAGCGTCCAGGCCCGCGACGTTGTTCGAGACTAAGCGCCGCGAGCCGGGCTTCGAGACGATCGAGCGCCCTCCGGCGACGGACCTTCTCAGCCTCAGTTGCCGCCTCGTCGAACGCCAACCGCGCCGCGCCAAGGTCTGCCAAGACGCGAAGCTCTCTGGAACGTAGCCCAGAATCGTTGGTCTCGGCAGGAGTCTCAGCAGCAGAGCTATCGGCAGGATCCTCGAACGTGCCGTCAGACTCACTGTCGCGCAGGCCTTCGAGTAACGACAGGGCGTGGAACCGCTCGGCGATGGCAAACCCCTCCTTGCCGCGATAAGTATCCGCCAGTAGGCGGATCAGCCGATCGTAGGCATCCACCTGCAGACCGAGGAAGGCAGCGCGCTCGTCACCGGTTGCTGGTGAACTGGCACGAGCCGCCTCGAGCCCGGTGATCACTGCTCGCAACTCATCCTCAGCTGGCCGTGGGCGCCCCTGACGCCACTCGATCTCCGCCAGGTTGCAGTAGGCGAATTGCATCAGCCGCTGGTCGTTGACGCGCCAAGCCTTGTCGAGCAACCGGTGATAGAGCTCGAGTGCCCGATCATCCTCGCCAATCTGCTGCAAACCATAAACAACCACCGCTTCTGCCCGGATCGCTTCCCCAGTCAAACCAAGACGTTCACTCGCCGCCACCGCCTGTTCGCCGACGCGGATCGCCTCGTGATTCCGCCCCTCGGCTTGCAAGGTGTAGGCACGTCCAACCCCGGTCCGGGCAGGCCCATCTTCAGAGCCCGCCTGCAGGAACGCCTCGAGCGCCCGATCGAGGGCTTCGTGCGCGGCTACGAAGTCCCCAGTCAGCGTCAACGAACGCGACCGCAGCACCCACGTTTTGGCCACCACCTCAGCTAGGCCTGCAGCCGCAGCCCGATCCAAAATCACGCCATAACGCTCGAGCGCCCGCTGTGGAGCACCAACCTCGCTGACCACGGTTGCAGCCGCAGTCAAGGCCTCCAACTCCTTAGCGTGCCGTCCGCCTGCGGCGAAAATCTCGGCGGCGCGCTCGAAACCTTGCAACGCTGAGGTCGAATCGCCGGTTCTGAAGTGTGCCCACGCCTCCTCGCTCAGAACTTCGGGATCAACCGCCGACGCGGAAACGGGGGCAGCGGCCACCAAATCCGAGTTAGACGAAGGAGCGCAAGCTGAGCCCACCGTGGCCAACCCCATGACCATCACCACCGCCAGCATCAGCCGGAATTGACCCCAGATCCTCAGCAGCCAGCTTCTCATGGCGCTCGGACAGGCGCCCAACGGTCGGCTTCACGGGCCAACTCCTCGGCTGAGAAATGCTGCAAGGCCAGGAGTGAGTCCACCAAGGGACGACGCGCTGACTCGTCGAGGGCTCGTAAGCTGTCGAGTGCTGAGCGATACCGTCCCGCGGATCCAAACGCCACAATGCGCAGCAGAGGACTGCTGCCAGCACGGGCTAGCTCATCCTCGAGCCGTGCCTGCTCTTCAGCCGTCGCTCGACGGAAAGGCACATAGGGTGACGCGATCCACTCTCCCCCGAGAAGCACATTGACCTTCCAAGCGTAAGCTCGACCTGGCTCTAATGCCGCAGCATCCTCGGGATAAACCACGGACTGTTCACCGCTAGCGGGCGCCGTAACGGGCGCCGCATCAACTCCGCCGACCGGCACCCTGAATGCGCTGACCAATTGTTCGTCTTCATCAACGAGCAAAACCTCGATCTCGGTGGCCACACGATTGAACCGCCACACGAAGTCTGGGCGGTCGACGTCAACCACCGACCATCGAGGGGCAAGGGGCACCGGTGCAGCGGCCGCGCTAGCGCCCCGCATGACTGGCCGCTCGGCGGCAAGGAACGATTCAAAACCCACCGGCCGTGGCCAAGTGCCATCCAACGCAGCCAGCACACGCTCCGCCATCTCGGGTCCAGCATCCTGGATAGCAACCGTTGACACGCCGAGATCCGCCAAGCGCTGGCGAGTTGTCGGAGTGCTGATCAACCGCCAGGTGAAGCTAGTGATCACCACCACGACAACCGCAGCCGGGGCGAGCGCCGGCAGCCATCGACGCCACCAGGCCGGCTTACGGAGGGTAGGCTCAGCGACCCCCTGTTGCTCAGCGACCCCCTGTTGCTCAGCCACCCCCTGATGCTCAGCCACCGCTTGCGTCGTTTGCATGACGATCAATCGGCATTCCGCGCAGCCAGCGAGGTGCCCTTCGAGACGCTCCCGAACTGCTGTGGACAGCTCACCGTCGACGTACAGGGCCAGGTCCCCGTCCTCAGGATGAGCCCCTGCCCTGTCGAGTCCAGGCAGCTCACTCCCAACCAACTCATCGGTCCACAAACGGTCGATCTTTTCGAGGTCCGTGCGGCTCATTCGCCACCTCCTGAAGAGTGAGAGCGGCTGACCACGGAAGTGTTACCACCGGCTCCGTCGAACGGGGTAGTTGAGGCCGCCTGAAAGAGCCCAGGTTGCGAAGCCAATAACCGCTTGCGGACGCGTTTCTGAGCATCGTGCAACGCCTTGCGCACCGCGCCTGGCGACAGACGCAGCAGCTGCGCAATCTCCACCGGTTTGTAGCCGTCCTGATACCGCAGGTTGAGCAGCAATCGATCGCGGGCCGACAGCTCCTCGAGCACCGCCGCCAACACCCGTCGTCGTTCTGCACGCACCGCCCGCTGGCGTGGGCCCGGTGCCTCGTCCACAACCTCTGACGCGCTAGCCAACGGGTCCTCACGGCGGAGTGCCGCTGTCCCGCGACGGACACAGAGACGGACCACAATCACCGTCAAATAGGTGCTGAAACGTCCCTCGCCACGCCAAGCGCGCAACGCCTTGTGATCCTCCGCCCACAACTTCAGTACAACCTCTTGCCAAACTTCATTGGCTGCCAGCGGATCGAGGCCAAAACGACCGCGGGCGAGGCCGACGGCGAGACCGCGATAACGGCTCAGGAAGGTTGCTTCAGCCTCAGTGTCGCCAGCCAGCAGGCGATCTATCAGCTGTTGATCAGGGCCTCTCACCCCCTAGCTCCTTCTTCCAACCGTGGTGCACTTCGGCAGTCGATCGGGAAGGGCGAGGCCGGCAAGGAAGTTTCTCGCCATCTGAAGGTAACGCTTCGACGGTTCGTCGATCTCATTGCTCGACACCCTAATTCACAACCCTGATTCACAACCCTGATTCACAACCTGATTCACAACCCTGGCCCACAACCTGAGACACGACCTACTCGACACCCCAAACGACTTCTGGAACTCGGGAGACGACGATGACACAGACTCATGTACGCGGCTTGCTCTCGGCATCGATTCTAATAGCGATCCTGAACGGACCCGCCCAGGCTACACCCACCTCGCCCGACCACTCAGACTGGCCAATGATCCCAGATTGGGTGCTGGCCGGCGACTTCGACGCTGATGGTACTCCCGACCTGCTGGCAGCCACACGCAACAGCCCATGGTTGTTCCTCAGATCGGGCAACACATCGGGCGACGGAGCTGCTGACTTTTACGCCCGGTCGCGGAACCTACCGGGTCGGGTGACGGCGCTGACTGTCGGCGAGATCAACCGTCGTGATGGGCTGAACGATATTGCCCTCGCGATCGATACCGACACCGGGCCCAAGGTGATGGTCTTCGAGTCGCCAGCCGGTGCCTTTGATGCCGAGCCCGAACGTTTCGAGCTACCGGCCGTAGCCGACGAGCTCAGCCTCGGAAAACTCGACGAGGATGCGTTTCACGATCTGTGGATCCAAGCCGGCGACGAGAACTTTGTCATTCTGGGCCGAGATCGTCGCCTTTCCTGGCAATCCAAAGAACCTGTCCAAACGCCAAAACTTGTCCGAGGAGCGATCGCCACCCGCCTGATCGGCCGTCAGCCTGTCAGGCATCGTTCACTTCCCAAACGTTCGGCGGGTATCCCGTTGTTTGTTGATTCCGTGGGAGACCTCAGTGACATCATCCCCGGCGACGGTGTGTGCGAGACCGCGATCGTCACCTGCACACTGCGGGCGGCGATCGACGAAGCCAACGCCTCCGTTGGTCTCGACACCATTGGGTTCAGCGGCGCCGTCGCCGGACCGATCGCCCTAGCCAGCCCGTTGACCGTCACCGATCCGGTGATCCTCGACGGCACCAGCCATCCCGACTTCACTAGCACCCCGGTGGTCGAGCTCGATGCCAGCGGTATCGGTTCAGGATCGGCGATCAACCTCGCTGGCGGCTCGGACGGCTCAATGGTCAAGGCATTAGTCATCCACAGTGCAATCGAAGCTGGGATCAAGATCAGCGGATCCGACACCAATACCGTTGCCGGCTGCTACCTCGGCACCGACGTCACCGGTACCAGCGCACTCGGCAACGGTGACGGCATCAAAATCGACGGTGCGTCGATCGACAACGTGTTGGGTGGCCTGGCACCCGGCGACGGCAACCTGATCTCCGGCAACAGCAGCGACGGCATCGAGCTCGTCGAGCCCTCCTCCCTGATTACCGGCACCCTCATTCAAGGCAACCGCATCGGCACCACTGCCAGCGGACTCGCCGGCCTCGGCAACGGTGAAAACGGCATCAAAACCAGTAGCCCAAGCAACACCATCGGCGGCACCACGCCAGCGGCCAAGAACCTGATCGCCTTCAACGGCATGAGCGGCATCGCCATCGGCCGTGGCGACAACCTGGTGCAAGGGAATTGGATCGGCCTGGCGGCTGACGGGACGGCCGCGGGTAACTTGGAGCACGGCGTGCTGTTCATCGGCCCGGGTTCAGGCGACACCACCATCGGAGGCACGGTCGCGGGATCAGGCAACGTGATCTCGGCCAACGGTGGCGACGGCATCCGGTTCATGATCGGCGCTGACAACCTGATACAAGGCAACTTCATCGGTACCGATCCCACCGGCACCCTCGACCGTGGCAACAGCGGATTCGGCGTCTGCGACGGTTGTGGTGGCGGCTTCCGCAACACCGTCGGTGGCAGCGTCACCGGTGCTGGCAATGTCATCTCGGCCAACACCCTGGGCGGTTATGCCACCGGTACCACTGACAGCGTCGTTCAGGGCAACACCATCGGCCTCGACGTCACCGGTGAGGTGATCCTCGCCAACGGCGGTGACGGCGTCTCCGGCGCCGAGTCCGTCGGCGGTAGCGCTCCGCTGGCCGGCAACCTGATCTCGGGCAACCTCGGCGTCGGTGTCCGCGCCGTCACCGATGGCAGCGTGCTCGGCAACCGCATCGGCGTCACCGCCAGCGGTGGCGATGCCGGTAACAGCGGCACGGGTATCACCACCGCTGGCGCACGCGTCACGATCGGTGGCACCGCAACCGGCGAAGCCAACGTCGTTGCGTTCAACGGTGGTGACGGGGTTGCAGTGACCGACTCCGGCTCCCTCGACACCATCTCCGGCAACTCCATCTTCAGCAACGACGGCCTCGGAATCGACCTCGACGACGACGCTGTAACAGCCAACGACCCTGGCGATCCCGACGCCGGAACCAACAACTTACAGAACTTTCCCGTCCTCACCACCGCCAATCCGGCCGCCCGCAGCATCACTGGCACCCTCGACAGTAACGACGGCGCGCTCAACGTTATCGAGGTTTTCGCCAGCACCGCCTGCGACGCCTCCGGCCATGGTGAAGGCCGCACATACCTCGGCTCCGGCACCGTGACCACGATCGACGGCGGGGCGGTCGCCTTTACCGTCACCGGTACCGCCGCCTTTACTGCGGGCGATGCCATCACCGCCACCGCCACCAACCCCGGCGGCTCTACCTCCGAATTTTCGATCTGCATCGACGCGGTCGCGGTCGAAATCGAATTGTTCAGCGATGGCTTCGAGTCGGGCGATACGACGGCTTGGAGTAGTTGATCCGTGCCTCTTTGGGGCGGCTTACAGACTGTACTCGAGCTCGTAACGGTGCTGCCCGTCTTCGATGATGATCTTCATCGAACCGGTGAGCCCCTCGAGCTCGCCGGTACCGGAGTCTGGTACCACCAAGATGGTGGCTTGTGGTGCACCACGGGTCATCAAACCGCTGTGTTGCAACACGAAGCTGCCACTGCGGCCAGCCAGGGTGCCGGTGACTTTTTCAATCGCCACGTAACCGGCGGAGCCTTGCACTTGGGTAACGGCACTCAACATCTCGCCCTGGCTGGTAGCGTCCAGGTCGCCAGAGAATTGTTTGTCGATCGACATTCTGGCGAGCTTGGCGCCGTCGGAGGTGTCTTCGGACCCCTGGGGAGCGAGCTTGACGTCGAAGGTTCCTTTGGCATGGCTCATCGTGACAGCTTCCTGTGGGGTCGTCGCAGCGGGTGGAGAAGTTTGCGCGTAGCTCGACGGGAGCCACGAGAGACTGAGGCAGACTCCAAAGATCGAGACCAAAATTCTTCGAAATCGCGGGAGGGAGTGGACGTGCATAAGTCTGAGACTACCACTTGGATGCCCTCGCGTGGATTGGGCTTCGGCCATGGATGGAGTGTTGACGCCCTCAACTCGTCGAGATTCGGTGATCGGCACCGATTGGACACCATCGAATGACTTCCACGAGGCGATTGCGGGAGGTCGGATCAAGCTCAATCCATCGTGGGAGGCACTCGAGAGTCCTTGGACAGGTGTCCAAAGCCCCCGGGAGCCTCCGGTGAGGGTGTTGGACATGTCAACACACGGCCGATCGCCGCGGGCCGAAGATTCTGAACTGACAACATCCCGCAAATCGGCTCGCGAGGAAAAGTCTGGAGCGTCCAAGACCTTCACAGAGCCTTTTTTGGAGTCTTGGACAAACGTCCAAGCTGTGACCGCAGACGTTCTGGCCTCTTGGACAAAGATCCATGCCGCGGCTCAGCAGCACGGCACAGCAGCACGGCACAGCAGCACGAGCCACCGTAGAATCATGCGAGTCCGCGACGCAAACACCAAGGAACCCGAGCCATGATGACCCTTTGGCAAGACACTCGTTACGCCCTCCGCGCCCTCCTGAAGCGTCCTGAGTTCACTTGCATCGCGGTGCTCACGCTGGCGCCTGGCATCGGCGCCAACGCTGCCATCTTCAGCCTCGTCCACGCCACCTTCTTCAGCCAGTTGCCCTTTGCCGAAGCCGAACGCCTGGTCATGCTATGGCTCGACAATCCCAAAGCAGGCACCACCGCACCTCCGGACTGGTTCTGGGTATCGCGGCTTCCCTCCTCTTGACCCGAGCGCTATCGAGCCTGCTGTTTTCGACCAGCCCCCTGGATCCAACAATTTTCACCGCTGTAGCGGTGCTGGTGATCGTGGTTGCGCTAGCGGCCGGATATCTGCCGGCCCTGCGGGCGACGCGGGTTCATCCCACCGAAGTGTTGCGTACCGACTAAGGATCTACTCTCGCCGTGGGCTCGCTGTAAACTACCGCCATGCGACACTATCCCCTCGTCCTCCTCGCCGCCGCACTCTGCCTGTCCACCAGCGCCGCGCTTGCCCAAAAGACCGTCCCCAAAACAGCGATCGAGCTGCGCAATCGCGGCATCGCTGAGCTCGAGAACGAAAAGCCCGAGCTGGCGGAGGAACATTTCCGACAGTTGACCGAGGTGCTGCCGAAAGATCCAATCGGCTCCGGCAACCTGGCGATCGCCGAGCTTCGGCAGCAAAAGAATAACGCCGCCTTGGCGACCATCGATAAGGCACTGACTTTGGCTCCTGGACGGGCCGATCTGCTGGCAATCAAGTCCGAGGTGTTGCAGTGGACGGGGGATCTGGAAGGCGCCCTCGGGCTGATGAAACAAGCCGCAGACGCCGCCCCCGATGATCTCGAAATCCTCTACGCGGCCTACCAACTGGCGACGACGCTGCGGACCGACTCGGCCGACGCCATCGCCGGCGAAGTGCTGCGGCGGCTGGCTCGTCTGCGACCCGAGAACCTGGTGGTGATCCTGCAACTTGGCCAAAGAGCAATCGCCGCTGGGGATCGACCGTTGGCGACAGCAGCGTTCCTGCGGGTCGAACAATTGGTGTGGCAGGGCGACGAAATGGCCAACCGTGCCCTGGAGATGGTGAAAGACGCCCTGAAGGGTGACGACGTGTCGCAGGCACGGGTGCCAGCCATTCGCCTCAGCAACGTACTCAAGGTGACGGCGATGCATCGTGAGAGCCAACGCGAGCTCAAAACCGGCATTCAAGGCATTCCGATCTTCGACTTCCTCGGTCAACCGGTCATTGATGCCTTTGGTGACCCGGTGAAGGTCGAGTTTGCCGGCACCCGCCTCGACGAACGGCCCAACTCGGGTCGTGCCTTGGCAACCGGTGACTTCGATGGGGATGGCAAGGCTGATCTCGCCCGCATCCGGCAAGATGCCAAAACCGCAACTCTGGAAGTACGACGCGCCGAAGGCGGCTGGAAAGTTTCAAGCGAATACGCCGCTGGCGACCTCGATGAGCTGCTGGCGGCTGATCTCGACAACGACGGCCATCTCGACCTGATCGCCAGCAGCGCCACCCGCGGCATGGTCTGGCTGGGCAGTGGAGACGGCACCTTCACCGAAGCACCCGAAGCCCTCGGCCTGAGCGCAGCTGGAGCCTCTGCTGCGGTGGTGATCGACTTCGACATCGAAGGCGATATCGATTTGGCGGTCACCGGCGGTACCTCGGGCCCCGGTGACCTCTATCGCAACTCCCTGGAAGGCCCCCTGGAACGGGTCGGCACCCGCTCTCTGCCGCGGCTGCCGATCGACCGCGGCCGCGCCATCGTCGCCAGTGATCTCGACCGTGATGGTGACCTCGATCTCCTGATCGGCCACGCCCGCGGGCTGACCTGGGTCGACAATCTGCGCCAGGGTCGGTTCGTCGACCGCAGCGTCCGCGCCGGATTGCGTCCTTCGTACGATCTCGACGCTGCCATCAGCGCCGATCTCGACAACGACGGCTTGCCCGATCTCATCGGCGGTGGTCGCCGTGGCATCCAGACCTGGCACAACCACCCGCCGCACAACGCTTCACCACAAGATCGTGGTGGCCGGTTCGAGCCCTGGGACTTGCCTGGTTTGTCGGAACAAGCTGCCATCGCCTCTCTCCATGCCTTTGACGCTGACAACGATGGTCGGCTCGATCTCGCCGCGGCCGGCTCTGGTGGAGTTTGGCTCTTGACCCAACAGCCGACCGCTGACGGCCCGAGCTTCCAATCCGCTTCGATTGCCGACGGCCCGAAAATAGCGAACGCTGTGACCAGCGCCGACCTCGATCTCGACGGCGACCTCGACGTGGTGATCGCCGGCCCGGAGGGTCTACATTGGCTGGAAAATCGTGGCGGCAACAGCAACGGCTGGATCGCCGTCCGGCTACGTGGCCTCGACAAAGGCAACAGCAAAAACAACTTCTACGGCGTCGGCTCAACCCTCGAAGTGTCGAGCGGTCAGGCTTACCAATTCCGCGAGGCGGAGGGCGACGTGGTCCACTTGGGCATCGGCCAGGAGAAGTCCGCCGATGTGCTACGGGTGGTGTGGACCAACGGTGTGCCGCAAAACCGGCTGCAGGTGGAAGGCCAACAACGACTGGTCGAAGAACAACTGCTCAAGGGTAGCTGCCCGTTCCTCTACGCTTGGGACGGCGAGCAATTTGCCTTCGTTTCAGACCTGTTGTGGGGTGCGCCACTTGGCCTACCGGTTGCCCCCGGAGTTTATGCCGGGAGCCATCCCCAAGAAATTGTCCAACTCGATGCTGAACCGGTTGATGGAATTTACCAGCTGCGCATCACCGAGGAGCTGTGGGAAGCAGCCTACTTCGACGTCGCCAAGCTGTGGGTAGTCGATACCCCACAGGATCTCGAGGTTGCGAGTAATCTGCGGATTGTCCCCGGTCAGCCCATTCCGAGTGGTCATCCGACGGAACGGGTCCTCGCCAGTCGTGACCTGCGACCGGTTGCCCGCGCCTGGGACGGCACCGGACGCGACGTCACGCAGCAAGTCCAACGTCGCGACGAAGTTTATGCCGACGGCTACGTCCAGAGCCGCTACCAAGGCGTCGCCGCCGAGCCTTGGACCTTCACCATCGACCTCGGCACGGCTCCCAACGCCCCGGTCCGCTTGCATCTCGACGGCTGGATTTTCCCGGCTGATGCCAGCCTCAATCTAGCGGTCGCCCAGCGAAGTGACCTGCCCTATTTGGCGCCACGCCTCGAAGTCGAAACCGCAGAGGGCTGGCAGGAGCTGATCGCCAACATGGGCCACCCTGCTGGCAAAACCAAAACGATGGTCGTCGACACCCCGGCACTGCCCACCGGAGCCACCAAGTTACGCATGGTCACCTCGTTATGGCTACATTGGGACCGCATCGCCTGGACCACCGCCGTCGCCGATGACGCACCGATCGTCCGCGCCAAACTCGCTCCAAAGTCCGCCGACCTGCGGTACCGCGGCTTCTCGGCGCTGGTCCGCGAAAGCCCCAACGCTCCCCACAGCTTCGACTATGCCTCGGTCAGCACCGACTCACCGTGGATGCCCTTCCCCGGCAACTACACCCGTTATGGTGACGTGCGGGAACTGCTCGCCGAGCCCGACGACTTCCTGGTCGTCATGGCCCCGGGCGACGAAATTGTCCTCACCTTCGACGCCAGCGAGCTACCGCCGCCTGCGCCTGGGCATCACCGTACGCTCTTCTTGGAGAGCCACGGTTGGGACAAAGACGCCGACCGCAACACCTTCGAAGCCCAACAACTCGAACCCCTCCCCTTCCGCGCCATGACCGGTTACCCGTTCGCGGAGGGTGAATCGTATCCCGACACCCCGGCGCATCGTGCCTACCAGGAGGAGTGGCAGACGCGGGCGGTGAACTGAGTCCGCAACGCTGAGCAGTCCGTCAGTCGTCCGAAGACTCGTCGTCTTCCGAAGGCTTGTCCTCTTCGTGACGGCTGACGAACTCATCCAGCAAGGCTTCGACCTCAGGATCGAGATCGTTGAACTCGATCCCCATACCGCTACGTTCACCATCCAGCACTTCGAGGTAAACAACGGTGCCGGTGACGTCGACGATGCGCTCGCCGAGCATCAGGTTGAGGCTGACGACGGTGCGCAGGGGCACTGAGTTGTGGAGTTCGAGGCGGACGCCGCCGCGGGAGATGTTCAACGTACGGCCGGTGGTGAGGTCGGCACGAAAGCCCTCTTCGTCGAAGCGGCTGACCTGAACAAGATGAACCTTGTTGATCCGTGGACTGGTGCGTCGCTCTGACATTGCGCTGCTACCTCCTGTCGGCACCGTACTTGTCAGTACGTCGCCTGCCAGCGTGTACCTGCCGATACTTCTGTTTATGCCTCTACCGCGAGACTGTACTTCAGCCGCGAGACTGTACTTCAGCCAAAACCCCGACCAACGTGTCAGTCGTTACCTACACATGCTAGATCGCAGACGACGACGGGTCAACCGAGACTGAGACTCTGGCTATCTAGATTGCGTCCAGCCGTAACGCCGGTTGGCGCTTCATCGCCAAGCAACAGAGTGCCACCTCCGCGCGGGACTGAAGTCCCGCGCTCAGTGATAACGTACCTCCGGCTCCGCCTCCGCCTGACGGGGCGAAGACCAAAAGAGGTCGGTAGCAATCTTGTTCCTTGGAAGCATCGCAAACCGGCGGTCGGGCCGTCTTCATGTGAGTAACAATTCTTGTTACTCAAGAGGGGCACACGGACGTGCGCCCGGGTGCTTATACCGCGCGCCCCAACGCTGGACTGAAGTCCCGCACTGGTGCCTTGGAAGCGGTAAAGACACTACCCGCCTTTGTGAATCTTGAATCTTTGGACTGCCTTGGTCGCCATGCGGGTTCCCCGGCTGCCCAGGCCACAGACTTTGACGTCTGAGAGGTTGTACCAGTCGTCTTTCTTACGCTGGCGTTTCCTCGGTTGGAACAGCATGTGAACCAACAGCGTCGGTTCGCCGACGTAGAGGCGATCAATCGAGCCCTTTTTGTCCTTGATCAGGTCGTATTCCTTGTCCTTGATGAACCCCTGGATATGGATTTTTTTAGCCCAAGGCATCCAGTTGTCGTCGCGATAGATGTAAGTCAGGATCACACCCACGTCCTTTACGTGGTGTTCGATCGCCAACGCTTTTTTGCCGACAAAAACTTTCTCGGGCGGGTCGATGATGCGGTAGGTGCCATCGGCAGCGACGATCAGCACCTTGTCGTATTCGCTGACCGTCATCTGGTGTTTATCCCCCTTCACCACCGAGCCGAAGAAACCGCTCTCTGAGTCGTAACTCAGTTTGAGGGTTTGCCGTGCCACCTCTTGTTTGCTGACCAGATCGAATTCGGTGATCACGGTGCGACGGGGATAAAGGTCGCTGTACTTGTCGAGCAGCCCTTCGAGATACTTGATGGTGGTTTTGGTGAGCGCCCGTAATTTGCTATTGCAGACTTTGATCGCACGGACGATGTCGTCGATCTCGCGCCGTGATTTGTTGATGTCGTACACCGAGATACGACGGATGCGGATTTGCAGCAGACGCTCGACGTCTTCGTCGGTCATCTCGCGGATGAAGAACATCTTGTATTCGTTCATCCCCTCGTAGACTTCCTCCCGCACCCGCTTTGAGGTGGTGGCGGTCTCGATCCGCTTGTAGACCCGATTTTCGATGAAAATCTGTTCTAGGGTCAGGTAGTGCTGCTTGTCTTCGAGCTCTTGCAACTCGAGCTCGAGCTCGGCACGGATCTGCTCCCGTAGACGATGCGTCAGCGAGCTGAGCACTTCGGTCACACTCAGCTCGGCCGGCCGATCGTCCTGGATCACCACGATGCTGGAGCTGATCGACACCTCACATTGGGTGTAGGCATAGAGCTGAGGTACCACCTCGTCGGCATAAATGCCGCGGGGCAGATGGAGAACAATCTCGACATCCTCAGCGGTACGATCATCGATCGAGGCCACTTTGATCTTGCCCTTCTGGGCTGCCGTCTCGACCGAGCTGATCAGGCTCTCGGTGGTGGAAGAATAAGGGATCTCCCGCACCGTGATGGTCTTCTTGTCACCCGCCACCTCCAGCCGGGCCCGCACTCGCACTTTGCCGCGGCCGTCCTCGTATTCGGAAGGCTCCATCAAGCCGCCCTGGGGGAAATCCGGGAATAGTGCAATCGGCTCTTTGCGCAGCAGCTGGATCTGAGCGCGCAGCAACTCCCCGAAGTTGTGCGGCAGGATGCGGGTCGACATGCCGACGGCAATACCCTCAGGGCCGAGCATCAACAGCACCGGCAACTTGACCGGCAGGAACACCGGTTCCTGCTTACGGCCGTCGTAACTCGGCTGGTACTCGGTCAGCTTCTTGTTGAACAGCGTGTCGCGGGCAAGCGGCGTGAGTCGGCATTCGATATACCGTGCCGCCGCTGCCGGATGGCCGGTGAGGATGCTGCCGTAGTTCCCCTGGCGCTCGATGAAATACTCTTTGTTGGCCAGCACCACCAGGGCATCTCCGATCGAAGCGTCGCCGTGGGGATGTAACTTCATCGACTCGCCGATGATGTTGGCCACCTTGTGGAAGCGACCGTCGTCGACCTCGAACAGGGTGGTCAGGATACGACGTTGGACCGGCTTGCAGCCGTCTCGCAGATCCGGGATCGCACGGTCGACAATGACGTAGCTGGCGTACTCGAGAAAATTCTGCCGCATCAGCGGCTCGACGTAACTCACCTCACACCACCTCGGAAATCAAGTTGTCGATAATGAAGTTCTTGCGTTCCGGGGTGTTCTTGCCCATGTAGAAACCAAGCGCCTTCGAAACCTCGCTCATCGCTTTGACACGAACTTGCACCAACCGAATATTTCCGCCCATGAACTGTTTCATCTCGCGTGGCGAAATCTCACCCAGCCCTTTGAAGCGGGTGACTTCGGGTTTGCTCACTTCCGCCATCGCCAGTTCGCGCTCGGTCTCGGTGAAGCAGTAGCGGGTTTCTTTCTTGTTGCGCACCCGAAACAGCGGTGTCTCGAAGATGTAGACGTGGCCGGTCACCACCAGCTCTTCGAAGTAACGCAGGAAGTAGGTCAACAACAGGTTGCGGATGTGCATACCGTCGACATCGGCGTCGGTGGCGATCACCACTTTGTTGTAGCGCAAGTCATCCACTGACTCTTCGATGCCGAGGGCGCGCATGATGTTGTAGAGCTCTTCGTTTTTGTAAATCGAGTCGCGCTTGAGGCCGTAACAATTGAGCGGCTTACCCTTGAGCGAGAAGATCGCCTGGGTGTCGACGTCGCGTGCCTGGACCATCGAACCGCCTGCCGAATCGCCCTCGGTGAGGAAAATGCTCGATTCGTCAGCCCGCGCCTTTTTGCTCCCGAGATGGACCTTGCAGTCGGTCAACTTGGGGATCCGAATGGCTGTCTTCTTGGCGCGCTCGCGGGCCTGCTTTTTGACCGCCGACAGCTCCTTGCGCAAGCGTTCGTTGGCCTCGACTTTTTTGACCAACTCGCCGGCAATTTCGGGGTTCTTGTGCAGCCATACCACCACCGCGTCTTTCACCGCCGGTACGATCCAGCTCCGGACGTCGGTGGAGCCAAGCTTGTTCTTGGTCTGGCTCTCGAACACCGGCTCTTGAACCTTCACCGCCACCGCACCGATCAGACCGTCGCGCACATCGGGTCCGGCAAAGGACTTCTTGGCGAATTCGTTGATGCCTTTGAGCAGGCCTTCACGAAACGCGCTCTGATGGGTGCCGCCATCGGAGGTGTGTTGGCCATTGACGAAGCTGTAGTAAGTCTCGCCGTAATTGTGGGTGTGGGTGAACGCACACTCGAGCTGGTTATCCCGGTGGTGCATGATGCCGTACAGCCCCGGTTCCTCGCCGAGCTCTTCGGCTAACAGATCCCGCAAGCCGTTTTTGCTCTTGAAGAGCCGGTTGTTGTACTTGAGGGTCAGCCCAGTATTGAGGAAGGCGTAATACCTTAGCCGGTGCTCGATGAACTCCTCGCGCCACTGATAGTCGCCGAAAATCTCGTGGTCGGGGGTGAAGCCGACGAATGTACCGTTGGGGCTGGACGGTTCGTCACAATCTTCTACCTTGCGCTTCTTACCGCGGTTGAACGTCGCTCGGCGAGCCTTACCGGAGCGCCAGGCCTTGACCTCGAAGTCTTCGGACAGCGCGTTCACCGCTTTGGTGCCAACGCCGTTGAGGCCCACCGAAAACTGGAACACGTCGTCGTTGTACTTACCGCCGGTATGCATCTTGGAGACACAATCCACCACTTTGCCGAGCGGGATACCACGGCCATAGTCGCGCACCGTCACCTTTTCGCCGTCCCGCGTGATCTCGATCCGCTTACCCTCCCCCATGATGAACTCGTCGATGGCGTTGTCGACAACTTCCTTGAGCAGGATGTAGATCCCGTCGTTGGGGTTGCTGCCGGTACCGAGCCGACCGATGTACATGCCGGTCCGCAAGCGGATATGCGCCAGGGGATCGAGAGTCAGAATCGCTTTTTCGTCGTAGGCAACCGCCTTCTTAGCCAATATAGGCTCCTCACAGTCGTTGCATCACCACCATATCTAGTACCGCAGGCCTCCCAGCGGCGGCCGGATTGTATCAGGACGCGGTAGTCCGGCGTAAAGTTGTTTGTTCCCGTCAGACCCCGATAGCCGGGAGGGCGACCTCGCAAAACAGGAAACGTCCAAGCTTGGCCCGGTCCCGCCACATAGGGCCCCCACACCATCTTTCTGGGGCGACGTTTTCGACCTCTGGAGCCCGGAGGGCGGCATCCAGTTGCCTCGGGTGTCAACCCGTGGTGCCGGTCATCGAGCCCAACGCTTCCCACCCAGGGTTCACACCCTGGGCTACAATTTGCCGCCCTACGGGCTCGAATCCATGGCTTCCGAATTCAGCCTCCGAATTCAGGAGCCCGGAGGGCGGAATCCAAAGCCTCGGGTGTCAACCCGTGGCTTTGGGCGGACCGTTACCAGGTCAGTGCCGGCAGGGTGACGGTTGCACCGACCGCGGGCGGCTGCCAAGCCACAAAACCGCCATCTTGCCACTGCAACCAACGCCAGCTGGCATCCTCGAGGTTGGCGTCGAAGTCGAAGCGGACCTCGGCCGGACGTGCGTCGTTGGTCACGGCGATGATCTCGATGCTGACCCGACGCTGCTCGATGCGCTGTCCGATCTGGTACGGCTCGGGGGCGCGGTACACCGCGTCGATAAGCTGGAACATGTAGAAGAAGTTGAACGGTGCCGGCTCCTGGCCCGGCGGCGCACTCCCCGCTGGCGCCGCAAACCCGCCCTGGGGGCGCACCACCAGCGTCCGCGCAGCAGGGCGATGGACCTCGATTGGGTAGAGGCCGGTCGCCAACGTCAAGACCTCGGTCGGTATGGCGCGGCCGCGCATTGCCTGGTGGACCGGCGCGATGCCAGCCGCAAAAAAAGTCGGTGCGTTGACGATCACGGCCTGTTGGGTGCTGATCGTCGCATCGCTCGGCAGGCTGGCGGCAGCTTTCATGAACAACCCGCCACCCCCCGACATGTTGACGGCGGCGGTGGCCAAGCCGATTGGTGCTTGCACCAGATGGATGAACAGCAGCGGCACGGTCACCAGGCGCGCCGTCCGACGCCACCACGTCGGGTGGCCTTCGCTGCGCCGCCAGGCATGGACGACAAATATCGCTATCAGGCCGGCGCTGCCGAGGCTGGTGTAGAACAGTTGGCGCACGGTTGGGAAGGTTGCACAACTTGGGACCACCGCAAGTAACATCCCGAACGCCCAGAACCTGGCCAAGGGCTCCCGACGCAGGATTGGGAGCAGCAGCAGGCCGAACAGGGTGAGCAGGACCACCACCGCCCACCAGACCTGTCCAGCGAGGGATATGGAGAGGAAGTTGTAAACGTCAGAGGGTGGGAAGCTCAACTGACCCCACAGCTGAATTGGCCCACGTTCCGTGACCGCGCTCAGAAATCGCAGCGGCCGTGCAACGGGGTCCAAATAGGTATCTGCGCCACCGACGCCAAAACCCGCGGCCCGGTAAGCCAAGGCCCAGACAACGCCAACCGTGGCACAGGGTAGGAGTGCCACCAACCGCTGCTGCAATGAGCCGCGGTCGAGGAACAAGGCGTAGCTCAACAGGTAGGCGCCACAGGCCACCGACGCCTCGGCCGAGAGCACCGCAAGCAGCAGCAGGACCGGGGCGACGAAGGCCCCGATTAGCCAGCCGTCCCGGCGCCAACGGTGGTAAGCGATCAAGGTCAACAGGCCGAAGACCATGCCTAACAAAATATTGCGATTGGCGATCCAAACGGCGGGAATACCGTGCACGTCGTCGACCGCAAAGAACACGGCGGCCAGGCCGGCGATCAACACCCCATCTGACGGTGCCAGCCGTCGATACAGTTGGGTTGCCGCTACCACCACGAGGCCCAGCCAGAAGAGGGAATGCAAGTGCATCCACATCGGCTCCTCGGGCCACAACTGATAGTCGAGCCAATGGGTAAAGCCGGCCAGCGGCCGGAAGAAAGCAATGCTCAGATCGGGGCTGGCCCACCACGGCAGAGTGTCGGACCTCCACTGCCAGTGCTCGCCGACAAAGGCGAAAAGCTCCGCCGGCGAGCGCGTCAGCTCGGGCAGCGCCTCGGGGGCGGTGAGCGCCGCGCGGTGGAAGTCATCATCGAGGATCCAGCCGATCTTCAGACTGGGAGTACACAACAAGACAGCCAGCAGAGCCAGACCCAAAGCCAGCCGGGGATGTTTCAAGTAGCGACGGGCGAGACCATACAGGGTTTTCATCTGCGAGCCTTCCTGGCGAAAGAAGTCTATGGCGTCAGAGTTGATGAAGCCCTGCGATGGCGAAACCCTGACTATGGCATCACCCGCAACGGCTGGGTGACCTCACAGACCCTCGCACCGCGGGTAGAGTTCCCGCGCGGCTGCGTCGCCTTGTCGCGCTCCGTTAGCCGCCTTGTTGCGTCAGGTCAGCTTCGCAACGAGGCCGCAAGCCCTGCCCAGAATCGGAGATTTCCAGGCACTCGAAGAGTCTTGTCGCTTCCTCACGGTGGGCGGGGTTCTGATGAATCTGGCAGTAGCGTGACCAGACGAGGAAGTGCTCCATCTCGTCGAGTGGCTCACTGCGAGCCGCGAGCTCCGTGGTCTTCTGCTCGAAGCGAGCGAAGAACTGGGGCGTTCGCCCGTCAACGTCCGTGAAGTTGTACAACTGCGCAAGCTCACCGGCGCTGAAAGTCGAACCGGCTCTGACGCGACGGTTCGGATCGATAGCCAGAGCGGCAATTCCGCGCCCCACGAACATCGGCGTCTCCGATTCTGCAAAAAACGGGTCCTGCGCAATCGCATCGCGCCAGTTCGTTTCCTTGACCCCAAAATGGTCCAGCACGGCTTCCGACCGCAAGAAGCCAGGTGTGACGGTCAACGCCGTCACGCCAGTTTTGGCCAGGTCCCAGGCCATGCCGTATCCAAGGCGCGTGTTCGACGCCTTGATCAGGTCATAAACGATCTGGCCTCGATAGCCACCTTCGTGGCCGTCAGTGACCTCAACGATGAGGCCATGGTTCTGCTCGATCATCACCGGCGCGGCGTGGCGACTGGTGATGAGGTGCGAAAGCACCGCGCGGTCGATCAGCGTTCGGGCGACGCCGATGTCGATCTCCCAGAACTTCTTGGACCATTCAGTCAAGCTGTCGCCGCCCCAAATGTCGTTCACAACAACATCGAGTCGCCCCTGTTCGTCACGGATGCGGGCGATCAGCGCCTTCACCTCCGCCTCGTGCGTATGGTCGGTGCGGACAGCGACTCCCTTGCCTCCGTCTTCGGTGACCAGAGCTGCTGTTTCCTCGATCGTCTCGGGTCTACCGGGCGTCGCCTCGACTCCCCCGCCCGAACGTCCGCTGCAGTACACGGTGGCACCAGCCTGGCCCAAGACCCGGGCGATACCGCGCCCCGCGCCTCGGGTTGCACCCGCTACCAGGGCAACCTTGCCATCGAGTGGCCTACCCCCCAGGAAATTTGGTTTTGTTGACGATGCGTCCATTGGCTTCATCGGTCCCCTCCTCCAACGTGGGTTCACCGGCCCTTGACACGGCTAGCCTGTTGTCGAACCTGCCGCCCCTCAAACTCGACCTCGTCGCCGAGGCGGAGGAGGTTGTGGACGGGCCGGTCAACCACGACCTCACCGGTGTGCGCCAGAGAGCGGGCATGAAAGTCGATATCGCGGGGCGAGGTCGAAACAGACCTCGGGCGGAGCGGCGATGGGCGTGCGGACTATGAGGCGAGTCATGGCTCAAGGCTTGATCAGTGCCTGAGGACAGAGGCGCGGGTCATCTGGCAGCGTGGGAGCAACGGGGACACCCACTAAAGAATCGATCGAAGTCGCTCGACAGCATTTAGCTAGCCGCCGGATCGACGATTCGGGACTCTGCACTGACGGGAATCGTGCGATCATCATGGCGTAGCTCGCGCGGTGGGGATCGACGATCGAGGACGAGGAGACTTTCTGCGCTGCACAGGAGGCCAATCCCCGGTGGATCTCGGGTCTGTGGGCGGCACAAGAGGCCAATCCCCGGCGGAGATCAACACATGTCGACGACCTGCGGGATCATCACCAGGTGATAGGCCCTCTGATCTTGGTCAGAAACTCTGCCAACCCGGTAACATCGCTTTTGTCGGCCGACATATTGGATATTACCGGGTGATATCGCTTTTGTCGGCCGACATCTCCCGGTTTTCCCCGGTGATGTCGCTTTTGTCGACTGACGTTGTGCGTTATGACCCGGTGATATCAGGTCCGATTTCGACGGTCCTGGGGCTCACCGGGTGATATTGGCAGGTTTTTCGTTGTCATCGCCAAGACATGCCCGGCACCTGAGTGAGAGCGGTCCACGTGCATCCATGGACTGCCGTACGTACCTCGGCACGCCCGGTGGACATCTTGGATTTCCAGCCACTACCGCATCGCGTAATCGGCGACGCTCAGCTTGAAGAAGCGGACACTCTAGCGGGCTAGACGCTTTTTTTCTAAGCTTCTGGGCCATCGGTAGCGCCGGGAAGATTGTCGCGAGTGCTACTCTCACCCTTGAACCTCGGCGGAGAGGATATGGCAAAGCAAGCAGCGAAAGCTAAAGGGACGGTGTCAGCGACGAGGCGAGCGAACGTGGCGGCCGTCGAAACGAAGATTGACGACGAGACTCAAGAGGACGTGCTGCTCGACGAAGAGGCTTTAGACGTCGACACCGACGAGCAGCCGGACGTGGTCGAGATCAGGCCGCGAGGCACCGACGCGGAGCGCGCCAAGCTGAAGCAGGTCAAGAAAAACGGCAACAACGGCAAACGCAAGGAAGTTGACGACCGGGTCGGCCCGCTGTCCAAGCTGAAGACGCAGCACTACCTTGAACTCATCATGCCCCTTCACGTCGAGCTGTTGAAGCTCCAGAACTGGATCAAGGAGGAAGGGGTCAGGGTGCTGGCTATCTTCGAGGGCCGCGACGCCGCCGGCAAGGGCGGCACAATCAAGCGCTTCATAGAGCACATGAACCCCCGTGGCAGCCGGGTGGTGGCACTCGACAAGCCCAGTGACCGGGAGCGCACCGAATGGTACTTCCAGCGCTACGTCGCGCACTTGCCGAGCGCTGGCGAGACAGTGCTCTTCGACCGCAGTTGGTACAACCGAGCGATGGTCGAACGGGTCATGGAATTCTGTCGCCCCCACGAAGTCAAGGAGTTTCTGCGCTCGGTGCCGGAGTTCGAGCGCATGCTGATCCGTGCCGGCATTGTGATCTTCAAGTTCTACTTCTCGGTGTCGAAGGAAGAGCAGCTCAGGCGCTTCACCAAGCGTGAAGGGGATCCGCTCAAACAGTGGAAACTGTCACCCGTCGACCGCGAGAGCCAGGGCAAATGGGACGCCTACACCCGGGCAAAGGAAGACATGTTCTTCTACACATCAACCGCTGATAGCCCGTGGCGGATCATCAAGTCGGACGACAAGAAGCGCGCCCGGATCAACGCGATCCGCTACTACCTCAACCATTTCGACTACCCCGACAAGCGTCAGGAGCTGCTACAGGTCGACCGCCGCATCGTGCGCACGGTCGAGGAGGAAACGGGCGTCGAGGACTGAGCTATAAGAAGATTCCTTTGAAGAAGAAGAAAAAGAAGGCCGCCGTGGCAGCGCCGATCGGCAGGGTGACGACCCACGAAGTGACGATGCCCAACACGACGCGCAGGTCGATCGCCGCGATGCCCCGCGCCAGACCGACGCCCAGGACCGAGCCGACGATGATGTGAGTGGTGGACACCGGCAGACCCAACCGCGAGGCGATGACCACGGTGGCGGCGGCGGCCAGCTCGGCGCAAAAGCCGCGGCTCGGCGTCAGCTCGGTGATCCGCTTGCCAATGGTCTTCATCACCCGATAACCCATGGTGGACAGGCCGAGGACGATGCCGGCGCCGCCGAGGAAAAGAATCCAGATTGGCAGCGCGGCCGTCTGGGCCACCTCGCCGGTCCTGGCGATCGACACCACTGCCGCCAGGGGGCCGATGCCGTTGGCGACGTCGTTTGAGCCGTGGGCAAAGGCCATGGAACAGGCGGTGAACACGCACAGCGGCGCGAAGACCTTCTCCACCGAGGCGTAGTGGAACTCTTGATCGGCCTTTGGATCCACTTCCACCCGCTGAATCAAGCTTCTGCCGGCAATGGCGATGATGAGGCCGACGACGATCGACACTGCCAGGCTCTGGCTCGTGGTCAGTTCGAGCTTGAGGTGCTTTAGGCCCTTGAAGATGGTTACTAGCGAGATCAGGACGCCCATGAAGAAGACGTAGACTGGGCCGTAGCGTTTGGCCGCCGCCAGTGGCGACTCGGCGTCGAAAATGAATTTGCGCACCGAAAGTGCTAGCAGGAAGGCGAAGAACGCTCCCAGCATCGGCGAGATCAGCCAGCTGGCGACGATGCTGCCGACCTTGCCCCACTTCACCGCCTCCATCCCCAAGCCGACCATGCCGAAGCCGATCAGGGCGCCGACAATGGTGTGAGTGGTGGACACCGGCCAACCGAACCAGCTGGCCACCATCAGCCATAGGCCGGCGGCCAGTAGGGCCGAAAGCATTCCGAGAATCAGGATCTCGGGCGACGGCACGAAGTCCGCATCAATGATTCCTTTGCGGATCGTCCCAGTGACGTGGCCACCAGCCAGGACGGCGCCGGTGAACTCGAAGACCGCGGCGATCAGGATCGCCTTCTTGACCGTGATTGCCCCAGATCCCACCGAGGTACCCATGGCGTTTGCGACGTCGTTGGCGCCCACGCCCCAGGTCATGTAGAGGCCGAAGATGACGGCAAGAGTGATGAAGACCATTGCGAATTCCATAGTGGTTTCCTCTAGTTAACGTGCCACTAGGAGGCGCAACCGATCGCCGACGTCCTCGGCGTAGTCGGCGAGGTCGCCCAATCTCTGGAACAGCTCGTGCCAAAGAAAAAAGGTCGGTGGCGTCATCTCATCTCCGTGCTCGAAGAGCAGTCGGGAGAGCTCCATGCCCTGATCGTCGGTCTCGCTCTCGATTTCGGAGAGCTTCTGGACCATCTCTTCGACTTGGTCGGCCTCACGGCCGCGAAAACCCATCTCGAGCAGCTCGTCAAGCAGGTTGATCACTCTCTTGCATTGCTCGACGGCGTCGACGTTGCGTTGGACGAAGGCTGGCAGGAGGTCGCGGAAGAACTCCGGGATCGCCAGGTTGCGAATGGTAACCAGGCCGGCGACGTCCTGGGCAGTGTCAGCGATCGAGTCCTGGGCATGCAGCAGGTCGAGCAGGTCGCGCCGGTCAATGGGCATGAACAGGCTCTTGGGAAGCTGAGAGCGGATCTGGTTCTTGATGTCGTCCGCCTGGTTTTCGAGCTTGAAGATGCGGTCTTTGTGGATCACGGCCTGTTGGCTATCGCCGGTGAGCCAGGCTTCAAAGAGTGGGACGCATTCCGAGGCGCATTCAGCGACCACCTCCATGTGTTTCTGGGTCGGTTTGAACGGCGACTTGCCGAACAGGCCGGCGATCGGATTGCTTCCGAACATAGCTTCCTCCTGTCGGGGCTGGAACTGAGATTCGAGTGTGCTGCCGGCGATGCTATTGGCTCTCTGCCTTTTAAGAACTACCCGGGTGGGTTGTTGTGGCCCGGATCGCGCCACTTGCCGGGGCGGTTCCAGCTCTCTGCCTCGAGTAGCCTTATGATAGAGCCATGAAACGGTCTTTACTGGGGGCGCTCTGGGATCGCCTAGGGGGTGGTAGCGAGACCGTGACGCCTGGGCCTTCGGAGCGACTGCGTCTCTCTGGCAAAGCGATCAGGATTCCGTTCCAGGGACTTGCCTTGCCGGGTCCTTGTTTCGAGGTGGAGATGGGGCGGCAACGGCTACGGATGTATCCCGACCTGGCCCTGGATACCAGTCACCGAGAGGGGCCTCTAGCCTTCCTGGTCTTTGATCCGCAACGCTATCTCTCCGGTCTTGGGCACTTTCTCAGACTGGCGCCGGGCGAGAGCCTGGCGATCAGCCACGGCGCCGAGGATCAGAGGCGGCTTTTCAGCCACCCACGCGATGCCTTCCGGCGGCATTTCCAAGTACGCCATGAGGGTGACGCCCTGGTGTTCCGAGACCCGATCTCCGAACTCGGGACCTATCTGTCGATGCTCGAAGACGGAAGCGAGGAGGAGCTCGTCCACCGCCGCCGGCAATCGCTGGAGCGAGTTGCGGAGATCTTCGGTGGCCCTCTCGAGCCGCTCCCGGCCGAGACCGCACTGACGACTCTGCAAGAGGTGAATCACCTGCTTCGCGACGCTGCCTATCGGCCGAAGGACGGCGATGGCAACGCCGGTGGTCTGCTCGAGCTACCCGAGCGTTTGACTCCCGTCGTGGTGGGTGATCTCCATGCCACGGTCGACAATCTGCTCAAGATTCTGAGCGAAAATCGCTTGCTCGAGAGGCTGGATCGGGGCGATGCCTGTCTGCTATTGCTCGGAGATGCGGTCCATCCGGAAGCCGAAGCGCAGGTCCACGAGATGGACAGCTCGGTCCTGATCATGGATCTGGTCTTCAAGC
>JAJCXO010000224.1 GCA_029263395.1 Acidobacteriota bacterium | reverse complement strand
CTTCGCTGTGCCACGCCTCCTCCACCCGCATGATCTTCGGCACCAGCTCGCCACAGATCTCGCTCCACGAACCGAAGTAGATCCGGACACGCACCCGCTCGCCGTCCACCGGGAGTTGCTGAGGCGCGAAGCTCTTGGTTAGGGTGTAGGCCTCGGCGGCTTGTGCGTATTGCGGTGACCGATGGACAACCGCCTCTTCCGATTGACTGCCAAGCAGCGCCGGACGCGGTTTCAGCTCGGCCGCCTGGCCAGAGATCTCGAAGCGCATCGCTTTGCCGTGCTGGGTGTAGGTGCCGAGACTCTGGATGCTGGAGCCGCCTTGCAGGCTGGCGCTGTGGGTGTCGCGGACCACGGCCGTCGAAGCTACCGACTGGACGGATTGGCCGCGTGGGCTCACTAGCAGTGGGCGGTCGATACCAGGGACCACGATGAGATAGGCCACTTCTCGCGCTGAGTGGTAGATCTCGGAATTGGCCCGCGGTTCGCCAGCCAGCTCGAGCTGCCAGTCGGTCGTCAGCTCGAAATCGTCGATCCCCCGGCTACCGGGCAAGGGGTTGGATTCGGCGGACAGTGGCAGGCAAGTGACTAGCAACACGGCGCTGGCCGCTCCGAGAAAGCCGGACCGGCCTCGATATGTGATCGTCTCGGGCATCATCATTTCCCTCCTATCTCTTATCGACAATATGTGGATGTTTGCCAGCTCGTTGCCTGTGTTATCCAAAGCGGCGGCATGCTTGGCGATCTTTCTCGGACTGCTCTCGTTCTGTGCAAGGTCCAGGTCGGCCTCACGCCTGCGATGGCCTGGAGTGGGCGGTTGCCACGGATGCGGTGCAAGCCCAAGTACTTCTCGGCGTGGGATGGCATCCTCGCCGGTTTCTATTTGCCGTTGGCTCGATGGTGAGTCTCGGTGACAGGCCCGCGCGCTGCTCTGTCCGCAGGAGAGATATGCCTGCCGCGCATTTCGCATCGATTCGAGCAAGGTGAGATGCCTTTGGAGAAGGGAATTTTCCTAAATCGTCCACGAAGGGGGTGGACAGAAACTGAACTAAGTCCAACTACCGAATCAAAATCGTCCGCCGGGGCTGCGGATACTGCGGACGGGACACCGCCGGGCCTGCGATCGGGACACCGCCGGGCTGCGGACACTGCGGACGGGACACACCTCACCGCCGCCGCCATTAACCGGCACCCCAATTGGATATATAACTCTCACTGTATCTGAGCTCAATGCCAGCAACTCCGGCTAGCTGCTTCAGCTTCTTCTTGCTGAGCTCTGGCTCTTTGAACTTAGCACTTGTAAGCGGCCCGAGCACCCAGTTCTCCTCAAAATCCACAACCATAAGGACCACTCCTGGTTCGCTCTCACGATAGAGCCCAACCAAGTCTCCACCCTTTGCTTGGTAGAGATTAAACCTCGTACGCGAGAGAGATATATCATCAGCAGAGCCTATGAAAACCTCTTGAGGGAGCCTCTTACCTGACCCATCAATCCCAACCCCCTCAACGGTTAGCCCCGGATCGTCGTGCGAAACAATCAGAACTTGAATAGATCCGCCTGAACTTGTTCTGAGTTCAATATAGATGCGCTCGGTGTCACATGCCGACACCAAAACTGCCATAGCCACGAGCCAGTACAACCTAGATGTGAGCAAGTAGTCTACTTTTTTTAACATCTTTTAGTTTAGCCGTTTCCGAAATTCGACATCCACGCCATCGGCGAGGGGCTTCAGCTTGAGGCTACCGGGTAGCTTAGGCGCTCCATATCTTCTTTCGTACTTCATCAAAAGTGCTCTAAGTCGCTTCAAGCGCAATCGTTCGTGCTCTCTAACACGGGAGTACCCCTCTGCATCTCCCGGCAGCCCACTTCTCTCCATTAGTTCGTCCACGGTCGGCAAGTTCTTAATGTTGAGTCTGACAGGCTCCCACCCAGTCCCGCCCCACTGAGTCGGCTTCAAAAGATAAGCCCAGACCAGATCCGAGAAATCTTTTCTGTCCTCTTCATCGATCTCTCCCCCGAACTTAGCGAGAATCTCAGAAGCCGGCACACCGTCCACAACGGCATGGAAGGTGATCAGATTAGAGAAGAGATCCTCCGTTGAAAAATTCGAAGCTATTCGCTCTCGTTGATTCAACAAGACGCCGTAAACGGTGTTCACTGCCTGCGAACCCTGAAGACCTTCTGATTGATAATGCTCAAAGTCTTCACTTACTAGCTGAAAGGCATACAGTAGTTGCCTCTTCCGATCCTTCTTGTCAGAGGAGACTCTGACTCTGAACTGCATCAAAGACTCACGATAGCGACGGTGCCCTAGCCAGTGTTGCTTTAATCCAACATAGAAGCGGACCTCACTCCCAGGCGCGGCTCGCTCAAGTCTTCGCCAAGCGGCTTTCAGGTCCCTCTGGTCTCCTCTTCCATGTTTATAATCAAACCATCCGAAGTTCCATGTATAAGCGACCAGCCCTTTTTCGATGTCAGAACGGGATGCCAAGCCTAATGGGTCCCGCAGCGCAAGAGGCTTATTCTTCGCAAACTGATACATCGACGGACCATCGACGTAACCCAACGGATCCGCAGTGATAAATCGCCCCAGCTCCGGGTCGTAGTAGCGGTTCCGGAAATAGTACAACCCGGTCTCAACATCAAACGGTCGACCGTGGAAGGCGAATCGATTAAACAGCGCACTGACCGGCACCTCGCGAGAATCCGGCAATGCGAAAAAATCCGCATCCACGGACTCGGCACTAGAGGCTTTCGATGGTCCGCCATGGACGGTTGCTTCCTGAGCAGCCGCGACGTTGATGGGCTCGTCAAAGGTATCTTCAAGCCCTAACCCGGCTAGATCGAGCGACATTCCTGCCGCAATCTGCACCGTGTGATCACCCGCACTCAGCGTACTATCTGCTCGCAGAGTGTAGCCATCGTCCAAGGCCGACCACGTGATACCCGTATCATCGACGAGGATCGCGCTCGACGCGGACGCTAGATCCACCGACTCGGAGAAAGCTACCTCCAGCGCGCCATCGCGCAGGCGCAGCGCCTCGACGACGGGAGGCGTTGTGTCGTCGAGCACCGTGGTACCTGCGGACGGGTCAGGCCAGGTGAAGCTCAGGCTGTAGGGAGCGTCCATGTCGTGCAGGAACAGATCCCTCACGGCGCCGGCGGGAATCTCGAGCTCGAGCTCAGTGCCTGGGACGGGAGGGGTCTCGGGGGTGATGACCAGCCTCCGACCTGCCTGGCGACCCGTTTGCACGGGAAACGTCGTTTCAATAGAGACCGGCGTGCTCTTGACGACGCCACTGCCAAAACCGGACGGAGCGAGGTTCAGGGTCACGCTGGGCCCGTTGTCAGCCAGCTTTACTTCTTCCGAGAATTCGATGTGGATGTCGCCGTCCTCGACTATTGCCTGGTCGACGCGCGGACCGGTGACGTCGGACTTCGCGAGGACTTGGTTGCCAAACGGGGAGTAGACGTAGCGGCCGACGATCTCGTCATCGAGACCGGCCAACACGGCCAGGTTGCCGGTGTCGTCGTAGTGCGGCACAAGCTGCGTCTCGAGCGTGCCGTTGAGGTCCTGATCGGCTTCCATGCGCACGATTTCGTCGAGACCCCGACCGAAGGTCATGCGCTGGAAGAGCTGACCTTGACGATACTGCTCGATCTCACGCCAACCCGACCACACGGTGTCGATCTGTTGCGCGGGCTGCCCACCGTCCGCCGGCAGATCCACCCTCACCCGACGATTGAAGGCATCGTAGGTGTAGTGAGCGATCTCCTGGCCGTCGCGACGCACCCGGGTCAAGCGGTTGCGGAAGTCGTAGGCGTAG
>JAJCXO010000223.1 GCA_029263395.1 Acidobacteriota bacterium | reverse complement strand
CTTCTGCTCCCATCACCCCGGCCGTCTCGGGATCATCGACAAGGGTAATACTCGAGAGATACCTCGCAGCCTTGTTAGTGCTGTTCTCCATGATGACCATCGAAATAACGAAGTACATAGGGACGGACTCACCATCTTCCTTTGAGGGCACGGGGATGGCGCCATAAATCTGGCCGTTGTCCATGAGCTTGAAAGTTTCTGTTGAGTATTCCGGTGGGTCACCGTCGATTTGGGCTGTGACCAGCATAGAGTCCAGCGACTGCCCTTGTTTGGTGATCGTCAAGTACGTCAAAGTTGCTGCCGTGTCATGTTCTGAGGTATGTAACATGACTTTCCATTGTTTTTCGGATTCCGTCCAATCTTCTAAGGTGGCTATCCGACCTTGTGGTGTGTACGTAGTATCTGAACTCATAGGGGGCTCCTTGGTTGAGGTTGTGGGTGAATCGATATTCACTAGGTGAGATGAGGTCGTGCTTTGTCGCATGTTCCTGTCATCAAAATCGCCATCCGAACTTGGCTCACCAATCTCCTTGCAGCACGAACATCCCCCAGTAGTAGGGATCCTGCCATCTTCGTTCTTGTCGGAGTGATAGCTGTGCTTTGCGCAACGCAGATGCCGGTTGCATTCCATCGATCCACATCGATTCATAGAACCGTGTCATCAGCTCGGCTGTTGACTTGTCCTCAATCCGCCAAAGGCTAGCGATGACTCGCGTAGCCCCCGCATTCATGAAGCCGCGGGTCAGGCCAACCAGACCTTCGCTGCCCAATTCTCGACCGAGTGCGGTTTGACAGCCTGAGAGCACGACTAGGTCGGCGTTGAGATCCAGATTGTAGATGTCGCGTAATCTCAGGAGGCCGGGCTGAGGCTGGCCGTCTCGGTTGAAGAGCGAGAGCGCCAGGCCCGAAAGGCTTGGGTTAGTGTTATCGATCAGACCATGGGTTGCGAAGTGAACAATGCGATGTTTGCTCACGTCACCCCTCAGGATCGTTCCTAGATTCGCTTGGAAGCCGAGCGCTGAAAGGGTTAGTGTGGACGGCGCCAATGCGAGAATCGCCTCGGCCTCTTGTCTGCTTCCCGGAAGGCGAGGATACTCGGCAGTCATCTCCGGCAAGCCGGATCGCATCAAGGTTGACGGTTGGTCATCGACGTGATGGAAAGCCGCGGCCTTTGTGTCCGCCAGTCGAAGATCGTCACGTGCTGTGATCGGATCGGCGATCATTGCTAGCCACCCTGGAGCTGGAGGCTCGGTATCGAATTTGCGCAGCTGGATCAGGACAGTGGCGCTTGGCAGATGGACCACTTCATGTTGAGTCAGAAGAGGTGCTCCCGGGGAACCGCCACTCTCATTCGGCAGCGGGAGCACCGCGAAAGGAACGTAATGGAGGGCTCCATCAGCCACCACGACCAGGCGCCGATTGCCCAGACGAGCGGCTACCGGTCCCAACACCATTTGGGCGAGGGTCTTGGCGACTCGGGTTTGTTCTGCCCTATCTTGACGACCCGGCGTCCGGAGAAGTGCGTGGAAGCGATTGGCGAGAGTTTCGATTTCCTCACGGCGAGGGAGCTCGACGCTCTCGACGTCATGCGAGCTGACGAGCCAAAGAAAGCTTCTGTCTTGGCCTAGGGTGTATTCCAAAAGTAGGGTGTCGTTGTCCAAGAGACGCTGGATTTCGTTGACGCTGGGAGTTAGAGGTTGAGAGATCGTGGCGAATTTTGGGCTGGTGCGACGGATCTCTGTTTCGACTCGATCGAGTTGGCGGAGCGTCGTCGCAACCTCGAGCTCCGCTTCGGCCAACGTTGCTGCCGATTGGTTCTTGGCGAAGAGCGCCTGCCTTCGTTGTGCTTTGGCATTTAGACGCCTGCTGAGAGTATTGCGTTGTTCGATCAGGGTGCCATCAACCCCCTGATCAAAGTCCACTCTCGCTTCGCCCAGTAGATCCAGTAGAGAGCGCGCTCGAACGCGTTCGCTGGCGGCGAAGGCTTCCAAGTCATGCCCAGCTTCAGGGTGGTGACGGTGAAGGGCCATCAGGATTTCGATGTAGAGTTCAAAGGTCTCACGACGTGAGTTGAAGAAGGGCGCTCTTACGTCCGCTACGGCGACCCGTGCACGCAGATGTTCGATCGATCTCAACGCCGCTTCCAGATCCAGGCGTGCTGACTCGAGATCTCCTAGCCCGCGTTTGGCTCTAGCCATAGAGGTTAAGATTGCAGCCTCTTGGGACGTTTGACGCATCCTTTGTTGTAAGATTGAAGCCTTTTCCAAACTGACCAGAGCTTCTTCGAACCTTCCCAGGGAGCTGGCGGCACGGCCGATCAATTGCAGTGCGTCAGGATGATTGGCGCCTTCCTTCACCCCTTGCAACAGCTCGAGCGCTTGCTGACCCGAATCCAAGGCCAGGAGATCGTTACCAGCCTCCAGGTACGTCCAGCCTAAGTGTGTCAAGGCCACGGCTCGCAGCCGGAAATCACCTAGGTCAGTTGCCAGTTTGACGGCTGCTTGTTGGCTGGCCGAAGCTCGGTCCAGGTTCCCTTCAATGCGTGAAGTTTGCCCGGCATGGATCAACGTGAGCAGCTCCCCTCGGCGATCACCAACCGCCTTGCGAAGTGCCAGGGACTCCCGAAAGAAGATCTGTGCTTGCTGCGGTTCGCCCAGCATCAGATAGGTGTGAGCGATGTTGTTCAGGACTCGGCCTTGCCAGCGCGGTTTCTTTAGCTCTTGGAAGATACGGAGAGCCTCTTCGTAGTCGGCCAGAGCTTGGTCGAGATTGCCCACCTTGCGGTGGATACGCGCTAGGTTGTTGAGGTTCTGGGCTTGGCGCAAGGTGTCGCCCGCCCGATCCGTCAAGGTGGAAGCGCGTAGGTAGTGTTCAACTGCGAGATCCGGCTCACCAAGTGTGTCGTAAACCCAACCCAGGTTGGTTTGGATCGTCGCTGCAAACGCTGGCTCTTGGTCGAGGATCGCTGAATCGAGCAACGGTTGATAACAAGCCAGGCCTTGCTTCAGGTCGCCTCGGGTCAAGAACGTCAGGCATTTGTTGTTCTGTGCGTGAAGGGCGATGGTGTCGTGTTCGAGTGCTCTCCACAAAGAGTCGGCACGGTCGAACAGGCCTCGGGCTACTTGCCCCTCACCGAGCGACCATTGGCTCAAACCGATCTCATTGAGCGTGGCCGCTTCCCAATAGGTATCGCCGAGGGCTTGCCAGCGCGGCAAGACATCTTGCGAGGCTTCTAGTGCTTCTTGCGTCTTGCCAGCGATCCGCAGAAGCACTGCCGCGCAGTAGAGATCTCGCGTCTCTTCACCTTCTTCTCCGAGATTGCGCCAGTGCTTCGCTGCTGCTCGATACGATTGGAGGGCGTCCAAGCGACTCGTGGCGCCGGCGGCGTACGATTGGGCGGCTTCCGTTCGATCGATCTCGGCTGCGATACGTTCTCCAGCAGCCGGGCTGTCGTCGGTCAAGGCTTTGATTCGGAGTCGATAGTTGCCTGATGGTGCCGCACGTTCGTGAGCGTGAACCGCGAGTTGAAGAATACCGGGTTCAGGGGCCACTACCAGCAACGTCTCCATCCCCTCACGGTCAAGAGGGCTATCGACGACGGTTTGCTGGCCATCGTTCAACGTCGCTGTGACCTCGATGTCGATACCCAGCTGGTCGACAACAACGCGCCATTGGCCCGCTGTGAGATCAGCGTGATAAAGGTGGGTACCTTCAGCCGCGATCGGGCGTTCGATGGGCTCGTCGGCAACCAGGGTGGTAGCGCTTGGCTCGGCTGCTCCCAGCGCTGCGGGAAGCATCAGAAGCACGAGAACCTGGGCTGTCCAAAATCTTGCCAGAGAAGACCGAATCACAAAAGATCTTTACTAGATCCGACCCGAAACCTGATCCCCCAGGCTGACCGGCAGCGACAACTTGTGTTGGCTAGTCTACTCGATAACCTGGAACGGGTACCCAGCGAGGCTGATCGGGTCGCCGTCCCCAACTTGACCTTCGACGGTCAGCCGATAGGCCCCGGGCTCGAAGAAGGTGGACGGGAATGTCACCATCAGAACTTCTAGATCATTCGGCACGAGATCTGACTGTTGCCAAACAATCTGCTGTGATTCGCCAAGCACTGAAACGCGATAGCCAATGATACGGGGATCGAAGTCGACGTCGACCGCTAACGCTAGCGAGCCCTCTGAGCGACCTAGGTCGACGATCGCGCCTGGCTCGCCAGCGCTGCGGACGGTGCTGAGAATGAACACCGGAGTGTTGGCGATGGGGGAGGAAAGGCCGCTGTCCGTCGACGGAGCGACAGCCAGGAACCAGCTCGACGTCAACAAGACTGCTGCGAGTGCGCCGGTGAGTGCCGCCGGCCATTGCCTGGAATACCGCGCCAGGCGGGCAAGCAGACTGACTTGGACAACAGTCTGTGCTCTCACGGCCTCTTCCGCTGCCACCTTCTTGATGCCGAGCCGGAAGCCGCGGGCTGCCTCGAGCTCGGCTGTGCATTCTGGGCACGCCATGAAGTGAGCTTCGAAGCGGATCTCCTCTTCGGGCGGTAAGTCGCCGCGATGATATCGCTCGATCAGACTTTGTTCTGCGATGTACGCATGGTCCATGTTTACTGCCCCCCCACTGTGAGTGGTGCGAGGAGTTCGATCATCGCACCCCACAGGGCGATTCCAACCGCCAGCGGCGGGTTGGCGCCGGCGGCGAGCCGTTCCTGAACCAACTCGCGATAGCGATCCCGGGCGCGGTGCAGCACCCGATTGAATTGGATGCTGGTCAGATCGTAGTCGGCTGCGATGGCGTCTTTGTCTTCTTCGGCAATGTAGAAACGGAACAGGACTTGACGGTCGCGATCGTTGCGCAACTCCTCGATCGCCGTTCGTACCAGTGTTCCGTGTTCGTGCTGTAACAACCGGTCGAGCTGGCTAGATCGGACAACTGCCGACGCTTCTACGGCCTCGCTGTTGGGCTCCGTCTTACGTCGTTGGGCCTTGCGGTAGAACTCGATTGCTAAGTTGCGGGCGAGCTGACTGAGGAAGGCGGGCAGCTTGGTTGGATCTCGCAGTTCGCCGCGTCGAAGCTTGTCGAGGCCGATCGCCAGGGTATCTTGGTAGAGGTCCTCGGCTTCGGGTCGCCCGCCGGTGTGACGGTCGAGGATGAGCCGGAGGCCACGGCCGTAGTGCTCGACAATGTCGGTTTCGGCCTGTGGGTCGCCCGCCAGAATCCGTGCGACCAGCCGAGCTGGATCATCGCCGCTATCGCTTCCAATACCCAAGAGCCAAAACCCTCCTTGCCTTCGAGTTGCCCGCATCCTAGCAGCACCTGCGAATCGCAGTTGGCTGTTAATGAGCCACGAAACCGAATCATGGGATGTTAGTTCAGGTGGCCAGCGCGGCATCGACTTCTGCGACGTCGAGTAGTACCGAACCCTCCGGACCGTTGGCCTTGGGGTCAAATTCATAATCCCGCACGACACGTCGAAAAACTTCCTTCAGGGCACGCGCCCCAAGGCGTTTTTCTTTTGACGCTTCGAGCGCAATCCGACGGATAGCATCTGGTGAAAGCGCGAGGTGCAGACCTCGGCTCTCGAAATAGGCTCGCGCCTGATCGTAGCCAGAGTTGGGGATCTCGAGGAAAATCCGTACCAATTCGTCGATGGTGAGGTCGGCCAACAGAACGACGGCGTCAAAGCGGGACAGGAATTGCGGACTCATTCCGTAATCGAATAGATCCTCGTTGCGTAGCCACTCGCGCAAGACGAATTCGAGTCTCTCGTGCACTTGGCCGTCTTCGACCACCGTAACCGGCTTGAGCGCTCCGCGGTCCCGGCCGATCGTGACACGGTCGAAGACCGAGTCGTACAACCCTTCGAAGGCACCGCCACAAACGAATAGCAGCCCGCTGGAGTCAACTGTTACTGTCTTGCCGCCGGCCCAAGGCGGAAGAGTCAAGGGCACGGCCTCGTTTTCGATCACCGTCAGCAGCGCTTCTTGGGCACGGATACCCGAAGTGTTGGGCCGGTCGCCAATATAGGACCGAATCTTGTCGACCTCGTCGACGAAGACGATGCCGTTGCTGGCTTGCTTGAGCAGGCTTTCTGCGGAAGCGTCGATGCCCAGTTGCTCGCGGGCGCGCTCCAGCAGTCGTTGTAGCACCACCTCACCAGGTCTTCCCTTTTGTGCCGCCTCGCCGAGGATGTTGGCGTGCATCCGCACGACGGTGGAGCGCAGGCTGAGGTGCGGTCGGGCTTCGAGGTAACTCTCGACGGCGCGCATCAGGGTCGTTTTACCGGTACCAGAGGAGCCGATCATCAGGATGTTGCCCACCGCTAGGCCGGCAAGCTTCTTGGATAGCGCGATAGACATCTCTTGCAATGCAACGCGCTGGCCGATTACGCTCTTCTCGAGCTCGGTGGCGATTTCACGGGGAGAAGGTACAGCTTGAGTCATGCTGGGATTCTATTGCCTGTGGAGCCAGAGGGCAGTTGATCTAGAAAATCGATCCGTCCTTTGGTATTACTGTGCCCTTTGGAGAAACTCTGTGCGGAGCCATCGTGATGCAATTGTTCTTTAGCCCTTCGTCGAATCGCCGCCTCGCTGCTTGCGCGATGTTGATCGCTGCATGGCTTGCCCTCACCGGAGGACCGATCGCCGCACAGCACGAGGCGCGATTGGCCATGGCCCAACGGTTCCTCGAACAAGGTAATACCGCAGAAGCGATGGGAATTCTCGACGAGGTGCTGAAGAACGACAAGAAGAACGCGAACGCATTGTTACTACGCAGTACGGGGCGGATCATGGTTGGCCAACTGGCGGCCGGTTTCGAAGATCTTGATCGGGCCTTGAAGCTCGACCCCAAGCTGAGGCAGGGTTGGCTCAACCTGGCCGGGCTGGAGATCGCCGAAGGGCGGTACCAGGCTGCCTACGACGCGTTGCTTCAGGCTCAGAAGCTTGATCCGTCAGCGCCTGACAACGAACTCAACTTGGGTGCTGTGCTGGTCATGCAAGGACAGCCGGAGAAGGCGGCTGGGCATTTTGATCGCTACCTGGCCTCTCAGGGGACCTCTGCTGAGGCGCAATATCTGGTCGCCAGCAACTATGCGATCGCCAAGAGTGAGGAGTCAGCGATCGAGCACTTGCGGCGGTCTATCGAGATCGACGAACGGAATCGACTGCGGGCACGTACTGACGAACGCTTCCTGGGCCTCAATAGCCTGGATTACAAGGTGTTGCTCAACACTGACCTCTACAATCCACCGACCGGTGCGCACCAAGTCGCGGCAGGCTTCCGCGTGGCCTACCGGCAGGACGACAACAGGCTCCTCTATGCTGTTTTGGATGCTTTGAAAAGGCTTGGCGAGCCTTATGAGGCGAAGATCGAAGCCAACCCGCGGTGGGCGTTGATCTGGGCCGAGATGCGGATCAAGATTTCCAACCAGGATGATGGCACTGGGGTCGTCAGTCTCAGTGCTCCAGTCAACAGCTTCTCCAAGGATGAGTGGCATCAGCGATCTCAAGCCCTGTTCCGCACCATCCACGAGATTTTGGGTGGCTAGCTAGAGCTCTTCGTATTCGATTTTGCAGCTGATCTCGACTGATTTGATCGACTTGTCAGTGGCTAGATCAGGGTGGATCACAATCGACCGACGACCGGTGGCGCTGGCAGGTTGGTTGGTGTCGGTGAACGCGCTCGTTGTCGGGGTGGAATTCGATTTTGAAGTTGAGTTTGGCGCAGTAACTGAGGCCTTGGGCTGACGTACGAAAGCTTGCGGGTCGATGCGACTGTTGAACTCGTCTATGGCGGCTTGCAATTTGGCTTGCTGAGCCTTGTAGCTATCGAGCCCGAATTCGTCCGCCACCCGCTGGATCTTGCCGGCCAGCAGCTCCCGTTCTGGTTCCATCCCCAAACCTTGGTATGCCTCCGCCTGCGTCATGTAGATCCATTGTTTTTCGCTATTTGGAAGCTTGCTGAACGTATCCTCGTCATCGATGAGTTGTTGCACGATGGCAGCAACTTTTCGGCGGATGACGTTTGCGTGGCCGTAACAGACGATCGCTTGGAATGCGTCCTCTGGATCCCTCAATAGGTTGGCTTTCATGGTGTACATGAAGGCGACGTTGATGCCGGTGTAGTAGTCACTTCGGATGTAGAAGCCACGCTCATAAAAATTGATCGCCAAATCGAGGTAGGCGCGGTTGTCGGTGACGTCGAACAGGCGTTTGTTGATGGCTCCGGCGAGGCCGAGTGTTTCGGGGTCATTGGTGATCCTTGGCGCACAAAATCGCTCCAGAATCGCTTCGGCATCGTTCAGGGTAGCGATGAATGCTTCTGCGTCGATGGCCTGCTGGTAGAACTGCTGCTCACCGTGCTTATAGGTGACGAGAGTCAATCTTTGAGCCAAGAAGCTGTCCGGCTTCGCATTCTCGTCGCCGGCCGTCTGTAAATCGATCGATTTTTGGAAGAGTGCGGTCGCGACTGAGAATCGTTTGTCTCTTCTTGCTGTTTCGGCGGATGCGATCAATTGTGCGATCGAGCTTTCACCTGGAATAGTGGCCTGATCGCGATCTTGTGGTGAGACGTAGGGTGGTGGCTCCAAGTCGCGGACCTGATACCGCGAGGATTTCATTCCGGGGAGGAAGGTGTAGACAGGGCTGTCATTTCGCGCTTTGGCGGCTAGCGTCCCGCGAAGGATCTTGGCCAGATGTTGAACGAATCGATCGGCCTCTTCTTCAGCGATTTTCTCGCCCGAGTGCACGTATTGATGGATGACGAAGGAGCTGAGATCGAAGGGGATGCGGGTCATCAACACCGACTCCGCGATGATGATTGTGGTATTCGGCTTCTGGGCGTGACGAACGCCGAGTTCGTAGAAGACGTTGGCATTCAGCGTCGAGAGGTCTGCGATCACGAAGTCGGCCTGATAGATCCATTGGTACATGATCTCGTCGATGCTGCCGGTGAGGTTGGCGTCAATCGCACGGAAGCAATTGACGTCGACCGCATCAAAGGCTGGCCGGATCAGCTGCTCGTAGGTCTTGTCGAGGTTCAGTACCCGCCCCGTGGCGAAATCGGTCTTCTGGCCGAAACCGATCACGACGAAACATGTTTTCTGCGGCCCACCTCTGGCGTTTGGTGGTTTGCCTGCTTTTGCAGATGTTGCGCTTTTTTGCACGATCCCTGCCTCCGTTGCCGTTGATGCCCCGCTGGAGAACTCTGCCGGTTGTCGAAACAGCTAGTATAGACTGCCTTCCGCAACTCAGAAGGTGCTGACAAACCAGCTCGAGGACCCGATTTGATGCGGTGTTCCACTCGACTCATCCGCTTGGTGGCTCGCTGGCTTGCAGTCGCGAGCCTGGCCGTCACGACCACCTCGTTCGGCGGCGTCTCTGAGCCCTGGCTTGCAGAGCCTTTCACGGCACCAGCAGGCGACATCGCTCGGGCTGCTGCAGAGCTCACCAAGCCCGGCACCGATGTCGAGCTGTTGTTGCGGGACGATCTGTTTAGTTTCGACAGCCAGGGGCTGATGACTCACACCCGGCGGTGGGTCTACCGCATTCTTACCCCTGATGGGCTCGAGGGTTGGTCGGTATCAGAGGCCGCCTGGTCGCCTTGGCATCAGAAACGCCCCGACCTCCGGGTGCGGGTCGTGAGTCCTGGCGGTGACGAACGCCGTTTGAGTCCTGAATCGATCCTCGAGTTCGATGCCGAACAGGCCGGACTCGGCGGCGCCCGGCAGTTGATCAGAGGGCCGTTGCCGGTGACGGTTGGAGCCGTCGTCGAAGAGGAGATGATCCTGCGGGACCATCGCCCCTACTTTGAGGCAGGAGTCAGCGCCAAACATCTGCTGGTGATGCCGGTGCCGATCCGTCGCGGCCGGTTGACACTCGAAGCGCCTACCAAGCTGCCGCTGCGATTTGGTGTGCGCGGCGTGAAGGGATTGGAGCCCCGACGGGAGGTGATTGACAATCGAGTTCGGCTGATTTTCAACTATGCCGACATGCCTCCAGCCAAACCGACCGAAGCCGGCTTGCCGCCCGCTGAGCCACGTTATCCTCATGTTGTTTTCTCAACTGCAGAGAGTTGGGCCGAGGTCGCCGATGCCTACGCTCGTTTGATCGACGAGCGTGTAACGGCTAGTCCTGGTGCCGCCGTGTTGCGCCAGCTTCCCAAGCGAGGGAGTGGAGCGCAGGTCGAACGTGTCAGCGAATTGTTGAGTGGCTTGCGACAGGTTGTCGACTACCGTCCGGTTGACCTGGGCTCGACCGGAAGGGAGCCGGCGGAGCCCTTAACGACCCTGCGCCGTGGGTTCGGCGACAGCCAGGATCTGGCGACAGCCTTGGTTGCCGCTCTGCGCGCCGAAGGTATCCCAGCCTATGTTGCCTTGTTACGGGCTGGATATGGCATGGATCTGGAGCCCGGTCTCCCTGGTTTGGGACGATTCAATCATGCGCTTGTCTACCTTCCCGCCAGCGACCCGTTGTGGCTCGATCCGGGGGATCGCTACAGCCGTGTCGGAGAGTTGGCGAGTGATCGCCAAGATCGCTGGGCGTTGGTCGCGAGCCCCAACACCCGCCAGCTGATTCGCACCCCGGCCGCCAGTTCCGTCGACAACCGGACAGAGACGACGATCGAGATTTTTATGGCTGACGATGGGCCTGCGCGGGTGGTCGAAACCAGTATTCACCATGGCGCTAGCGAGCACCGCCAGCGCTTGGTCAGTGCACAGATCGATGCCACTGGGCGGCGGTTGGGTTATGAGGCTTACGTCAAGGCGGCCTATCGTGCGGAGACTCTGGGTGCGGTGGAGGAGTCGGCTCTCGACGATCTTTCGGCGCCGTTTCGGTTACAGCTCGAAGCGCTCCAAGCCGGACGCGCCTGGACGTCAGAGCACGAAGCTGCGGTAGCGATCGATCTCAGTTACTTGATTACGACGTTGCCGCGGGAATTCTTGGTGTCGAGCGCAGGCGCCCGTCGCGGTGGATTCGTTTTCCACGAGCCTTTGACCGCAGTCTGGCGATACCGTATCCATCCACCGCGTGGGAGACGGCTGCGAGCCATACCTCCCGATCGCAAGTGGGCGTTGGGAGCTGGCCAGCTAACTCGTTCGATTCGGCTCGAAGGCTCGGTTGTGGCCGTCGACGTTCGGTTGGACAGCGGGCCTCGAAAGCTCGACGTGGAGGAATTTGGAGTCTATTACCGCGCCGTTCAGCAGCTGCTGCAAGAGGAGGTGTTGATCCTATGGTACGACGCGGCAAACCCACGGCAAACGCTTCCTTCGTCCAGATAGCGCGCTTTAGGCAAGCCTGCGAAGGACGCGGCTACCATGAGTTCCGGGATCAGGTCGCTAGAAGAAGGCGTGATTACTTCAGCGGCAAGAAGATCAAACCGTGAAAGACACCGAGGATAATCATGTCTTGATCTCGGTGTAAGAAGGCGATCTGGAATTGGCCGTAGGTCAAGAGACGAACAGGGCTTTTGTGGTGTGGATAGGATTGGCCTAGAGTTGGGGCTTCACGCAACGACTCGGCTTTGTTGAGAATCGATTCGATCGTGCGCTGTGCTGTCGCCGGACGATTCTGGGCGATATGGTTGTAGATCTCTCGTAACGAGATCTCGGCTTCCGTCGTCCACCTCAATCCTGCCATGCGCGAATTCGCTCCCTCAGCTCTTTGGAGTCGATGTGGTGGTCGCCGGTCGCGTCTGCAAGTCCTCGGTCAACCATGCGCACGAACGCAAGCTCGCGCAGTACCTCGTCGTAGGACGTACCGTCAGGCAAGTCCTGGACGAGGCTCAGGATCCGTTCCTTGTCAGATTTGTCCTGGGAGGGCATGAGGCAGCGCCACGATTGCAGTCGAACGAGGATGGATTATATCCAAAGCTTCGACACCCTCGGTGAGAACAAATGCAAGATCGATGGCTGGCTCGAAGACATCGATCCTGGGCGCACGGTCTACTTGCTGGCGATCTCGAGGATCTTGACGCCTTCGAGGCGTGCTCTTGACGAGACGTAGCCAATGCTGCCTGGATTGGACTTAACGAAATTGATGGCGTCCGTATCGGAAGACACCTCCGGCGGCGGTACCGCGCTCCCGGAGAAGATTTTCCGCTGCCAGTAGTTCTTGATGCTGGACACGGACCGGCCGTGGATCGCACGGGAAAAGGCGTCGCGCACAGGAGAGCTACTATCCAGGTCTACGGGTACGGCGTTTACGCCACCGTTCCACCGCGAGACTTCCTTGAGTAGGAGTTGCGAGACACGTTTCTTGCTCACCGACTGTGCAGGGTTCTCTGGATGAACGATGACTACGAAGTCTTCAGATTCCTGCGCGTTGGTACGCGACTGCAACCCAATCAGGCTGACAAGGGCCAAAATGAGGACAACATATTTCTTCATGAGATCAATCTCCGCTGCGATCACAGCTCGAGGCTGCTGAGAACGGGCGGTCTTGGCGAGCTTCCGAGTCCTTCCCGATATCTAACGATGAATTCACCATGTTGACCTGTCTAAGTTCCGACGGAGCCTTAATCAAGACGATTGCCGTGCCAAAGACAGTTCTGGAGATACCCGTCATTTGCTGCTGGGTGCGCATTGAATTGTGCGAGCTGCGTCCCCAAGCCTTTGCTGTTTCAACTGGTAGCCAAGGTAGTTTCGTCAGGTTGACATTCAACAAAACTGAAGGCATACCAGCCAACTCACTCTTGAATCCAAATGTTATCACAGTTATGGCCAAGTAGAGTCTCGTCTTTCAGTTAAACTTCCCTTACGAGGGGAGTAGGCCCCGTCGCAACACTGAGTTTGCCTTCACAACCTTTCATCACGCATTACGAACAACAAGACCATGCAGCTGACTGATCTACCCATGCTGAATGCATCCCTGAACGGCTTGGCAGCCGTTTGCCTGGTCGTTGGCTATTTCTTCATCCGTCAGGGCAAGCGTGATCTCCATCGCCTATCGATGGTGAGTGCTTTCACCTGCTCGGTGGTTTTCTTGACGTCTTACCTCTACTACCACTCCCAAGTGGGGTCAGTGCGGTTCCAGGGTACGGGCTCTATCCGGACCGTGTACTTCACTATTCTGATCAGCCATACAGTGTTGGCCGGATTGGTGCCGTTTCTCGCTGGCGTCACCTTGTGGCGGGCGATCCGAGGTCAATTTGCCCGCCACCGTGCCCTGGCACGTTGGACGCTACCGATTTGGCTTTACGTGTCGGTAACCGGGGTTGCAATCTACTGGATGCTCTACCAGATGGAACTCTAGCTTTATCCCATCCAAGAACAACGGTGACCAGTCACCCACGCACCGAGTGCCTACGAACCCCATTCTTCGCCAATGACTATCGACGGGTGCTGCTGCTGGTGTGCTGCTGGGTGGTGCTGGAGCGTCTGGTGGTGCTGCTGCTGGTGTTAGGTGCTGCTAGGGATCAGCAGCACCCTCGATTCCGCTCCCTATTCGGCCAAATCGGTCAAAGTGCGACCCCATTTGGGTGATTCGGTTGACAGTGCCTGAAAAGAGTGCCCGGGAGAAGACCTTTCGACGATCCAAACTGCCACCCAACCGCCGGGAGAAGACCTTTCGAACGTTGCCAATCGAGTCCCGCCGTGGGAGACCGTGTGTCGCTCGTCACGGGATGGGGTCCGCAAGCGGGAGAAGACCACTCGAACGCTGGAACACGTCTTCTTTCGGGCTCGGAGGGGGAGTTCGAAGATGGTAGAGGCGTTCTCTCGCCGTTGGAGCGCTAGCTGGATCTCGGTAACGACGTCCTTTTGGCGAAAAGGCGCTAAGGCCAAGAAGGGCGAAACGCTCCGTGCCGGTTTGGACACGAGTTCGAGAAACGGGATGGTGCTGATCCCGGCTACAAACGCATCGAGAGCTCGGTCGGCCTTGTGGGCTGCGCGGCAGCTCCAGAACTCGCCGGATCTGTTACGAGAAGCCTAAGTCCTTTTTGTGCCATCGGATACGAGATGCGAACAGGTGCGAAGCTCAAACATGCTCGCTGCTTGCTCGCTCCACAAGACCTCCCTCGCTGAGCCGAAAATGGCAAAACGAGATGGGATCTAACTAACTGCTTGGTAGATCGTGATCGCTGTCCTCAACCGAGTTCACAGCCGGGCCAGCGAGCGGCTCAGTGGCGATCATTCCGCCACCGAGGCAGAGTTGATCCTGGTAGAGGACAGCAACCTGCCCCGCTGCGACGCCGGGATCAGGGGCATCCAGTTCGACCTCCAGGCCGTTGTCGGCTGGGCGGACGCGACATGCTGTAGCCTGCGGACTGTGGCGAATTTTGACACTGAGTTGACCCAGCTCCGGGGCGTTGGTTAGCTTGCCGCCGATCCAATGTGGTGTCGGCAGACGGAAGCGCACTCGTTGATAGCGGCAGAGATCGTCGCGATGAGAGACGTAGACGATGTTGGCGTCGGTATCCTTGTCGACGACATACCATGGGCCACCACCCAGTCCGAGGCCACGGCGTTGCCCGATGGTGTGGAACCAATAGCCGCGATGACGACCGAGTCGGCGACCAGACTCGATGTCTCTAATGTCTCCTGAGACTTCACCGAGATAACTCTGCACGAAATCTTCGTACTTGATCTTTCCGAGGAAGCAGATGCCTTGGCTATCAGGGCGTTTGCGATTCGGTAGGTCGAATTGCTCTGCGAGGCGCCGTACCTCCGGCTTGTGGTAATCCCCAAGGGGAAACAGACAGCGTTGCAGTTGGCTTTGGCTAAGCTGGAAGAGGAAGTACGTTTGATCCTTGACCGGATCGACCCCGCGAAGCAGCTCGACGGGGTGGCTGCCGTTCGGATAGTGACCTTCTGAAGCGGTTCGTTCGCCAGCCGGTCGCAGGCGTGCATAGTGACCGGAAGCAACGCGATCGAAAGGGCGATCCGCGAGGACATCCAGGAACGCGCCAAACTTGATGTGCTGGTTACACAGGATGTCGGGGCTCGGGGTGCGCCCGGCGCGCAATTCGTCGATTGCCCAACTGACCACCCGTTTGTGGTATTCGTGCTGCATCGAGATCACCTCTAGCGGCACCTGGGCGGTGTCGCAGACCTCTCGGGCGTACCGCAAGTCGTCCTCCCACGGGCATTCACCGAGATGGCTGAGCTCGTCCTCGAGCCAAATCTTGAGGTAAAAAGCCGACACCTGGTGCCCGGCTTCGAGTAGCAGCCGGAGAGCGACCGAGCTGTCGACGCCGCCCGAAAGTAACATGGCGACGCGCATAGCGTTACACCTCGTAGCCGAGATCCGCCAAATGGCCCATCATGGTGTCCTCCGCTGTAGAACGCTGCGCACAGAGCATCTTGTGGCGCTGAATAGCTGTTGGCATGTCGACCGCTTCCGCTTCAGGTGCGGTATTGACGTAGCGTGAAATGTTGAGGTTGTGTTCGTTGGCACGGATCTCTTCGATGTCGACAACACGCGCGAATCGTTCGTGGTCTTCAAAGGCGTGGAAGGTGTCGGCCAGGCGTTGAACGTTGGCGTCTGAGAGGTGGTTCTGATTCTTACCTTCGGCGCGTTCATCGTCACCCTGAACGAAGAGCACCCGTCCACGCCGGGCAGGTTGCTTGCACCGGTTGATGATCAAGACGCAGGCGGAGATGCCGGTGCCATAGAAGAGGTTGGGAGCCAGGCCGATGACGGCTTCGATCAGGTCGTCTTCGATCAGCCCTCTGCGGATTGTCTCCTCGCCGCCGCGACGAAAGAGAATGCCATGGGGTACGACAACGCCGAGCATGCCGTCGTGAGCGAGACTGGCGAGCATGTGCTGGACGAAGGCCAGGTCCCCGTAGGATGGCGGTGGGCAGCCGTAG
>JAJCXO010000222.1 GCA_029263395.1 Acidobacteriota bacterium | reverse complement strand
GCACCCCTATCCAAGGTGGTCGCGCCAAGCGTCGTGCTAGCATCCCGCCGCATGCAGAGAATGGGCATGAAGGAGTCAGATCTTTACCTTCCCCTAAAGCGATTCTTGGAGTCTCAGCAATATGAGGTCAAGGGAGAAGTCCAGGACTGTGATGTCCTGGCGGTGCGCGGCGAGGAAGATCCAGTTGTCGTTGAGCTCAAGCTCTCGCTCAATCTCAAGGTGGTCCTTCAGGCTGTTGAAAGACTTTCCCTGACGCCAAAGGTCTACATCGGCATCCCTAGCCGATGCCGGACACTGAGCAGACAACGCAAGCAAATTCTCAAGCTACTCAGGATGCTTGGCTTGGGTCTGGTAGTGATCAATCCAGCATCCAACACCGAGAACGTAGAGGTGCTTCTCGACCCGGGAGAGTACAAACCTCGTAAGTCAAAACAGCGCCAGGAGCGTCTGCTTGGTGAGTTCGTGAGACGGGTAGGTGATCCGAACCTCGGCGGGACAGAGAAGAGAGGGGGAATCATGACCGCCTACCGCCAGCGGGCTTTGGCGATTGGCCTGTTTCTCCAGGAGCATGGGCCAACAAAAGCCTCACGCGTCGCTCGAATTCTCGAACAGCCGAAAGCCAGGGATATCTTGTACAAGGACGTGTATGGCTGGTTCGAAAGAGAGTCGCTGGGCGTTTATCAACTTTCCCCTCGGGGATCGAGGGAAATTCCTCTTTGGAGGGAAGGATTGCCAGCGAACTAACACTCGTCACTCGCCCTCGAGACAATGTCGGCTAAATTCAGACGTAGGCAATCCCCAACAAACGATCTATCCACGTCACAAGACCTCGATGAGCTTCAACACCACGATCTCATCGCGCCAACAGACCTCTATGACGTCATAGAGGTCTGTTGCCGGTGCACTAAGCCTTGATGGGCCTCAACAACACGATCTCAACGCGCCACAAGCCTTGATGAGCCTCAACAACACGACCTCACCGCTGCACAAAAACTTGATGAGCCTCAACAAGCAATCTCACCGCGCCACAAAGCCTTGATGACGTCACCGAACGTGTCCAGCGCCGGCACAGGCACTTGATGTCGTCACCGAACTGACCTTGCGGCAGCACCAAGCCTTGATGAGTCTCAACAACACTCCCTCACCGCACCACAAGCCTTGATGAGACTCAACAACACGATCTCACCGCGCCACAAAACCTTGATGAGCCTCAGCAAGCAATCTCGCCGCGCCACAAAGCCTTGATGACGTCACCGAACGTGTCCAGCGCCGGCGCGGACGCTTGCTGTCGTCACCGAACCGACCTCGCGACAGCGATCAAGCTCGATGAGCCTCAACAAGCAATCTCACCGCGACACAAAGCCTTGATGAGCCTCAACAACACGATCTCAACGCTGCACCAATCCTTGATGAGACTCAACAAGCAATCTCACCGCACCACAGAGCCTTGATGACGTCACCGAATGTGTCCAGCGCCGGCACAGGCGCTTGATGTCGTCACCGAACCGACCTCGCGGCAGCGATCAAGGCTCGATGAGCCTCAACAAGCGATCACCGCAGCACAAAGCCTTGATGAGACTCAACAAGCAATCTCACCGCGCCACAAAGCCTTGATGACGTCACCGAACGTGTCCAGCGCCGGCGCGGACGCTTGCTGTCGTCACCGAACCGACCTCGCGGCAGCGATCAAGCTCGATGAGCCTCAACAACCGATCTCACCGCGACACAGAGGCTTGATGACGTCACCGAACGTGTCTAGCGCCGGCACAGACGCTCGATGACAACACCGAACCAATCTGGCGACCGCACAGCATCAGCTCAACTCATCTACCACGGCAGCTCGTTCGGTAACGAGCTACCCCAGCCGAGTCGAGCTCTCTTTTGTCACACGGCACACTCGTCACCCTCCCCGAGCTCAGCAACCAACACTCGATCCGTTTGGCAATCGGACCCGACAAAAAACTCCGTGCCTCCGACATCGACGAAGGACATCTTCTTGTAGAAGGCGATCGCACGCGGGTTGCGTTCCCAGACACTCAACCACAGGTGACGCCCAGCAAAAGCTCGCGCCGCACTGAAGACAGCCGCCATGAGCTGTTGAGCGACACCCCGGCCATGGGCCGGTCGATCGACATAGAACCGGTGTAGCTCGATCGGGCGGTCCTGGGTAGCACACGGCGGGGGCGCCTTGCGCCTGACCTGAGCGTAGGCAACCAGGGCCTCAGCGTTGTACGCCAATAGAGTCGTGACAGCCGGGTCGGAAAGTTCCTGAGTTTGCTGGGCAAGGCCAAACGAAGACGACAGATGCGCTTGCATGTCTTCGGGTCGATTGTCCGCCCCGTAGGTTTCTGTAAATGTGCGCGCCGCAAAAACAGTCAGGTCCGAGGCGTCAGCTACCGTGCCTTGGCGAATAAGGAGGCTGGTGTCATTCATAGGCTAGAAATACTGAACTGCCCTTCGAAGAGACGTGACACCTCAGAAGTGTTCGAAAAGGCCCGACTTTCGAGCACCCTTGTCAAACGTCAGGGTGGTCTCGCAGCCCCTAGCCCGACCCAATAATCCGATCAGTAGATCCGGAAGATCAGTTTTCGACCTTCGGCCAAGACGGATCAGGTCCAGAGTGGCATGATGATCTTCGAACCTCAAAATCGGCAGTTCGGTGAGGAGTTCGAGGCCCTGAAGAACATCTAGTCGCGTCAAGTCGTAGACTGCTGACAGCACCCACAACATCTCGAGGACAACCACGTTGGTTACGAAAAAACGCTCTTGCGACAATTCCGCCCTCTCGAACAATTGCCTTACCTTCTCCCCCTGTACCTCATCGTCATTGAGCAGAAAACGGACCAGAACATTCGTATCCAGAGCCTTCAAAGCTTGCCTTCTCGGAAGGCTCTACGCAATCGAGAGTTGATGTCTTCTTCCGACAAGCTTTGTGCAGCTTTGCCCGAGAGCACACCAAAAACTTCGCTGACCTTTCTGGTGATGGGAAAGATCCGAATCGAACCATCCTCCTCGGCTCGGAAATCAAGTCGGTCTCCGCTACGAAGGCGAAGACGGTCGCGAAGATCCTTGGGGATCGTGACTTGGCCCTTCGAGGTCAATGTGGAGATGCTCATGGAGTGCCCCTTGTCGTTTCCTTACAACATGGTAAGGAAACGCACGGATCGCTGTCAAGATTCGACCGCAAAGGGGCTACAGCGTGTCAGCTAGATTGAGTCGGGACAATCCGAACGCTCAGGATCGGGCGGCGGAAAGCAAAGCGTTCAGCAGCGTTCCGCCTTCACGCAGGAAGCTGTCGATCTCCTTGGGTTCTTCACGGCTGCTGCCGCGTTGCAGGTAAACAACCCCGTCATGGGTGGCGAGCTTCCAGAGGCGAAAGCGGTCCAATGCGGCTTGCAGCGGCGGCGATATCCAGGGGGTGAGCGCCTGTTCGCTGGCATCAGAAAATAGGTAGTAGTGTTTGCCGAAGTGGTCAACACCCCCGATTGAGCGTTGTCCTCGGATCTGGCCCTTGAACAGCACTCGCTCGTCGATCAGCAGATCGGGGAGAGCCGAACCTGCTGGCACTTCGCAACGCAGGACGGTCCGATTGAAGGGAACGGCGGTGTCGCGTTCGTTCGTGACTTTGACGTTCTGTCGATGAGTCGAGACGTCCATGACAACCACCGGATAGTCCCCGAGATGGCCACGCCAGGCGAGCGGCACTCGACGCAGACTCTCGCGCTTTTGGAGCGGGAAGGGTGAAGATTCGAAGCCGTTGGCGTGGAACATCAAATTGGGCACCAGCGCGTCGACCGGGGGCTCGTCGATCGGAACAAATCCGAGGCGAGGCATCAACTCGAGGAGCGCCTCGCGTCGCTTGGCCCAGTGACGGATCGCGTAAACCGAAAGGACTATGATCAGCAGCACGAAGCCGAGCGCTCCCTTGGCACCAGGTTCGAGACCCTGAAACCACGCCGAAAGGGTTGAGAAACTCAAGGCTTTCTCCACCATCGTTTGGGCTTGCCGTCTCCGCTGTCAACCGGCGGGTCGAGGCCGTGCGCAGCGTTCCACCATTCCAGCGGCAGCAGGCTAAGCGTGAAGTATTCGGTATCGCGCAAGTACTTTCTACCGTCTTCCTCGATCAACCATTCCACTCGCAGCAATGCGTCGCGCGGCACGGTGTCGAAGACTGCCAGCAGGCTCGCACCTTGGTTCCAGTCGGCACCGTAGATGGATTGCATCAAGCCATCGCGGTCGCGGGTCGACTGCGGTTTGATCCGGGCATCGTTCGCCCGCAACTCGACTTCGATCGGGTGCAATACCCTTTGATCAGAAGTTGTGTGTCGACTGAAGGGATTGGGTGGATCCTCGAGGCGCCACAAGGCGACCCAAGTGTCTGGAGTGGCGAGCTCTCGGGCTTCGTCGAGGTCGAGATTCTTGCAGCCTCGAGACCTGCCAAGAAGATAGAGGCGCAGGAACGTCGGCACGATGACCCCACAGGCCAGCGAATCGCCAGCCTTGACCAGCCACAGAGGTCCGATCATCTCGTGGTCGCGGAGGTAGTCGCGATACCTGTCGATAGGATGGTCGCGATCACAACCCAGGCGCACCACACGTTCGATCTCAGCGTCGTTCCAGCGGCTCTCCGCCGTTGTCGGGTCGACGGGATCTTCGGCAGCCCACGCACAGGTCGCACCGACGGCCAACAGCATCATCGCAGTGATAAAGACGCCGCATCTACGGTTAGGCCAGCTCTGGTGCAGCTCGTTGTTTCTAGACGGTAAATCCATAGGGAATCCTCGGTGGGGAACAAATGCTGTCGAATACGCAAGCGCACGAAACGCCGACGCGAGCTACCCGTAATAAACGACGCAGAGAAGCAAAACGCACGAGGTATTCACCTATTGTGTGGGCCTCCTGTCGATTCCTTGCAACATGTCAAGGAACGCACGGATACCTAGCGAGTGTTCGGTCGGTCTCGTGGACTGCGCAGCAGCTCCGAAAGCTCGCCGGATCTCTAGCAACATGTCTAAGCCCTCTTGATGCCAACGGATACGAGATGCCCGCAGGTGCGCTGGTTCAAACACGCTCGCTGCTTGCTCGCACCTCCTCCCTGAGCCGATAACGGCAATACGGGACGAGCCGACAACCCCATCAGTAACACTTACCGGTCGCTTGCTGCCACCTCGGAGAGGACATTCCGCAGACGATCGCTGGCTCGCCCCCCACCCGCGGTAGGTGAACCGTCCAGGGATCGAATGTCGGCCTGGGTAAGATCGAGACGTGGTGCAAAGGCGGTAGCGTGGAACTCGGCGGCGAGGCGACGTGCGAGGGCGGTGGTGTCTTCGCTGGGCCGTAGCTTGACTTCGGCGCAGCTCAGTCGGGTCCGCTGTGGACCGAGCAGGCAGGCGCTGCCTGAGTTGGTGTCACCTTCGACCACCACCTGGTAACCACCGCTGGCGTGCCGGAAGCGCGGCGAGCGCCGCAACAGCTTACGAGTGGTCTCGGCGAGCTTGCCGGTGGTGGCCGGGAAGGTGGCGGGCAGCGCCAGGCCGAGTCGCCGGATGATGCCGGGATCACGCTGTAAAGCTGCATCGAAAAACTCGATCGATCGCGTGTTGAGACCCGCATCCGCAGCCGCCTGCGCTGCGATGGCGGCAACCCGATCGCGCAGCAGAGCCTCGTGGGATGGCAGGGTCTCGAGGGCTTCGTCAGCGAGACTCAAGGCGTCACGTTCACGTCCCTGGAGGTAGGCGATCTCAGCCTCGTAGGCGCGGAAGTAACCACTCGTTTCGGCTAGGGTCTCCCGCCCTTCAGCCTTTTGCAGAGCTGTCGCCACCACTCCCGGCCCGAGGACTGCACAAAGCTCGGGCTCGATCCACTCCGGGATCTCTATCGAACCGGCGAGATAAGGCCTCAGGGTGGCCAACAGAATGCGCTCGTCAGCGAGTTGTGAAGCTGCCCGCCGACCCGACGACCAAGCTCGCAACCGTGCTTGCTGGGCTTCGAGTCGGGCTGCCATGCCGACTGAAAAGCTCGACCAAGAGGCCTTCTCCATCAGCAATTCGGCGCGAGTCCGCTGGGCTAAGCGATCAACCAGGGCGGCGGCGGCTTCCATCTGCTCACTCTCTGAGCTGGTAAAACCGGTGCGATCGGGCCGATCGAGAGCCCGGGCGGTAATGCGTGCTGCCTCTTCCGGATAACCCGCGACCACCAGAAACACCGCTGAGGCGAGCTCGGTCTCGGCTCGATTCTGCTCATCCATGTAGGCCGGCTGACGTTTGCGCCACTTCAACATGCGGCGCAGAGCGTCGAGCGCCTCGGAGGTGCGCCCTTCAGAGAGATATAGATGCATCAGATCGAGCCAGGGATTCGACACCGTGCCGGGAACGAACTTTTCCGACCCTTCCAGAATCAACTTCTCGGCTTGATCAAATTGCAGCATGCCAAGGGACGCCTCGGCAGCATTGGTATAGGGAGTTGGGCCGCCGGATGCGGTTTCAGGATCGCGGTCGTAGGCCGCAGCCGCCAGACAGGCTTCGTAACCCGCTTCGCGTCGTTGTTGTTCGGCCTCGATGGCACAGAGTGCGGTTCGTGCCGAGGCGATCTGTCCCGGGTGCCCAAGCGCAAAAGCCTGCTCCACAACCAACCGCGCTTCCTCGTAGCGCCGCAGCCGCATCAGCGGCCAGCCACGATCGGCGGGCCAAGGCGGCGTGTAGAGGGCATCACGCTCTTCAAGGTAACGGATCTTGTCCTCGTGACGCCCCATCTCACCCGAGACAAACGCCAGCTCGCTCACAGCAATGTTGTGCCATCGCCAAGGCGACTCTTCTTCGGGATCCAGCCCGTATTGTTTTTCATAGAGATCGCGCGACCGCTTCAAATGGTAGAGGGCTACCGGCAGATTACCCTCGGCCCGATGCTGGACATAACCGAGAATGCCATGGCCGGGAATCGACTCTGGGTTGCTCGCCAAGATGCGCTCGGCAATTTCCCGCGCTCGGATGTACTGTTCGGCATCCAACGCTTGCCAGGCAGCAGCAACCATCGGGTCCCGACCGAAACCGTCCGGCATCGCATCGATGGCGAGCGCCTCCAGCGTCTCGGAAAACGGATCGACGACGTCTTCGGCGTCGGGTTCTTGGGCCACCATTGGGGTGGTCAACAACACCGGCAACAAGGCTGTGAACAGCATCGACCGCAGGGACGCTGGCAGCAAGCCACCCGTCAACAAGCCACCGCGATCCGACAAGGCTCCGATCATCGCCGTCTCAGGGTTGATCTCGCCAGACTTTCTACCGGCTTTTCCATCGCGTCCACCAGGACCCGATCGAGCTCGTTGACCCCCGGTGCCAGATCGACCCGATGGCCGAAGACCCGTGGCACCAACAGCTGGATGTCTTCGCTGGCCACATAGTCACGTCCACGCAAGGCGGCAAGCGCCTGCAGAGCTGGCAGCATCAGGACCAGGCTGCGGGTTGATGAACCGAGCAGGACGCGTTCGTCGTTGCGGATGTTCTGGGCGATGTCGACCAGACATTCCTTGACCTGACTGTCGATCGCAACGTGCTCATCGATCGCTCGACGTGCCGTCAAGAGCTGGGTGCGGGTCACCCGCGGAAGATCTTTGCGCATGATGTCGCGGCGTTCGCGATGGGTGTTGAGCACCTCGAGCTCCGATTGTCGATCGATGTGGACCATCCGAATCTTGAACAGAAAACGATCCAGCTGCGCTACCGGCAACGGGTAGGTGCCCGCCATGTCGAGGGGATTTTGCGTCGCGATGACGAAGAATAGCTCGTCCAATGAATAGGTCTGATTATCGACCGTGACTTGCTTCTCGGCCATCGCCTCGAGCATCGCGGATTGGACCTTGGGAGAGGTCCGATTGATCTCGTCGGCAAGCACCACATGGGCAAAAATTGGTCCATGGCGGAAATGAAAGCGGTTCGACGCCGGATCGAAAATCGATACGCCGGTGACGTCGGACGGCAACAGATCGGGGGTGAACTGTATACGCCGAAAGCTGGCGATGTCGTCGTCGGCAAGATCGTCCACGATCGATGCTCCCAGCGCCTTAGCCAGCGTCGTTTTGCCAGAGCCCGGGAAGTCCTCGAGCAACACATGGCCGTCCGACAACAACGCCACTAACACCAGATCGATCACCTCATCACGACCGATCACCTGTGAGCGGATACGCGCTCGTAGGCTCTCCATCACCGCCATCGCCTCGGCGAGTGGATCGATCTCGGGCGCTGAGGCTGACTCGACGGAGGCTGTCGGCACGAGCGCCGGTTCGGCCGCAGTGTGTTCGACACTGATCGAGGGTTCGACATGGATCGAGGGCTCAACACCGACCGAGGGCTCAACACCAACCGAGGGCTCAACACCGACCGAGGGCTCAACACCGTCTGAGGATTCAACACCGACCGAGGGTCCGGCTTCGTTCCGCACGAGTTCCTCGACCGAGATCTCGGCTGTCTCTTCGGCTTCCACGGACTTATCAAGGGGCATCACAGGGTCTATATCGGTACGGTCCATCGACTCAATCTCCAGGTGAACAATTCTTGCTGCACTGATCTCTAATGTGGCTTCTCGAGAGGCTGTCTTTTTGAGCGAGAGGCTGTCTTTTAGACGAGCGGTCCGATGCTTGATTCCCTCATCGAGCCAAGATCCAAGATACCGGATTGATGGCACCGAGTAGGCGGCGCCAAGGTGGTAGGTGATCTCGGATCTCGTGATCCACCGCTGTAGCCAGACGGCGCACGCTATCGCCATCGAGGGTTCGTTTCGACCCCAGGGCCGCGCTCAAATGTTCCCGCGTCAGGCTGACGAACGATGGCGCCATCGGACCGGTGCGATCCGCGAAGTGTTCTCGGCTCTCACCGTAACGCCGCCGCACTCCGAGCCCGGCGAGACGATCGAGCGCGGCGCGATAGGCCACTCGATATTGCTGCGTCGAATCAGCAAAACGTGGCACCAACAACCGGTAAATTTTGACCGTGTAGGCCACCGCCAGCAGGAGGCCCAGCAACATCGCGATACCCTTGGCGATCGCGGCGAGGTTGATCTTGTTGCGCAGCTCATCTTCGAGCAGGTTCTCATCACCCGGTTGCTGCCGCATCATTTCGCCCAACATGCGCTGGAGCTCGCGGTCAGGAGCCTGAGTCGGCTCGTCGAGGGTAGTTTGTGGCGCCAAATCGACCACCACCCAGCCGACATCGTCGAGATAAATCTCTGGCCAAGCGTGAGCGTCGCCGCTGCGGATCATGATCGACGAACCGCCGCCCCGCGAACCCTCCTCGACCGCGTAACCCACCGCTACCCTGGATGGAATATCGAGGCTGCGGTAGAGGTAGGCCGCAGCGTGCGCGAAGTGCACACAATAGCCAGTGAGGTCACCGAAGAGGAAGGACGCCGCTGGATCGGCCGAATCCGCATGGGCACTCTTGCGGCTGTAGATGCCGTTGACGTCGAGATAGTTCTTGACCGTCAAGGCTTGGGCCAACGGATCGTCCCGATACTCCGGTCGCAAGTCGGCGAGCAGGCCTTCCGCGATGTCTTGATACCGTGGATCGGTGGGCGACTCGGTATAGTGTGTCCATTGATCGTCAGGCCAGTCGGCGCTGCCAGGAAGCTGACCCAACAGTTCATCGTAGGGTTGGGTTTGGACGTGCGAATGAACCTCGAAGGCACGCTGAAAGTGTAATGGATTGGGGTTACGAACCGGTTGGATCTTGGCGGGCGAGTCGAGCGCAAACGGTCGAACATGATCGACCACCAAACCCATACTGGTACGCAGCGCCATGCGGCGTTCAGAAACCGCCGGGGCGCCTTCGATCTCGAGCGGCTGGAAAGGGAATCGTTTGACGACATCACGGTCGACATCATCCCTCAACGCCTGCACTAGACGGCGACCGTTGTATTGCGAGAACACCGATTGGCGGAAATAGTAAACCCCGGTCGGGGGCGAATAATCATCGTGTAACACGACAACTGCCACCGGCGCCTGGTCACCTCCAGAGTTGTATTCGTCTTTGAATTCGATGTCGCCGAGCTGATCGCTTTGATCTTGACCCTGGCCACCATTGGCCTCGTCGCCACCCGATTCATCCCCTGACTCAGGGTCGCCAGTCAACCCGAGATCCCCAGCCCCCTGTGGCTTGGGTAAACCGTTGACACGGACGATGAGCAGCAGGGCCAGCGCGATCAAGACCAAGGCACTCATGTGCAGAGGAATCCGCCGTCGACGTTCTTCGGACAGCAGCATGCCGGCGAGTAGACACACTGCCAACCCACCGAGTCCGAGGAAAATCAAAACTGGGTCGATGCCCTGCGACCAAGCCCAGTCACCGATCGCCAACGGTCGATGCACCATGCCGTCACGATGCGCCGAGAAGCCAACAGCAATGGCGAGCCCAACAGCCAACACCTCGGCGACCGCCCACAAGGGTCGCCGATGGACGGTGAATCGCAACGCGAACACCGTCGGCGCGGTCAGGAAAAACCACAACATCGCCTCACTGGTGTGAATTGCCGCCATCGAGCCGAGAAGACTAGCGATCAGCGAGTTGCCAACGATGAGTCGAGCAGCCCAGGTCCCGGCCAAGGCAATCACCAACGCCAACAACAACACGCTACCCGAGCGCAGCTGCGAGGTGCGATCACGTCCTAGTCGATCGGCAGTCAGGGCGCCGGCGAACACCCCAATAATTGCGGCTACCACACCGAGCGGCACGGTCAGCTGCCAACACAAGATGCCTGCTGCCAGGGACAACACCACAGCTCGCAACAGGCTCGGCAGCCACCCTCTCGGCCGACGCCTCATGCGACGCTCCCCAGATTGTGTCCACCGCCCAGACTGTGTCCACCGCCCAGACTGTGTCCACCACCCAGACCTTGGACGCGACGGTAGTCGAACGTGCGCCCGCTGGAGCGGTCGACCACTTGGGCATCACAGCCAGCTTTCGAAAAAACTGCCATCAAGTCGGCGAGCTGAGCGGTCGAAATGCCTTTGGCTGGAGGCTCGACGAATAAGAGTCGGTGCCACAGCGGTGACGTTTGGCCATGAGCAATGCCGTCGGTCCCCAACACAAACGACACTGCGCCGGAGAAGTTGCGAGTCACCGCCAGGGCGTCTTGAGTCCACTGCCCAGAACGGGCTGGCGCGAAGATGATGCAATGCACTTCACCGTGGGCATCTTGATCGCTCAGAAAGGCGGCGAGTCCAGCGGCGGGCGGAGCGTCGCGGCCACCGTTGAGACGATAGGAGCGCGACCGCGCAATCGCTTCGAGGGCGGCCTCCAGGCTTTCGGTCGGTTCGGCGGTACCGTCAGCGCCAAACAACCAGCCGAAGCCTAGGCCATCACGCTCGAGCGCAACCCTGGCCGCAGCTGCCGCCGGCTCGTCTCCAGGGCCGGTCAACAAATAGGCAACCGTCTTGCGAGCCCGGTCGATGCTCCGTTCGGGGGTCCGCACATTGAGCTGGCGGGTGCGAGCAAACGTCTTCCACAAGATGTTGCGCACCGAGTCGCCAGGGACGTAACGCCGGATCTCCATGCGATCCCCTTCGGGCGATCCCATCGGGTGAGGTAACCCCTCTGCCGAAGCCAGCGGTTGCAACACCGGCATGTTTTTCAAGCGGCCCACATCAGGGAGTACGGTCAGCGGACCGACATCGGCCCTCTCCCAGGCAAGGGCACTCAAGCCGAACGCATCCATGACGGTAAACCGTCGACGCACCCCGCTCACCCACCCTCGCCGGTTGGCGATCACTTCCTCACTCGACAACCCACCCCTTGCGCGAATGCGACAGGTCACCCCAGACGGCTCCAACCATTGCCACTCCACTCGCACCAAAGGCATCCAGGCCATCGCTGGAACCTCGAAACCGGTAGGGATCAGAGAGCCCGCCTCTAAGCGACGCAGTCGCGGAGCGACGGGAATTCGCCGCCGCAAATAGAGGGTGCTGGCAAGCACCGTCAAAGCACTCAAGACAACCAACGTCACCCCTGAGATACCGATGACGAAGAGCAGCAGATCGAGCGTACCGTAGCCAAAACGCCACAGCGCAAAGCTCGCGAACAATGCCACGAAGAAACCGCGCCAGGTCAACGGGAACAGATCCCGAGCGCGCCGCCCCCATCGCCTGACTAGTTGCAGCTTCCCAAGATTCATAAACCCTCGTGGAACCGTCCGCCCGTCGTGGAAACCGTCGCTCCAGTGGAAACCGTCCACCCTCCGTGGATACGTCCGTACCCGACCTGTGTTTCGCGTCGTCGGTTAAAGCGGTTTTGTTTTTGGCGCTCGATCCCGCAACCGTCGCACCGACGGCGCGCCAACTATACCCGACCAGGATCTAGCAGAGTCGACGATCAGGGGCACACGGCCCGTGGCACGGGACACACCGGAGGCCCGCGCAGTCAGATACGACAAAGGCCGACGCCTGAGCGCCGGCCTTTCATCGCCGTGGCGGTCTCGGATGGGTCGAGCCTAATAGCTGGGCCCATCCTCGGACTTCACCAGCGGACCGCTGTCGATCTTGACCAGTGCATGCCGTCGCTGAACTCCGGCTCGTCGCTCGCTGGCTTGACGCCGCACGTACTCGAGCACACGATCCATCTCATGTCGCATCTGATCCATCTGCTCGCGCATATTGAGCACAACTTCGACGCCGGCCAGGTTGACTCCCATATCGCGAGTCAGCGTCAGTACAATCTCGAGACGCCGGAGCGTCTCTTCATCGTACAATCGAGTGTTACCACCTGAGCGTTTGGGAGTGATCAACCCTTCGCGCTCGTAGAGGCGCAACGTCTGCGGATGAATATCGAACCGCTCGGCGACCGCGCTGATCATCAGGAATGAGGTCTTTCCTCGTGACTTCCGAACAGCCATCGGCCACCTCCTTGTCTAGACCTGTGGATGCGGTATGCGCGGCCGGCACGGTTGCCGGCCGCCCGAACAGCCTAACTGGCTTTGCTGTCGACGTCGACGACCTCGGCATCAATGACGTCGTCGTCTTTGGCTGCCTCGCCACCCGGCGCACCGCCCTCGGCCTGCTGCTCTTCGGACGCAGCCTGGTACATGATCTCGGCCAACTTGTGTGACGCTTGGGTCAACGTCTCGGTTGCTGCCTTGATCTGCTCCAACTCGTCGTTCTCGAGCGCTTTCTTGGCGCCTTCGAGAGCGGCATCGAGTTGGCCAACATCGTCGGCGCCGAGTTTTTCCTTGTGCTCACCGAGGCTCTTCTCGGTGGAGTAGACCAGCGAATCGAGCTGATTGCGCGCTTCTACCGTCTCGCGCCGCTCCTTGTCCTCGCCAGCGTTCTCTTCGGCGTCCCGCACCATCTTCTCGATTTCACTCTCATCGAGACCACTGGAGGCAGTGATGGTGATCTTCTGCTCTTTACCAGTGCCGCGATCCTTCGCCGACACGTTGACGATGCCGTTGGCGTCGATATCGAAGGTCACCTCGATCTGAGGCACACCGCGCGGCGCCGGCGGAATACCCACCAGGTGGAACCGGCCCAAGGTGCGACTGTCCTTCGCCATCTCGCGCTCACCTTGAATTACGTGGACCTCGACTGAGGTCTGCGAATCCGCAGCGGTCGAGAACACCTCACTCTTCCGCGTCGGAATTGTGGTGTTGCGCTCGATGAGCTTGGTTGCAACGCCACCCAAGGTCTCGATACCGAGGGACAGCGGCGTCACGTCGAGCAACAGCACGTCAGTGACGTCACCGGCCAGCACACCACCCTGGATAGCAGCACCGATCGCAACCACCTCGTCCGGGTTGACGCCTTTGTGGGGCTCCCTGCCGAAGAACTCTTCCACCTTGCGTTGGATAAACGGCATCCGGGTCTGACCACCGACCAGCACCACCTCATCGATCTCCGAACCTTTCAAGCCGGCATCTTTCAAGGCCTGGGCGCAAGGCTTCAACGACCGCTCGACGTGACCCTCGACCAGCTGTTCCAACTTGGAACGACTGAGCTTGACGCTCAAGTGCTTGGCTCCTGAAGCATCAGCGGTGATGAAAGGCAGATTGATGTCCGACTCCAGAGTCGTCGACAAGCTGATCTTCGCCTCTTCGGCCGACGCCTTGAGTCGCTGAACCGCCATCGGGTCCTTCGACAGGTCGATCCCTTGATCTTTCTTGAACTCGGCCAGCAACCACTCCATGATCAACTGGTCGATGTTGTCACCACCGAGGTGGGTATCACCGTTGGTCGACTTGACCTCGACCACACCTTCACCAACCTCGAGAATCGAGATGTCGAAGGTTCCACCACCGAAGTCGTAAACCGCGATCTTCTGATCGGTCTTCTTGTCGAGACCGTAGGCCAGCGCCGCGGCCGTTGGCTCGTTGACCAACCGCCTGACCTCGAGACCCGCAATGCGACCGGCATCTTTGGTCGCCTGACGCTGGGAGTCGTTGAAGTGGGCCGGTACGGTAATCACTGCTTCCGTCACTTTCTCGCCGAGATGATCTTCAGCAGCCTGCTTGAGCTTGCGCAGCACCATTGCAGAGATCTCGGGTGGCGAGTACTTCTTGCCTTCCACACTCACCCGGACGTCACCATTCTCGGCCTTCTCGACCATAAACGGGACCATCTTCATCTCTTCCGTCACCTCGTCGTAGCGACGTCCCATGAACCGCTTGATCGAGTACACCGTGTTTTGGGGATTGGTGACCGCCTGACGTTTGGCAACCTGACCGACCAGGCGCTCGCCACCGGAAGTGAAGCCGACCACCGAAGGCGTCGTGCGCGCCCCCTCGGAGTTGGCGATCACTTTGCCTTCGTTACCTTCCATGACCGAAACGACGCTGTTGGTCGTTCCCAGATCGATTCCAATGATTTTGCCCATGTTCTAGATCCTCCTATCGCCCAACGGGCGAATCGATATTCAATCCGAGCTCAACCATCGAGCCCGCGTAACCTGTTGCTTGGGAGCCTGCTGCTTGTGAGAGGGGTTCGACCCGAAAGGGTCTTCCGGTCAACTGACGATTGCATAATACGGACCTTAGTCAGTTACTGTCAATCCTCGTCACACTCTATATGACAATAATGGACTCATATTTATTCCCAGAAAGGCCCGCAACACCCCTACGATTCCTTCGAGCGAACCCAAAGAGCCTCCGCAGCAACCGGATTGTGGTCCTCCCGACGAACTCGGGCCGTTCTCTGGCAAGGACCTCAACCAACAGATCTCAGAGTCTCGAGACCTTGAAATCTCGAGACGGCAGCACAATCAGTCCAAAAGATACAGCGGCTGAACGTTGGACGATGGCGTGCGTAAGAACTGAGGATCGAGCAGAAAATCACCGGTAATCGCCTCGGTAGTACTCTGCTCGAGGCTGCCGTGGCCATCAACCTGCGGCACGATCCGGTAGGTCACATCATCGGTCGAATAGGCCAGGTCTCCCCCTGCCTGATCTCGCTGATCGACAGTGGAGATCAGCCCTAGCTTCACTAACTCGTCGAACGAGCTTGGGTAGTGGACCTCAACCAAAAAGTACGTCTTGGCAGCTCGATCGAGCTTCAGATAGAGCGACTGCCGGAGACTGCGCTCGAGGGTGCTGCGTTGATTCTCTTGCCAAGGAAACGGTAACAACACCGAGGTCTGATGCTGCAGAAAAGCCAGCGCCAGCCAGCCGGCACAAACTATCGCCAACACCGGCCCCACCCACCGTTGGATGACATCCGTTGCCGGCGCCGAGCGCGTCTGCGCGATCGGCCCCAGATCTTCCTCACCTGGTTCCGGTGGGGTGAAGATCTCGGCCCGTAACGGCTCGGGATCGAGTTCGACCTGCTGCAAGTCCAACGGCATCTCAGACGTTTTGGGCGCTCCGAGATGCTCAATCAAATCGTGGCGGAGCAGATTGTAGAGAGCAAACTCGGCTTGATAGCGGCCTAGGTTCAACTCGCTGGCCAGGGTCGCGGCACTGGTCTGCGCACTGACCTTGAGCATCAGCGCCTCCTGCTCGGCACTGATCCACACGCCGTCACCACTGCCGTCCCCATCACGCCCCAGCACTTGAGCTGGGCGGCGTTGTGGTACTCGACGATAGGCTGCACCAGTATCCGGCACAGGCCCGGCCAAACCACCGCTCCCACCAAGGTCGTCGATCGATCGAATCAGGAGCTCTTCGACCGATAGCGGCACGAACCCTTCTTCGAACGAAATTTCATCGCCGCCGTAAAACTTGAACTCACCCTGGCTCCAGGTGAGCACTTGTAACATCAGCAGATAGGTCTGCTGCCGCAGCGCATTCAGCAACTCGTCTCGGCTCACCAGACCACGATCGACCAACAGGTCTCCCAGGCTGCCGCTGCCGCCTCCCTGATGATCACGAACCGCAGCGGCAAAGTCTTCCGGCAGAATCAAATTCTGGCGATTGAAGACTTCTCCGAGCCCCTCCTCGACCGTCTGGTTCAAAGCGTCCGCCGCGACCACGGCACCGTTCAGTAACGACACCGCCACAATGTCGTCTTCTCCCTGGACGGTCAGAATACCGCTACTGCGTTGTGCGGTCAGGCTCTGGAGGACTTTAGGCAAGCCCAGCGCTTGGAGATCACCTTCGAGACTCACGATCTCGTCTCCAGCCGGATCCTGGCGAGAAAGTACGCCGCCAGTCCCACCAACCCAATCGTCATCGGCAAACCTGAGCCAGGATCAAACGCCAGGGGTGCGCGAAACCGCCACCCCATCGGTAACGCGATGATGAGCAATGCAACCGGGATCAAGAGGGCTATCAGGGTTCGGCCACCCCGCTCCGCTCGCGCCGACTTCAGGCCAGGTATCAGCGCACGGGCCCATCGATCCGCCTTGGCGTCCAACAAAACCCGAGGTTCCAACAAGGTCGAGCGATAACCCATCTGACTGCGGACCAAGTGCAGGGTCATCGCCAACAACATGACTCCGGCTACCACTGACAAGGAGAAGTGGCGCCGCCAAAGGTCAACCGCGGTGGTGGACTCTGCGGCTCCACGCCAGTTCGCCTCCAAGTCCTGGCGCAGCAGTGACGTGCGCTGAAACCCGCCATCCACCGCCACTGCACTCTCCTCGATGCTGACGTCTGTCCGTTCCCAGGTGGTCACCCGTGCGCGATCGAGCTCCTTGGCTCTGGCCATCGCCAAATTGGAATCCGAGAACTTGTAGAGCTGAGAAAACGCTTGGGCAAGATTGAAAAAGGCCTCAGTCATGCCAGAATTCTGCCGCGTTGCCTCGCGAAAATAGTTGACCGCTGTGCCCCACTCTCCCTTGCGGTGGTGGTAGACACCGAGGTTGTTAAGTGCCGCTGCGGACTCGAAACCCGTCACCACCGATTCGTCCAGCATCACGGTGTAGATTGAGCGCGCATGCTCCCACTGACCAAAGCGACGATGGAGATCCGCCTCCAGTTCACGGGTTACCGGGTGGTCGGGCATCAGGGTTTCCAACACTCCGAGATCGGCGAACAACGAGCCGTACAGCCGCCCAGCTGTCAGATGATCGATCGCTCGAACCGGTGGCGCCAGCGTCAACTGGACCGCCCGCTGCTGCATCGACAACGCGAGCGGCGTCAGACCGAGGCTCAACCACAGGATCATGAACACGGCTTTTTCGCTTCTGGAGCCATAACCCCAGAGCATGATCGACCAGTAAATCATCAACCAGACCAGACCGTGAGGCAAAACTAGCGGCCAGACCAGGGCAACTGCGGTGAGAATGTCCGCGGTCCTGAGATCCAGCGGAGGAGACATGAATCGCGCCAAGTCATAGAGTAATGCGCCACCTTTGGTCGCCATCTGTAACGCAACGAACAGCCCACCGCTCAAGATCAGGGCATAGATCAGCCACAACCCCAGGTCGTGCAGCCAGATCGTGCGTGCGATCGGCAACTTCATCAAGCTGACGCTACCTTTCAGCGTGCTGGTGGCTACCCCGACATAATCTCCCGACAAGCGTGCAATTGTCGCGGCTGCAAAGTCGGTCTCGGGTCGACTCGGATCGAGCTGCCGAGCCATATCCAGCACCCAGGCGGAGCGTTCGAAGTCTTCTTCGCGGGCGGCGGAAACCGCGAAGGCGCTGGCAGCATTGCTGAGGTCCGGCAAGCTCGACATGCCGAGGCGCGACGTTGTTGTCATCAATTGCCCGAGAGCGTGATCGGCTGCTTCCCGGTCAATCTTGTAGTAGGCGCGGGTCCAGCTCCGCCACGCTTCATTCAACAGTCTCAGCTGTTGACGCACCGGCGAGGTCAGCTCGAGGGCAGACTCACTGCCGGATTCCTCCGCCACGGCTTCGAAACAGACCATCGCCAGGACAACACACACGGCCGACAGCACGATCCAGGCTTGTCGCCGGTCACGAATGGAGCCGCCTCGGCGTCTCGCACCTTCGGCTGCTGGCCGGTGCACCATCCCCTCGCCCTATCCGCCGATTCCGACGAAACCTGAACGGAGCTGATAAACAACGCTCTCCAGCATCGTATGCTCTTCCGCTGTCAAGTTGCCCTGCGTCTTGGTCTGCAGAACACCCAGCATGTCGATATGCAGGCGAGCCAGGTCGAGATGTTGCTGAGCGGTCTGTGGATCACCACGTTGGGATTCCGAAAGATAAATCGACGCGTTCTCGGCCAGCAGCCGCACCAAATCCGAAAACTGTGGTGCATTCGAGTCCTCATCTTCAGGCGGCGGCTCGGGCGCAGAGGGTTCGTCGCGAACTGGCGGTTCAGGTTCGTGTTGCACAATCGACGGCGCAACCTCAGCCGCGGCTTCAGTCTTCGTTTGATCGCCGCCTGAAGCTTCTTCGCGACGCAAGTACTCTTCCCGTAACTCTCCGTCGGGAGTGAACATTCTCTTATCAGTGACTTTGAGACCGCTATCGCTCAATGCTGCTCTCCTCCGTGACGTTGATCCCCGGCTGCCCTCTCGACCGTGATGCCCTCGGAACTTGCCCGAATACTTCGTGCTGGGACAACATACTCAGCCGTGACAAGGCTCTGCCGTGACAGGATTGCGCTCGTGTGTTTCGACAACAACATTCTAACCGCAAAACAGTAGCAGGCCGTTGGCCGGAAACCGATGCCCACCGACATCGACAAACTCTGCCAGTTGATCGCCCGGTTACGTGCGCCCGAGGGGTGCCCGTGGGATCGCAAGCAGACGCTGGAAAGCGTCCGCGCTTTTCTGCTGGAGGAAGCTCACGAGACCGCCGCCGCAATCGACAGCGGCAATCGGCAAGAACTTCTACAAGAGCTCGGCGACCTTATCTTCCAGGCAGCTTTTATCGCACAGCTGGCGCACGAAGAGGGCGCTTTTGACCTGGCGCAGGCCATCGACGCAGTCCATACCAAGATGATCGATCGTCATCCTCACGTGTTCGGCGACGACAAGCTCGAGGATGCCGACGCCGTTCACCGTGCCTGGGAGCTCCGCAAAACACAGCCGGGCGGGACACCCTCGGAGGGAAATCAGCACGACCGCAGCGAGCGCCGCTCGGTTCTGGCTGGGATTCCAGCCTCCCTGCCACCGCTGATTGCCGCCTACCGGATGACCCAAAAAGCCTCTGGCGTCGGCTTCGACTGGACCGACGCACGTTCTGTTTTGGCCAAGGTGCGGGAAGAGATCGTGGAGGTCGAAGAGATCCTCGACCAATCCGACCGCCGTCGGCACGAGGAAGAAGTTGGTGATCTGTTGTTCACCGCTGTCAATCTGGCTCGCCACCTCGAAGTTGACCCAGACGCCGCGCTGGCCAAGGCCAACTCGAAATTTCAACGTCGCTTCCAGGCCGTTGAGGCAGATTTCGAGCGCCGCGATCGACACCTTGCCGACGCCACCTTGGAAGAACTCGAGGCGTCTTGGTGCAACGTCAAACGCGCCGAGCGTGGCGGTTGAACTCCAGCCCAACATCCGATCCGTTATGATGGGTGGCTCATCACGACCTGCACCAGGGTTTCGGGCGGGCCGGTCTCGCGGATCGAGCAACCCGAAGCCAGGATAGCCCCTCGATCATGACCCGCTATCGTAGCCTCGAAGCCCCTGAGACCCTGCGGAAGTTTGTCCACAATCTGCGGGAGGGTATCTACATCACCAATCCTGGTGGCGCGCTGCTCGACGCCAACCCGGCGATGCTCGAGATCTTTGGGGTCGACTCGGTCGAAGAGCTTCGCAGCTACAGCGCTCCCGAGCTCTTCGTCGACCCGCAGCAGAGGAAAGAGGAAATGCGGCTGCTCGCGCTTCAAGGGGCCGTGCGCGAGTTCGAATTCCAGGTCAAACGACCCGACGGTGGCATCCGCACCGTGCTCGACACCTGTTATCTGGTGGCAGACGAGGACACCGGTGAAGCGATCTGCCATGGCATCCTGATCGATATCACTCAACGCAAGGAACTCGAAGAGCAACTGCGAGAATACAGCATACGCGACCCACTGACCGGCTGCTACAACCGCCGCTACCTCGATCTGTTACAAGCGGAGCTCGACCCTGACCATGCAATCTGGGGCGCAATTATTGTCGACATCGATCACTTCAAGGCCTACAACGACCTTCATGGCCACCAAGCTGGTGACGATGTCTTGGTCAAAGTCAGTCGTTTTCTGATGCGCCACGTTCGGGCCGAGGATCCGGTGGTACGGATCGGTGGTGACGAATTTCTGACCCTGTTGTTGGGTGAATGGGGCAATTTCACTGCCGAGGCCGCCAACCGCATCCACTCCGTGCTCGAGGGCGAAACACCGGTACCGTTGTCGTTTGGCTGGGCATTGCGTGAAGACAGAGAAACGTTGGAAGAGACCATCCGGCGAGCCGACCACAGCTTGATTCGACTGCGTATCGAACAACGCAAAGACAAACCATGGGAAAACCCCAGGCGAGCGCCTCGAAAGCCGAGCGCCTCGTAAGCCGAGCTAGCTCAGCTCCACAGCATCCAAGCCAACACCCTATGAGCGACCAGGACTTCAAAACGCCGATCCTGCTGGCTGACAACCAGATCAAACTACCATCCGGCCTCACCATCACGGATTGGACCATCGAGAAGGTCCGTTGGCAGAATCCGAGGATCCGCACTTTTCTTGGTTGTATTCGGCTGCTCGGCGGTGTCCTGGAGAGCAACTACGCGATCCTTCATTGTTCACCCGAGCGCCTGCACGAGATCTGGCGCAAGGTCCGCCAGGTAGGCCAACTGATCCAAGATGAGATGGCACCGTTGTTAGACACGCAATCGGCCTTCCCGGAACTCGAGCAAGCGCGCCAGCGGGCAGAGCTTTCCCTTCGGATCCTGTCCGCTTCTGTGCTCACTGACCTCGAGAAGTTCTCAGCCGAAGTTCCCTCGGGCGAGCTGATGCAACTCCGTAAGTTGCTGTGCGTCTCGATCGGTCAGATCCACTCGTTTCTGCAAGACGCCTTCGGCGAGATCATGGCGAGAGATCCGCGTAGCTTCCATGACGCTGACTACTTCTTGTCGAAACGCTTTCCGCAGGATCTCGAGGAAGCCGAATGGCTGCACGCAACGGTCAGTCGCTTGAAAGACTATCTGGAGCAGAGAGACACCGTTCGTGCTCGCCGACTCGTCAAATTGGCAGCTGACATTTCGCAGGCTCAAACCCTTCCGGTCGGCAGCTCATGGAACGAAGCTGCAAACTTCTTGCACGAGTTGATCGAAGGTTTGACACCGAAACTCAAAGAAGTCTTGGCGCTACGCGGCATTCGCTTTTACGAAATGGAGATCCTCGATCGGTACGCCAGCGAACTCCCCACCCAATGTCGGGTCCTGATTGAACTTTACGCCACCAGCCGTCGAACGATCGAAACCATGAAACGCGGCGTCGGTGACAGCCTGCTCGAACGGGAGCAGAGCGTCCGAGACCTCGAGACCTGTCATGCCGAGCTCAGTACCCGCCTGGTCAGCCTGATGCGGGAGATCGATACCATGCTCAAAGACCTGGTCGCCTTCGTTCCGATCTGGCTCGAAGGCATCACCAATCGCCGAGCATTGTTACTCAAAGGTGGCTTGGAAAAGAACGGCGAAGAACCGCTAGCGACCTAGCGGCTACCTAGATTGCAGCCAGCATCCGCGCCTGTTGGCGCTTCATCGCCAAGAAACAGCCGGATCAGTAAGACTCAGGGCAGGGGACGCACGGCTGTGCACCCCTAGCCTTCGAGCGACTGATCGAAGACGTCGATAACTGTCTTCAGCACCACAAACAGCGTCCCGGTCTCCTCTTCGGTCAACGGCACCGCATCGTCGCCTTCCGGCGCCTCGATCAAGGTTTCGACCAGATAACGCATGACATAGGGCTGGCGGCTGGACTCGACTTCAGCGATGCGTTCGATGAACTTCTCGTGCGCACCCTCGAGACGAGCCAGCAAGTCTTCGTTCTGATCGAGGCAACGCTCGACCCGACCGCCGCGTATTCGCTCGAGCTCGCCGCCAGCAGCGTTTTGAAACATGTGATGGATCGTGAAGAACATGTAGAAGCCGAGCTCGATCGCCTCGAGACTCATGTCTTCCGAATAAGCCGCGACGAAGGCGGCCAAGTCACGTTGTTTGGTGACCACCTGCTCCAATTCGCGCTCGACCGTCGTCGCCGGCAAATTTGCCACCTCGACGATCGTATCTTCGACCAACGGCTCCGGGAGCAAACCAACAGGTTGCTGAGTCATCACGCGCTTCCCGCTACCGGGTTTTCGGCAGGGTGCCTTCGTACTTGCAGATAATGCCGAGCATCACCTCATCGGTACCACCGCCAATCGACAGCAACCGACCGTCGCGATAAGCACGGGCGACCGGCGACTCCCACATGTATCCCTGGCCTCCCCAATATTGGATACAGCTGTCGACAACCTCACGCTGCAAACGCCCTGCCTTGAGCTTGGCCATTGAGGCCAGGCGAGTGGCATCTTCACCGGCAATCATCAACTCGGTGGCACGATAGACCAAGGACCGCAGCGCTTCAACTTCGGTCGACAACTCGGCCAGACGGAAGTGGACCACTTGATTATCTAGGATAGAGCGTCCAAAGGCTTGACGTTCACGGGTGTAGTTGATGGTCTCGCGAATCACGTTGTCGAGGCCCGTTACGGTGTTGGCAGCAGCCCACAAACGCTCTTCCTGGAATTGCATCATCTGATAAGCGAAGCCCATACCCTCTTCGCCAATCAGGTGATGACGCGGTACGCGGACGTCATCGAAGAAAATCTGCGCGGTATCCGAGGACCACATGCCAAGCTTGTCGAGCTTGCGCGAACGTTCGACCCCGGGTGCATTCAGCGGCACGATCAGCAGTGACTTGTTGCGATGTGGATGCCCGTCGGCGGTGTTCACCAGGCAGCACATCCAATCCGCCTGGCCACCGTTGGTGATCCACATCTTCTCACCGTTGATCACATAATCATCGCCATCACGGCGTGCCATGGTCCTAATGGACGCGACATCGGAACCGGCCACCGACTCGCTGACCCCGAGGCACCCCACCAGGTCGCCAGCGATCGAGGGCGCCAGGAACTCGCGCTTCAGCCGGTCGCTGCCAAAACGATCGAGGGCCGGCGTACACATATCGGTATGGACGCCGATCGCCATCGGGACCCCACCACACTGGATGTGGCCGAGCTCTTCCGCCATCACCAGGCTGTAAGACCAATCGAGCCCCATACCACCATACTCTGGCGGCCGTGCGATGCCCAAAAACCCCGCATCACCGAGTTTCTTGAACACCTCGTGTGCCGGGAAAGCGCGGGCTTCTTCCCAAGCGTCGACGTACGGATTGATCTCGGTATCGATCAACTGACGTAACGACTCCCGCATCAGCTGGTGCTCTTCAGTGAACTTCACGTCGGTCCCCTTCGATGTTGCCTGAGAGTGCTTCTCGTCCGGCGAAGCGGCGCAAAGTATATGAGAAACCAAGCTTGCGGTTTGTCCTCGATCGGTTCGGTCAAACGTTCAGTGATAATAAGCCTTCAACCAACCAAGGAGAGCCACCATGCTCCAACATCGATTCGCCTGTTGCCTCCTCGCCTTGTCTTTGATTTGCCTGACACCCGCTGTCCTGGCTGCTGACGACCCTGCGCCCGAGGCCACAGCACCCGAGGCTACAGTCGCCGACCTGGGATGGATCACCGGCCAGTGGCGCGGCGAGATGGACGACAGTGTCATCGATGAACAATGGAGCGCCACCGGCGGTGGCGCCATGATGGGCATGTTTCGCTGGTTCACCGAGACGGAGATCCGGCTTTACGAATTCATGTTGATCGAACCCAGCCCACAAGGGCCGGTGCTCCGAATCAAACATTTCGGTTCTGGCTTACGCGGCTGGGAAGAGAAGGACGAAAGGGTCGAGTTTCACCTCGTCGAACACCAGGACGGCCTCGCCGTCTTCGAGCGCGACCCCGAGATCGAAGCCTCTCAGTTGATTTACCGCCACACCGAAGAGGATCGTCTGGAAGTGCAACTGATCAAGACCAAAGATGGCAAAAAGAACACCTCGACGTTCCTCTTCGAACGTCAATAACCAGCGGCCTCACGCGAGCCTGACTCCGGTTGGCGTCTCAGCCAAAAATCAACCGATGCCGTCCGCCAAAGGCCTCGACCGAGCCGATCCGCCGACTGTGGCCAACTCCAGCGTCGAGCAGAGCAGCCAGCAGACCGTCGGCTTGCTCCTCGGGTAGCGCAACCAACAGCCCGCCACTGGTCTGGGGATCGACAAAAATCTCCTCGTGCCAGGTCGGCAACTCGCGCTCGAAATGCCACTTGGCTTCCACTAGCTGGCGATTGACCCCATTGACGCCGGTGGTCATGCCGCGCTGGTACATGGCCAGGGCTTCGTCCATGATCGGCACAGCGTCGAGATCGATACGCAGGGTCACATCCGAACCTTCCGCTACTTCGAGACCATGGCCGGCGAGGCCAAAGCCCGTGACGTCGGTAGCGCCGTGGATCTCGAACGACTGCATGACCTCGGCCGCGGTGCGGTTGAGGGTGACGATGATCTCGATACAGGCGTCCATCGCCTGCTGGGAGACCCAGTCCTTGCGATTGGCGTTGAACAACACCCCACTGCCAATCGGCTTGGTCAGGATCAAAGCGTCGCCAACCCGGGCACCGGTGTTGGTCCAGACTTTGTCAGGATGCACGATCCCTGTGACGGAGAGCCCGAACTTTGGCTCATCGTCTTCCGTGGTGTGCCCACCAGCCAGTACCGCACCAGCCTCGGTGACCTTGGACAACGCCCCGGCCACCATGCCGTGCAGGATCTCCGGCCCCAGCTGGTTGGCGGGAAAACCGACCAGATTTAGACACACCAATGGCCTTCCACCCATCGCGAACACATCGCTCAACGCGTTGGCAGCGGCGATCTGACCAAAAAGGTGTGGATCGTCCACCGGCGGGGTGATGATGTCAGCTGTCATCACCAGAGCGGTGTTGTCGTCGAGGCGGTAAACCGCCGCATCATCGCTGGTGTTGAAACCCACCAGGAGATTCGGGTCCTGATTCTGAGGCAACGTCGCTAGTAGCTCTCCGAGCCCGACCGGGCTCAGTTTGGCCGCTCAACCACAAGTTTTGGCAAGACTCGTCAGCGTCGGCTTCTTGAACATTCTTTTGAGCTGCATAACGATCACCTCCTTTTTGGGGTCGGTTCGGACGGTTCGTTGTCTCCAAACTTTACCTCGACACGTTAACCTAACGAGTAAGGTGCGGTTCGAGAGGATAAGGTTACCTCTATGACTAGCAAAGGGATACTCCGTCAGGTCTGGACATGAGAGAATTTCCGAGGTTGATATGTCATCCCAGCAAGAATCTAAGGCAGCCACCTCCGCCCTTCCGACCTCCGCCGCCGAGCTCATCGCTGAATTGCTGGAAGCGCGCCGACGGACTTTCGCGCTGGTCAGCGACCTCGACGACGAACAGGTGATGGGGAAACAGCTCGACATCGTCAATCCCCTGCTGTGGGAGATCGGCCACGTCGCCTGGTTCCAGGAACGCTGGACCCGTCGCCACCTGCGCGGTGAGCCATCGATGTCCAAGGACGCGGATGCCCTCTACGACTCGATGGCTGTTGCCCACGACAGCCGCTGGGATTTGCCGCTCTACAGCCGGGCTGAAACCTCGGCTTATATGAAGCGTGTACTCGACGATGTCGTCGAGCATCTCGATGGCGCAGACGAACTCTCCGCAGACGACATCTACTTCCATCGCCTGGCTTTGTTTCACGAAGACATGCATGCCGAGGCGTTCGCCTACACCCGACAGACCCATGGTTACACTGCCCCCGAACCCGAGGCCTTCCGCGTCAAGAGCTTCCCCCTAGACAGCGAACTGCCCGCCGTAGATATCGTGGATGGCGACTTCGAACATCGCGGCGGCACCTATTCTCTGGGAGCCATTCCCGCCTCCGCCGAGCATGGGTTTGCCTTCGACAATGAAAAGTGGGCACACCCGGTCGACGTTGAACCGTTCGCCATCGCTCGCACGGCAGTCACCCAAGGCCAGTTCCGCAACTTCGTCGACGATGGTGGCTACGATCGGCGCGAGCTGTGGAGGCCCGATGGCTGGCGGTGGTGTCGAACCCAGAACATTCGCCGTCCGGTCTATTGGCGGCGTGACCGTCATGACCGGTGGGAACGTCGAGTGTATGACCAGTGGTTACCGATCGCGGATCGTCTGCCGATGATCCATGTCAACGGATTCGAAGCCAGTGCCTACTGCCGTTGGGCCAAACGCCGACTCCCTACCGAGGCCGAGTGGGAGTTGGCGGCATCAACTCGAGCCAAGACAACCTACCCGTGGGGCGACAAGCCCGATGTGGCCCGTGCCAACCTAGACGGTCGTCATGGTGGCCCAATTGCAGTCGACCGCCTTGCCATAGGCGACACCCCAGAAGGTGTCCGTCAACTGATGGGTAACGTCTGGGAATGGACCGCCACTCCCTTTGGCCCCTACCCGGGCTTCGTCGCCGACCCCTACAAAGACTACTCCGAGCCCTGGTTCGGTAATCACCAGGTCTTACGTGGTGGCTGCTGGGCAACCCGCTTCCATTTGATCCGCAACACCTGGCGCAACTTCTACACTCCCGATCGACGCGACATCTGGGCCGGCTTTCGCACCTGCGCACTAGCCAGTCAGGGTCAGGGCTGATGACCACTAAGGCTCAATGATTTCACCATCAGCCGAGAACGGCTCTTCTTCCAGCAAGTCGTAAATTTCTCCGGAAGCGAGCTGTAGCGTTCCAGACTCTACCCTCTCCGTATCAGCGTCAACGGTAATGAATTCAGCCGTAACAACTCCGCTTCCCTTGGAACCTTCAACTTTGAAAACGAAAACCTCATCCCCTGGTGCTTCGCCTGTAGCTTCGAAATCCGTCTCGATTCGATCAATTTCGCCGATATGCTGCAGGATCACTGCATTGTTATTGAGGGCTTCTTTGGCCTGACCAGCAAAGAGCCCCCAACCCCAAAACCCAAACCCGACGAGGGCCAAGACGATCAGTGTAATGATTGCAACAATTATTAGTATCGACTGTTTCATGACACCTTGCCGACCGACGTTCATAGGTCAATTAGGCCACTAGAGACAACTAGGCCACCCCGACCTCCATTAGCAAATCGCGCCAAGCGTCCAGTTCCTGCAACGGATCAAACTTAGGGGCCAACTCACGGCTACGCTTGGCTAGGCGCTCCAAAAACGCACCATCAGTTTCGCATTTGGCCAGTAACGAGGCAAGGGCCTCGGTATCCCCGATCTCGAAGTAGCCGGGATGATCCGCACCCAACAAGCCGATCGTGCCTGAGATCCGGGTCGAAACTACCGGCAGGCCGGCAACAATCGCCTCGGACACGACGTTGGCGCCACCCTCCATCTCAGACGACAACACCATCAGGTGACTGCGGGCCATCAACTGCCGAACCTTCCATTGTGGCAGATCTCCCAGCCAACGATAACGCCGGTTGGTCGCCATCTCGGCTCGCGCCTGACGCTCCATCTCGGTCGACAGCGCCGCTCCGGCATGCAACACCCGCAAACTCGACGATGGCGGCAAT
>JAJCXO010000221.1 GCA_029263395.1 Acidobacteriota bacterium | reverse complement strand
AATAGCACCGCGTCTTTGGCCCATGCGGCTACGGTGCCGACTTGGACTACCACGGTGGCGTCATTGAACGGCACCCCGAAGTTCACAAGTTCCCTCTGCCGCCGCCAGTTGGGGCGGACCGCCTCCGCCAAGGTGGGATGGGCGTGAACCGAACGGGCGATATCTTCGCTCGAGGCCCCAAATTCGATCGCCACCGCGGCTTCGGCAATCAGGTCTCCGGCCCGCGGCCCGATGATGTGAACACCTAGCACACGATCGGTCTCGGCATCGGCAAGGACTTTGACTTGCCCGTCGGTCTGCGCCAACGCTCTGGCCCGACCATTGGCTGAGAACGGGAACTTACCCTTGCGATACTTGATGCCCGCCTCTTTGAGCTGCTCCTCGCTTTTGCCCACCGTGGCGATTTCAGGGTGGGTGTAGACGACGCCCGGGATCGCGTCATAGTTGACGTGGCCAAACCCGGTGGCGAGATATTCGGCGCAAGCGACACCTTCGTGCTCCGCCTTGTGCGCCAACATCGGCCCGGCAATGACGTCACCGATCGCATACACGCCCTCCGCGCTGGTTCGGAAGTGTGCATTCACCGGAATGCGCCCGCGCTCGTCGAGCTCGACCCCAACCGTCGTAAGTCCGAGGTTGTCAGTGTAGGGTCGACGGCCAACCGCCACCAACACCCGGTCACATCGGATCGGCTCCATACCTTCGGCTTCGACGACACAGCCATCACCTTCAACACGAGCACCGGTGACGCGTGTCCCAAGACGAAATTCGATGCCTTGTTTCTTGAAAATCTGGCGGGCACGTTTGGCGGTATCCCCATCCATACCCGGCAAGATGCGGTCGAGGTATTCGAGCACCGTAACCTTGGCGCCCAACCGAGCCCACACGGAGCCGAGTTCGAGGCCAATGTAGCCGGCCCCAATCACCACCAGGTGCCCGGGAACTTCCGGATAGGACAACGCCTCGGTGGACGAACCGATACGATCCCAGTCCATCTCGACCCCCGGCAAGGTCGCAACCTCCGAACCGGTGGCCAGAATGACATGTTTGGCGCTCAACTTGGCAGACTCACCGCCTTCGCCAGGTTCGACGATCACCGTCCCTGGACCGTCGAGGCGTCCATGGCCGCTGTAGCGTGTAATCTTGTTCTTCTTGAACAAGCCAGCCACCCCTTCGGTGAGGGCGGTGACGGTTTTGTCTTTGTGCTGCAGCATCGTCGCGAGGTCGAAACTCACCCCTTCGACGGTGACACCGAAGGTTGCCAGACCGTGGCGCGTCTCTTCGTAACGCTCGCTCGCTTCCAGCAGGGCTTTCGATGGGATACAACCAACTCGCAGACAGGTCCCGCCGAGTGCCGGCTCCTTTTCGACGCAAGCGGTATTCAGCCCTAATTGGGCAGCACGAATCGCGGCGACATAACCGCCGGGACCCGAGCCGATGACCACCAGATCGTACTCGTGCTCTTCCATACGTCCTCGAATTTTTTGTCTGGCGTCGGACACCGAGGCGCCGACGCCTGAAATGATCAGATTTCCAGCAAGATCCGCGTCGGATCTTCCAAACGTTCCTTGACGCGGATCAGAAACGTCACCGCCTCACGGCCATCCACCAGGCGATGGTCGTAGGTCAGAGCAACGTACATCATCGGTCGGATCACCACCTCTCCATTCACCGCCACCGGCCGATCTTGGATCTTGTGCATGCCGAGGATGCCGCTTTGAGGCGGATTGACGATCGGCGTCGACAACAAGGAGCCATAGATACCACCGTTCGAGATGGTGAAGGTGCCACCCTGTAACTCTTCGAGCTTGAGCTTGCCGTCGCGTGCCCGCACCGCGTAGTCGGCGATGGCCTTCTCAACCTCGGCGAAACTCAGGCGCTCAGCGTTGCGGATAATCGGCACCACCAGCCCTTTGCCGCCACCCACCGCAATGCCAATATCCTGGTAGTTGCGGTAGACGATCTCGTCGCCGCGCACCTCGGCGTTGACCTGTGGCACATCTTTCAAGGCCTCGACCACCGCCTTGACGAAAAACGACATGAAACCGACTTTGATGCCGTATTTGGCGACAAACGTCTCTTGGTATTCCTTGCGCAGGCCTTTGATGCGCGACATGTCGATTTCATTGAAGGTGGTGAGCAACGCCGCTGTCTGCTGCGCTTCAACCAGGCGCTCGGCCACTCGTCGGCGCAGCGGCGTCATCCGCACGACTTCTTCCTGCCGCGACCCAGCAGCGAGCGCTGCCGCCTCAGGTGCCGGTTTCGACGGAGCTGGTTTAGACGGAGCAGGCTTAGATGGAACTGGCGCAGCTGGCGTTGCGCGGTGACGCAAGACATCTTCTTTCAACAGCCGTCCGCCAGGTCCTGTTGCCGTCACCTCAGACGCATCGAGCCCTCTTTCTGCCAAGGCGCGAGCCGCTGCCGGCATAATACGCTGGTCGCCATCGAAGGTCTCGTCTCGGGCGGCCGCTGGAGCGGCGGTCTCCGGAGCGGCGGTCTCCGGAGCAGCAGTCTCGGCCGCAACAGGCGTAGCAGTTGCTGATGACCCATCGCTGGCCGGCTTCTCGCTCGCTTCCATCAGCCCGACAATATCGCCCACCTCGGCATCATCACCCTCTTGTTTGAGGATCTGTTTCAAGACGCCGCTCTCGGGTGCCGGCAGCTCGACGTTGACCTTGTCGGTCTCGATGATCACCAGCGGCTCGTCTTCCGCCACCCAATCACCCTCGGCCTTGAGCCATTCGCCGATCATTACCTCGGTAATCGACTCACCTACCGTCGGAACTTTCAACTCGATCGCCATGCTCATTCCCCAGAGCTCCTATGTGAAGCTCGTTCCCGGACGTCTATGATTTTCTCCAGATTCGACGAACTCGGATCCAGATGTTTCCATCCCGTGTTCGCGGAGATGTTATGCCAGTTGATTGCGCAGTCCAAGCTTGCCATCCAAGCATCGTGCCAGCGGACCGGCCATTCGCGGTGAGCACGCTCGGGAAAGGCAGCGCATTGCGGACGTTATACTCTCAGCAGCTATGACGCCGTCATTGAGTGTTGACCCATGAGAAAGACGTCCAAAGTCCGCCAGACTCAGACTCACGGCTGTCTCGTTTTTGGTTTTTTTTGCATCTTCGCCGCAGCAGGTTTGGCAGCGGGCTACTTCCTGACTTGGAAGCCACTTTCTGGGATCGTCGCAGCTCGCAACTGGGTCGAGACCGACTGTGCCGTCGTGTCGAGTGACGTCGAAGCCAACCAAGGCAGCGACAGCACAACCTATCGCGTCGACATCGTTTACACCTACGACGTCGACTGGCAGACCTTTCAAGGTGATCGCTACGATTTCAGCATCGGCTCATCGAGCGGTTATGAAGGCAAGGCGAAGGTGGTCGAGGCGCATCCGCCGGGCAGCGAAGTCAGCTGCTACTACGATCCCAACGATCCCAGCACGTCAGTGATCAACCGTGAGCCCGGCTCCTACCTTTGGTGGGGCTTATTTCCAGTGCCGTTTCTGGCGGTTGGCCTCGGTGGTCTCATCGGCGTGGCGTTTGCTCGGAAAAACCGCCGCCCTTCCAAGACGGAACAGGCGACTGGCCGCGGGCACGATCAACACGGTGTCCGCCAACACGGTGTCCGCCAGCACGGCGCCAGCCAGCACGGCGCCAGCCAGCACGGCAAGGCTTCCAATCGTTATGGATTACATAACGTCCAAGACCGCACCCGAGACCGCGCCCAAACCCTTGGCGGCACCTTGGAGCTCAAGGCCCAGGCCTCACCGACCACCAAAGTGATCGGCACGCTGATCATTGCCATCTTTTGGAACGGTATCGTCAGTCTCTTCTTGTTCGGAGACTTCATCCATGGCAGCGGCGGATTTGCCTGGCTTCCCATACTTTTCCTGACCCCGTTTGTGCTCGTCGGAATCGGGCTCATCGGTTTGTTCTTCTACATGGTGCTGGCCTGGTTCAACCCTCGACCTCGCCTGACGCTGGCCGAGGGCCATCTCGCACCCGGCAGCAAAACGACCTTGAGCTGGCAATTCGACGGTCGCGCTGGCCGCTTGCGCCAACTGACGATCAAACTCGAAGGTTTGGAAGAGGTACGCTACCGGCGAGGCACGGATACCCAAACCGATACCTATGTCTTCTTCAGTCAAACGCTAGTGACCGCCGATCGCCTGGCTTTGATCCACCGCGGCCGGACTGAACTGAACGTTCCCGAGCGCACCATGCCGACCTTTGAGGCAAACAATAACAAGATCAAGTGGCGTCTGACGATCCATGGTGAAATTCCGCAGTGGCCCGATGTGGATGAAAACTTCTCGATTGTCGTCTCTCCAAGCTGATGACCATTCAAATCCATCTCGATGGTAACCCCGCCCATGAGCCAGGCACCGAAGTGCGCGGCCGAGCCACCTGGCAATCGCTGAACCGCCAGTCAAAGTCGGTGCTGATCAGCCTGCTCTGGCACACCGAGGGTAAGGGTACCGAGGACGTCGCGATCATCGAACAGATCAAGGTCGAGGGACCGTCCGCTGCCGGCAGCCGTGAGTTCGCTTTTGTGCTGCCAAACTTTCCCTGGAGTTTCTCGGGCACCCTACTATCTCTAGTGTGGGCCATCGAAGCGAGCCTGGAGCCCGCTGGTGAGGTAGCACGAGTTGACATTGTTTCGGCGCCGGGGACTGAGGAGGTCCAGTTATGACCGCCCAACGCTTGGCACGACAGAACCCGTTCCGGGTCAACCGAGTCCTGAGCTTGCGTTATCGGCTCGATGCGCTGGGCTGGCGCGACTTGCTCGATCGATGGGCTGAGCTCGGCCAGCGAGCGGCCCTCGTCGGGCCCAAGGGCAGTGGCAAAACAACGCTGCTCGAAGAACTCGAGCAACGGCTCGAGGCCCGCGGCTGGCACCTCGTACCGCTACGCCTTCGGCATGACCGTCGACGACTGAATGCTGCGGATTGGCGTCGCCTGCAAGACGCCGGCCCCAGACATTTGGTGACCGTCGACGGTGTCGAGCAGCTGAGCTGGTGGCGCTGGCACCAACTCTCGAAGCACAGTCAACGGGCGGGCGGCTTGATCGTTACCAGCCACACCCCTGGTCGGCTGCCCACGTTGCGTCGTCACCAAACCGATCCGAGCCTGCTCCACGCGCTGGTGACCGAGCTGGTTGGCACAGCACAAGCGGCACGGCTGGCGCCGGAGCTCGAGCAGCTGTTCGAGCAACACCAGGGTAATCTGCGCGACTGCCTACGTAGCCTTTACGACGCCTGGGCTGGTGGCACTCACCGGTGGCCGGGTGAGGTAGACAGTCGCCGCGAGGCAGACAGTCGCCGCAACGCCGCCTGAACCAGGGTCTGTCATGCCAGCTCAACACGCAGCTACGATTCCCCCCGGCCAACGACCGGGAGCCAGGTTTCCACGGTTCGGGGCCGCCACCCGGCCCTTCCCGGAAGTGCCGTATGAAGCTCGTTTACGGATCTCTGGAGAGGTCGAGCATCCGATCGAGATCAGCCTCGAAGAGCTTCGGGCCTTACCGCGCATCGACCAGGAGAGTGCACTGCATTGCGTCACCACCTGGACCAAGGAGGGACTACGCTGGAGCGGTTGGCGACTCGCCGATCTCTATCACCAGGTGATCGAACCACGCTGCCAACCCCGACCCGAAGCACGGTACTTGGTCCTGTTTGGCCACGATGGCTACTGCTGTAGTCTACTGCTCGAAGACGCCCTGGCCGACGATGTGCTGATCGCCGACACTCTCGACGGTGAACCGATTTCGCCCATTCATGGCGCGCCGTTGCGTATCGTCAGCCCACGGCAATACGGCTACAAGAGCCTCAAACACCTCGCTGGTATCGGACTCCGCTCCAAGCCGATCACCTTGCCTCTGGGTCTCGAGCACCCACGAGGCCGAGTCGAGCATCAGGAACGGCACGCGAGTGCTGCCGCCTGGCTCGTCCGGTGGCCTTATCGGGCACTGATCGGCGCTACGGCGTTTTTCCAACGCCGCGGCATCCGCAGCCGCCACTTCGTTGGGCATCCGACGTTACTCGACGAACTGATGCCACAGGCTGAACACTTCGAAGTCCATGACATCTGGCTCGATGCCACCCCTGAGGAAACCTATCGGGCGCTGCTGGCACTCCAGGGTGGTGAAATCCGCCTCCTGCGTCCACTGATGGCGCTGCGCGAATTGCCGGCAAGGTTGGTCGGCCGGGCTATCGGTGGTGATCGCGACGCAGCCGTCCTCGACGCATTGGTCGCTAGCGGTTTTGTGCAACTCGCCGAACAGCCTGGACGCGAGATCGTTCTCGGTGTTGTGGGACGTTTTTGGAAACTTGCGGGGAACGCACCGGTGCGTTCAGTGCACGATCAACAGACCTTCACGGCCTTCGATCAGCCGGGTTACGCCAAGGCGGCGATGAACCTCCTGGTACGGGCTGAAGGGCGTGGTTGCCGACTCATCACCGAAACCCGTATCCAGACCACGGATCCAGCTGCCGCCCGCAGCTTCCGTCGCTACTGGCGCCTGATTCGCCCCGGCAGCGGCCTCATCCGTCGCAGCTGGCTCAGTGCGGTGCGTCGACGCCTGGTGGCCTAATTAACTCTCGTCCGAATCCGCCTGGACAACACCGACCATGTCGTCACAATCGTGGACTTCAAGCTCGAACCGCCAACCTTCATAGCTCATCAACATGCGGCCCATCTCGTGCCACGAGATCTCACGCCCATCGATGACCAACCGTGGAAGGTCACCGTCGGTCTCTTCGTCCCATTCGACCCGACCCTTCACGCTGCCTTCGGCGATCTGGGGATGATCGGCATTGGTGAGATATTTTTTTCCCAATTCGTCGCGCATGCGCTGATAGAGCACACGAAATAAATCCATCGGGTCTTCTTCGGCATCACCCAGGACGCTGAACTCGTAACCCTTGACCTCACCGTTGTGCACCTCGAGGGCGTCGATTTTTACGACCTCGCCGTGGAGATGCGTTCGAAACTCGAAGTCGTGATCGTCACCCGCGCAATCGGTCACACTGATCGGCGCGAAGTCCGGGTGCTCAAAATCGAGTTCCATGCTGACGCTCATCATTTCGTTGTAGCAACGACCGCAAAGTAAGGTACCAGGATCACCTTCCACACCCATCAGATGGACGCCATCGTGGGATCGGATGGCCTTGTTGCAATTTTGACAACAATCGCTCAACTCAACGCCTCCGCAATCAAACCAGCCTGCTCTTTCTTGTGGGCAGCCGCCGATCCAGTCGCCGGGCTGGCCGACTCAGGGCGGGTGATGGCCTCGAGCGGCCAACGGCCAAAAAGCTGGCGACCGAGGCGTAGTAGCAAGAAGCTCCAGGCACCCATGTTGCGGGGCTCTTCTTGCACCCAAAACACCGGTGTACCGTCGGCGTAAGGCGACAACGCGGCTTCGAGGAGATCTGTCGACAGCGGGTAATACTGCTCGAGCCGGACGATCGCAACGTCGTTGCGTTCGCCTTCCCGACGCGCAGCCTCCAACTCGTAAAAGATCTTGCCACTCGTCAAGAGCACCCGTTGGACGTCCGCCGGATCCACTTGATCGTCGGCGATAACACGCTGGAACGACCCCTCGGCCAACTCATCCAGAGTTGAGACCGCCCGCGGGTGGCGCAGAAGGCTCTTGGGCGACATCACAATCAACGGCTTACGCCACGGCCGCAAGACCTGGCGACGCAGACAATGGAAAAACTGCGCCGGTGTCGTCAAGTTGACGACCTGGATGTTGTCTTCCGCCGCCAAATTGAGATACCGCTCGAGGCGTGCCGACGAATGCTCCGGCCCCTGGCCCTCGAAGCCGTGGGGCAACAACATCACCAAGCTCGACAACCGCCGCCATTTGTCCTCACCCGATGTAATGAATTGATCGATGATCACCTGGGCACAATTCGAGAAGTCTCCGAATTGTGCCTCCCAAATGTTCAGTCCCTCCGGAGTGTCGAGGCTGTAGCCATATTCGAATCCGACCACGCTGACCTCGGACAGCGGACTGTCCCAAACGTTCACTTCGGCCTGCCCTTCAGCCAGGTGTTGCAGGGGCACATGAACCTCTCCGCTTTGCGCGTCATACAACAACGCATGGCGATGGCTGAAGGTGCCGCGCCCAGAGTCCTGGCCACTGAATCGCACCGGAGCGCCTTCCACCACCAGCGACGCCAAAGCCAAGATCTCGGCCGCCCCCCAATCGAGAGGTTGCTCTCCCGACGCCATTTCGCGGCGTTTTTTGAAGATCCGCTTCAACGTGCGGTGGATGTTGAAACCGGCCGGCAGCTCGGTAGTCTTGCTGAGCAGGATGGCCAGCTTGTCCTTGGCGACCCCGGTTGCAACTTCCGGCGTCTCGTGATCTGCACCGCCGCGGTAACCATGCCAGAGCCCTTCGCCGGAGCGTGGTCCCCGCAACTTGTAACCTGGATCCTGCGCCTTGCTGAGTTCGTCTTCCAAAACCTGGGAACGCTGCTCCTTGATCTTCTCTGCTTCGTCGCGCTCGATACCGCCAAGCTCCAACAAATGGTCGAGGTAACTGTCGCGGACCGTCTTACGTTTGCGGATGACCTCGTACAGCAACGGTTGAGTAAACGAAGGCTCATCCCCTTCGTTGTGGCCGTGGCGCCGATAACAGTACATGTCGATGATGACGTCCTGCTGAAACTCACGACGGAAATCCATCGCGGTACGCACCACCCGGGCGACCGCTTCTGGATCCTCACCGTTGACGTGGAACACTGGGGTCTGGACCATACGCGCAACGTCGGTTGCATAGTGGGTCGAACGCCCCATCTCCGGCGAGGTGGTGAACCCGATCTGGTTGTTGACGATCACGTGCAACGTGCCACCGGTGCGATAACCCGGCAAATTCGCCATGTTGAACAGTTCTTGGATCACCCCTTGGCCAGCAAACGCGGCGTCACCATGCACCAAGATGCCGAGGCAGCGTCGATGCTCGGTGTCCCCAAAACGTTGCTGCTTGGCCCGCACTCGACCCTGGAGCACCGGGTTGACGAATTCCAGATGGCTGGGGTTGAAACACAACGACAGGTGCATCTTGCGACCGTCAGTCGTGGGTCGGTCGGAGCTGTAGCCAAGGTGATATTTGACGTCGCCTCGACCGATGAATTCTTCGGCGTAGTCGTCGGCAAACTCACGGAAGATCTCACGCGGACTTTTCCCCATGATGTTGACCAACACATTGAGCCGGCCGCGATGAGCCATACCGAGGACAATTTCTTCGACCCGCTGATCCCCCGCCTCTTCGAAAGCTAGATCCAACAACGGGATCAGGGTCTCGGCACCCTCCAACGAGAAGCGCTTGGCACCCAAGAACTTCTTGTGAATGAACTGTTCGAAAAGCTCGGCATCGGTCAACTTGGTCAAGATCCGCAGCTTCTCGTCACGCGTCAACTGACGATGATGGTCGGAATCCTCGAGTCGATTGATCAGCCAATTCTTGGCGTGCACATCGTCGATATGCATGAACTGCACACCGATCGAGCGACAATAGGCCGACTCGAGCAGCGCTAGGATCTCGCGCAGCGTGAGCACTGTGGTGCCGGCGATTGTGGTCGACGAAAATAACGAGTCGAGATCTTTCTCTGACAAGCCCCAATGCTCGAGCTCGAGCTCCGGATTCGAACCTCGTGGGCGACCGAGGGGATCGAGCTGTGCCAGCAGGTGGCCGCGCACCCGGTACGCATGGATCAGTCGGTTGACCCGATCCTGGCGCGAGCTGCGCTCACGAAGACGCATGGAGAGCATCCGGAGGAAGCCTCGATTGAGCGCCGGACGCTTCTCGAGCTGCGCCAAGAGATCAACCCGCGCCAAGCTGAGCGTGGTGACGGCGCCGTGGGCGACAACATCTGCCGAGCGCGGTTGCGCGTCGAGCACCGACATCTCACCGACTACATCGCCGGGATGTAAGGTGGTGACGATTTCATCCTTACGCCGCACTGACAGTTCGCCTTCGATCAGCAGAAAAAGACGATCACCTTCTTCCGCTTCCCGACACACCGTATCGCCATCGGCGAAACGCTCTTCAACCGCCAACACCGCCAGCGCCGCAATCTCCTCTCGCGGTAGGCCACGGAAAAGCTTCATCTGCTCCAACAACTCGATGCGCCCGGTCACCTCACCCGAAATCGCCCCGGACTCGGTAGCGCCCAAGGCACCTCCGGCATTGGCGGGCCGAGCAGGGGCCGGCTTGGCAGCCACCGGAGACCTGGCAGCAGCCGGAGGTCTGCCAGCAATCGAATCAACGGTTGACGGCCGCGCCAGGAGGCTCACAGCAACCGGCGGATCAAAGATACTGGCAGCTTTGAAGCTCGGTCCATCCACCGAGCGCCGTGCCGCCTCGGCGTCACCGTCGTCGGCTGCCCAATCCTTGAACGTGGCGTGCCAGTCGGTATCGACCGACGAAGGGTCTTCCAGATAGTCCGCATACAGCCCTTCGACAAAAGCGAGGTTGGATGCGGTCAGCGAATCGTCGCGTTTCATGTCTGCTCCTGAATAGGATCTGCGTCTGCGATCGGTGGTTCATTTCTATTCTGTCCGATCTTGCCCGCCGAATCGCTTATTCTCCCTGATCGATTTCCGTTCGTTCCGCATCCGCCGCCGAATCTTCTGGCTCGACCGTCCGGCCCGATGCGAACCTAACCCCTCCGAAGGTCAGGATGCTCCCTTTGTGAAAGAAATGCTCACCAGCGTCACGCCAACGCGGCATCTCACCTTGCGCCACGTCGATATTGAACCGGTAGAGGTAAATCGAAAACACCCGCGACCATTCGACCCGCGCCCGCTCTTTGCGGACCAGAGTCGGACGGGAGGGCATGAGCGTGATCCGCTGCAATTCCGGCCCGGCCATGAGCTGCGCGGTGGCGTCTTCGACCCGCACCGTCACGGCATTGTTCGGAATGTCACTACGGACGTCGAGCCACAATTCCTCTACTGGTTCGAGGCTTTGCAGCCACATCTCATTGTTGTCGCGGCCCGAAATCCACATTTCCTGGCCTTCGACCCGGAAATGATCTTTGCGGCCGCTGAAGTAAACTTCCTCGTATGCCAGGCCCAGATAACCCGGAATCTCAGGCAGAGAGTGCTCGAATGGAAACAGTTTGAACGGCGGATTGCGGACATGTGCTTGCAGCGTCGGCGAGGGTACAACCAACCCCAAAGGGGATAACTGCAACGAGCCGACCAGCAATCCGCCGATGGCGAAAGTTGGGACGACAATCCAAGATGGACGAATGCGCGTCACCAGAAAGAGGAACGCCGGATAAACCATCACAAAATATCGATTGCCGACAAATCCACCGCCGCCATGCCAGTTGTGCTGCAAGAACAGCAGCAGAAAGAGGGCGACAAAGGCCAATGCTGCAACGACTACCCAACGTACCGCTCCAAGGCGACCAAAAGCCAGTCCTGGCGTTGCCAGGAAGAGGATCACTGCCAACAGAGCGAAGGGCTGATAAACGAACAAACCGGTATGGCGGCCGAAGAAAAAGTAGACCAGATCCTCACTCAGCTCGGCGAACGTAAACTGCGGTACCTGGAAGATCCACCACCAACCCGCGGTTTCCCGGCCGAGCTCCCGCTGCTCACCAGGTGCCGGCGGCGGGTTGGGCTCCATCGGCATCTCGTGTGGGCTATGGATGTTGTAGCCCTGGCGATCGATCCCTAGATAGGCGGTCGGATGGCCGGTGAACATCACCGAGATTCCGGCCAACACTCCCATCGCCACCACCGCACTGAGCAACCAGATTCCAAGTTCGCGCCAGCTGCGATGGCGCAGTAGCCGGAAGCACACCGGTAGCCCAATCGCCGCCAACATCGGCTTGTTGTAGACCCCGAGCGCCAGTGCTGACGCCGACCACACCAACGCCGCACGATTGGACGCCAGCCGATGCCACCAGCCTGGTCCTGAAGAGGCGCGCCCCCCGGGATCGAAAACATGCATCCCAAAGAACAAACAGCCCGCCGTGGCGAACATGTTGAGCAACTCCGGCTGTAGCCAGTAAACGTAGCGGTAGGTGGTACTCAGCAGATAAAAACCGACCGCAAACAACGCAGCCAACCAGTCCGGGTTGTAGCGTCGCAGGTAGAGGAAGCCCATCCAAATCATCGCCACCATCAGCAACGAGTTGAAAACCACCAGCCCATTGGCTCCCCACAAGGCGGCGAGGGGTGCCGCCAGGAAGGCGAAGATGTAGGGTTTGCCGAAGTACACTGTGCGCCATCCGTCATCGGTCGAAAGGATGAGGTTCTGCACCGGTGCATAGGGAAACTCCTGGTAGATCCGCGCCAAATCTTTAGTTTCACACCGCAAGTCACCGTCTTTCACCAGACTCAACGCCGCCAGAAAGTAGGCCGGCTCGTCCGCCTTGAGGGTGGCGGGCATCCCCGGTTTACGGTGGGTCAGCGGCAGCAGAATCAGCACCAAGGAGAGACAGAGCAGGCTGTGCGCCACAGTCTGTTGTATCGCTCGGGATCCTGAAGGTGGCGAGGTGCTCACGGCAGCGGGTCGGGTCGCAGGAACGGCCATAAGGCGTGAGCATACGTCGCTACAGCATCCATGGCTACGGTTTAGCGGTATTTGACAGCTTCCGCGAGCCCACGATAGCTTTCGCACAGCCTCACTGACCTCGACCGGCGGTCGTCCCCGGTCCCCAAACCCATCAGGAGATCACGCCATGAAAGCGGTCATTCTCGCTGGCGGCCGCGGTACCCGCCTGTCCGAAGAAACGAGCCGCCGCCCCAAACCCATGGTGGAGATCGGCGGTAAGCCAATTCTTTGGCACATCATGAAGATCTACTCCGCCCACGGCATCCACGATTTTGTCATCTGCTGTGGCTACAAGGGTTACATGATCAAGGAGTACTTCGCCAACTACTTCCTCCACAACTCCGACGTCACCTTCGATCTGGCGAAGAATGACATCACCATCCACCAAAGCACTTCCGAGCCGTGGCGCGTGACTCTGCTCGACACCGGCGACGAAACCGGTACCGGTGGACGCCTGAAGCTCGCCCGTCATCACATCGACGGCGATTTCTGCTTCACCTACGGTGACGCCGTCGCCAGCGTCGACATCACCGCCCTGGTCGAATTCCACAAGTCACATGGCAAATTGGCGACCATGACCACCATCCAACCGCCGTCCCGTTATGGCGTGCTGGCTTTTGATGGCGATCGCATCACCGACTTCCAGGAGAAGCCACCCGGAGAAGGCGGTTGGATCAACGGCGGCTTCTTCGTCCTGTCACCAAAAGTCATCGACACCATCGAGACCCTCGCGACCCACTGGGAAATTGCACCCCTCCATCAGCTGGTCAACGAAGGCCAACTCGCGGCCTACTTCCACAAAGGCTTTTGGCAGTGCATGGACACCCTACGAGACAAAAACCTCCTCGAGGATCATTGGGCTTCTGAGCAACCGCCGTGGAAAGCCTGGGACTGAGCTCGCCGCGAACGCCATTGAACAGGCCTTGCTGGCGCTCTTGGACTTGAAGCTGAAGAGTGGATTCCCTGGCGGTTCAATGCAACTCATGATCGTTGGGTAACACTCCCGGTGGGCAACGCCCATTTCTCTCGGCGACAGTTCTTCATGGCGATTCCTCCGCGAGGCAGCGCAGGGGTAGTTGCTGGGACGCGACAGAAGTCCGTCGTTGAAGAGACGCTGTGCTTCTTTTGGTGGTGCTTATTCTAGTGACGACGGCACCGACAGTTTAACGGCTCGGCCAGCATAGTTGGGACAGGCGATGTGTGAAACCTTTCAATGAATCGACTCAAGGCCGGCACGTATCCTTCAAAGCAAGGACCTCTCTCTCACTGAACAGTTTCTTGCAGGTTTTCCGCCCTTATCTAAGAGGGCTTCGATTGACGACGAAGCCATCCCGGTGTCCAGGCGTCCCAGGCCGTGGAGCCAACCCGCGTTAGGATAGACCTGGATGAGCCCAAACAACGCCCGCCCTATTGCTGGCCTGCCAGTCTTCAGTGAGGCAGCTTTCATCAAGGTGCCTCACTGTTGAGAGTCGATACCGAGTGCCAGCGGGAGACCCCCGAAGGCGTCACCCTGAGTCTGCGGCCGGCCGGTCCACCGGTGCGGCTGGTGGCCTGGGGTATTGACGCCGCCATGATCTTGGTGGCACAAACGCTGGGGGGTCTGCTCTTCGGATTATTGGGTCAGGTCGGGACCGGCTTCCTGCTCTTGCTGGCGTTTGCTCTCTGGTGGTTCTATCCAGTGGCGTTCGAGGTGTTGCGTAACGGCGTCACACCCGGCAAAGCGCTGGTTGGCCTCCAGGTGGTCCATGACGACGGCACACCGGTGGGATTCTCAGCCTCGTTGTTGCGCAACTTGCTGCGATTTGCGGACTTTCTACCCTTCGCGTACGGTGCTGGCCTGGCCTCGATGCTGCTGAGCAACGACTTTCAACGCCTCGGGGATCTGGCCGCCGGCACGTTAGTGATCTACCGAGAAGACGAAATCCGAGAGCGCCAAATCCCCAAAGCTCCGGCAACACCGCCGCAACTGCCACTCGATCGTCGGGAACAACGGGCGGTGATCGATTTTGGGGCCCGCTACACGACCTGGAACGACGAACGACGCGCCGAGCTGGCAGCCGTCGCCGCGCCGATCACCGGCACGACCGGCGAGGCGGGCGTCCGCAGGCTGCTCGGTGTTGCCAATTGGCTGCTCGCCCGTCAGGAGGTGACGCGGTGAATCGCGACGAGTTCGTGCGGCGCAACGAGCCCACCTGGCTGAAGGCTGAAGAGTTGCTCAATCGGTTGGAGCGCGGGCTCAAATACGAGCACGAGTTGAGTGAGCTGCCCGCGATTTACCGCCGCTGTTGTCAACATCTGGCCCACGCCCGACAACGGCAGTACGACAGCCCGCTGGTGGCGCGCCTCAATCGCATCGCACTTCGCGGCTACCACCAACTGTACCGTCGCCCCAGGATGACAATCGCCACCGCATTACGTTTTTTGGCGGCGGATTTTCCACGCCTGGTGCGAGCTCATGCCGGTTACTTCTGGTTGGCGACCGCGCTCTTCTATGGCCCAGGAATCGCCATGGCGATTGCTGTGCTGCTCGACCCGGATGCTATCTACACCTTGCTCGACGCCGACCAGCTCGAATCTTTCGAGGAGATGTATCGTCAGCCTGCCACCGAAGAGCGGGGAGCCGAGGGCGACTTCGCAGCGTTCGGGTTTTATGTATTCAATAACGTAGCGATCGCTTTTCGCACCTTCGCCAGCGGCATTTTCGCCGGCCTCGGCACCCTTTTCTTCCTGATCTTCAACGGCCTTTTCCTGGGGGCGGTTTTTGCGCACCTGGTCCATGTCGGGGTAGCACCCAATATCTTCAGCTTCGTGATCGGGCACGGTTCCCTGGAGCTCACCGCCCTGGTGATCGCCGGGGTGGCCGGCCTGCGACTCGGCAAGGCGACGATCGCGCCGGGACGCTTTCGACGAGTGGAAGCACTGCGTCGCGCCGCAAAAGTCTGTGTCCAGTTGATGCTCGGCGTGGCTGCAATGTTGATCGGCGCCGCCTTTCTCGAGGCCTTCTGGTCTTCGACTGCAGGCATCACCCAAACCACCAAAATCGTAATCGGCAGCGGAGCCTGGATCGCGGTGGCCGCTTATCTGACTTTAGGGGGCCGCCGCGGTGGATCTTGAACGCGTCGCCGTCCAGCTACGGCCTCGCAACGGCTGGGAGAGTGTTGATCTCGGGCTCGCCTTGACCCGCCGATGGTGGCGCCCGATGTATGCCCGTTGGCTAGCGCTGACGGTGCCAGCTGCCACTCTGTTGGTGGTCCTGGCCGGAGGTTATGGTCTGCTGCTGTTCTGGTGGCTGCTGCCGGTGTTCGAGGTTGCGGTTCTTTTCACCGTCAGTCGTGCCGTCTTCGGCGTCACGCCGACCGGCCGAGAGACTCTGAAAGCGCTGCCAGGGTTATGGCGTAAAGGTCTGGCGGAGATTCTGATTCGGAGACTCCATCCGGCGCGGATCATCCGGTTACCGGTTGGCCAGCTGGAAGGACTGCGGGGTAAACAACGTCACCAACGCTGTGCGACGCTGGTGGATGGGCAGGATGTCTCGATGATGCTCCTGGTGACCTTCATCGCGTTCGAGATCGGATTGGTCATGGCTATTCTCGGCTTGGCGACGATGCTCATCCCGAGTTCACTGGGGATCGACTGGGGACTCTTAGCCGAGCGTCTCTTCAACGGCACACTTCCCTGGGCAACCGCCGTGGCTGGCTGGCTACTGATAGCGGCCAGCATCGCCGCACTCCATCCGCTGTATGTCACCTCGGGCTTCGCCTTATACCTCAATCAACGCACCAAGCTCGAAGGCTGGGATCTCGAGATCGCTTTCCGCCGCCTGGCGAAACGAGCTCGAGACCTCGACACCCCGTTGCAGGCCGCACCGAGCAGCCAGGTTGCCAAACCTCCTGGTGCTGGGCCACCGACCACTAAGAACGTGCCGATAATCCGCACCCTCGTGCTGATACTCACAATGGCGCTGGCCTACACCGAACCGTCCAACGCCGACCCTACCGAGCCCACCGCCACCGAGGTCGTCGAAGAAGACTCGGAAGCGATGGCGCCAGAAGTCGAGGCAGCGCGGTGGCAAGGTAACCCAGCGCATGATCCACGACAGCTGATCGCAGACATCATGGCTCGGCCGGAGCTGCAGCGCGAAGAGACCATCGTCCGCTGGCGACTGCGCGAAGATCTGCTCAAAGATCGCGACAGCACGAACGATAGGTCACCCAACCCAGCCCTGAAATGGCTAGCTCGAGTGATCGCCATGCTCGGAGAACCCTTGTTATGGCTGACTGGTGCTGGGCTCCTGCTCATGTTGATCCGTGTGATGTGGCGCTATTTGAGCCTGGAACCTCAACTGAAATCACGACGCGAACGCCCGACGATGGAACGTATTGCGGGTCTCGACCTGCGACCCGAGAGCTTGCCCGACAACATACCCGCTGGCGCCGCCGAATTGTGGACCCAAGGCCAACCAGTGGCAGCCTTGAGCTTGCTCTATCGCGGCGCGCTGGCACGACTCGTGGATGAGGGTCTGGAACTGAGGGAAAGCTTCACCGAAGACGATTGCCTACGGTCAGCCAACTCCAATCTCGAGGGCGGTCGGCTCGAGGTCTTCACCAACCTGACGCGGACGTGGCAGCGAGTCGCCTATGCGCACCAAGTTCCCGACACTGAGGCTGCCCGGCAGCTGTGGTCGGTGTGGGGCGAACATTTTGGGCGTGCCACGTGAGTCGCCTCGGCGGTCGAGTCTCGGCGGGTGCCATCATCGCCAGTGTCCTGGCTTTTGCAGTCCTCACCGCGCTGGGCTGGTTTCTATTCGAGCGGGTCGAAGAAGTGGTGGATCGAGGTTATCGCGGCAAGGCGGCAATCCATCCCTATTATGCTCTCGAACAGCTGTTCGAGAGCTCCGGATTACCAACCCGTAGCCTGCCCAGACTGCGGATTCTGCCCCCCCTCGACCACGTGCTCTGGATCGCTACAGCGAAGCGCAGCACAAATTCCCAACGGCTGGTCCAGTGGGCCAACGAAGGCGGTCATTTGGTGGTTAATCCCACCGGACCATGGACCGAAGATCCACTGCTGCAAGCACTTGGAATCCAACGTTTCGGAGCAACCGAGGCCGACGAAGACGACGATCAGAGCCTGCCGGCGTTCGCTAGCGAACGCCCCTCCTGGCCCCGTCTGTATTTGCAGGATCCCACCGAAGTGCTGTACTCGGAAGGTGCCGAGGATGCCGCTTGGATGCTGACAATTCGAGTCGGCGACGGCACTGCAACAGTGCTAGCTGACGGCAAGTTCCTGCACACCGAGCGGATCGGACACTTAGATCATGCCCTGATCGCCTGGCACGCCGCCATACCGCCGAGCGGCGACCCGACGGACGGGCCGACAGATCTACCAGCAGGCCTGTGGCTGCTATATCGAGATCCCGGACCGTCCATTTGGTCGCTGATCTCAGAACGCACCCAGCCGATCGTGATCAGCCTAGTGCTCTTGATCTTGGCCTCTCTCACAGTCTTGACCCGTCGTTTCGGTCCATTGCAAGAGAGCTCGCCCAAGGATCGACGACAGCTGGTGGAGCACGTCAGCGCGTCGGGCAACTTCCTGTGGAATATCGGCTGCGAGACGACCTTGATCGAAGCCGCACGCCAGGCCCTCGCCCGGCGGCTTGGCCGCGGCAGACAGTTATCGGCAAACGAGCTCGAAACCCTGGCGCGACAATCATCCGCCGCCGCCAAGATCGACGAAGCAGACCTTCAGCGTGCTCTCACCACCTGGGAAACTCGCGACCGTCAAGAATTCACCCGTGTCATCCAGATCCTCGAGACTCTGAGGAGATCATCATGAGCGAAGCCCCTACAGCCACCACCGATGCGGCCAGCAGCATCCAGCAGGCCCACCAAACGATCCAGTTGATCCGCGACCAGATCGGCCGCTCAGTGGTCGGCCAGGACGAAGTTGTCGAGCAAGTGTTGGTCGCCTTGCTGGCTGGCGGACATATCTTGCTAGAAGGTGTGCCTGGCACCGGCAAGACGTTGTTGGCGCTGGCGTTGGCGCGCACCTTTGGCGGCCGCTTCACCCGAGTTCAGTTCACCCCCGACCTGATGCCGAGCGATATCACCGGTCATTCGGTCTACCGGCCGGATACCGGGAAATTCCTCATTCGACGGGGCCCGGCTTTTACCCACCTCTTCCTCGCCGATGAGATCAACCGCGCTCCAGCCAAGACGCAGGCGGCCCTGCTCGAGGTCATGCAGGAACATCAGGTGTCGATCGAAGGTGAGTCGTATGCCCTCACCGGTCCGTTTATGGCTATCGCCACCCAGAATCCCCTGGAACATGAAGGCACTTACCCACTACCGGAAGCACAACTCGATCGGTTCTTGATCAAAGTGTTGGTCGACTATCCACCGACGGTCGAAGAAGAGGTTGCAATTGTGGCTCGGGTGACCGCTGGACAAACCGCGGACCGACTCGACGTCGCATCGGTGGAACAGATCGTCACCCCCGAGGTGATCATCTCATTGCAACAGGCCGCGAGTGGGCTGTTGGTTGATGAACGCGTCATGGACTACGCCGTCCGCGTCGTGCGGCGCACTCGCACTTGGACCGGTCTCCGTCTCGGCACGGGTCCTCGTGGTGGTATTGCGCTGGTGCGGACCGCACGGGCGATTGCTCTGTTGGCCGGCCGCACCTTCGTGGTGCCGGATGACATCAAACGGGCCGCTCTACCGGTGCTTCGGCATCGCGTCCAGGTTGCCCCGGAGTTGGAAATGGAGGGGCGTGGGACCGATCAGGTGCTGCATGCAGTACTCGAGGATGTCGAGGCACCACGCCAATGAACAGAGTTGTCAGTGACGACCAGAGGATGAGACAGGCCAGGCGATGAGACCTAGACCATGAAGCTGTCATGGATACCCGGACGCGGCCTGCTTCGGCTGCTTCTCGCCTGGGTTGGCCTGTCGATCCTTGCCGCGGCATTACCGGCGTGGCATGGTCCGTGGATCGTTGTCGGGCTGGCGATACTCGTCGTCACAGGGATCGCGGTCGCCGAGTTGACCACATCCCCCGGCTTGACCATCAGCCGCCATCTGCCGGCATCCTTGCCGCTCGGTGAGTGGACCGACGTCACGTTGCGACTCGTGAGCACCTATCGCCGTGCGGTGCATTGCGAGCTTTTTGATCATCACCCGTCCAGTGCCGAGTCTCGAAAGATGCCGGCAACGCTCACTCTGCCTTCCAACGGCACCCAGGCGCTGACCTATCAGCTCAGGCCTCGGCGGCGCGGCGACGTTCGCTTCCAGCACGTCGAAATTTGGCGACGGTCGTTCGGAGACTTGCTTCGCCGCCGCTACCTGTTGGGTGATGTTGCACAAGTCCGCGTCTTGCCGAACTTTCGACCGATCTTGGCGCAGGGATTGGCGGGCGCGGAGGCGCATGTTGCTCAGCTCGGCATGCACCTCCAGCGTCGACGTGGAGAAGGGCTCGAATTCCAAGAGTTACGCGACTACCGTGACGGCGACAGTTTGCGGCAAGTTGATTGGAAGGCCACAGCCCGCCGAGGCAAACTGATCGCACGTCAATACCAAGACGAACGCAACCAACAAGTGGTCTTGCTGCTCGACTGCGGACGGCGAATGCATGCTCGGGAAGGTGACTTGACCCACTTCGACCACGTGCTCAATGCCGTTCTGTTGCTGACCTACGTCGCTATTCGGCAAGGTGACGCGGTGGGTCTGCAGACTTTCGCCGGGGACGATCGCTGGCTGCCTGCAAGAGCCGGTACTGACACCCTGCTACGTATGCTCGACACGATCCACGACCTCCAGACATCAACCGAGTCCGCAGACTATGCAACCGCCGCAGCCCGCCTGATGGCGCGGCAGCGACGCCGGGCTTTGGTGTTGCTGCTAACCAATCTACGCGACGAAGACACCGACGAAGTGCTGAGGACGATCCACGCCTTGCGTCAACGGCACCTGGTGTTGGTCGCCAGCACCCGAGAGCTGGCGCTCGGAGCATTGCGCGCCGGAGACGTCTCCAGTCACCGTGCAGCACTAGATGTCAGTGCAACTCACCACTATCTCGCCGCCCGCAGCCAAGCTCACGCCGCGGTGCGGGCAGCGGGTGCTTTGGTACTCGATGTCGAGCCGCCATTACTCCCGTCTGCTCTAGCAGCGCGTTACTTGGACATCAAGCGTGCCGGCCAGCTCTGAACAGGTCGGCTTGCATCTTGGAGGAAAAGGTGATGAATATTCAAGCCCGATTTCTGCCCAAGCGCGCTGTGGATCGCCGGGAAGGCTCTGGATCAAATCCAAGACGGTTGTGCTCCGCCGGGAAGGTTTTGGATTCTTTCGGGGAGCTTTGTTCACCGACGAGGGGCGGCTATGTCTTTTTTCGAGAGGGCTGTGGACGGTCGAGCACGCGTTGACTTTTTCCCAGGAGCGTTGTTGGCGGTCATAAAGCTCGATGGCATTTTGCCAAACTCGTTTTTGACGGTCATAAAGCTCAATGGCATTTTGCCAAACTCGTTTTTAGCGGTCATAAAGTTCAATGGCGTTTTACCCAAACCGTTTTTGGTGGGCCAGAATGGCCTTGGCAAAAAATAAACGGGGGATATCGTCTAGAAAGACCAATCTTGGGACGTCGTGAGGCTCGTTCGGTCAAAATGTCTACGTTTTAGTTGATTCCCCTAAGCCCCAATCTCTTCCCACGGACCGACCGAACTCTCGAGGCGTTCTTGGATGCAAGAGCTAGGCGAGGTACGTCACGGCGACACGTTCGACCAAGCGGACGCATCTCCACTTTCGAAACCATCGGCAAAGAGGTTGACTACCGCATCATTTTGAAACCGTACCATCGCGTCGGCCAGAATCGCAGCGGTATAGAGTTCGGAATCGTCCGGACTGAACGCAACAGCAACCACGCCATGGAGACCGGTAACACCACCAACCCCGTCTTCGATGGTCTCGACCAGGGTCAAGGTGCCATCGATTGCGTCGCGGGTGAAGACCTCCAGCGACGGCTGGGCAGCGCCAGCGGACGCAACCAGCAGCCGACCATCGTTCGAGAGCGCAAGTCCATTGACCGAAAACGGCACTGGATAAGACGTAACGTATTCCACACTCGAGGCAACGCGGTGGAACAACGTCACGCGACTATCGACCTGGGATGCCACGTAAACGTCCTGACCATCGCTGCTGAACTCCACATCAACTGGGCCGCGTAAATCGGCGACCCCGTCGAACCCATCGACCAAGGTTTCGACAAACACCAGATCGTCACTTGTAGCATCCCGTGCAAAGACCACCAACGAATCTTCGAATTCGCCGGTGGCCAGCACCATATCCCCGTCTGGGCTGACGGCAACCGCTGAGGCGCCGGCTAGCCCGGCCACACCGTCGACACCATTTCGCTCCAAGCCGGCGAAGACGACATCTTCGGTGGTGGCATCGCGACTGAAGATCGCCACCGAGAAGTCATCGCGACCGGTAACGTAAACATGTTGGCCATCGGCGCTGCGGGCAACGGACGACGCGCCAGCCAGCCCATCCACTGAGCCGACGCCATCCTGGAACACCGCGATCTGAGCCAGCGCATCACTGGTGGCATCACGGGAGAAAACCGCGAGACTGTTATCGAAGTCGGTGCTGGCAAACAGCCGCCCACCATCGGCACTGACGGCTAGGCCGGTTGGGCCATCGAGAAAAACATCGACACCATTATCCCGAATCAAGCCGGCATACGTCAGCGGGCCCCCAAATTCACTGCGACTAAAAATCGCCACCGCGTTGTCCAGGTGACCCGCTACGTAGACATTGCGGCCATCAGGGCTAACCGTAACTGCCCGCGCCCGCAACAATCCGTCGACACCGTCGACGCCGTCCTCGAAGACCTCGATGAAGCTCAAGAATGCCCCCGCCACCGGTAGGGAAAAGAAAATCGTCAAAATCAGTGCCCGTGGAGCACCATGGCGTCTGGCCCAACTCATAACAGTCTCCGAAGGGTCGGGTGTTGAGGAGAAACGTCGACAGTTATTATTAAGGGCGAAATTCAGTCGTCAAACAGACCATCTTTTTTGGACTTTTCTTGCTCGACGACTCCAACTCAACGTCCACCGCCCTCTGACCCCACGATCGAATCGAGCATCGCCGGGGGGCCGGTCTCGGCCTTGTGCATGATCTCGTAGTAAATCGCTTGCCAGCGCGCCGCGGCTGCGACATTACCCTGGCGCTTCGCGAGTTGCCCCAACCATCGGTAGGTTCCTGGATTGAACGGGTGGAGCTCGAGGGCCTTGTTGGCCGCGACCGCGGCAGACTCCGGCTGGTCCAGGCGCAACCAGGTATCCGCCAACACCAGCCAACTGCGATAAAACGTCTTTTCGTGGCCAGGTAGACGAGCAAACCTTGCCCCCGCCACGGACGCCTGCTCGAGTTGCTGGATGCGGGCAGGACCGTCACTCTGCAAGGCCTGAAGGTAGTGGTGAGTCAGTACCGCGCTGTGGTACGACTTGACGAGGCCCAGTCCAGCAAAGACGGCCATCACCAATGTGATCAAAACCATCGGGAATCGCAAAACAGCCAGACCGGGCTCTTGCCCGCGATCCAACGCCTCCGTCTCGGGGAGCTCCAACGCCAGCAGAAGCACCACAAAAAGCTCGAGCTTGAGATAGGGCACCTCGATCACGTAATCGGTCATCATGGCCGCCGCAAAGGCCACCAATTGGGCGGCTACAAACGCAGCAGTTGGTGGCGCAGAACGGGCTATGCCACGACGCCCAGCGGCACCGAGTGCAACAACCCAGAAGCCCACCCACAAGGTGAACCCGAGCCAGCCGGTCTCCCCCAACGTCTGAACGTGGTCACTATGCGCTCGACGCACCTGGAAGTCGTCGTCATAAGCACGATAACGCTCGTGCTGCCGGTACACCGGGTAGTGTGTCTGCCAATCGCCAAATCCCACTCCCCACGGTCTGTGCTTCACCATGTGCAGAGTGTTTCTCAAGTACACCCCTCGATCTGTCTCGAGGTAAGCACGCGGCGACGCCAACAAACTCAGCGCACTTCCGATGCGATCCCGTGATCCCGAATGGAACAAGCCGACGGCGCCCACCACGAGCAGCACCATGAACACCGCCACCCACCTCGAACGATCGACGACGGCGGGCTGCCTCCAACCGCGCCACAGGAAGATGACCGCGAGGCAGAGGCAACCAGCCGTCATCGCCAAGTACGACGTCCGGCTGAGCAAGGTCACGAGATAGCCAACTTCCACCGTCAACAAGAACAGCAAGACCGCCCGTTGCCGACCAGCCGCCTCGACGGCGCGAGCCGCCAGCAGGAAGAGCTGCCCGGCCAAAGCCAACGCCATGGGGTTCTTGTAGCCCATCAACGAAGCATGGTGGCCGCCGTATTGTGGATCGATCGCCGGCAAGGACGACAAGGCTCCAATCGCTTGCAGTAGACCAACTCCGGTGAGCACCGCGATAGCTACCAACAGTCCACTCTCCAAAACCCGTCGCCACCGCTTGGACTGAGGGTGAGCGCCCAGACACACCCACAAAAAGAACAGCAGCGCATATTGACCGAGCTCGTATGACAGATTGCGAACCACCAACACCCAGCTGGCGGTGGCTGTCGCCCAGATCAGAAACAAGCCCAGTGCAGCGACCATCGGACGTCGCAACACCGACAGAATCCGCGGCGGTGTCAAGCGGCTACCTTCGCGCCACCACAAGGTGGCCAGGAACATCCACCCCAAGACAGTCCAGCACGCTAGTTTGGGCTCGCGATAGAGCACAAAGGCAACTTGGCCGTGGTCGACGTGCCAGACGACCGCCAACGCCGGCAAGAAAATCGAACAAAACAACAACGCGGACAATCCGCGATCTGACCTCATCCTGGCCTTCTCGCCGGTTGTCGATCCGATGAACCAACAGGGCTCGCTTGGGTCAGAGTAGTCTCGAAGCCCCATCGATCCAACAAGCCTTCGATCCGCGGCACCACGGCGATGCGATCAAAAACAACCCGCAGTCCATCCCGCGATGGCCGGCCGACCCGCAGCACTACAAAACGGGCCGCACTGTCGACAGCGTTGCGTTGTTCGAGATAATTCGGGTTCAAATAGACCTCGAACTTCCCATCAGCATCCACGCCATGGATCCGACGCCGAGCCAACACGGCGGGTTCGGGGCTACCATCGATCAGCAAGACCGAGACGTCGAGGTCCTCGACATTGACGCTCACCTTACCCGTCACATGTACTCTGAAATCGCCAGGGGGCTCCAAGACCCGCACTCGGCGCTCCACTGGCTCCTGCAGAGCGATCAAACGCCACCCACTGGACGGCTCGAGCCGCACTCGCTGAAAGTCGCCAGGCTGTGCCAGGTAGGCTTTCCAGGTTCGGCTGCCGGCGAACGGCCACACCCGTAGCGGAACCGCTGGATCTCGGCGCCAAGCTGCTACCTCTTGACGCCAGTCCGGACGCCCTGGCGCATGACCGAAATTGGTGACGGTGAAGTCTTGTAGATGCATCGGTGCATCGCGCCAAAACGTCACCAGGCCGAACATCAAGGCGACCGACAGCAACGCCCGGCACACCGTCCGCCGAAGGGTACGCTCTGCTTCCCAGCCACCGATGAGGATCACCATCAGGAAGAGGACACCAGGCACCACCGAATATCGCCGCCACGGCAATCCATGCGCCAACTGGGAAAGACTGACCGACATCACCACAAAGTTGAGCAGCAGGACTTCCAGCACCCAAGACCGCCGGCCGCGCAACAACCCGAGGCCTGCTAGCACCAAGGCGAGGGACGCCAACAACAACACGCCCCAGGGGGCGGTGGTTGTTGGCACCACATAGTCCGGCAAAACGACAAGTCCCAAAGGCTCACCGACAAGATCCGCAAGCTCATTGCCCAACAGTGCACCGAGCACGTGAAAAACCAGGATCGAGGCTACCGCCGTTGCCCACAACAACGGCGCCAGGCGATCCGGTGCCAGCTCGGAACCGAGCCCGGCATAAACGTAACACAGCAGTTGCAGCGCGCCGGTTGCACCAACGATCACCACGTGCGCCCAAGCCTCCCGTGACCGCATCCGCCACGCTCGCCAGACGAAACCAGGAGCGAACAGCGCAGTGTAAGGCCCGCTGAGACCATTGAACACCAGCAATCCCCTGTAAAGCCATCGTCGATAGCGGCCTACCCGGGCAGGCTCTTCGAGCAGAATCAGCAGCGACGCGATACCGCAGAAGACCTGGGCATTGATCGTGGACAACCACACCGAGGGCGAGATCGCTGGCCCGAAAAGCAGCAGAGCACAGGCGAGCCAACGTCGTGCAGGGGATTTGGACCACAGGCGCGAACTGCCCCACAACACCAAGGCAAACGGTATCAACTGGATCAGAAACGCGATCGCCGTCGACACCGCGGCGGCGCTTTCGAGCGGGAACATCCGCGCCTGAAGCACCGCCGTCAAGTTCGCCACCAAGTGCAGATAACCGGCCGGCCCCTCGGAGGTCGGCACAAACATCAAGGACGCCAGTACCCCGTGATCGTAGGCGTAAGCCAGATACACCGACGCCTCCTCGGCCATCATCCGGGGTTCGAGGATCAGTAGGGGCGCCCGCGAAGCGGTCAACAGAGCGAGAACAACGAACACACTCCAGCGAAACACAGCCGACTGGCTCGGGTTCGGACTCATTGCACTTGTTATCGCTTCATTGACTAGCGCGTCACCGTTCAGTCGGTAGCTCCTAGCTGGCCAGCGTCTCCAGCTATCGACTCGGATGAGATGGGGATTCTAGTTGCTACTTCACGCTGTCCAAAAGACACTGATCCTCAAACTAGCCCGAGCGGCGGACGTGGAACGGCCCGTAGATCGAGACACCTGCCAGGGCCTCTCCGCCTTGAGGGACTTTCGCGTCCGAAGTTCTCCTGGACGCCGATCCAGACTACCCTACCCGGCTCCCCGACCCTTCGCGCCCGCCCCTCGAAACAATGCCGAACCCAAGCGACGCGATCCACTAGTCGTCGCCGAGATCCATACCCATGACATTGAAGCCGGAGTCGACATAGATGGTCTCGCCGGTGATGCCACCGCTCATCGGCGAGAGCAGGAACAATCCCAGGTTGCCGACGTCGGTTTGATCCACTTGATGCTTCAGCGGTGACACGGCGGCGACCCGCTTGTACATCTTCATGAAGCCGGGGATGCTGCGCGCTGCGACAGTTTTGACCGGGCCGGCGGAGATGGCGTTGATCCGCACCCCCTTCTCCCCCAGATCGTAGGCGAGGTAGCGTACGCTGGCCTCGAGCGCACTCTTGGCGACACCCATCACGTTGTATTTGGGCACCACTTTTTCGGCGGCGTAATAGGTCAAGGTCACCATTGCACCATCTTCGGCGAGCAGGGGTTCGGCTTCGCCCGCCACCGCTACCAACGAATAGGCAGAGATTTCCAGTGCCGTCACCCAATCGTCGCGGGTGGTTTCAATGTAGCGCCCGTCCATAGCCTCACGCGGCGCGAAGGCGATGGCGTGCACCAAATAGTCGATGGTGCCCCAAGCCTCGGCGAGATCGGCGAAAAGAGCTTTCAACTGATCTTGCTGAGTGACATCAACCTGATACAGACGGGCACTGGGGATGTCTTTGGTTAGTTTCTCGACTTCACCCTTGAGTCGGTCACCCTGATAACTGAAGGCCAGCTCGGCCCCCGCGGCGTGCAACTTGGCGGCAATCGACCAACCCAGACTGCGTCGATTGGTGACACCCATGATCAGAGCGCGCTTCCCTGTAAGATCAATGTTTACCATGGGCGGGATCTTATATCAGTCCATGACCTGCTGGCACGCCACAATAGCCGGCCTCCCTGATCGAACTAGCAGCCGGCTGCTCCACCCGAAGCTATCTATCGAAAGCGACACCACATGAAGGCACAGGATGTCCGTCGAGTGTTGAAAGACCTAGCGAACCCGAAGATTGCCGAGCACTCGCAACGCTTCTTCAAGACCGGCCCGGGTGAATATGGCGAGGGCGACAAATTCCTCGGTATTCGTGTGCCAGTGTTGCGGCAGCAGGTCATCAAGCTGCGCGATCTGCCTCTCGCCGAAACCTGGCGCGTCCTGGCGTCGCCGCTGCACGAGGAGCGTCTGTTCGCCCTCCTGATGTTGGTGAGGAAATTCACCAAGGGTGATGCGACGGTCCAACAGGCGATCTATGACGGGTACCTCGACAACACGCGGTACATCAACAATTGGGATCTGGTCGACAGCTCGGCACATCAAATCGTCGGTGGTCACCTGCAGACGCGCAGTCGTCAACCGCTCGACCAGCTGGCTCGCTCCGAGAGCTTGTGGGAACGCCGGATCGCCATGATCGCCACCTACCACTACATCAAAGCCAATGATTTCGACGATGCCTTACGTTTATCCGCCACGTTGCGGGACGACTCCGAGGATCTAATCCACAAAGCAGTCGGTTGGATGTTGCGGGAAATCGGCAAACGCGATGTGACGGTGGAAAAAACCTTCTTGCACGAGCACTACCGCAAGATGCCCCGTACCATGCTGCGTTACGCGATTGAGAAATTCCCGCCCGAGGAGCGCAAGGCCTACCTGAAGGGCACCGTCTGACGCTTCCAGCCCGGCCTCGACTGCAACGGGCCATTTGCAGCAACGTGCAGCTGGACTGCTACTGAGATCCCGGCTGAATAGTGCCGTCGTCTCGGCATCGGTATCCGTGTCTAGTGGGGAATTTCGCCGACGAGAGATCCCCGCGAAGTGGGCCCATCGCGGTGGAGTAGCAGCGGACTCGAAGATTTTTCAAACTCGATGATGGAATCCGCCGTGTTGTTGCGCGGTCGGGGTAGGCAAGACAACAGTTCGCCCATTTTCGATCGGAGCTATACCGACCTGTACCCCAAATGCAGGATGCGGGACGCCCGATCCCTACCCGAGGTACGACCATGAAGCGTGAGATCTACGCAGCGTTGACGACTGCTTTCCTGACCTTGACCACCGCCCTAGGCATCGCCACGACACCGGTCTTGGCTCAAGACAACTGCGTGCCGAGCAAGGACGTACAGTTCTGTTCAGCCGACGCAACGACTCGTCTTACCGCAGGCCCAGCACCCGATACGGTAGCAATCACCACCTACGGTTACGCCCTCCAGGGCCAAACCCGTATCGAACTCCCGGCCGGGGCCGATAGCTTCAACTTAAGCCTACAACCACCCACCGCCGGCTTCGGCGACCTCTGGAGCCTCGACGTCGCGGGCTCCACCGGCGAGGCGGTAGCTCAGTTGGCGGTTTTGAGCCAATCCGGTTCAACGGTCATCACGGCTGCGGCCGAAGTCGACTCTTGGAAACTCGAATCGTTCTATCACGATCAACCGGTGACCAGTCAGGACCTCCCAGTTGCAACCTTCCAGGGTTCCGGTGCACTGTTCGACGAAATCTCGGTACGGCAAGACGGCAGCATCACCTATCGCTGGATCGACGCTGAGTTTCAGCTCGCTGACGGCACACCGATCGACCAGCTGAATTTTACTGGCAGCGCCGCCTTCGGCCCGTTATCAACCGGCAACTTGACCACCACCCACGATGTGGTCTCGCTGGAGGACTGGTTGATCAAGAACCGCTCCGTCATCGGTTGCGAACCCGTGGACTGGGTCGAACACCTCGGCAGCTCCTATGCCGACGGCGTTCAGGACGTGGCAGCCTACGCCTACGGTTCGATCGCTCGCGGCGAGGCCTACATCACGGGCCATTTCAGCGGCAACGGGTTCAGTTCTGCCAACTTTGGGTTCACGCCCACTAACCAATTCGCCAACCTCACCTCACGAGCCGGTACCGACGACATGTTCCTGGCCAAGCTGGACGACTGCGGGCGCTGGCTGTGGGTGCGCACCGGCGGCAGCAACCAAGGTGCCGATATCGGTCACGCCGTCGCCATCGATGCCCAGCGCAATGTGGTAGTCGTCGGCACCATGAGCGGGACCCTGACATCGTAGTCGTCCGCAGAGCTCTCTAGCGTCGACCCACCTGGGATCCGAGGGTCGCCAGGCAGCTTGCAGACGCAAGAGCTGGTGTTCGAGCAACTGACGGGCTTCGTCCTGTTGACCACCATCAGCCAGACACGCGGCAAGCGCCGCAGCCGCTTCAGCAGCGGTCACGGCGTCGACACCATCGCGCCCCTGACGGGTCTTCCAACTCCGACGCAGCAAGCTTTCTGCCTCTTCCAGCTCGCCCTGCCACAACAGGACCCGGCCGAGAGCTAGCCACAGCTGGGTCGATTCGACACCCTGCGCCGGGTCCTCGGCACCAGGCAATCGCAACGCTTCACGATAAAGTCCCTCAGCTTCGCTCGGGTGCTGACGGGCAATGGCATTAGCCAGCCGCACGAGGCCAACCGCGAGCTCAGCCGCCGGGACGCGGTGTTGACGACGGATCGCCAGAGATTCGCGATAGAACGTCTCCGCTTCGGCGGCCTCGCCGCGACGCATCAACAGGTCGGCGAGGTTGTTGATACCCACCGCCAAGGCGGGATGGTCCTCCCCGAGCCGCTGTCGCTGGCTGGTGAGGGCCGCACGATAGTGCTTTTCGGCACTCGCCAGCTGATCCCCGCGGACCAACAACGCAGCTAAATTGTGTCGGCTCCTCGCCACCCTTGGATGGTGCTCGCCAAGCACACGAATCTGAGTCTCCAGACCTTGCCGCATCAAGCGTTCGGCCTCTTCGCTGCGCCCACGCAATTCGGCGATGGCCGCCAGGTTCGCTGTATTCGAGATGACGTCGGGATGTGCTGTCGGCAGCACCGCATGCCGAATCTCCAGAGCTTGCCGTAGCTGCGTTTCGGCATTTGCCAAATCCCCTAGGCGGAAGGACAGGATGCCTCGATTGGCGAGTGCGCGCGCATATTCGGCGTGTTGCTCACCGACCGTCGACCGAAACACGGCCAGGGACTGCTCATACAGCGCCAAGGCCTCCGCGCCCCGCCCCTGCACATCGGCCAGCGCTGCCAGATCATTCAGGCTTTCGCCGACCCGCGGATCGAGCTCGCCGTAGAGCTCACGACGCAACGCCAAGGCCTCGATCTCCAGCCTCTCGGCGTCGCGGTAGCGGCCTTGGTCATAACGTAACTCGGCCAGATGCTCGAGGCTATCCGCCAGCCAAGGGTTGCTTTCTGGCAACGCAGCACGATGCAACGCCAACGCCTCTTCGAGCGGCGCTTCGGCGATCGCCGGATGCCCCAACCCAAGGTACGCTCGCCCCATCGTGTCGAGCAACAGCGCACGATCGAGAGGTTGATCCATCAGACGGTTTGCCACCATTTCTGGGAATCGGTCGAGGACTTCCCGCACGGTCACCTCGTGACCGACGGCCGTCGCAGGATCCGCCTGACCCATGACCTCCAACAACAGGTCGACCACCTGCTCGGCGCGTTGCTGCTGGACCCGCGCCACACCAAGGGCACGATCGGCACGACGCGCCTGCCAGGCAGTGGTGACAAGACCCATCATCAGACTCACCGTAACCAGAACCGCCGCCGCGACCAACACTCGGTGCCGCTGGATGAACTTGCCACAGCGATAACCCAAGCCTTCGGCACGGGCTCGGATCGGCAACGCTTCCAGGTGGCGGCGCAGATCCTCGGCCAATTGTTCTACCGAGGCGTAGCGGCGCTCGGGCTCCTTGCGCAACGCCATCAGCAGAATGGTATCGAGGTCGCCGGCCAGCAATCGCCGCAGTCGTTCGGGTCGCTCACCGCGCAGCCGCGCAACCTGCTCCGGGGTCTGGACGGATTGCTGGTCGCCCACCGCGATCGGTTCGGCCTCGAGCTCGGTTGCCAGCAGCTCGTTGGGACGCACCACCGCCGTCGAAGGCCGCAGAGGTTGAGTATCCCGGACCACCTTCTCCATCTCGGCACCGCGTCGCGGCAGACGATAGGGCAGGCGACCGGTCAGCAACACATACAGCAGCACACCGAGCGAATAGACATCCGAGGTGGTACTCAGTACTTCGCCGCGAATCTGCTCGGGGCTGGCAAAGTCGGGGGTCAGCAGGCGCAGGCCGGGTACCGTTTCTGCCCGGGTGAACGGTGTGTCGACATCGAGCAGCTTGGCGATGCCGAAGTCGAGTAACTTGGGAGTACCGTCTCCAGTCACCAACAGGTTGGCGGGTTTCAGATCACGGTGCAGCACCAGATTCTGATGGGCATGGTGGACCGCCGAACAGACCTTGAGAAACAACCGGAGCCGAGCCTGGATCGTCAAACGATGGCGATCACAATACACGTCGAGCGGCTCACCGCGCACGTGCTCCATCACGAAGTAGGGGCGCCCGTCTTCGGTGACCCCGCCATCGAGTAGCCGCGCAATACAAGGGTGCTCGAGGGCTGCCAAGATCTGCCGCTCTTGCCGCAAGCGGCACAAGATCTGTTCATCGTCGAGGCCCGGGTGCACAAGCTTGATGGCAACCTGTTGACGGAACTGCCCATCGTCGCGCTCGGCTAGAAACACCGTGCCCATACCTCCACGGCCGAGCTGCCGCAGCACACGGTAGGGTCCAAATCGCCGAACCACCTCTGGGTCCGGGCGATCGTGAGCCTCGAAGGCCTTGGCGACGACGGCAGCGGCGGCGTCCTTGGCTTCAGCAGCAACATCCGCCACCAACATCGAATGGACCTGATCGTGCAACTCTTGATCGTCGCCGCAAGCCTCTTCGAGGACCGCTACGCGGTCGTCGACCGGCATCGCCAGCAGGTCATGGAAGAGGCTCTGGACCTGTCGCCAGCGCTGCGGCGTCATGTCGAGCCGCGTTGGGCGACCGCTCCAAGCTGCACCTGCAACCAAGCGCGCGCTGCCCGCAGGTCGCGTTCGACGGTAGCTGTCGACACTTCGAGATAGGAAGAAATCTCGGCGGCGGTCATGCCACCGAAATACCGCAACTCGACCATTTGACTCTGCCGTGGCTCGAAGCGACCGAGCGAACGGAGCGCATCATCGAGCTCAAGCAACCCACCATAGGTCAATGGTGTCATGTGCTCCTCATCCAGGGTCAAGGCGGTCGCGTCACCGCCCCGTTTGTCGGCAATACGTCGCCGCGCTGAGTCCACCAAGACGCGCCGCATGACCCGCGCCGCCAAGGCGAAGAAGTGCTCACGATCGCGGAAGCCCACATCAGCTCCAGCGAGACGCAGGAACGCCTCGTTCACCAACGCCGTCGTTTGCAGTATGTGCCCGACCGGCTCTCGCCTCATGTAGCCACGGGCCAATCGATGAAGCTCTCGATAGACCAGCGGTGTCAGCGCGTCCAGCGCCTCTTCATCACCACCGCGCCAAGCCGACAGCAGTCGGGTAATACCTCGGTCGCTCTCTGCCCCTATGCTGTCGTCCATCGGACAATGATACTAACCTCGTCGGTTAGCATTTCGCCGCCAGGGAGGTGAGTGGTCGGCTTCAGCCGCCAGCACTACTACCAAAACGGGTACCGCTGCCACCCGGCTCGTTCAGGGCAGCAGCCTGGTCCAAACTGGCGAACCAAACACGCCGCAGCTCGGGCCCGGGCAGCTCCTTGCCTGCCATCAAAGCCAAGGTCGCCGGATAGAGCCACGCAGGGTCTCTATCAACTACCTGCAATGCAGCACGCACCGTCGGGTTGCGACGCGGCAGTAGGAGCAACCCGTCGTCGGCCCTGGGCTTGCCGTCGCCGGTGCGAAATTCGATCCTTTGCAGACCGCTATCGACAGCTGCCTGCCGCAACTGTACCAAGAACGTCTGTTCCTCGTCGGTGAGGTCAGATTCCGGTACCGGTGTACCGCTGGCAGCTTGTAACGAGGGCACGACCGTCGCCGCCCAATCCAAGAACCTTCTCGCCCTGCCCTGACGGACTCGGACCGGTGGGTTGCTGAAGACTACCTGCAACAGCTCTCCGAGCAAGGCTCTTTCGTTACGACTGATCTCCAACGCACCATATCCGGTCAAGGAGAATTTTCTTGGATCTTGCCCTGGTGGAATCGCCTCGATGGCACAGGCCCCTCCCTCCTCGACCCGCACCAACCGGCTGATCACATCAATCGACACCAACCGTCGCCCCTCACGACGCACCAAAGGGAACACCTCGACGCCATAAAGCTCACTCAGACGGCGGCGTTTGAGGGCAGCAGCGAGCAATAACCTGCCAAGGCGCTCACGGGTGGCCTCGGGCAGATTCGGAGCTTCTCGTCCCAACCGGATCAGCAGGCCAGTCGACGCATCCACCAGGTTTCGGATGTAAGGGTTGAGTCGTTCGCGCAACGCGGCACTTGTCACCCGTGAGGTCAAGTCTGCGCGGCCGGACGCGGTCTCTATCGCGCCGCTCACCGGCGCCATCTCGACCGCCGCTTCGAAAGCAGGGTAGCCGGGCACGGTCGCATGAGTCGCGATGATGCCATGGCGCAACAGCCACAACCGCGGTGTGCTGCCGTGTGACGAGATCGCGACCGCAACGTGCAACGGCACCGAGTCGACCGTGGTTGCCGCCTCAGCACCAGTGGACGGTCCCGAAGGCGCAACCAACAGTCGTTTGCGGATCAAAGGCTTGTGAAAGCCTCGATCAACGCGCTTTTCATCAAGCTCAATGGGTATGTTCGAAAATCGACCGACGCGCTGCAACCAATCGGTGGCGCGACCAGGCTCCATCTCTAGCCCATCGAGCTCGAGCTCGAGATCTGAGACCGATGAGGCGCTGGGATTGACCACACTCAAGTCGCCGGCCGTGGTCAGTTCAACGCTCAGGCCAGCAGCGCCACCAAGCGTCAAGGTCAGACCGCGCAGCCGAGAGCAGGCGATGGCGGACAACACGAAGGCATCACGCTCTTCGAGATCAACCATAGCGCGATGTCGATCGGCAGCATCGAGCCGGTGATCCAAAACGCTGGCGAAGTCCGAAATGGTTGCGGACGAAAGACTGGCACCGGGCGCCTCCAGGGTGAGCTGGCGAGCGGCGATGCGCAACTTCACCGAACGTGCGCCACCAGCGATCGCCAATCGCGCCAGCTCGGCGGGTAGCTGCCAAGCACCCTGCAGTTGAGACCAGGCAAGTTTCTCGAGCGCGGCTTCAAAATCGATCCTCAACAGCTCGTCGGCATTCTGGTACTTCATGGTGGCTCCTCGCCACGGTTTGCTCCGGACTCGCTGTTAGGTACAGACTCGCTGTTAGGTACAGACTCGCTGTTTCTTGAAGACACGCTGTTTCTTGAAGACATAGTGCTTGCTTCGGACACCGCAGCCACAGCAAACGCATTCAGAATCCGCAAGCGCTCGTCTTCGGCCAGATCCAGCCGTCGCAACAACACGTCCATAAGTGTGAATGCGGCGGTGGCCGGCTGCTGAGGCAGCAGTAGACGAACGGGACCAAATTCGAGCTGTTCGAGATCCACCAAAACTTGATGCTGACCGAGACCGAGGTTCTCCAGCGCAATCTCGATCCAAGGCGTCGACTGCCCGCCGACCTCGCGCAGCTGCCAGGGCACACGCAAGGTTGACAGGGTCTGATTGACCCGTCGGCACAAATCCGTATTCGAGCTGCGATCCAACAAACTCGACCAATGATCTAGATCGACGGCACCCAGTGCCAGGCTCGAAACTCGCCCTTCCGCGGTTGCTGCATCGATGATCTGCACACCGTGTGCGGCCGCGTTGCGTGCCAACGATGAGCCCAAACTCGAACGGAACAACCGGTTGTCGTCGGCGAGTTTCCGAGCTTGGCGCAACGAGATCGCGCCGTTGCCGTCGATCAAGGGTACGAACCGACCATGGAACATCGCCGGCATGCCAGCAAAGGCATCGGGGTGACGTAAAGCACCGCCAAGCAGCGCTGCTAAGTCTTGGCCGGCGCCGAGTTCCACAACACCCCTGGGACGCCGCCGCAACATCATGAGAATGCAACCAGCCAACGCTGCCAGGAGGGCTAAGGTGACCCATCGGGACGTCCAGGGATTTTCCAACCAGCCGTTCGGCGCCGAAGTTGCGAAACCTGTCGGCGTCCGGACATCCACCAGCGAGTCCGCTGCTGCGACGTTCAACTCAATACCTGCAGAGGCCAACCGCGGATCCGACGTCAAACTAGCATCTGCCACCATCCAACGACCGTTGTCATCTACATACTCGACCCAGGCATGTAGTCCCGGGGAAACACCGCCCTGCGATCCGACATAGCCGAGTGCCAAACGCGCTTCGACGCCTGCTGAGTGCAACAGCGCCGCCAAGGTGCCATTCTGCACGTCACAATCCCCGGCGCCGACGTCGAGCGCCGAATCGACCAGATGCTTGCCTTGATCCATCAACGGCCCGTAGCTGCGGGCCACTGCCACCGATTGATCATAGGTGATGTGGTCGGCGACAAAGTCGAGTCCATGTTGCACCCGCTGGTCAATCGGCAGGCTGCGGATCTGACGGGCAAAACGGGTCAATCGATCCGAGGGATCAACCGCCAGTACAGCATGCCCGGACCAACCGACACCAATCGCCGGGCCGGTACGATACTCGAGCACGCTTTGATGACTCGCCAAAACTTCCAACAACGCTTCTCCGTTTGGCGTCTCGGATACCGGCACCCGCTCGCCATCGAGTCGCACCGAAGCACTCTCCAAGCGGTGCCCGGTGGGGATCGGAAGACGCATCGCGCCCCGCCCACCCGCAACCAGCAAACGGATATCGAGACAATCTCGACGGCAATCCAGACCACGATACGGCGGCAGCTCGGTGGGCAGCGGGCTAGCTCCCCAATGCCTTCCATTCAGGCGATCAACAACCAGCGCAGCGAAAAACGGAGTGGCGGTCGCAGGTTCGTAGAGCATGGTCAAACGTGAACTCTCGCTGTGTCCGCTGCTCGGCCGCGGGCCGGTGTAGCTCTCGGCCAGATCCACATAAGGGTGGAACCCAGTGCCAGCAGCTGAGCTCACGGCGCGATCCTCCAGCCCAAGAGGCGTGCCGGTCGGCGACGAACGGCCAAAGTTCCCAGGCCGCATCGTACTCGCCTCGTCGAAGAGTGGCCTCCCTTCCTCCGGCCCTCTATCTGCCAGGCCCCTATCTGCCAGGTCTCTATCTGCTGGGTCTCTATCTGCCGGGACACTATCTGCTGGGAGACTATCTGCTGGGAGACCTGGCATATCACCCTCGGAAGGCAACGCTGCCCACTGTTCCTCGGTCGACCGGCCCGGTTCTGACGAGTCAGCGACCTCATGAAAGTTGAACATATCTGCCGCTGGCAACCACCACAACGCCGTCAGCCCGAGCAAGAGACCCACCAACATCGCGACGCCGAGTCGCCAACTGACCATCGGTTCGAGCCGATCTCGCAAGGCCCCAAACCAGGTTCGGTACCAAGGCTGAGGACGCAGTGCCTGCAACTGACGCTCGATCAAACGACCAAGCTCTCGCTCCGCGGTACGCAGGACTCGGCGCAGATGGCCATCGTGCCGCACGTCGCTTCGCGCCAGCAACAGATCAATCTCGGCACTGTCGATCAGCACCCGCGGTGCCAACTTGGGAAGCTCGACCAGAACATCCTCGGTAGTCGTGGCACGGTTGGGAAGGTCACCAGCCTCTTGCAAGTCCTGGAGGCAGTTAGCGGAGCGTACAAAGAGGCCTTGCGCGAAAAGCTCCACCTTGGGCTCGGACCCGAGACCCACCGCGCCGCGAAACCCTTTACCATCAAAAGTTGCACAAGGTGGCGGCAACGCCAGCTCGGCATTGGCCGAGCGGCCGTTGACAGTGACCGCCAAGACTTGATCGGGGGCATCGCGCTGGCTTAGAAAGCGGCCATAACGATGGGCCGCTTCGAAGGCCTGCACTGCCAAATCCTCTGCCGTTTCATCACGCTCCAGGATGACCTCGGTGCCAACCTCGTGGTCACTATCGGCAGCGGTCGCACGCTCGAGGCCGCCATCGAGCGATACCTGCCAAGCCTCACCACCGGCAGCGCGAGAACGGATAGTGATCGAGGTCGGTTCGAACCGCAATACAGACCAAAAACCGATGCCGAATTTGCCGGCCTCGGCGGTGTTGTTGTCTTTGCTCGACGCATAGAGCGCGAAGAGATAACGCCGAGCATGCTCATAGGTCATCCCTTCGCCATCGTCACGGCACGCGATCGTTTGTCGCGTCGAAGAATTGTCCACGCTCGAGCGCGAGACTTCGATCGCAACCTTGCTGGCCCCGGCATCGCGGGCGTTCTGCAGCAACTCGCGGACAAAAACCCACGGATCCGATCCATACCTCGCCGCCTCGGCTAGCGCACGGCGCCGAAACGAGTGATCGGTCAGCTTGTCAGAAGCGGATTGCGTTGACTGAAATTCCATCCCGTGGCGTCTTCGGATGCGTTTGCTGAAGGGGTGGAGAAGATGAACCTCTCACCAAGTATTACGCAAACGCCGCGCCGCGAGTTATCAGTTCGGTTCCTGACCGTCTGTGCCGCCCTCGATCACCGCCTCGATCACCGCCGCCCGTGCCAAAACTGCAACCGCCAAACGGACTTTGATCGGTGAAGTGAATTCATGGGCAATCAACTCTTCGATCGTCAACCCTGGCAAGGTGTCAATACGCTCGTAGATTTCCTTGAACGGCAAATCTCGCGCCGGATGGGCGCCCGTACTGAAAGCCCGCACGACGAATAGACCGGCATCATCAGACGGCAGCTCGTCGGTATAACGTCCCAACTCGTCTTCCATTTGAGCTGCTTTGAGGGCCACCCCGGTAAAGTCCAGTTCGTCGTCGGGCTCACCAGATGGCACCTCAGATCGGCTGCTGGGTTCGAAGCCAAACCGCGCAACCTGCAACAACATCATCGTGAACAGGGCTTCGACACCCGTCAGCAATCCATATTGGGCGGCAATCGGCTGGCCACCGTGGAGCTCGACCCAACCGTGACGCTCCGGTGTGACCAAACGCAGCATCCCGCTACGCTTCTCCTGCCCCAGGCCTTGTACCACCCGGATCAGCCCGGAATCATCGAGGTCTCCGGCCATGCCTCCAGGCGACACCGCACGTTGACTCACCATACGCTCGACCCTTATTACGAGTTCTTCTGGATCAAACGGCTTGGGAAGAAAATCGGTAGCGCCCAATCGCATCCCGCGAACCCGCTCTTTGGTCTCACTCAATGAGGACAACAACAATACCGGTAACAACCGCGTCTTGGCATCTCTACGCAAGATCTCGAGTAGCTCGAAACCCGTAAACCTGGGCATCAGGACATCGAGGACCAGAGCATCCACATCCGCCACCGTCAGCAGCGAAATCGCCTTCATCGGGTCCGCCGCTGACAGCACTTGATGGCCGGCTCCCTCCAGCACCGCACCGACAAACAGTCGAATATCAGCAGCGTCATCGATGACGAGAATCTTCACGAGCAACGGCCTCCTACAAGGCGCACTGCCCTAGGAGATACGGTCACAGGGGATACGGTCATGAGGGATACGGTCATGAGGGATACGGTCACAGGGGCCATCATTGGGATGTTCATTGGCCTTTGCGCTCCCCTACGATCCGCCATCCTTCCGGCAGCCGTTTGAGTTCCGCGGTTTTCCATGTGTAGAGATGCTTGGTATCGGTTTCGTAATCCTGATGGAACGTAGCTTCGGCGGTGGACTCGTCGATGACCTTGACGCTGAGGCTCTTGGCTTGCACAAAGATGCTGGCCGGTGCGAGCAGCCGGGCTCGACGCTGGGCCTCCCACTGTTGACGAGTCAGTCCCTCAGGACTGTAGTCGGGCGCATAACAAGCGATGAAATCCTGTGGTTTTTGCTCCGACCAGGCGACCGCCCAGGCCCGCATGTGCCGCTCGACCTCGGCAACAATTGCGGCAGGGGCTTTCACCGCCTCTCCGGCCTCTTCCGGCTGGGATCCACCGTCGGTATTGGTTGCTCCGTCAGCATTGGGTGTACTGCTAGTTCCGGTCGCCGCCGTAGGCGGCGGACTCGCCAGATTCGACGCAACAGGTCCGGATGCAACAGGTCCGGATGCTGAGGTCGACGGTGCAGTGCCCAACTGAGAGGGCACCGTCTCCTCACCAGATGCCGCCCCTTCACCAGTCGCTGGCCCATCATCAGATGCTGGCTCGGCGACTAACGGCTCGGTCGATGCCGAATCGGCGATCGCCCCAGGCGAATTGGCGGCATCCTCTGAGCTGGTAGCGCTGCTTTCGCCAGCTGGCAGCTCTGCGACTATCGGCCCAGTATCGGTCGATACCGGAGCCTGGGACCGCCAGACGAAGAACAACACCGCTCCGACAGCAATCGCGAGAAGGAACAACAGCATCGAACGACCCATGAAGCTCGATTCTGCGGTGCTCATCGCAACAGACTCGCCCAATGCCGGGCCAGAGATAGAGGCTCCATCAGCCGACAGACTGCTGTCTTCAGGCATCTCCGTATGCCCCATATCGATGGCCAAGGCATCGAGGCCGGAAGTAGCGGGTGGAGGCGACTCTGGCTCAAACGAAAACTCCGGCTCCGAAGCCTCTGGTTCGGGCGAAGACGCTGGCTCAAACGAAGACGCTGGCTCAGGCGAAGACGCTGGCTCGAATGACTCTGTCGTTGACGAAGGCTCTTCGGCGTGGGAAGAGGCCTCAGTGACCAAAGATTCCCTTGCCGGTATCTCTTCCTCAGGTGGCGGCGCAGCAGCGGCTGGTGAGGGCTCCTCTACCAAGCCAAATCCGAAAGCGCCAGAGGCTGGGAGGATCGCTGAGGTCACAGCCCCGGCCGAGGACACCGACTCCGATGGCTCGACCTCCGAGAACGCGGCATCCACCTGATCTTCCCAGTTTCGGTCAAGATCCATATCCAGCGTCGGCAACAACTCGTCGGAAGAAGCGTTTAGATCTGCTGGGCGAGTATCATCGAGACCGCTCGTTGATTCGACATCTGCCGGCCGCGTGTCGTCGAGACCGCTCGGTGATTCGGGAACGATCATCGGGAGGCGGATAGTGGCCGCACCAACAGTGGGGGTGAGCGGCAACGGAGCGGATCGCTGGTGCTCGGCCGATGGGCTCGTCGAGCTCGGCGATGCGGCCCCGTTGTCTGAGTCCACCGTCGGCGCCATGCCCGCGCCGCTAATCTCCGGCGATAGCTCGAATGTCTGCGTCCGTGCCGAATCCTCGGCCAGGGTCGCAGAGACTGTACTTGCCGTGGAGACTGTACTTGCTGTGGAATCGGTTCCCGCCAGCGGGCCTGTACTCGCCGGTGGCTTTCTCGCCGGTGACTTACCGGAAGGCTTGGCCCTGCGAGGCCCAGCTCTCGACCCGGAGGCTTCGAGTGCGGATACATCGCCTGGGAAAGCCTGGTCGATCAGCGACTCGACATCGAACTCCCAGTTCTCTGTGACGTCCTCCGCCAGCGGAGCACCTTCCTGTTCGGTGTAGAGACGAAAGATCGATTCGATCAAACGGGCACTCGCCTGGTCGAGGTAGGTGATCTTGACCGCGGCCCCTGGCCGCTCCTCGTCGTTCGATGCTGCCGGCTCACGGACCCACTCGACCTCTCCGAGGGCACGGATCAATGTGATTGACGGGTCTTGCAGTCGAATCTCCAAACGTACTTGGGCCTCTACCGGCACCAGATCGGAAGTCTCGACAAAGATGTTGCTGTCCGACAGCCAGGACGAGTAACGATCGACAAAATCTCGAAAGGTTGCAAAGGATGCATGGAGCTCGCGAAGCTCGGTGCCTGGCACATCACTGAGGGTTGCCAAGCCTGCGGCAGCTGAATCTCTCTGGGGCATACTCAAAAATCGTACCACGGCCAAGAATATTGGGAAAAAGATCAGAGACCAAACGGTCGAGAAAACGGCAATTCAAAGGTTATTGTTGCCGATCGAGAGACTCAACGGCAAACTAACAGAGCCCCTTGTAAGGATCCGCTGACGGCACGAACTCACCAGAGCAGTGGATGCCGTGGACCGCTCCAACCCGGAAATATTTCGGAGTCGTCGGCGAGGCCAAAAAGCTTGCCCGCAACCTCGGAAAAAACAGCACGAAAATCAGTCGTGACCGGCAAGTCACGACCTTCGAACAACCCCTCAGAATCGAGTGTCGGTAAGTTGCCGTAGACTCTGCCTCCGTCTACCTGGTTGCCGAGGGCGAACAGGCAGGAACCGTGACCGTGATCGGTACCGCTGGACCCGTTCTCCCGCACCGTACGCCCAAATTCGGTCATCGTTAATACCACAACGTTTTCCTGGAACGGCTCGATGTCACTCCAGAACGCGGCGATAGAACGTGCCAGATCCCGCGCCCGCAAAGCGAAGGGTCCCCCGATCTTGCCTTGCCCAACATGGGTGTCCCAGCCATCAGATTCAGCACAAGCGACACGCAATCCGACACCGGCCCGAATGAGATATGCGATCTGCATCAGGCTTTGACCAAGACGCGTCGAGGGGTAGTGGGATCCACGCCGCGCACGATAGGCCTTGAATTCCTGTTGCGACAAAACCCGCAACGCTTCGAACATATCGCTGCCATGCGCCCGCAAGGCGCCGCCGGCACCTTTGTCATACAACAACTCGAGATGCTCTTCGACTGCCGCACGGTCGAGATGATCGTGTAGCCGTGAGAGTTTGAGGTCCGCCAAATCGGAGATCGCCAATGCCGGATAGGCCCCGTACAACGAGCGCGGCAGCTCCGGAGTCAACGAGACCGCTGCAAACTGCGAGCTGTGACCACTGACACGCTCAGACAATCGGTTGAGCCAGCCCGACTGCGTCCCCTTGCGCCACGGTGTGCCGGTCTCCATGTAGTCCTGGGCGTCGAAGTGGGAGCGGGTGGGATTGGGTGAACCGACGCCATGCACAATGGCAAGACGGCCGTCTTGCCAATACGGCAACAGCGGTGAAAATGCCGGGTGTAGACCGAATTGCCCCTCGAGATCGAGCACACGATCAGCTTCTGAACGCGCACCACCCATGGCTAACCGCGGTCGAAATTGGCGGAGTGCCTTCTCTTGGCCGAGGGGCGGTACCGCCATCAAACCATCCATCGCACCGCGCAAAAAAATCGAAACCAGGATCTTGGGACGCGGCCCTTCAGTAGCCGCCAGGGCCACACGGTCAAGAAATCGGGGTTCTACTCCCAATGAGTAGAGGGCCAGGCTACCGGTTTTCAGAAAAGCTCTGCGCGTCCACATCGGTAAGATCTCGCTAAAGTCCGCCCTAGCGGACCTGAAATTCAGGCGACCCTATCAGCATCCCTAGCGCGTTGACGGCGTGCCGTACCGTCGCTTCGCGCGCTGTAATCGCGATCCGGCGGCGTTGCTCCGGGGTAAGTTGTGCCAACTCGGCCTCCGACAAGTCTTGGCTTGCTTCCAGCCCGTCTGCTGCAGCGTCTGTGTCTCCGGCACTGACCAGGCTCAAGGTGAGCGTCGGATCACGTTCCGGCATCAGGATCGGGAAATAGAAATCCGTCGCGTCGGTGAAGGAGCGCAATGTACCTCGGCCGAGAAACTCCATCACATCGAGACCCACCCCGGGAATGGCGTTCCGTGACAGTTCACGGCCAAAGTTGAGTCGCGCCAGTAGTGGACCGACGTGGGTCCAGGAATCGCCGTGATCAGGAAAACCTGTTGGCGCGGAGTAGGCGTAAATCGGCTGTCCCATGCGCTGGACCCAAGTCACTACACCCGTCGCATCCACCAGATCGACATCGAGAGCACGCAGAGCGCTGGCAGCAAGCTCGACGGGAGTCTTGATCTTGCTACGTCGTGCTGCGTCGCTCCAAAACTCGGGGGCCGCCACCAACGTGCGCACCACCTCCCGAAGATCACCGTCGGTAAGCTCCCAGGTGGCGACCAGCCGTTGGATCAAGCTCGCCGGGGGTTGCTCGGAAACAAAACGAATGGCCAACTTGCGCGCCAGATGGCGAACAGTCGCTGGGTGACGGGCGACCAGATCCAACACCTCCTCACCGTCTTCGATACCTCGCCCAGACACCAGCGGCACGCCAAGGACAATTTTCTCATCGCTGTCATGATGGTCGGCACGGAAGACAAACTCGCCCTCGATCACAAAACCCATGTCGACGGCGGTCTCTGAGTCCACCAGCGTCTTCTCGACTTGAGCTCGTGCTCCGCCGGGAGGAAACGTCCCCCAGCCGGTGAATGCCCTCGCCACCTCGATCACGTCGTGTTGACCATAACCACCACCGACACCCAAGGAATGCAGCTCGAGCAACTCACGGGCATAGTTCTCATTCAGGCCGCGAGGCTGGGTGCTTTGTTTCAATCGCGCCTCTCGGTTGTACCAGCCGAGGTCTCTGGCGAGTCGCATGCGAAGCGTCGGATTGTCGAGGGGCGACAGTCGGTCGAGCTCAGTGACTTCGAGATCGAAGGTGGTGGTGGCGCTGGGGTTCGCCACTGACTGTGCGTTGCCCAGATAAAGCAACATCGCCGGGTGCCGTGCCGTGGCCCCCAACAAGTCTCGAAAGGTCGACAGCACCCGCGGCCGAATCGCGTCTCGCTCATAGGAGAGCATGTGCACTCTTGCCGAACGTTGAGTGGCTGAGACGTTGAAGTGATTAAACCAGAAGTCCGTCAGCACCTCGATCATCTGCGCTGCCGAATGCACCGCTCGCAACAACTTCTGAGCACGCAGCTGATCCACCAGCTCACGATCGTGGGTGACGCCACGGTCCATTGCAAATCGCTCCAGGGCCGCCAACGCATCCGCCAAACGACCTGGGCCATTCTTGCCGGTATAGTCCGCCAGGGTGAACAGCCCCTCAGCGATCGCCTCCTGCGCCAACAGGCCTTTGTTTGACGTATAACGCCAAACCAGCTGGCGTGGGGACAGCGACATCGCAGGTAGACGCGCCAGCTTTGAGCCCAACACCGACCCCGGCATGTCTCCAGTAAGCTGACCCTCGACCCAGTTGCCAATCCCGAGCTCCACCACCGCATCGATGTCCCCCGGACGGGGCCCGTAGGCAAAACGGTCGAGCAGGTGCGCCGCTGCCTGCCGTTCAGTCAACCCCGACGCACGCCACGGGATTTGCAGCCCCCAAGCACTTTCCGCTCGCGCCGCCTCGACCGTGAGCCAGGTACCCAAAAGCGCCTGGAGCAGCGCCAAGAGGACAAGAGCCGAGGATGGTTGCTTGATAGTCACAGGTTCCGCCACGTCTTGAGTGGAAACAATCTCTGAACCGACTTCGATACGAACCGTCTCGAGGCCAACGGACGATACCTTACGTTGGGTTCTACGTTTGCTGATCGGGTTATGTCTTTGTCCGCTAGCGACGACAGGGTATCCTTGCCGATGATGGCCCAACGTATTGCGCTGACCTTGCTCGCAGTCTCCTCCCCGCTCATCCTGTTGACGTTTGTCGTCGGGACCCCGGCCGGCGAATGGCTGTTTGCGGTGTTGGCGATGATCTTCCCGGTAGCCCTGATCACCCTCGGAGCCCAGCGCAACGGACGGCTGGGATCATTGGCGTGGATCTTCGGCCTCCTGGCTGTAATCCTGGTGGCTTGTGCTGCCGTCATGTTGGTATGGCGCGGTCAGATCCTCCAGGCACCATGGTTCGGAGGGTTACCGTTGACGACGGCGGTTCAAGTTTACGGGTTGTTTCTCTCGCCCCTGGTGCTGGTCTCCCTCGCCTATGCCTGGACCTTCGACAACCAGGGGTTGCGGCAAGAGGATCTCGACGACCTCCGGCGGCGCTTCGGTTGTGACTAGCCAACGATTGGATGAGTTACGGTCGCCTGAGACACGTCGGCTGAGACATGTCGGCTGAGACACGTCAGCTGAGAGATCTGACCTAGCCTGCCATGATATCGCTCGCTGATCCGACAATTATCCTCACCGTGGTGGTTTACCTCACCGTGGTGGTTGCCATCGGGGTGTGGGCGGCACGCCGCACCCACAACGCCAAGGACTTTTTCATCGCCGGCCAGGGTATCGGCCTGCTGGTGACGTCGCTTGCCACCATGTCGGCAGCGTTCTCGGGTTTCTTGTTCATCGGTGGCCCAGGGCTCACCTATCGCCTCGGCATGGCGTCATTTTTCATCGCTTTCCCAGTCAGCTTCACCGCCGGTTTGCTGTGCTGGACGGTGGCCAAGCGTTTGCGGATGTTGTCCGAGGTGCGAGAGGTTTTCACCGTGCCTGACGCCATCCTTTGCCGCTTCCGGTCGCGATGGGCGTCCGGGCTGGCCGCGGCAGCAGTGGTGATCGGGACCCTCGGTTATCTCGGCGCCCAGCTGCAAGCGATGGGGGTGATTATCGAGTCGATCTTCGGCACCCGCGAGCTTTTTGGCGAACATAGCCTGGCCTTCGCGATGGCTGCGGGTTTGCTGCTGGTTCTTGCCTATGCGGTGGCCGGCGGTATGGTGGCCGGGGTCTATACCGATGTCTTCCAGGGCATTCTGATGGTCGGCGCCGCCGTCACGGTCTTCTATTACGCCTTGGAGTCCGGCGGCGGGCTGGCCTCCATCGCCGAACAGATTGCCAACTCCGAGACCTTCGGCACAGCCTTCCTCGACCCCCTCGGCAACCTCCCAGTGATGACCGCCATCGGTTTTTTCTTCATCTTCGCCGTCGGCAATCTGGGTCAACCCCAGACCTTGCACAAGTTCTACATGCTCGACGACCCCCGCAAGCTCAAGTGGCTGCCCCTCACCCTAGGTCTCTCTCAGACTTTGGTAGTGCTTATCTGGCTCGGCATCGGTCTGGCGGTGCCGGCACTGGTGGCGTCTGGCAGCCTCGACGCCTTGACCCGACCCGACGACGCGGCACCAACCTTTCTGCTCAACTTTGCACCACCGGTCCTGGCCGGCTTGGTTTTTGCCGGCATCCTGGCCGCCATCATGTCCACCGCCGACTCGTTCGTGAACATCGCCTCGGCGGCCTTGGTACGGGATCTGCCCAAAGCCTTCGGCAAGCGGATCGAGGGCGAGCTGTTTTGGGGTCGGATCGCGGTTGTCGGCATCGCGATCGCTTCCGCCGTCTTCGCCTATCTCTACGGCGACCTGATCGCCCTCCTCGGCACCTTCGCCTTCGGCACCTTCGCCGCCGCCCTGGCACCGGCGATCGCCGTCGGCCTCAACTGGCGACGAGTGACCCCTATCGCTGCCACCGCCTCGATCGCTACCGGCCTCGGCCTCAACCTGGCACTCGAGTTCCTGGCCAAACAAACCTACTTCCCGGCCCTGCCCAAACCCGCTTTTCAGCCCGGCGTGCTGCCGGCTGCCGTGTCTCTAGCCACGTCCTTCACCGTGTTGTTTGTCCTCACGTGGCTGACCGGTAAACCCGAAGGCGACGACATCGATGACGACGTGGCCGCGGTGATGGAGCTTTAGTCGGATCGCGAAAGACTAGCCGCGCCCACGACATACTCGACCGCTGAACCAGCGGTGACCAGCAGGACAATCCAGGACACAACGGTGGAGGCATCTCCTCCGATCCATCCTGTGCTGAGCGATGTGTAAAGCGGCGTGTGGAGCGGTGTGAGCAGCAAGAAGATGGCACCTAATCCCTGGACCCAGGCTTTGATTTTGCCGCTCAGCCGGGCCGATACCGAGCCGCCGCGAAGTTGCGAGGCCAGTCGTGAGTAAACGACAGTGATGTCGCGTAAGGCCATCACCAAGGGCAGCACAGCCAGGGCCAAACCGGCGGTGGCCAAAGACCAGTAGACGATGAGCCGGGAGACACTGTCGGCAAAGGGATCGAACATCTGCCCCCAACGGCTGACAACCTCCAGCCGACGGGCGAGGTAGCCATCCAACAGATCGCTCAGCTCTTGCAGCAGCAGCAACCCCAGACAGACATAGAGCCACCCAGGATCGGTCTTGGCAAAAGGTAGGACTACGGCGAAGGCGACAGCCATCGGAAGACGTACCGCGGTCACACACTGCACTAGGACGTTGGATTTCGAAGGACGCGGGGGCTTGGAGGTCAGGTGGCGATTCACGGCCGGCAGTATACTCGGGCGATCACACCCGAGAGCAGTAACCCGGAACGGGGTCGACGACAAGATAGGGGCAGCCACTATCGACTGACTAGAAGGAGCATCCAGCGATGGAGACTATGGCGTTTGCCGTCGTCGCAACGGCGATCCTCGGTTTCGGACTAATCTCTGGACGGGTCCAGAACACCATCATTACCGCGCCGCTGGTGTTCGTCGGTAGCGGTCTGCTGCTGGGCGAACATGGCTTGGGCTTGTTCGCCCTGCATATTGAAGACCACCTGATCCACACCTTGGCAGAGCTCACGTTGCTGTTGGTGCTGTTCACCGACGCTACCCGCATCAATCTCAAGCAGCTGCGCCAGGAGCACAACCTACCGGTTCGACTGCTAATGTTTGGCATGCCGCTGACCATCGTGCTCGGCACCTTGGTGGCCGTTGGGCTGTTCCCCAATTTCACCTTCTGGGAAGCGGCGCTGCTCGCCGCAGTGCTGGCACCAACCGACGCGGCCCTCGGCCAGGCGGTGGTCTCGAGTCCCAAAGTGCCAGTGAGGATCCGCCAGACTCTCAATGTCGAAAGTGGTCTCAACGACGGCATCGCCCTGCCGCTAGTGCTGGTGTTCCTGTCGACCTGTTCATCGGCTGTTGCTGGCCAGGGTGGCGCCGAGTATTGGCTCAAGTTTGCCCTGCTGCAGGTGACTCTCGGACCGCTGGTCGGTATTTTGGTGGGGTGGGGAGGCGGCCGACTGGTGAGCTGGGGAATGCGCAGTGGGTGGATGAACGAGGCCTTCCAACATCTTTCGTCGTTGGGGCTAGCCTTGATGTCCTTCGCTGGCGCCGAATTGATAGGTGGCAACGGTTTCATCGCCGCCTTTGTTGCTGGCCTCACCCTCGGCAACACCGCTCAATGCTCCTTCGAAAGCCTCTACGAATTTGCTGAATCCGAAGGCCAACTCCTCGCCCTGCTGGTGTTCTTAGTGTTCGGGGCCGTGCTCCTGCCCGGAGCCATCAATCACGCCACGTGGGAGTACGTAGCCTATGGAGTCCTCAGTCTCACTGTGATCCGTATGTTGCCGGTGGCGATCAGCTTGATCGGGGCCAAGCTGCGCAAGGAGACCATACTTTTCGTCGGCTGGTTCGGCCCCCGAGGGATCGCTTCGGTGCTGTTTGGACTTCTAGTGGTAGAAAAATCGATATTGCACCACCGCGAAGAGATCTTCTTCGTCGCCCTGATCACCGTCGCCTTGAGCGTCGTCGCTCACGGCGTCTCAGCCTCACCGGGTGTTTCTTGGTACTCGACCCATTCCGAGACCTACAACGAGGACTCCACCGAGAATCAGGAAGTATCGGAGATGCCGGTGCGGATCCGGCATGCCTAGTCACAGTCTCGGTTAGTCACGGTAGGTCGCCGAGCAATCGGGACCTTCCCAAACTGTGACTTCGGAGATGCCAGACTCGGGAAGACGCATCTGCATCTCCTGATAGAACCAGCGCGCCAAGTGCTCAGTGGTCGGCGAGATGCGATCGAAGGGTGGGGTGGCGTTGATATCACCGTGGTGGAAGCGGGCGGCAAGATCGACGAGCACCGCCTTTACCGCCACGAAGTCAAAACCCATGCCTTCTTCGTCGAGCTCTTCAGTGTGCAGCGTGACCTCGACCTGCCAGCTGTGGCCGTGGACCGGCTCCGGGGAACCTTGGTACGAACGCAAATGATGCGCCGCTTCGAAGCGTTCACGAACGCGTAAAGTGTAACTTGCCATCGTTCGATTGTAGCGATGACGCCAGCCGTCCGCCAAGCCAGCCACGCTCCGAACACTGGAACTCGGATAACCTCTCGCCTCGACCATGCGACGGACCCTCGAACACCCCGCGTTCCACGCCATGATCCTGGCGCTGCTCTGCTTTCTGAGCTACGGCCCGGCCCTCTCACGCTACTTCGTCAGCGAGGATTTTTTTGTCCTACGACGACTGGCGGCGAGCTCGCTGTGGGATACCACGTGGGCCCACCTCACCGGCCCGCTGTTAGAAATCTCCTTCGTCAAGTTTTATCGACCGGTCGCCAGCTTCTTGCTACACCTCGAGACCCTGGTGTGGGGCGTCAACCCCAGCGGTTATCTAGTCTGCCATCTGCTGATCCATCTACTGAACGTCGGCTTGGTGTACCGCTTGGCTAGTGTTTGGAGCTCGGACTGTTCGGCCACCGAGGAAACACCGGGGATCGGACCCCAGACCACAGCCGCTCTCGGGGTCAGCACAATCTTCGCACTCTACCCGCTGCATCCGAATGCAGTGCTGTTCGTCGCGGGCTTCGCGACGATGTACAGCGCACTCTTTTTGCTCGCAACTATGGTCCTCTACGAGCAGTATCGAGCAGCCAGACACCGTCGTGTTTTGTGGGCGGCCGTGGGGTGCTTCGTGCTGGCTTTGGGCTCGTACGAACAGACCGTGATCTTGCCAGGCCTGCTGGCTGCCCGCGAACTGCTTGCGGCCTGGGATCGCGAGGTGCCCACACGCTGGCGCGAGCTGGTTCGGCGGCTGCTACCCACCACCCCCTTCTTTGCCTTGTTTGTACTCTACTTTGTCGTCCGACGAACCGCTCTCGGCCAGATGGTCGCGGGCTACGAAGGTTTTCGGGAACGCCTGTTGAGCGAAGAGCTCGTCAAGCTCGCCCACAGCGTCCTCAGTGGAATCGCCCGCCTGATCTATCCAGAGTACGGTCACGAGATCTCGACGACCATGTTATGGGGAGTCGGCTTGGCTCTGACGGGCGGCAGCATCTGGGCTGTATGGCGCAGTCGCACGCTAAGGAAAACCAACGTTGACCGGCGCCTGTGGATTCTCGGTTGGCTGTGGATTCTGGCCTCACAGGCACCCTTCGCCTTCGCTCTTGTTGTGCCGGGCAATGGCCGCTATTGGTACCTCACCTCGATCGGTCTGGGTCTGGTCGCTGTCGCCAGCGGACGCCTCGTAGGCTCCCTGGTAACTGGCCTGTTCGGCTCGCGTCGAGCTGAACCACCACCATGGCAAGCCACCGTTGCCAAAGCGGTGCCGGCAGTCCTCCTGACGATCGTGGCCCTCGTCTACAGCTCGCAGCTCCGACACTATGTCGGAATTTATGTTGAGGCAGGACGCACCACCCGTGCGCTCCAGAGTCAACTCGCCGAATTGCCGGCTGGTCGCCCGGTGTTCGTCGCTGGCGCGGCCGATTTCCTCCGCGGCCCAACCCAGGTGCCGATTGCCCAGGTGTACTCTTGGGGGCTGAGTGACGCCTTGGCGCCACCGTTTGTTGTCCAAGGACCCATCGTTTACCCGCTCGTGCCCCGGGTTGACGATGACGACCTACTGCCGGTTCTGGAGCGTCCAGACTTGGCAGCCACTTGGCGCTGGCACCCCGAGTCCAAAAAACTCGAGCTGGTCACTCCCCCAGCGGCGACCGGCCCGACGCGTATCACTCTCCAGCAAGACGGGCGCGGCGGCCTGCAATTCCAAGCCACCGAAGATGGCCACCGGCTGGTGCTGCTCACCCGTGGCAGCGCCAGTACCTATCCCATTCGCGAACCGGCCGGCCCGGACGGCTGGACCCCTGTCCCGCTGCCCGAGCCGGTGATCGAATCCATGGCTCACCTCTACGATGGAGCGATCTACGTTTGGGTTGAGGCCCGCCGAGACGGTCGACAAGTGGCCGTCAGCCGACTGCAGCGGATTACACCCGACTCTTGACTAGATCTCAGCCAGTTTTGCCGTTTTCGGTTCAGGAAGGGAGGCCTTGTGGAGCGAGCAAGCAGCGAGCGTGTTTGAGCTGCGAACCTGCTCGCATCTCGTATCCGGTGGCACTGAAAGAGCTTGGGCCGGCTGCAAGGGATCCGGCGAGTTCCCGGAGCGGCGGCGCAGCCCACAGAGCCGACCGAGCTCTAGATACGTCCTGTGATGGCGACTAGTTCTCGAATTGCTTGATCTGCAGCACGATCTTGATTGCTGCTTTGCGACTGGTGTTGTAATCGGGATGAAGACCATCTCCGAAGTTCTCGTACTGGCTCCAGACATTCGCCATGATGACGTTGCCAGCACCGAGGGTGGCCGGAATCCGAGTCTGGTAGTCAGCCAACATCGTGTTGTACTCACCTTCTGAGATCACCCAAGAGAACCCGAAAAGAGCCTGCGAAACAGCGAGATTGATGCCATCGGTGCTGGCGCCGGTGACGTAGGGCGGGTAGCCAGTGTAGATCGGCGTGATGCCGGAATCGATTGCGGCCTGGCCCAGGGCGATTAGTCGGTCGACCATCTCCTCGAGGCCGGTCTTGCCGGTGCCGGGACTGATCTCGGAGCACTCGTCAGGGTCGGTGTTGGCCGGTGCAACATCGAAAGCGTTGGCATGTAGGCAGTCGTTTGGAATACCGATCACGATGTAGCGAGCGTTGACCTCCGGCGGAGTGACCAGGGGATTGAAGACTTGGGTGAAGGCTCGCACATACTGTTGATTAAAGCCGTACTGCTCCCAACCGACCGGAGTGCGGAACGCCTCGCCAGGCACGGTGCCATCTGGGAGACGCGTGGGATAGCCGCCGCGAGGAAAAGTGGTTGCGCCACCGATCGCTTCGTTGATCACCTGGCCTTGCACCAACAGGCGATTCTGGAGTGCCGTTGCCAGGCTTTGATACACACCAAAATTCAACCCACCACAGAATAGTGGATTGCTCTCGAAACCCGTCCCGTCGGCGTTGAGCTCACAAGGTGAGCCGCCGTCTTCCAGCGAAGCACCAATCACTAGGATCGCTTCGTCTTTCTCCACTACTGGCGAAAAACCGAAGGCATAGGCATTGCTGGTGATGATCAAAGAGAGGGCCATTAGCATCTTCACGATGTTATTCATTGATTTCTCCTGAGTTCTTGGATGTTGTGCGATCCATGATTGAACCGCTCAATGGTGCGTCACCCTTACATCTCGGAATCCAGCCGATAACCCTGACAAGAAACCCTAAAAGATTCGCAAGTTTTTGCTGCTTCGGTGGTTTCAAGGCATGAGAGGGAAAGCAGAAGCTCCAACATCTAGGAGAGGACCATGCCAAGAATCCACATCACGAAGCTCCCAGGGTTGTTTTTGTTCATGCTGATGATCGGTGTCCCCGCAACGGGATGCGCAGCCCATCCACATCACCACACCGTCGTCACCCACCACGTTCACAAAGCACCTCCGGCGCCACGCCGAGAAGTTGTGATCGCCCGACCGAGCCAAGGGCACGTCTGGGTTGCCGGCCACTATGTGTGGCGACCCGCCAACAGCCGTTACGTGTGGGTCGACGGACGTTGGTCCAAACCGCCTCGTCGCGGCGCGGTTTGGGTCGCGCCCCGCGTCGAAGTCCGGCGCGGTCGGACCGTGTTCGTGGCGGGGTATTGGAGGAGATAGCGCTCCATTCGTGCGCGTCCGGCGGTGCCGCATTTAGCAGTGCTCGGCACTGGTCGCGAAAAAAAGTTCAAATCGATGATGCATCCCAGCAGAATCCTGCGCATGCATTAGATGAAGACCCAACCTAAGCCTCCCAAACGGGTTGGTCGCAGGGCACACGCGACAAGAATCTAGACGTCGCACTCCAGGGTGCGGGATCGTGAGGGTCCCCGCCCTCTTTTTTTGCCCGGATCTTTTCGGATCTCGAGCTATCTGCTGTCGACCGAGCGCCGGTGATATCCTCACCGCCCTTCGTCTCGCGGCGCTGCCACCCGCCCCGCCGCCGAAAAGACTATGCACAAGCTCAAACCCCTCCTGCCCTACTTCAGTCGTTACCGCAGGAGTCTGTCCGCCGGTCTGTTGTGCATCTTGATCACCGCAATTATCGGCCTGTTCTCGCCGTTGGTGATCGGCCAAGCGATTGATGCCTTGCGTGGGGATATCAGCCGCCAGACGCTGTTGATGTATGGCCTGTTGCTGTTCGGCATCAGCGCTTTGCGGGGTGTGTTTCAGTTTCTGCAACGCCGCATCCTGGTAGCAATGAGTCGAAAGATCGAGTTCGATCTACTCAACGAGATCTTTGGCCATCTCGGACGCTTACACCAGGGCTTCTTTCAGAAGAGTTATACCGGCGACTTGATGGCTCGCTCCACCAATGATCTGCAAGCTGTCCGCATGCTCTGTGGACCGGCAATCATGTATGGCAGCAATACGATTTTTACCGGCATAGGCTCTCTGATCTTCATGGCCAACATTCACCTCGGGATGACCCTGGTCTCGATTCTCGTCCTGCCTCTGATTGCGGTGGTGACGCGGATCTTTGGGCGCCGGATTCACGTGTTGTTCGATCAGGTACAGGCCACCTTCTCCTTGGTTTCCTCGAAGGTTCAGGAGAACTTGGCGGGCGCTCGGGTGGTGCGCGCTTATGTCCAGGAGAGTGCTGAAGAACGAGCTTTTGAAACTCTCAACCGCGAATACGTTGACCGCAATCGCCACTTGATTTTGTGGTCTTCTGCGTTCAATCCCTTTCTTCTGAGCCTGGTCGGCTTCAGCCTCGCGGCAGTCCTTTGGTACGGCGGTCGGATCTTGATTGCCGGTGAGATCACGGTTGGCGAATTCGTATCGTTCAACCTCTTCCTCGGCTTGCTCACTTGGCCGATGGTCGCCATCGGCTGGGTGATCAACTTGATGGAACGTGGTTCGGCCTCACTCTTACGAATTCGTGAGGTGCTCGAAGAAGAACCCGCTATCCGTGACCAGGAGCCCTTAATACACGACGCCACAGTGCATGGTGGTATCAGGTTCAAAGCGCTCGACTTCACCTACCCTGAGACCGAGGTACCGGTCCTGCAAGCGATCGACTTTGAGATCGAGAAAGGCCAAACCGTGGCCATCGTCGGTCGCACCGGGTCTGGCAAGAGCACCCTGCTATCATTGATTCCTCGACTTATCGATCCGCCGGAGGGCCAACTTGCGATCGATGGTCAAGAGGTTCGGAATCTTCCGCTCCAAACCCTGCGAGGCGCTATCGCCATGGTGCCACAGGAAACTCTCCTGTTCTCTGCCACCATCCGCGAAAACATCTCCTTCGGCCATCCCGATGCCTCAGAGGACCAGGTACTGCGGGCGGTCTCCTTGGCCGGATTGGACACCGATCTGGCATCCTTCCCAAACGGCCTCGACACCATGGTGGGAGAACGTGGCATCACCCTCTCCGGTGGCCAGAAGCAGCGCATGGCCTTGTCACGAGCCTTGATCCGCGAGCCCCGCATTATGCTGCTCGACGACTGCCTGTCCGCCGTCGATACAGAGACCGAAGAGCGCATCCTCACCAACCTGCGGACCGTCTTTCCCGGCCGCACCGTAATGCTGGTGTCCCACCGTATCTCCGCCGCCCAACTAGCGGACTGGACCCTGGTCTTGGACGGCGGGCGCGTCGCTGAACGAGGCACCCATGAACAGCTCATCGCCCACGGTGGCATTTACGCTGATCTCTACCACCGACAGCAGCTCGAAGAACAGCTCGCCGCCGTTTAGCGAACCCTCTCGGTTCCTGCCAGCACCTCTGTTCGAGTGCCTTTGGAGCAACAACGCACGTCCTGTGGCGGGACCTGCGTGTTGCGTCTGAGCGTCTTGAGACTGTCATGCCGAACGTCACATTGAGGTGACATAGTTGCAGCTCAGCTCGAATTCGAAGCTCGTTTGTTGTGCGACGGACCCAACCTGGCGCAATCCAATAGCAGGCTGACCGCGCGCAATCGACGTTTCGCACCGATTCGGACGTGGAGGACCAGTGATGGGGACGTTCAGAACTTCCCGCGAGCTAGAACGCGCATGCGAAGCTGACGATGCAGGGGCTCAGATGCTCATGGCGGGACTTTATCTGCTCGGCAAAGGCGTTCCGCCTGATGCCGGAGAGGCTTACTACTGGCTTCTCCGGGCCAAAGCACCGCAGCGCGATCTAATGGCGGTCGCTTCGTTGTTGGAGAGCAAGATCATTCGAACCATTGAGTTACGCCTGGCTCTGGCTCAGGAGAGTTCTCAGGAAAACCGAGCAGCCTGGCGGGCGCTTCTTACCGAAGACTTGGAGGTAGAGCCTTATGTCACCCAACAGAAGACTGACCTTCCTGTGTGATGACTTCATCTTGACGGCGCTGGAAAACGAGACTCGAGCAGTCAATCTTTCGAACAGCCAAACAAAACACAAGTTGCTTCGAACGAACGAGGTTGCCAGAGAGGTTCTCGCGAATTGGGCAGCAGAGAAGCTGCTGTCGCAGCAATCGAACGGCTCGCTTTCGAAGTCCGCTAAGTAGATCCACAAAGCTCTGAGACCGATCAGCGCCGTCGGCTCGACGGATCGCCCGTGCGCCCCCTCTATAATCGTCACCGTGCTGGCTCCGACTTCCAGCTCGAGTCGGACGCCTGACTAGATCGCAATAAAGCGGGGCGGACACGAAGAGAAGGCGGGCAATGCGCAGCGTGAACTGGACCAGCAGCACGACAACTTCTGGACCAAAAACAGCCTGGATACTGCTCTCACTAGGCCTGGCCCTGACCATAGGGCCCGTCGTTGAAGCCTGTGCAATCCTAACGCTTCACGATGACGCGACAGTTCTGATGGGCAACAACGAAGACTGGGTCGAACCCGGGGTAATTTGGTTCGTCCCTGGCAAGAGAGGCCGATTCGGCCGCGTCAACGTGGGTTTCCGAGACGACTTCGCTCAAGGAAGTATGAACGAGAAGGGCTTGAGCTTCGACGCCGCAGTAGTACCCGATGTGGACTGGAAGTCCGATCCGTCCAAGCCGAGCACCAAGAACCTCCTTGAAAAAATCATGAACGAGTGCGCAACCGTAGAGGAAGCAATTGCTGTCTTCGAAACGCACAACTGCAAACACCTTGCACGATCTCAGTTCATGTTTGCTGATGCCACGGGCAATTCTGCCGTTGTTGCCTGGCTACCTGAATCGGGACTGTCCGTCGAACGCATCGACGGAAATCATCAGATTGTGACCAACACTCGGTTGCAGCCTTCGGGTTACCGCTGCCAACGTTTTACCCGGGCTGAACAAGTTCTAGCCTCGTCGCGTGTAGCGGTGTCGTTGGATACCGTCGCCGCCGCCCTCGAGTCGATTCACCAGCATGGTCCGGGCGCTTTCACGTCGTATTCGACGGTCTACGACCTCGTGGCAAAAAGGGTCTTTGTATTCAATCTGGCAAACTTCGACGAAGTCGTCAGCTTCGACCTGAACGAAGAACTCGCCAAGAAACCTAGGACTCTTAAACTGGCCAAGGTGTTCACTAACAGTCCCGCCATCACCGAGTTGCAACAGGCACCCCAGCGCCAAGAATACGGAACCCGCATTGTCCTTGCAGAAGACCTCTTGGACAGGTACGCCGGCATCTACGTTCCAACGATCGCCCACGAGGTCCAAGTGCGCGTGTCGCGCCACAAAGACGGCCTTCGCGTCGAGAATCCGAATCAACCGAGCGCCTTCCTGTTTCCGGAGTCTGAAGTGTTGTTTCGTATCGCTCCAGACCGCGGCCAGGTGACATTCAAGGTTGCAGCTGACGGCAAAGTCGAAGGCTTGACGTTGCACAAGCAGATCGACATCTTCGCCAAACGTGTTGGGGACGTCGACTGACCAGGTTAAGCCCGAAGCCTAAGGCCACCGACATCCCTTTGCGATCAACCCGATCTCAGCCGTAAGCTTTGTGCAAGCAGGCCCTCTTCCTCAGGGGGACAAACCGAGGAAGAGGGCAGCAGTACGATCCGTTACGCTCAGTCCATCTGCTTACGCAACACCGTCGGAATGTCGTAGTCGTCGACATTCGACCAGTTGGGCCCATACCCCCCTGGATCGTCGGCATGGCGCTGAGCCAAGACTTTGCGGTAAAAAGGAATCTCAGGTTCTTCTGGCGGCGGCTCGACATCGAGCTCGAGTTCTCTGACCGGCGGCTCTTGGAAGAGCGACTCTCGAACCATCGGCTCGCGGGGAGCTGCTTCGTACGTCGACTCCCGGACCACCTGCTCCCGAACCATGGGTTCATGAGCCACCGACTCCCGGACGAGGGGCTCACGACTCCTCGGCTCCCGAACCTCAGGCTCGGGCACCGACTCGGTCTCTTGCTGAACGGGCGCAGGTGTCGCGTGTTGCGAGGACGGGGCGGAACGCGACGAGACCCGGATCGCCTCGGAACGGCCGGATGACGGGCGCCATGCTTCGACCGCGCTACGGACGGCGGCGGGGGCTTCTACACGACGATCGGCAGCGCGGTCAAAACCGGTAGCAATGACCGTGACCTTCATCTCGTCTTCGAGAGCTTCCTCGATCACCATGCCAGAGATGATGTTGGCTTCCGGATCAACCGCTTCGGAGATGATGCGAGCAGACTCCGCTACCTCGTGCAGGGTGAGGTCATGACTGCCCGAGATGTTGAGCAATACCCCTTTGGCGCCTTCGATGGAGGTCTCCTCCAGCAACGGCGACGAGATCGCTCGCTGCGCCGCCTCGATCGCCCGATTTTCGCCCTTGGCGATGCCGGTACCCATCAATGCCATCCCCATACCCGTCATGATCGTCTTGACGTCGGCGAAGTCGACATTGATCTCGCCCGGCACCGTGATCAAATCGCTGATGCCTTGGACCGCTTGACGAAGTACGTCGTCGGCGATCAGAAACGCCTCCGTGAGCGGCGTGCCACGATCGACGAAGCTCAGCAGACGTTCATTGGGGATCGTGATCAGGGTATCGACCGAGTTGCGGAGCTCTTCGACGCCACGGTCCGCCATGATCGAACGGCGGCGACCTTCGAAGCCGAACGGCTTGGTGACCACAGCTACGGTGAGGGCACCGATCTCCGCCGCCAACGATGCCAGGATCGGCGCCGCACCGGTACCGGTACCGCCACCGAGACCCGCGGTGAGAAAAATCATGTCGGCACCGTCCAAGATCTCAAGAATCCGTTCGGTGTCTTCGAGGGCCGACTCGCGACCCACCTCGGGATCACCGCCAGCCCCCAGGCCGCGGGTCAAGCTTTCGCCAAGTTGCAGCTTGGTAGGAGCCGACGACCGCCGCAAGGCCTGCAGGTCGGTGTTGGCACTGATGAACTCAATGCCTCGTAACTGGGCTGAAATCATTCGGTTGACGGCGTTGCCGCCGCCGCCCCCGATGCCGATCACTTTGATCTTTGCCGGGGCCTGGTCAAGGGTCTCCAAGGTGATCGGCAAACCGCCGTCCTTCTTAGGAGTTTCGTCAAACAGGATCATCGTTGTCCCCTTCTGTCGTCTAGCCGTGACTTATAGCAAGTCGGAGAAGACACCCCGTAGGGTTCCGATCAACTTGCGCATAGTGAATGTTCGTCGTCGGTTTTTGCTCTGGTTACGCTCGCTCTCGTAGCCGTAGAGCAAGAGCCCCGAAGCGGTACACCAGGTCGGACTGTTGATGACGTCGACCAGGCCGCCGAGGCGCTGAGGAAGGCCATAACGCACCGTCGACGAGAAAATTTGAGCCGCCAGCTCGAGCAGACCGTCGAGTTGGACGCCGCCGCCGGTAAGGACCACTCCGCCGCGAAGCCCTTCGTCCCAACCATTGGTGGACAGATCGCTGCGAATCAGGCTTAGGATTTCCTCGGCCCTTGGCTCGAGAATCTCACAGAGTTCACGTTTTGGAACCACCCGCTGGGCACCACCCGCAACTGCCGGCACGGTCACGCCGTCGCCATCATCAACCATCGATTCGAGGCAACAGCCGTACTTCTGCTTGATGCGTTCGGCCTCGGAGAACGGCGTGCGCAGCACCATCGCCAGATCGTTGGTGAAGTGGCTGGCACCGATAGGCAAAACCGCCGAGTGTTTGACCTCACCTTCTGAGAACAGTGCAAACTCAGTGCTGCCACAACCAACATCGATCAACAGCACACCGAGTTCACGCTCGTCCTCGCTCAACACTCCATCGGCAGTCGCCAGCGGCTCGAACACCGTCTCGATGACCTCGATGCCGGCCCGGTTGACACAGGTCTGAAGCGTCTTGGTACGGGTAATGTTGCCGGTGGTCAAGTGGACCGAGACCTCGAGCCGGCTGCCGAGCATTCCCAAAGGATCGTTGATGCCGCCTTGCTCGTCGACAAAAAACTCTTGAGGAATGGTGTGTAGCACTTCGCGGTCCGATGGTAAAGCCGCGGACTGCGCTGCTTCCAACACCCGGTGGATGTCCTGACGGCTGATCTCACGATCGCGACGGGCAACCGAGACCATACCGCGGGAGTTGACACTCCGGATATCGGAACCGGCCACACCGACATAAGCACGCGAGATCTCGACCCCCGCCATCACTTCGGCTTCTTCGCTGGCTTGTTTGAGAGCCTCGACGGTCTGCTCGACATTGACAATATTTCCCCGGCGGGTGCCACGATTGGGAGCTAGTCCCTTGCCGACCACCTCGAGATTCCCCGAGCCGTCTTGGTGGCCAATCAGCACACCCACCTTGGAGGAGCCGATGTCGATTCCTACGAGGTAGTCATCCGCGTTGGACATGATCCGGTATCGCCTTTAAATATGCCGTCGACGGTTGCGATCGGTGGTGATCGACCCGGTATCGACGGACGGTTGCACAATGATTCGCCGCGCAAAACGGAGGTCGATGGCACCAGCGTGATCGTAGTGATCCACGATCTGCGGCAACAGCTCCTCTAGGCGGCGGACTTTATTTTTCAACGTGCCGACCCTGACCAACAGGGAGAAGGGCAAGCTTGTGGTGTAGATCTGAAAATCTTCTTCCCCTAACACGACAATCTCAGACAACCCGACCCGCCATGGCGGGTCGAGCTCGGCAATTTCGTCGGCCAACTGGATCGCCGACCGAAAGCTGGATCGCGACGCCATCTGTAAAGGGGCAGGAGTTTCCGTAACCGCGGACTTCGGGCCGCTGATCAGCATCAAGTCACTCTTTCCGGCCAACGGATCAAAGGGCGCAATCGGTGCCCCGTCGGCAGCCAGGTAGTAGAGTCCTTTGTCATGAGAGAGCAGTGCCACCGCCTTTTTCTCGATGATTCGCACCACCAATCTGGAAGGAAGATCTTTACGCAAGGCACAGCCCTCGACCCAAGGATGTTGACGCAACAAACGCTCGGTGCGAGGCAGTGAAAGCAGCAGGAGATTGGTTCCGACCAGGGGTTGTAACGTTTGACGTATCCACTCTTCAGAAACCCGATCACCCGTTTCTATGGTCAGACCCTGAAAGGCGAAGCGTGGCGAAATCATCGGCCAACTGATCACACTAGCGGGAAGACCGACGATCAGGATCGCCAGGAGGAAAGGGCGCAGGAACTTCTTGAGAGGGCTTCGGCGACGACGCTTGACCTCACCGCTGCGACGCCTGAAAGCCGTCACCGGTTCGGCCGTATCGCCACGGCGCAGGAGCGCTGGTCTCGACCCATCGTTGGCCGCTACCGGGACCTTGCGTTGTTGATCCATGGGTAACGTCTTCATGACCCGCCCTCTTCAGCAAGCTGCCGCGCCAAACGGTAAATATCACCGGCTCCGAGGGTCAGGATCACGTCGCCCTCTCCGAAACGATCGCCACCCGAGGCCTGGGCGAGGCGCTTCGGAACATCGTCCCAGTTGTCACAGTAATCGATCGAGCGATGACCGCTACGGCGTGCAGACGCCACGACATCTTCGCCGCTGATCCCTGCGATCGGTGCTTCACGAGACGCGTAGATGCTGCTGACAATCACGCTGTCAGCAGCCATCAGCGAACGTGCGAAGTCGTCGCATAAATCACGCGTCCGGGAGAACAGATGGGGCTGGAAAATCGCCAGCACACGGCCCTTGGGAAAAGACTGGCGCGCCGCCTCGAGGGTCGCCGCAACCTCGGTGGGGTGATGAGCGTAGTCGTCGATGACCGCGGCACCTTGCCACTCCCCGAGCCGCTCAAAGCGCCGATGGACACCACCAAAGGATTCGAGGGCTTGGGCAATGCGGGAAAACTCCAAGCCCAGGGCTCGGCCGACCGCCACCGCCGCCAGGGTATTGCACACATTGTGGCGCCCTGGCATAGGGGCTTCTAGACTACCCAGCAGGCCTTCGCCAGTACTGGTGACAGCGAAGCGGCAGCCATTCGGCGTTGCTTCCAAGTCATGCGCATGAAAGTTGGCCTGTGGCGACAAGCCATAGGTGACAACTCGATGTTCACTGGCCAGCTGCGGCAAAATTCGCTGAATGTTTGGATCGTCCAGACACAGAATAATCTGGCCGAAAAATGGTACTCGCCCAGCGAAGTCGAGGAAGGCCTCGCGAATGGCGTCGAGATCGGCATAGGTATCGAGATGATCGAGGTCGATGTTGGTAACGATCGCAAGGATCGGCATCAGGCGCAGAAAGCTGCGATCGAACTCGTCAGCCTCGGCCACCAGATAATCACTCTTGCCGACCCTGGCACCAGTACCGGAGACCCGCATCCGGCCACCGACAATCACCGTCGGGTCGAGCTTACATTCGGTCAACATGGTGCCGATAAGCGACGTGGTGGTAGTTTTTCCATGGGTGCCGGCAATCGCGATACCGTACTTCAACCGCATCAACTCGCCGAGCATCTCGGCGCGACGTACGACGGTGATTCCCCGGTCGCGAGCAGCGACAATCTCTTCACTCTGCTCAGAGATGGCTGACGATTTCACCACCAGGTCGACACCCTCGAGATGATCCGGTGAGTGGCCCTGGAAGACGCGCACACCGAGCCGTTCCAACCTCCGAGTTGTGGCATTCCGGGCCTGATCGCAGCCGCTGACCTCGAGATCGTAGTCCAGCAGCACTTCGGCGATCCCGCTCATCCCGGCACCGCCGATACCAACAAAGTGGGCGTGGGAGAGGCCAGCGAACATCTTGAACATCAGCTCGCCTCCTCATGCTGAGGTTCAGATTCACCGGCCGATCGCACGCGCCTTCCGGCGTGGGTAAGTCGCTCTAAACGATCCGCGATCGACGCCGCGGCGTGGCGATGTCCCAGACCACGCGCCGCGTGTGCCATCTCCGAGAGTACCGGCAGGGTGGCGGGCTCCTGCATCAGGTCAGCCAAGATCTCGGCCAAATCTTCGGCCTCTGCCTCTGGCGGTAGCACGTGAGCAGCGCCTGCTGCTGCCAAACGCTCAGCATTGGCCTTCTGGTGGCCCCCTGCCAGCGCCAAGGGAACGAGCAGACTCGGACGACCCGTAGCGCAAATTTCAGCCAAGGTGATGGCTCCAGCGCGGGACACGATCAGATGGCTGCGGGCCATGGCGGTGACCATGTCATCCAGAAACGGTACGACCTCGCAACGGATCTGGACCTGGCTATCGGTCGCCAGCTCGCCATGTACGTCGGACGCTACTTTCGATGCAGCGGAACCCGGCAGTATCCGCAATCCAGCGGCCCGATAGGCCTCACGAGTCGATTCGAGGTGTGGATTACCGGTCTGATGACAGACCTCGATCAACCCAAGGCGATCACCCAAGATGGCCAAGGCACGAGGCATCAACTCGTTGATCTGGCGTGCTCCTTGGCTGCCACCGAGGATCAGCAGTCGCAACGGCGGTGCCGTTGGCAGGGCGGCGTCAGCTGCGAAGAAGTCCCCGCGTACCGGAATACCCGTGGTGTGAGAAGGGCAGGCCAACTGGGAACGGGTTTCGTCGAAAGCCACCGCAGCTTCCGCCGCCAGCCGTGACAGGCAACGATTAGCGAACCCGGCATCAGCGTTGGGCTCTAGCAAAAAGGCCGGGCGGGCGGCGAGCCGAGCACCGACAACCGCTGGCGCTGAAACATATCCGCCAGTGCCGACCACCACCCGGGCGCTCGAACGACGCACCAACGAACGGGCGCTCCATGCTGCCCGTGCCAGCGTTGCCGCCGACCGCACCTTGCCGACCCAGCCCTGACCAACCAACGGTCGTGCTGGCAGATGATGGAATGGGATCTTTTGAGCGCCAACCAAGCGCGCTTCGATACCGTGGCGAGAACCGGCCCAATTCACCAGCCACCCGCGACGCTGGAGCTCTTCGGCGATCGCCAGCCCGGGGAATACATGCCCACCGGAACCACCACCGCTGATCAGTGCCAACGGCCGGGTCTCTACAGCATCGACCACAGCACCATCAGACACAGCAGCACCTGGCTGCTTCACGCCGGTGGTCACCCTGCTGGTCTGTGGTGTGACGGTATTCATCGAGTTACCCATGCTGCGACACGTTCAGGATCAACCCACACGCGATGAGCGTTGTCACCAGCGACGAGCCACCGTGAGAGATGAGCGGCAACGGCACGCCGGTGGTTGGCAACAACGCCAAGGCAACACTCATGTGGATCAGGGCCTGCACTACGATCAGGCAGGTGAAGCCCCAGGCGAGATAACGACCAAAAAGATCAGGCGCGCCCTGACCGGCGAGCACCCCACGCCACAGAAAGACACCGAACAACGCCACCATGAACAAAGCGCCCAGGAAACCCAGCTCTTCCGCCACGATCGAGAAGATGAAATCGGCGTGAGGTGATGGCAGAAAGTAGAGCTTTTGGACACTGTTACCCGGGCCGAGCCCAAAGATGCCGCCCGAACCGATTGCAATCAACGACTGCAAGGCTTGAAATCCTGTTCCCAGAGGATCAGCTTCAGGATTCATGAAGGCGGTCAACCGACGCCAGCGATAGGGCTCCAAGGCCACCGCCAGAACTACGACCGGCAATAGGAACAACCCACCCGAGACCATGTAACGGGTCTTGAGGCCAGCCAAGAAAATCATGATCAGCGGCGGCACACAAAGCAGGACAATCGTTCCGAGATCGCGACCCATAAAAATCAGTGCAACCATCAGACCGGTCAAAGCGGCGCACGGTATCAGGAAGGCGTAACTGTTCAAGCGATCAGACTTGCGATCGATCTGGTAAGCGATGAACGGAATCAACGCCAGCTTGGCGAGTTCGGACGGCTGCACCGACACACCGCCAATGAAGAACCAACGCCGTGCGTTGTTGAATACATAGGGTGTGAAGAGCACCGCGATCAACAGCAGCAAGACTCCGACCTGCATGCTGTAGATGACTCCCGGGCGCCGCAACCAACGGTAATCGACGTGCATGGTCACCAGCATCGCAACGATACCGACCAGCGCTGCCAGGCTCTGCTTGACGAACAATGGGTTGAACGACATGCCGCTACCACGGGCGAGCACGGCGCTGGCGGAATACACCATCACCAGACCGAGGCCGGTCAACATCAGCACGGTTGCGAACAGGCCGCGGTCAAAGACCAACTTACGCGCCATGATCGCCTCCGTTCAGAGCCTTCACCAGGCGTTGAAAGACGCGACCACGCTGCGCAAAGTTGTCGAATTGGTCAAAGCGCGAACAAGCCGGTGAAAGCAGCACGATCTCACCAGGCCGTGCGTCGGCGGCGGCACGCTCAACTGCATTCTGCAGGGTATCGACCCTTTCGATCGGCACCTGTGGAGCAAGAGCCTCGGCAAAACGCGGCGCCGCTTCACCAATGAGGTAGGCGCAACGTGCCTTGCATTCCAACAACGATCGTAGCTGAGTTAGATCGCCACCCTTGAACCGACCACCGAGGACAATGTGGACCGAATGGTCATCAAAACCCTCCAACGAACGAGCTGTCGCCGCGATGTTGGTGCCCTTGGAATCGTCGTACCAGATGACCCCATGCCGCACCGCAACCCGTTCCAGGCGATGCGGCAAGCCGCGGAACCCCCGCATACCGCTAGCAACATGGCTTGGTTCGGCCCCGTGTGCACGGGCCAGAAGTGCAGCTGCCATCGCATTCTCTAGGTTGTGGGGGCCCGGCAATGGCACGTCCGAGCGTCGAAAGAGTTCCTGGGGCTCTCTACCAGGCGACGCCTCGAGGACTTGGTCGCCACTCACGTAACAACCGTCCTCGACCGTCTGCTGGGAAGAAAAGAAACGGCGATGGGCAGCCACTTCGAGCGGCGCGACCCGCGGGTCGTCGGCATTCAACACCGCCAGATCACTCGCCTGCTGACGTGCGAAGATGGCCGCCTTGACCCCGAGATAGCTCTCGAGGTCAAAATGACGGTCGAGGTGATCCGGGGAGATGTTGAGCAGAGCAGCGCTCTCAGGACGAAAACGATCGACAGCCTCGAGCTGAAAACTGGAGAGTTCGACCACGAATAGACGATCCTTCCCACTCGGCCCCACCCGCGATGACAACGCGTCGCCAATGTTGCCGCAGACCTCGACCTGACGACCAGCCGCTTCCAGCATCGCCCCGGCAAGTGCGGTCGTGGTGCTTTTGCCATTCGATCCGGTGATGCCGATGACTTCGCCATCGAGCAGAGCGAAGGCGAGCTCAACCTCGGCGATGATCGGCACGCCGCGGCGACGCGCCGCCTCGAAGAGAGGTCGATCCGGCGAAACACCCGGGCTGATGACAAAACCATCGAGTGCTTCGAGATCACCCTTCTCCAGGTTGCCGAACTCACTGCCCAGACGGAACTCGACCCCGGCATCTTGCGCCAGATCGGACAGGTCAATCTCCTTCGCCGCCCGATCATCGTAGGCCACAACCTCGACGTTTTGGCGGCGTAAAAGCTGCACCGCGGCACGCCCCGAAATGCCGAGACCGTAGACCCCAACGCGGCGCCAGGGGTGATCGCTCCAAGGACTATTCATCACCATGCTTCTCATCACCTCCCGTTCACCGCAGCTTGAGGGTCGAGAGACTGAGCAGTGCGCACAACACCGCCAGAATCCAGAACCGCACGATGATCTTGGGCTCCGACCAGCCCAGGAGCTCGAAGTGATGATGGAGGGGTGCCATACGAAACACCCGCTTGCCGGTCAGCTTGAACGATGCCACCTGGATGATCACCGAGCCGGCCTCGAGCACAAATAGTCCGCCGACGAGAATCAGCACCAATTCCTGTTTACACAGAATCGCTACGATACCGATTGCGCCACCGAGAGCGAGGGAGCCGACATCACCCATGAATACTTCGGCTGGATGGCTGTTGAACCACAGGAAACCGAGGCTCGCACCAACCAAGGCACCACAGAAGATCGTGACTTCGCCAACCCCATGGATGGGGGTGATCTGGAGGTAGGCCGCAACCAGCTTGTGGCCAGCCACGTAGGTAAAGATGGCGTAGGTCGCCGCCGCGATCAGCGTCGAGCCGATCGCCAAGCCATCAAGTCCGTCGGTCAGGTTGACCGCATTGGAGGAACCGACCAAAACCAAGGCTACAAAGGGCAGGTAGAACCAGCCGAGATCCGGAGCAACATCTTTCAGAAAGGGAAACGTCAGGGTAGGCGCAAAACCAAGCTCGTCCGGCAGCGACATCAAGATATACGCCGTCGCGAGTCCCACCAGGGTCTGCAGAGCAAACTTGGCCCGCGATGTCAGGCCGAGATTACGTCGCTTGCGGACCTTGATGAAATCGTCACTAAAGCCGATCAGACCGAAAGCTGTGGTGACCCCTATGGCAATCCATACAAAGGGGTTGGTGAGATTTGCCCATAGCAGCGTTGAAGCGAGTACTGCCAACAGAATCAACAAGCCACCCATCGTTGGAGTGCCGGCCTTCACCATGTGGGAATTCGGCCCGACTTCGCGAATGTTCTGACCCACCGACAGCCGACGCAAGGTGCGGATGAACCAGGGGCCCAACATCAACGACAACATGAGCGCGGTGAAGACTGCCGCTGCGGTCCGGAACGTGATGTAGCGGAAGACGTTGAACACGCCATAAAGCTCGTGCAGGGGATAGAGGAGGTGATAGAGCATCAACTGGCTCCTCCCATCTCGAGCAACGCAGCCACGACCACTTCGAGACCCACGCCACGAGATCCCTTGACGAGGACGAGGTCTTCTTGGGACCATCCCGGCGCTGCTTGACGCACCCACTCAGCGGCCGACGACGCGGCGGCGAACCATCGCACCTCGGCTCCGCCCAGCTCCGCCGCCGAAACCAACTCGCGGGCGTGCTCCCCAACCCCAACCACCAAGCCAAAGCCAAGTTCGGCGGCGCGCTCGCCAACTTCGCGGTGGAACGCCGGTGTCTCGGGGCCAAGCTCGAGCATGTCACCAAGGATCGCCACATAACGCTGACCGGCCAACTGGCGGGCGCTGGTCAGGGCCTTGCCCGCCGCGTCTGGATTCGAATTGTAGGAATCGTCCACCACCGTCAGCGTGCCTAAACGATGCACTTCGCCACGCATCCGACCGGGCTGGAGATCCCTGACGGCGGCGGCGATATCTACCAGCGGAACCCCCAAGGTGTAGGCGCAGGCGGCCGCGGCAAGACAATTCTCGACGTTGTAGGTGCCATGAAGCGGCAGGTCAACGTTGACCGAAGCTGCTTTGGAGGTCTCGGGGTCTGTAACCGTCAGCTCGAAACGACTACCGGGCCGTTCACCGGACAACGCCTGCACCGAGTTCGCGGTGACATCGGCCGCCGAGGCGGTACCGTAGGTCACATAACGTGTGCTGGGCGTTCCTTCGGCCCGTTGCTCGGGAGCTTGTTGATGACCTGCCGCTCGCTCTCGGTGCCTCTCGACGAGGTACATTACTTCGGGGTCGTCGGCATTAGCGACCACCAAGCCACCCTCTGCGAGACCGGCGAGCAATTCCGATTTAGCGTCGGCGATATCCCGCAGATGACGAAAGTTCTCGAGATGGGCCGGACGCACGTTGGTAAAAACCGCGGCATCCGGGGCGCCCAATTGGCTGACCTGACGAAGCTCACCAGGGGTCGACATCCCCATCTCGGCGACCATCCATTCGCAGCCGTCTTGGATATTCAACAGCGACAGGGGAAAGCCGTAGAGGTTGTTCAGGTTGCCTGGGCTGCGCTCGGTGCGGAAACGGCGCCTGAGCATCGCCGCCAGGATCTCTTTGGTGGTGGTCTTACCGGCCGAACCGGTGATGGCCACGAGTCGCTCGGGCACCTGGGCGCGCACCGCACGGGTCAACGCATGTAATCCGCGATAAGTATCGTCAACCCGGATCCAGGCGGCGCTGCCGGCATCGGCCAGTGTCGAGTCGCGGTGGACGACCACGACGGCGGCGCCGGCAGCGATCGCCTGAGATAGAAAGGCATGGCCGTCCGTGCGTTCGCCGGGCAGGGCGAAGAAGATCTCGCCACCACCGATGCGACGGGTGTCGATCGCCGCACCACTCCACAACGTTGCTGGATCACCAGCGAATACCTCGCCGCCCATCGCCTCGGCAGCAACGCTGGCGTTGCGCTCAACCACGGCGAGCCTCCACAGTGTTTGCTGCCGAGCCTTGGCCGTCACCCCAGGTCTTCGTTAGGGCTGCTACGAGCTCGGCTCGGTCACTGAGCGGGATCCTCTGGTGGCCGACCAGCTGGAATTCCTCGTGGCCTCGCCCCGCCACCAATACGACCCAGTTGCCATTGGCCCCCACTGCAGCAGCGCGGCGAATGGCCTCGCGTCGATCTGGCACCATCCGGTACTCGGTCGCGCCGCTGGCACGCAGGCCCTTCTCGACCTCGAGCATAATCGCCTGCGGATCTTCAGTCCGAGGATTGTCGGAAGTGACCACAACCAGTGCCGCCAGCTCGCCAGCGATCTTACCCATCATGGGTCGCTTGCCTGCATCCTTGCCGCCGCCACAGCCGAAGACGAGCACAACATCGCGATCCGTCAACTCTCGGACCGAGCGTAGCGTTGCTTCCAAGGCAGCGGGAGTATGGGCGAAATCGATCAACACCGGGAACGGTTGACCTGCATCCACCGACTCAAGCCGGCCGGGCACCGGACCTCGGGCGGCAATCCCGGCGGCGACTGCCGCATGCGGAAGCTCCAGGGCCTCCGCTGCCGCTACTGCCGCCAACAGATTCTCGAGATTGTAACGACCGATCAGCCTAGATTCGAACCGCAACTTGCCACGCGGCGTGACCATCGTGCCGCGAATACCGGCGAAGTCGAGCTCGACGTCATCGACCGCAACCTTGCCGCCCGTTCCGAAGGTCATCGGGTCGTCGAGACGCGCTGCCAGCCTGCGGCCATACTCGTCGCCAAGGGAGATGACCGATCGACCGCCAGGTTTGAGTTGATCGAACAATCTACACTTAGCGGCGAAATACGATTCCAGATCACCATGGAAGTCGAGATGGTCGCGGGTCAGGTTGGTGAATACCGCAACGTCGTAGCGCGCTCCGGACACCCGGCCCATTTCCAAGGCGTGAGACGAGACCTCCATCACCGCTGCTCGAGCGCCATCGGCACGCATCTCCTCCAAGGTACGGAAGACATCATCCGCCTCGGGGGTTGTGCGCCCCGGAGCGTAGTCGATCTTGCCAAAATGGCGACCGAGCGTGCCAAGGGTGCCCGCCGGATGGCCAGCTGCTTGGAGCAGGCTTGCTAGGATGGCCGTTACGGTCGACTTGCCGTTGGTACCGGTGATCCCGACCATGGTCAGATGCTCATGCGGATTGCCATAAAGGCGCGCCGCCAGCGGCCCGAGCAGCAGCCGTGGCTCAGCAACTTCTACCCACGGTAGATCAACGCCTTGCGGTACCGGGCCTGGCCCGATCACCGCCACTGCACCTCGATCCGCAGCCTCGGCGGCGAAAGACCGACCATCGAAACGTTCTCCGACGATCGCGACGTAGAGACTACCCGGATCGATCTGGCGTGAGTCGTGGTGGATGCTGGTGACGTCGGGACTCTCCGCCGGCAATCGTGCCCCGGGGAGGCCGCCCAACAATTGATGGAGGTCCATCACATCACCCCCGGATGGCCGAGCCAGACTTCGACGGTGTCATTGACAACTTCCAACGGCGTTCCAGGAGCTGGCGACTGGCGACGGACGAAGCCGTGGCCATTCAAGCCAACTTGGAGCCCGATATCGGCCGACAACGCAACCGCCTGACGGGCCGAGAGGCCAGCAAAATCTGGCACTGTTCCCTGGGGAGTGACCTCGGATGTTGATACATCAACCGACATTCCATCTACCGACGTCTCTCTAACGCCCTCGGAGTCGAGCCGCGCAACGCGGATTGCGGGAGATGCAGCAGGGGTACCTCGCCGCCGCTGTTGAGGAGCCGGCGACTCGGGCCAGAGCGCATCACCTTCACGGTCTGGCCGCACGCCCAAATACAGCAGGATTTGACTGGCGATGGCCTGGAAGACAGGTGCAGCAACCTCGCCACCGTGATACCTCGGCCAAGGTTCATCGAGAACTACCGCCGCCACCAAGGCGGGATTCTTGACCGGCGCGAATCCAACAAAACTAGCGATGAACTTGTTGGCGGCATAACCTTTGCCTGCAATTGCCTTCTGTGCGGTGCCGGTTTTCCCTGCCACTCGATAACCCGGCACCGCCGCTGCTTTGGCAGTACCTTCCAGCACCACGCTCTCCAACATGCTGCGGACCTGCCGTACAGACGACGGCGATATCGTCAAACCGGCCACTTTTCGTGGCTGTCGGCGACGTTCTTCTGCCCCGATCGATTCGACAATGTAAGGCTCGAGCAATCGACCACCATTGGCGATCGCGCCGAAGGCGTTGGTGAGCTGAAGCGCAGTGACGGACAAGGCTTGGCCAAATGAGATATAAGCCGGAGACAGCGGCGACCAACGCTCGAGCGGCCGCAAAATACCTGAGCTCTCGCTCGGCAGATCGATACCGGTCGGTTGACCGAAGCCAAACTTTCGGATGGTGCCGAAGAGCTGCTCACGGCCGGCAGCAAGGCCCAGCTTGATCGCACCGACGTTGCTCGACTTGGCCATGATCTGTCGTGCCGTCAGCTCGCCGAAGGGATGGTGATCCGAAATTCGAACCCCGGCCAGACGGATGCCACCCATCTCGCAGTCGATGGTTTCCAACGGATCGACAACCCCGGTCTCCAGAGCCGCTGCCAAGGTGACCATTTTGAACGTCGAACCAGGCTCGTAGGCGTCCTGGACTACTTGATTTCGCCAATGGCTCGGTGGCGCGGCGCCGAAATCATTAGGGTCGAACGTCGGGTACGACGCCATCGCGAGGACAGCGCCAGTGTTGGGTTCGAGCACCACGATCATGCCCTTGCGAGCCCCACTGGAAGCAATTGCCTTGGCAAGCTCACGTTCCACCAAATGCTGAATGGCAGCGTCCAGCGTCAGATAGAGATTCTGGCCGGGTTTCGCTTTCTCTTTCTTTAGGCCGGGATGAAGCACCGTGCCAAGGCGAGCGTCGCGCACCACGGTACGTTGGCCAGGTTCGCTGGTGACGACTCGGTCGTAAAGAAACTCGAGACCCGCAAGACCACCATTGTCGGTCCCGACGTAGCCCAGAACTTGCGCTGCCAAACTTCGCAGCGGGTAATAGCGTTTGGACTCTTGGAGGAAGAAAATACCCTTGGTGGCAGCCTCACGGTAAGCATTGGCTCGCGGCAGATCAAGCTTGCGCTCTATCCAGGCAAATTCTCGATCCGACGCCAGGACTTTTTTCAGGTGATCGGGATCGACCAACCCACCCAAAGCTCGAATTGTCTCCGTCGGATCCTCGATCATCGAAGGGTCGGCGGCCACCGAACTCACCTCCACCGACACTGCAAGTTCCCGACCACGTGCATCGAAGATGGTGCCACGCGGCGGATACAGCATCACAACCCGTTGCTGCTGTCTGGTCGCCCGTTCCAGATAGTGGTCGTGCTTGCGGACCTGCAGGTCGTACAAACGCAACGCGATGGCGCAGATCCAAGCTCCTGCCAACACCGACAGCATCACCAAACGAAACTGCTTCACCGCACCAGCTCCTCGTAGAAGAGCGTCTGAGCCATGGTCGGTGGATGCATGCCGAGATCACTCTGGGCGCGCTGGTAGATGCGCTCCGGGTGGGCGAGATAGGCCACCTCGAGCCGCTGCCGACGTTCCTCTTCCAGCAGCTGGTGCAGCTGCTTCTCGGAATCGTCGATCCGGTATCCGGTCTCGAGGATCTCGATATGGACCCAGGTGTAGGCGAGGAGGCCGCCACCCAGCACCAACACAACAGCCACCACGCCCAGCAGCTCGCGCAACAAGCGCCGGTCGCGCTCGCGAACCAGGTACGCATTATCGACCTGACGGTGGATCGTGTAGGGATTGTGCATCGCTCTGAGGTCTAATGTCTAAAAATCAGTTGGAGCCAGGTCTTCGGTCAGGTACTACAGTCTTGGGTTTACAGTCTGCGGGCCGCACGCAGCCGCGCCGATCGCGACCGGGGATTCGCCGCCACCTCTTCGGGCGTTGGACGGACCGGCTTGCGCGTCAGCACTTCGATCACTCGGGTTTCGGCTCTCGGGCGTCCAGTAACGGGCTCGATCTCACCGGTCGCCAGATCCCGCAAGGTATGTTTGACCATGCGATCCTCGAGGCTGTGGTACGAGATCACCACTAACCGGCCATCACGCTCCAACATGCGTACCGACTGATCGAGCAGGCTACGAAGCTGCTCGAGCTCCTGGTTGACTTCTATACGTAGTGCCTGGAAAACCTTCGTTGCAGGATGAATGCGCTGCCGACCAACGTTAGGCTTGGCGCGCTCGATCACTTGTCGCAGTTCACCTGTGGTCTCAATAGGTTTCTCCAGGCGCGCTCGGTCAATCGCACGCGCCACACGTCGCGAGTGTCTCTCTTCGCCGTACTCACTGAAGATTTTGACCAACTCATCCTCCCGGTACTGATTGACGACATCCCGGGCCGTGACCTCACCAGCCCCCATTCTCATGTCGAGTGGACCGTCGTTCATGAAGGAAAATCCGCGTTCGGCTACCTCGAGCTGCATGGATGAAACACCGAGATCAGCGAGCACACCGCTCACTTTTGAGATCCCTTGTTCGGCCAGATTGTCTTCTAAACCGTCAAAACGTCCGGCCATCAACTGAACCCGGTCGCCGAAATCGACGAGCCGTTCGCCGGCCAGCTCGAGAGCTCGCCGGTCGCGGTCGATGCCCAATACCGTTGCTGTTGATGAACTCTCCAGGATCGCCGCAGCGTGCCCACCGAGGCCTACCGTGCAATCCACGAAACAACCGCCTCGCGACGGCTCCAAAAAACGAAGCGCCTCAGCGCGCAAGACCGGCAGATGCACAATGCCTCCGATCAGATTCCGCGCTCTGCCAAGGCCTGAAAATCTTCATCAGAGAACGGTTCTTCGAGCAGCTTCTGACCGAACCGCTCATGGTTCCAGATCTCGAGATGCTCGATACGACCGCTCACCACCACGTCCCCGATCATCTCCGCCCGCTCACGCAGAATCTGTGGAATAACGACCCGACCCTGGGCATCGAGACGCAACTGCTGCCCAAAGTAGTTGACCCGTTCTAGAAACCGTTGTTTGGACCGATCCGAAGAGGGAACATCAGCCAACTTCCGCTCTATTCCTTCCCAAACAGAGAGGGGATAGAGCATCGCCGACTGACCTACGATCGAGGTGATGAAGACATCCGGCCCGTGGCTCTCCTCTAGGAGACGACGAAATTCCGTCGGGACTTTGAGGCGTCCCTTGCTATCGATCTTCGCTGGAGCACTACCACGGAACATGAGCCTTCTTCCGCCTCGTTCGAGGAATATTCTTGAAAGGCTATCATTCAGGCCCACTCTTGTCCACTTTTGTCCACTTGTGACCCCAAGTTGACCAACGGACTCCACCAAGCCCCGCCGAGCGCCCCTACAAGCGACATGACGCACAGATCGCCAACGAGTTCGAACGCTCTCGAGCGCTTTGGAATCAGGTGTTTCGCGGCTCGAGTTGTTGTCGACGACAGGTCAGGTTGAGCCCAGGGGCCCACCCAGATAGCTGTGCGGCGAGATGACTAAAGGAAGGGTTTTTCACCACTTCTTTCATTCAGACCACACTATATTGAAGTAACAGATTAAACCACCACAATATGTAGCGGTCAGGCCCAAATGGACCTTCCTCCCAGACACTCGTGAAAGCCGCCGCTGGCGTTGAACGCCTCGGGCTCGAGCCTTCGATTTCAGCGCTCAGCCAGCAACTTCCGGCGCTTCTGCGGACTCGTCTTCTTTCTCCAGAATAGGCGCTCGGAAGAGCTCGAGCTCGTCTTCCTTCTCGTATTCAGGAGCCAGCGCCCGATAACCGACCGCCTCGGTTGGAAGACTCTCCTGAATGTAGGCATTCTCCTCGAGCGTATTCAGGAATTCGCGCAGCTCGCGATTGAAACGCGAGTTGTACTCGCGGCGGGCGATCAGATCTTGGACCTCGGAAAGCGGCTTGACTTCGGCCTCTTTGAGATCTTCGACATGAACGATGTGATACCCGCCACGGGCCGCCACCGGCGCCGAGAACTCTCCCGGCTTCAGACCCCAAGCGGCGGCCGCTAGGGATTCCTCCAGCTCGTCTTTGCGCAGCCAGTCGAGGTCGATCAGCCCGGTCGTAACGCCGTTTTCCTTCAATGGAGCTACGACGTCTTCCGGGGGATCGCCAGCAGCCAACGCCTGGTGGACCTCACCCGCGACCCTCTGCAGTTCAGCATCATCAAGACCACTGGATTCGAGAATGATGACTTCTTTCAGTCGCCGCTGTTCCGGGGTGCGGAACTGTTCCTGGTTGTTGCGGTAGTAGGCACGCAGCTCTTCCTCGTCAATCTGGACCTTGGGCTGCACCTCGCGACCCACCACCTGCTGCCACAACAGTTCTCGGCGAGCGTTCTCGCGTAGCTGTTCGAGCGTCATCCCTGAGCTGATGAGCGCCTGTTGCAACTGCTCTTCGCTCTCGATGCCTTGCCGTTCCACCATCCCCTGCACCGCTTCCCCGACTTCGGCATCGGTGACACGAATGGAATGCTGGTTAGCGTAAGAAAGCAGCAACATTTCGCTGAAGATGTTCTGAACCACCACCTGGCCCACCTCCTCGAGCCGACCCTGGCGCTGGCTGGAATCGAGCCCTGTGTTGGAGAGAATCGCCGAGATCTCGCTGGCCTTGCGGGCTTCGTACTCGTGCAGCGTGAGGATCTCCTCGTTGACCCTTAGGACAATCCGATTGACATCCTCGGCAAAAACCGGTGCCCCGGCCAGGCCCGCCACCACCAGCCCGAAGGCGACCGCCAGCCCAGCCACCTTGGTTTGGGACTTCACGGCTGGGCGAAGCCCTGCCCGCAGCGCCATGGCTGCTCTCGGGTCGGTCGCGAAACGGCTAGTCGGTACGGGACGGAGTGTTTTGCTGCGCATAATAACCTTGGTAGTCAAATGGGAAGTTGGTCGGGAAGACTGCGGTATTGTACCGCTCGCGCGCCTCGAGGATAAATCCGTCTACCAGCTCGTCCAGATGTAAGCGCTCCAGCGCGGCGCTAATCTCGCTGCTCACCTGTTCCAATGGCACTGTTTCGGCGGGAAAAGCCGCCACGACTTGGAATAGATGAAAGCCATAGTCGGCGGAGATGATGTCGGTGACCTCGCCGGGAGCAAGCTCGAAAATAGCGTCGACAAAGGTGACCGGGAGATCTTCTCTCGCCAGTCTCCCTTGATCACCACCCAGGTGCGCCCGAGGCTCCTGCGAGATCCGTGCCGCGACCTGGGCAAAATCCTCTCCCTCGGCAATCGCTTGCTGGGCCTCTTCAGCAGCGGAACGATCCGCCACCAGGATTTGGCGCAGATGGACCTCCTCCGAATGCTGATACTTCGCTTTGTGTACTTCGTAATAGGCCTTGATCTGGGCTTCGGTCGGAATCTGCCGCGGATAGTCACTGAGCAACAGCTCGAGCGCTTGCCGCAAATCGGCTTCAGGCTCGACCAGCCCGCGCTCGATCGCTAGCCGAAACAACAGCTGAGCATCCAAAAACTGGTCGAAAAGCTCACTCTGGACCAAGTTGTCGAGCGCCGAATCACCGCCCGACATGTTGTCTCGCAAGTAGACTTCGAACTCGCCATAGTGGATCTCTTCGCCGTCGATGCGGACGGCGACGTCAGCACCGCTGACCGGCGGCTTTTGGCAGCCAGCGAAGGCCAACCACAACAGACTGACGGACAAACAAACCACTACATTCAGGCGTTCACCCGTCTGACGCCCGGACGGGACAGGCCGTCGAAAAGGGGCAGGGCGTCCGAACCAGTGCACACCTGTATGGTTTGCCGAGCGCCAACTCGACCACCCTGTGGTCATGAACTCGCCTCAGTGGCGCTCAGATAGGTCATCACCTCTTGTGCCGTCTCGATCGCGTCGGCCGCCAAAACGCCGTCGAGGGTCAGGGCGCCAGACGGGCTGAAACGGGACCCCGGGCGTTGCGATACCAGACTGATCAGTCGATCTGGATCCACCTGGGCGTCTTGACGCAGGCGGATCGTCAGACGACTGCCGCGGGCCGAGATCGACTGCATGCGCAGCGATTCCGCAAGCCGCTTGAGGGCCGCCACGCGAATCAGAGTGCGCACACCTTCGGGCGGCGGCCCGAAACGATCCCGCAGCTCGGCGAGTACGTCAGCCTCGGCTTCGTCTTCAGCCGCCAGGCGACGGTAGACCTCCATGCGCAGATTGGGATCGCCGACGTAGTCTTCGGGGATCGACATGGCCACCGGCAGATCAAGCGTGACCGTCGGCGCCTCCTCTGGGGCTTCTCCTTTGAGCTCCGCCACCGTCTCCTCGAGCATCTTGAGGTACGTCTCGATACCCACAGCCGCGATGTGGCCACTCTGCTGGGCACCCAGTAGATTGCCGGCTCCACGGATCTCGAGATCGCGCCCCGCAACACGAAAACCCGCCCCGAGTTCGGTAAATTCACGGATCGCATCGAGCCGCTTGCGCGCTTCTTGGGTAAGGATCCGATCAGCGGAGACCAGTAGGTAACAAAATGCCAGCTGGTCGCTGCGACCGACCCGACCTCGCAGCTGGTAGAGCTGCGACAAGCCGAAACGATCAGCGCGGTGGACGATCATGGTGTTGACGTTGGGGATGTCGATACCGTTCTCGATGATCGTAGTCGCTAGCAGCACGTCGTATTTGTGGTCGGTAAACGCGTGCATGCGCTGCGACAGCTCTTTTTCGTCGAGTTGGCCGTGACCGACGGTGACTCGGGCAGATGGCACCACTTCTCGCAAGTAGGCGGCCATCTTGTCGATCGTTTCTACTCGGTTGTAGACGTAGTACACCTGCCCGTTGCGGTCCATCTCGTATTCGATCGCTTCGCGAATGAGCTGCGGCTCGAACGGCAGAATTGCGGTCTCGATCGCCATCCGGTCCCGCGGCGGTGTCTCGATCAACGACAAGTCACGCACCCCGGCCAGGGACAGCTGCAGGGTACGAGGCACCGGCGTGGCCGACATCGCCAGGACGTGGACATCTTTGCGCAACTTCTTGAGGCGCTCCTTGTGCGCTACACCGAAGCGTTGTTCTTCGTCGATGATGACCAGGCCGAGTTTGGGAAAGTTGATTTTGCGACCGAGCAGGCGGTGGGTGCCGATCAGAATGTCGATCTTGCCGTCGTTCACCCGCTGTTCGATGTCGCGGGCCTGAGCGACCGTTCGAAAACGGGAGATCATCTCTATCTCTACCGGTGTGCCGGCGAACCGAAGCTTGAAGGTTTCTAGATGCTGGTCGGCGAGAATTGTCGTCGGCGCCAAGACCGCCACCTGATAACCACCGTCAACCACCATCAATGCCGCACGCATCGCAACTTCTGTCTTGCCGAAACCAACATCGCCGCATAACAGACGATCCATCGGTCGCTTTTGGGTGAGGTCGTCCGCAATCGCCTGGATGGCGTCGAGCTGATCTGGAGTCTCGTCATATTCGAAGGCGGCTTCGAATTGCTGTTGCATGTCGCTGCTGCCGGTGATTTGCGGGGCCTCGGCCAGCTGCCGCTGGGCATAGAGCTTGAGCAGCTCCTCCGCCATATCCCGCATACCCTTCTTGATCCGGCTCTTGGTACGGTTCCAAGATGTGCCGCCAAGGCGATCGAGGCGCGGCGCGACGCCCTCGATACCACTGTACTTCTGCACTTGATCGAGGCGACTGAGGGGCAGCAACAGACGTTTGCCAGTGGCGTAGGCAATCTCCATAACCTCGACGCCAGCCGCACGCTCGGGCATTGCTTCGGCCAGGGCAGGCGGCAAATCGGTCCGTTCACCCGCGTCATCGCCGATACTGCGCAACGCCATGAACTGGCCGATTCCGTGATCCGAATGGACCACATAGTCGCCAATCTTGAGATCCCGCAGCGAAGACAGGAAGGGGCCAAACCCCTTCTTCTTTTTCACCGCACGGCGCACCAGAGGACTACGTCGCAGGAGCTGACGTTCGCCAAAAATCGTCAGGCCGGCGGCCGGCAAATAGAAGCCGCGTTGCAAGTCGCCACTGACCAGGTCGACCCCCGTCGGCCCGAGCTCGATGTCGCGTCCTTCGAGCAACTCGCCAATCTTCGCTCGATGGTCCTCTGGCACCACCAACGCAATCCGATCACCCCGCGCCCGAGCGAGCTCTACCTCACGCGGAAACAGCTGCAACTTGTCGTGCAGTAGATCGGTGAGCGTGGCGCCAAAATCGATCGCCGCGGATGTCTTGACAAAAAGATCGCCCAGCCGCACCTCGGCCCCGTCAACCCAACGGGCCACCTCTTCGACCGGATGCTCGAGCAACTCTGGGGGGACCGCCGGCCGCTGTTGCTCGACCCGGGAGGCAAAATCTGTTTGCAGGATCTCACCATGGTGCTCAACCTCTTGGCCCAACGAGGTCGGATCGAGAGTGACGATCAGAGGATTCTCCATCAGATCGGGCAAACTGACGGTTTCGAGAGCCAGCAAGGGCAGAAAATGCTCCCAGCCATCAAAGCGGCCGTTTTCGCGCAAGGCGGTAATTCGCTCAGCAGTTTCTGGGCTGAGCTGCGGCCCCGCCTGATCCGCCATCAGATCGGCGATCAGCTGAGCCTCGGCAGCCCCTTGAGAGTAAAGCGACAGCGGCAACACTTCGAGCTGTTCAAGGCTGTCTTGGGAGCGCTGACTCTGGGGCTCAAAGGTACGGATCGACTCGACGGTATCGCCGAAAAGATCCAGCCGAACCGGCATCGAGTACCCCGGGGGAAAAAGGTCGAACACGCCTCCCCGACTAGCGAACTGCCCAACTTCGTAGACCAGATCGCTGCGATGGTAACCCCAACGCATCAAGTGGTCGATCAGGTCGTCGATCGGATGGTCTGCGTCGGGCAAAATATCGAGACGCGCAGCGGTGACGTCAGCCGCCGTCGGTAGCCTGCGAAAAAGTGCCCGCGGTGTCGTGATCACCGTCGAGATATCACGACGGGCGATGCGATCGACCGCCAACGACTCCTCGGCTCTCACCAGCAGCGAGATCTCGGCTTCCTGATAAGGACTGAGCGACGGTGCCGGAAAGTAGACCGCCCCCTTCTGGGTGCTGAAGAGGCGCGACGCTTCGAGCCAAGCGTAAGCATCGATCTCGTGCGGTACCACCACCAGCAATGGCCGACCGAGATCGTGTGAGATCAAGTCCAGAACCCATGCAGCGGCGGTGACCGGCAGTCGTACCACCTCGCCAAGATCCTGGCGGAGAGCACAATAAGGCGCACTGGCACGCAACGTCCGAGCGGACGTCTGCCAAAGACTTTGGGCAGAGGAGATGGGGGAAGAAGCCATGGATTCAGCCATGGGAGGCAACGTTCAAAAAAACAGGCTACAAGCTAAAGAGTTGGAATAAGAGGCAAGGTCTCATGACAAGGCAGGGTCTCACACGGAACAGGTCTCACACGGAACAGGTCGAAGTCAGAGCGGGAGACGTTCGAGGCTAAAGCGAATCTACGACCGACGACTTGCCCACCACCTCCGAGTCTTCATCGGGTGGTAGAACAATCACCACGTCACCTTCCCGCACCATGCCGAGCTCTTCCCTCGCCAGACGCTCGAGTGTGGCCGGGTCGGTCTCGATCCGATCGATAGTCTCGGCAAGTATCTGTAGACGTTCCTGAGTCTCGGAAATCTCCCGGCGTAAATCGTTCTCGATATCCTGCGCTGTCGCCAAGTCGCGATAACTCTTGATTCCCGCCATACCCAAAAGACTCAACAGCGTCAGGACCGTCGCCCATAACGCCCGATAGGGATGGTTACGGATCGTGGAGGGTTGAAACCCTCGCAGCTTGGAGGCCGCAACCGCAAAGCCGGCCTGGTACGAAGAGCCATCCGACGAGCCGTCGGCCGCAGGTGAAACAGACGAAGAGGCTGACACCCCCATGGATTCATCCGACGTGGACGTCTCTAGAGGGCCCTCGGCCGGCGTGGAATCCGTCGCGTCACTCACCCTTCCCAGCGTGGGAAAGCGGTGGCCCCGGGATAGGTCGCCGCGTCCTCCAGCTCCTCCTCGATACGTAACAAACGGTTGTACTTGGCGACCCGATCGCTGCGGCACGGGGCACCGGTCTTGATTTGCCCAGATTGCGTCGCAACCGCCAGGTCGGCGATTGTCGTATCTTCGGTTTCGCCGGAACGATGGCTGATGACGTTGCTATAGGCGTTGATCTTGGCCATCTCCACCGCCTTCATGGTCTCGGTGATGGTGCCGATCTGATTGACCTTGACCAGCAACGCGTTGGCGAGACCATCACCGATACCTTCGGCCAAGATTTGCGGATTGGTGACAAAAAGATCGTCGCCGACCAACTGCACGTCATCACCGAGCTCTTCGGTCATCACACCCCAGCCATGGTGATCATTTTCCGACAGCCCGTCTTCGATCGACACCAAAGGATAGGCACCTATCCAATCACGGTAAAGCTCGATCAGATCTTCGCTACTCAGTCCACTCTTGCCCTCGCCCGCTAGAGCGTAGCTGATCGCCTGGCCATTCGGACCGGTGGCAAACTCGCTGGCAGCAACGTCGAGGGCCAAGCCGATCTGCTCCCCCGGGCGGTAACCGGCCGCTTCGATGCCCTTCATGAGGAGATCGAGCGCAGCGCGATTGTTGGGCAAATTGGGGGCGAAGCCGCCTTCGTCTCCAACCGCGGTTGTCATGCCCTGACTGTCGATCTCTTTCTTGAGGACATGATAAATCTCGACCCCGGCCCGTAACGCTTCGGAGAAGGTGTCGAAACCCATCGGCACCAGCATGAACTCTTGGATGTCTATGGAGTTGTTGGCGTGGGCACCACCGTTGAGCACATTGAGCAGTGGCACCGGCAACAGGGTTGCGGTTGGACCACCGAGATAGGCATACAGCGGCAGCCCTGCAAGGTCGGCAGCCGCCTTGGTCACCGCCATCGAAACCCCAAGGATCGCATTCGCGCCCAACCGGCTCTTGTCGACGGTACCGTCGAGCTCGATCAAGGTGCGGTCAACCAGCACTTGGTCACGAGCGTCCATGCTGACCACCGCGTGGGCGATCTCGTCTTGCACGTTCTCGACGGCTTTAGTGACACCCTTGCCATGGAAACGGTCGCCGCCATCCCGCAACTCCAACGCTTCACGAGCTCCGGTCGAGGCCCCTGATGGCACTGCGGCTCGCCCCAATGCGCCACCGGCGAGCAGGCAATCCACTTCCAGGGTCGGATTTCCTCGCGAGTCGAGAATCTCGCGCGCCACTAGCTCTTGGATATCGAACATTCAGTCTCCAGAATTTTTGAAGGAAGGATTTTGAAGGAAGGGTGTAGAGGAATTGCGGAGATCCTCTAATCACGATCTTCGCGACGCAGCTACTGGAAGTCTAGAGGATAGTAACCCCAAGCTTGAAGACCAAAGGATATCGTTCGCGGCCCAATCACGACAACCTCGACGCAGCAGAAAACTATTGACACCTTCAATTGATTGTGGCATTCTCCCGCTCCTGCCTGGGAGGGCCCAGTCTTGAAAACACGATCGCTTTGAAAACAGAATTGCAAAGAATGGCGCGGGGTGGAGCAGTCCGGTAGCTCGTTGGGCTCATAACCCAAAGGTCGCAGGTTCAAATCCTGCCCCCGCAACCAATTTTCGTCCGATAGACCGCAAGATGTAAACGGTCACGAAAAAGCCAGGCTCCAAGCCTGGCTTTTTTGTTTTGCTCCCATGGATCTAGGCTTTGGCTCGCGGTGGACGGCGGCGGGCTTCGCCGGGCTGGAGACGGAAAGCGAAGAGTGTGGTCAAGAGCACTAAGCCACCACCGATCCAAAACGGAACTCCGGGGCCAATCTGCTGAAATACAGCACCGCCCCAGATCGGACCGAGCAGGCGGCTCATGCCGCCAAAAGCCTGCTGTACTCCCAAGGTCTGTCCGACCTCACGGGGATCCGCGTATCGCGAGATCAACGAGGTGGTGGAGGGGAAGAGCAACGATGTTCCGGTGGGGATGAATAGCGCTGCCGCCATGAATAACCAGAGATTAGTGCCGAACGGCATCAAGATCATGCCGACGCCGACCATCAGAGCACCGAGACGCAACACCCGGACTTCGCCGAACCGTCGCACTGCCCAGCCCAGCACCACAGCGCGCATGATCACCGAAACCAGGCCGATGGTGAAGTAGAACCAGCCGATATTACCCTCGTGGATTTTGAAACGATGGGCCAAATAGAGGGCAAGGACGCCATTCATGGCCATGAAAGCCATCATGGCCGCCGAATAAATCCACACCAGGCTGTGGGCTGGAACGTTGGGATGCCCCAAGACCGCCGCAATCTGTTGACGGATGCGGCGCTTGGGTCGTGGTTTTGCACGCTCAGCAGCGGACGACGACTCCGGCAACCAGCGCCAAGCAAACAGAATGTTGAGCACGCACAGCCCAGCGGCAATGAGTCCAGGAGAGGCTGGCCCCAGTCCGGCGCCGATCGCCAGCGACCCAATCGCCGGCCCGATCATCACTCCAGCACTGGTGCAGGCGGTGATCCAGCCCAGTCCCTTGGCCCGCTCCTCGGGACCCACCGCGTCGCTGATATAAGCCGACAAGACGCTCATGTTGCCGCCGCCGGCCCCCTGCATCAGGCGGCAGAGCAGCAACAACGCTACCGTGTCGGCAAACGCGAAGATCAGGAACGAAACCGCTGACAGTGCCAGCGACGCCAAAATCATCGGCCGACGGCCCAAACGATCCGAAAGCCGTCCCCAGAACGGCGCGGCGATCATCTGGGCGAGGGCGAAAGACGAGATCAGCAGCCCGATGGTAAACGGGTCAGCGCCGAAACGCTGAGCGTACAGCGGCATCAGCGGCAATAACAGGGCGAAACCGATCATGTCGACGAAGGCCGTCACCATCAGCACCCAGAGGCGCGAAAGCGACAGCTTGTGCTCGGTCGGTCCGTCTTCCGTGGATGGATGGTGGGTCAGCGGCCGGCCTCCCCGCGTCCCCAAACTAGGAAGGCGGCAGCACTCAGGATCATCAACAGGACGCCATAAACCGCCGCCACGCCGAATTCCTGGACGCGCAGCGCAGACTGGATCTCGATCGAGATCGGCCGAGTTTCGTAGGTGTACAGCACAATCGAGGTTACGAAGTCACCGAGCGCGGTGATAAAGGCGAGACCGAGTCCCGCCACCACCGCTGGACGCACCAGCGGCAATGTCACCCGCCGGAAGGCACGCATCGGCCCAGCACCGAGACTGTGCGCCGCCTCCTCGAGTGCCGGATCGAGCTGACGCAAGCCGGCAAGAGCGGCCCGGCCAGTGATCGGCAGACACCGCACCAAATAGGCCAACGGCAAGATGATCGGCGTGCCGATCCACACAAACCGACCGATATAAGGCGCGTGGACGCTGAACGCGGTACCCAAGGCAATAGCGAAGACCGTCCCGGGAATGGCCCATGGCAACGCCACCAAACCCTCGAGGGCAGCCCCCATTCGGCCACCATGCCGCAGCGACTGACGTGCTGCCAACAATCCGAGGACCACCGCGCCACCGGTGGCGACCACCGCCATCCACAACGAATTGAGCATCGGACGCAACCGCTCAGGCTCAGACAGCAACTCGTGGTAATTCGAAAAGTTCAGCACCGGCGGCCACAACTCCACCGTCCAAGTGCTGTGCGGAACCAGTGAGATAAGCAACAAGGTGGCGTGCGGCAGGAGCATGAAGCCGGCGAGACTCCAGCCGATGACCGCGAAGCCCCAACGTGCCAGGGGGCTGACGATCCGCTGCCTCGAGGGGGCAACACCGTGGGCCGATGTCACCGTCTCGTCACTCTGCATGCGACGGATCATCCACAGTGCACCCAATGCCATCAAAGCCAGAACGATCGCCTCGACTTGGGCCAGCGCGTATTGGCCATTGACCCGGGAGGCGACGATCTGGGTTGTCATCACCCGATAACCGCCAGCAAAAATGTAAGGTGCCGAAAACGACCCCAAAGATGTCATGAAGGTGAGCAACGCCGCCCCCAGGAGCGCCGGTCGCAACTGGGGCAAGGTGACCTTCCACAGGGTTCGCCAACGGCCAGCACCTAAAACCGCCGCCGCCTCCAACATCGAGCCGTCGAGCCGAGCGAGGGCGGCGCGGGCAAAGAGGTAAAAATAGACGTACATTGAATAAGTGTGGACGAGCAGAATCGCCCCTGGACCGTGTAATCGCCATGGAGGCTGGTCGAGGCCAAGTACCGTTTGCACCAAACGCGACACAAAACCGCTCTCGCCATAAAGAAAGAGGAAGGCGATCACTCCGACCAACGGCGGCAGCGCCACTGGCAAGGCGACCAAAGCCCCTAGGACCCGACGGCCCGGAAACTCGGTGCGCTCGAAAACGAAGGCCAGCGGCACTCCCACTAATCCCGCCAGCACCACGGACGCGGTCGAAATCCACAGGCTACGCCACAGCGCCCGCCACTCGTCACCGCGGCGGGCAAACTCCGCAAAATGTTCTAGCGTCCAGGCACCAGCACCGCCCAATGCTTCCAGCAGAGTCAGCAGCAGCGGGTAGGTCACCAGCCACACCAACCCGAGCGCAATACCGTAAGCGAGACGCCGCGACTGCAGCGTCGGTTTCATTCGTCGACCTCTTCCCGAGAGACGTCTTTCCGAGAGGTGTCTCCAGAAACTCCGCCTTCCCGAGAAACACCGTCCTCGAGAGGGAAGACGCGGGGCTTCAACCCGCCTTCACGCGGCGCAACAAAAACGTCCTCATGGACTTTAGGCACTCGGCTTGCGCCCTTTTTGCTGGCCGAATCATCATCCACCAGCACTTCCACCTCTTCGCCGCCCATCAGGCGGATGACGCCATAGGTCAAAGGTCCTGTGAATCGCAGCTCGACGACCCGCCCTGGCAACGCACCACCGGTCTCGGACGAGGCCAGCCGCAACGACTCCGGCTTGACGATCAGCTCCACCCGCTCGCCTTCAGCCATTGGCTGCAACGAAACCCCGGCCCAACACACTGCGATGTCTTGGACTTGTCCCAAGGCGACCCAGGCCTCGTGGCCATCATTGAGCCCTCGACGCGGGGTCGACGCCTCGTCAGTAAAGCCACGCAAGCGACTGGCGCGGCCGATAAAAGAGGCGACGAACCGGCTGGTTGGCGTCCGGTAAAGCTCCGACGCGGTGCCGATCTGCTCCAGACGTCCATCATTGAGGACCGCCACCCGATCGCCGACATGGAACGCCTCTTCTTGTTCGTGGGTTACCAACACCGTCGTGATGCCAACCTTGCGAACCGCTGCTTTGAGCTCGCGACGGGTCCGCTCACGCAACGACGGATCGAGATTCGACAACGGCTCATCGAGCAGCAGCACCCGTGGCTCTGGAGCGAGGGCTCGAGCCAAGGCCACCCGCTGTTGCTGGCCGCCTGAAATTTCACTGACCTTACGATCACCAAAGTCCTGCAAGTCGACCAACTCGAGCATGGTCGCCACCCGCTCCGCCAAGCCGACTGTCTTAGACTGGGCTTGCAGCCCAAACGCCACATTGTCGAACACCGTCATGTGCGGGAACAGGGCGTAGTGCTGAAACACCATGCCAAAACCACGACGCGCCGGCTCGAGGGAGGCCACATCGTCACCATCCACCAGAATCTCACCTCGATCCGGACGTTCGAAGCCGGCGAGCAATCTCAGCGCGGTGGTCTTGCCACTGCCGGACAGCCCGACCAATGCCAGGATCTCTCCTTCAGCAAGTTCGAGGGAAAGATCCCGCAACACATGAACATCGCCGAAACTCTTGTCTAGATGCCGCAGTTCGAGATACGCCGACTGTGGCGACGTACCACCGTCTACCGCACCCTCGCCAGTCGTGTCGTCTCCCGCGGCTGTATCAGCGGCCTTCGTCACGGCTTCGATCCCTGCCCGCGCACGGTGCGATCCCAAGTGTTCATCCACTCCGCACCCTCGGTCTCGATCAGATCCCAATCCACCTCTGCTGTCACCAGCTCAGCCAACGCCTGGCGCGCCCACTCGGGAAGCTCCTCCGCCGGCAAGTCACCACGAGCCGGTAGGCGGAACGCGTTCTCTGCCGCTAACAGCAGCGCCTCGCGACTGCCCACCCACTCGATGAAAGCACGCGCCGCGTCCGCTTGATCGGAGCCCTTCACCAAAGCGATCGAATCGTTGATCACCGGCGAACCACTGGCCGGAAAACGGTACCCCAACGGCGCACCACGCAGCCGTTGAAAGAGGATATCGGTCAGCTCCCACATCGTCACCAGACCCTCTTGCCGCACCATCTTCTGATGCAAGAGTGCCGGGTTGTGGACGTACTCCTTGGTTTGAGCGTCGAGACGACCCAGCCATTCGAAACCACGATCGGTGGACCCGGTCTCAGCCACCGACTTCGCCAGCACCATGCCAAAGATGGTCCGCATCGTGCCACTGGCCACGGGATCCCGAATCAACACCTGGTCACGCCAGCGTTCGTCGAGCAAATCGTCCCAGTCGCGCGGGGCGTCTTCTTCAGACACCACCGCCTCGTTGTAAACCAACAGCGGCGGCGTGCGATAGAGCCCAAAGTAGAGATTCCCAGGATGTTGACTCGCCGCCGGCAGAGCGTCGGCCCACGACGGGCGAAAGGCTTCAAGCAGACCATCCCGCGCACCTCGGCCGAGGATGGTCGCAGGCCCACCGAACCAGACATCACACTGGGGATTGGCAGCCTCCGACCGTACCCGCTCGTAGACCTCCTGCGATCCCATATCGAGACAGCGGACGTCGATGGTCGGATTGGCGGCTTCGAAGGTCTCCTCCACCAGTTGCAACAGATCGCGACCATGGGGCGAGTAGATCGTCAGCGGTGTTCGGCCATCGCCACAGCCAGTGAGGAGGCCCATGACTAGGATGGTGGTCAGCAGTTGGGCAGCGCGAGTCGCAGGCCCCTCACCCCCTAACCCCCTCTCCCGCCCACCCTTCACACCCTCCCGGGAGAGGGGGGACTGGAAAGGCGTGAGTTCTCGGACGGCGTTTTGTCGTCGGTTGCATTGCATCGTAATCAGTCCTCTGCGCCAGAATCGCTCAGCGCCAGCAGATTGGCGAATAGACGGTAGGCTCCGGTGACGCCTGCCGGCAGCTGCCGGAAGAACGCCAGTCCGGTGTAGATGTAGTGGCCCTTGCCGAACTCGGCGACCAGCAACGCCCCGCGTTTCTCGTCTCCACCGGGATCCGCCATCGCCAACAGTGGCCGGTAAGCGCCGTCCCAGGTGCCGGCAAAATATAGCCCGCGCTCCTGCACCCAGCCCTGCCAATCCACCGCGTCGAGGCGGTTCGGAGTGGTGAACACCGGATGTTGTGGTTCAAGCAGCGTCACTGCCGCCGTTTCATCGGTGATCCGATCATGAGGCCGGCGAATCTCGAGTGGATACGGAGCGTAGCCACCGCGGGTGAATTGATATTGCTGATACTGCACGATCAACAGGCCACCGGCACGAGCGTAGTCGAGCAGCCGAGGGCTCGCCGCCACCAGGGCCGAGTCGATCTCGTAGGCGCGACTACCCACAACAATCGCATCAAAGGCCGAGAGATCCTGATTAGCAAGGTCAGCACCGGCGAGCACCTCAACTGGCAAGCCAATGCCGCGCAGATGCTCCGGCATGCGGTCCGAGGCGCCGCGGATGTAACCCAACCGCCCAAGCTCGGGCAGCTGGATGTTGGCAGCGCTCACCTCCACCCGGGCGGGACGTGGCCGAGGTGTGGGGCGCACATGCGGATAGTCGATCACCGGAAACGCCTCGGTAAAGCGACCTCCGGCGACGTCACGCAACGCCAGCTCGATCACATGACGACCGGGCCCCAGGTTTTGCGGCGCCCGCAGGGTCAACTCGACGGTTCGACGGCGACGTGCTGGACTGAGCTCAACCTCAACCGGCTCGATCGCCGGCCAGCCTTCCGGTAGGCTCACTTCAAGCCGCGCCGTCACCGGACCCTCCTTGTTTGAGCTCACCTCTACCTCTAAGGTGCGATCCTCGAGGGCGCCCAGCGGCCATACCACCTGCCCCGGCTCGACCGACACTTCCAACGCTGGCACCGCCCGGATCGGCCGACGCACTTCACCGATCGCTTGATCGCCGACGCGATAGACGATCTCGCGCCGGAGCGAAATCGGCACGCCGCCGAGGGTGAAGTCAAAACGCACGCTGGCCGGCGGTGGATCAAACGGCTCACCGCGAGTTTCGAGCGGCACCTCGTTCCAGTCGTAGAGATCACCAACCCGAGGCTGAAGATGGAAATAGGGCATGGTCGACTTGCTGGTCGCCGGGACCGCAATCGTCAGCTGCTGGTCGTCACTCGGTTGGACGGTGAACCGTGAACGCCGGGGCTCGGTCGGTTGACGGGCCGTCAGCTGCCAGCCCACCGGGCTTTCAACCGTGACCTCGAGCGATTCGACCGGCAACTCGCCGGCATTCCAGAAGATCGAACGGGCTTCGAAGGTGGCTCCGATCAACACCGTCTGGTGAGTCGTGACCGCGTCAGCCGCCACCTGGGCCGCGGTCGCCAAACCTTCATAGGCAATCTCGAGCTTCTCGGCGATCAGTTCGTGAGCCGGTTGGGCAGCGGGCACCGTGGCGAGATCGTCGAGCAGCTCCTGCAGGGTGCGGACGATCTCGAGTATCGGTTCGGCGGCGCGCCCCGGGTCAGCCGCGGCGAGCTGTTTGCGGGTTGCGGTGGCAATCTCCGCCACCTGTTGCAGACGGATCGCCGTCTGGCGTTGCAACTCACCGGCCGGCACCAAGTCCGCGATTGATGCCAGTGAGGTGTCAATGCCGTCAAACGGCGAGGTCGCCTCTGGGCCACCAACTCCAGCAACCCAAGCGAGGCGACCGGTGGCGTCACCTAACGGCTGCAACGAGCCCATATCTTGGCAGAGGTGTTGTGAGCGGCTGGCAAGCGCAATCTGCAGGATCGAGCGGCCACTGAACGGCTCGATCGAGCCCAAGGGCAGCTCCATGAACTCCGCGTCTGGATCGCGCCGCGGCGAGCGGTAGAACGACGAAATCGCCCACGGCGGCAGGCCCTCAGCAGCGAGCTGGGGGAACGCCTCCGGGTCAGAGGACAGCCTAAATATCTCTTGTGCCACCCATCCCGACGCACGATGTTGACCGTGCCCGGCGTCCGCCGTCGGCCGAAAAACGGCCATCAACACCTGCGGTTTGAACCGCCGCACCACCCGCATCGCATCTTCGAGCAACTCTTCCTTTGGCCAGCGTTGCAAAGTCTCGTCCAGCGAACGGGTATAACCAAAATCATAGGCGCGGGTGAAGAACTGGCGAGCACCGTCGATCCGCCGCGCCGACTCCAATTCGCGGGAACGCAACAGCCCGAGATCCGGCCCAAGCTCAGAGCCGATCAGATTCTGCCCGCCGTCACCCCGGCTCAATGACAAATAAGCCGCTTCACCGCCCAGACCACGGGCAACCCAGGTCAACAGCGTCGTGCTCTCGTCATCCGGATGGGCGGCAATCATCAATAGACGATGATGGGTCGACAACCGCACCAGCGCTCGATCGAGCGCCGCCAAACCACCGGTCGATGCGGGTTCGAGAGGTCGAACGTCGGTCGGCGCCGCGGCCGGTAACGATTGCCCCGCGGTCAGCCACAGGAGAACGACAAGGCACAGCGGGAAGACCCGAAAGACAGATGCTCGCATGGCAAAGATTGTAACGGATCTCGACCGCCCATCCGGATCGGGTCGGTGACTGTAACCCCGGCAGCCATTGAAACATCAACATGGTAAAGTGACACCCTCATCAACTCGGAAAACTCATCATGAATAGCCCCACCTGGCACAACCCAGATGCCGACGAGAATGGTTTTGTTGCCTTCGACCTCATCAAGGAGAAAGCGACAAGGCTGACCCGTGAGCAATTTGTCGAAGCGTTTCCCGTCCCCGCGTTGATGGTGCTGTTCGGCGGCGCCGGCCCAACGCATGGTGGTGATGCTCTCGACGCCCAGGATGCTGGCATCCAGCTGATGACGGTCTCGATCAAGAGCACCGCGATCCTGCGTTACTTGGGCAAACTGGCCTTCATCGCCAAACGCCCCGGGAACCCCTACGCTCACCTCATTTCCGTCGGCCGCTCGGCCAACAACGACATCACGATCGCTGTCGACTCGGTCTCCAAAGTCCACGGCTACCTGGTCCGTGATGGCGGCGGCTGGGCCTTCACCGACCACGGCTCCACCAATGGCACCGGTTTGAACGGCAACGAGCTCACCCCCGGCGAAAAGAGCCGCCTGTTCGACGGTTCGGTACTGAGGCTTGGAGTCGAGGCGATGGTCGAGTACGTCAGCCCGGGTGCGCTGTACGATCGCGCGCTGGCTGAATAAGAAGCTGCCACGGGTTGACACCCGAGGCGGCGGATGCCGCCCTCCGGGCTCGGGAAAATGGCCTGAAGCGGCCACTCGAACGGGATATCCTATCCTGATAGGATTCACTGCGTTAATATGAGAGAAATTTCCCTAAGATTTAATTTGCCAGATCTATGCGAACCGATCTCCAGCAGCTTCTCGATCACCTCCGTGACGTGGTGGAAGACTCCGATGTTCCGCGATCTGACATCGACGAGCACCTGGGACATGCCTCGGGTTATCTCTCGCAGCTTTTGGCCGGCCATATCGATCTCAAGTACCGACATCTGATCGTTATCCTCGACGCCATCAAATGCTCGCCGCAGACCTTCTTCGCCGGTGCGTTTCCGTTGCCGGGGCCGAAACTGGGTGAACGTCCACATCCGGCCCTCGAGGCCGCCCTCGCCATCGATCGCTCGATCATTGGCGTCTACGGCGTCGGCGTTGACGCGGTCCGAGAGCTGCGTGAACGGCTGGAGAGAGTGGAGCAGACGCTCTACGGAGACGAGGACACCGTCGAACCAGAGGGCGGCTTCCGGTAGCCTCGGGGGTCAACCCGTGGCAGCTTCTACGCCGCCGTTGAGCGATGGTTTCCATCCAAATTGCTCACGGGCAATCGTTGGATGCGGAGCCGATTGCTGTTTGACAACTAGTTTCTCAGTATGCATACTGAGAATAGTTACTGAGTAACTAGTCGCGCGGTGTGCCCTCCGATCAATACCGTGCGAACGACCAGCAACAAGAGGCGGACCCAACGATGATCATTCGAAACAGCTTCCTCACCATCCTCGCGGCCCACCCGGCGCACGGTTACGGCCTCAAGTCGAGCTTCGAGGCCAGCACCGGTGGTGCCTGGCGCTTGAACGCCGGCCAGGTCTATTCGACGCTCTCTCGTCTCGAACGGGACGGGTTGATTCAATCTTCCGAGGCTGACTCGCCAGAGCGCCGCTCCTGGAGCATTACCGACGATGGGCAGGCCGCCGTGGCGTCTTGGTACGACACCCCGGTCGACAATCGCTCGAATCGTGACGAGTTGGTAATCAAGGTGTTAGTGGCGGTCGCGGCAGGGGAACGCGATATGGACCGGGTGCTGCAAACCCAGCGCGCCGCCACCATGCGACGACTGCAGGAGTTCACTCGCCACAAGATTGCGGCGCCCCCAGACTCCGAGCTGCCCGACTTGATGCTGCTCGATGCCATGATCCTGCGCGCCGAGGCCGAGATCCGTTGGCTGGATCAGTGTGAGCAACGGCTGCAAGCGAGCGCCGCATCATGACGTCGACCCACCAGACGGAGCCAACACTTTCCCTCGTCGACGCCAGTCGACTACACGGTGAAGGTCCACAGGCGGTCCGTGCCCTTGGGCCGGTCAGTCTCGACATCTTTCCAGGCGAGCTGGTCGCCATCATGGGTCCTTCGGGCTCGGGCAAATCGACCCTGCTGTCTCTCGCGGGTGCCCTCGATCGACCGACGGAGGGTAAGGTCTTGATCGAGGGTCGAGATCTAGCGGACCTGTCCTTGGCAGAGCTCGCCGCCTTGCGACGCCGGGTGATCGGTTTTGTGTTCCAGGATCTCAATCTGCTGCCCGGCCTGACCGCGCTCGAAAACGTCGCCTTGCCGCTCGAGCTCGACGGCAGCCCACTCGAAGAAACCCGCACCAGAGCCCTCGAAGAGCTCGAGCGGGTTGGGCTGAAAGATCTTGCACATCGTTTTCCAGACAACCTCTCGGGGGGTGAACAACAGCGTGTGGCGATCGCCAGAGCGTTTGTCGGGCCACGGCATCTGCTGCTTGCCGACGAGCCCACCGGGGCTCTGGATTCGGTCACCGGCGAAGCGGTGATGCGGTTGCTCAAGTCGCAGTGTGCCCGCGGACGGACCGTGGTGTTGGTCACCCACGACGCTGCCCATGCCGCCTGGGCCGATCGTGTGCTCTTCTTGCGCGACGGCCACATCGTCGACGAAACCGTGGCGATCGACAGCACCGGTGCAACGCAGCACGGTCTTCCTGGACAGGTACAACAGAACCCGGCACAACACAGTCAGCCACAACCTCTGAGTCCAGTGTGAAGACCTTCCGTGCGATGCGCGCCTTGGTGCGGATCGAGTGGCGGCAGCTTTGGCAACATCCGAGCCGCTCACTGCTTGTCCTGGCGTTGATTGCGGTGCCGGTGGCAGCCATTGTTGCCGGCAGCAGCCTGGTGAGCATCACCCAGCCGGGGCCGGAAGACCGTGCCAGACAAGCGATGGGGCAGGCGGATCTCCGAATCGACGGTATCCACCGCTGGGAAGACTTCACCAAGATTCGAGAGCTGCTGCCCGAGGACGCTGTTGTTCAGCGAGCCTTCGAAGGCCTGGAACGGGTCAGCGTGCCTGGCCGGCGGCTGCGTGCCAGGCTTCTTGCGCTCGAGCCGGCAACCCTCGAACCAACCGCGGACACCCCCGCCCTGGCAATCGGTATCGTGCGTCTGATCGAAGGGCGACTGCCAGTGAACTCGGGTGAAGTTGCACTTTCACCCTCCCTGCTCACTGGCCTGGATCGGACGTTGGGCGGGACGGTCACTCTGGAATACGGCGCCGCCCGCACCATCACCGGCATGGTGGTCGACCCGGAGGATCTCGAACTGCCCGTGGTCTTGCGGATCCCTGCTAGGGCCGAACACCCGGGTCGCCACTCTCTGCTGATCGACCTTCCAGCTGGCGACGAAAGTTCCGTCGTCTCGAACCGAATCGTCTCCGACCTGCAAGAGGCCGACTTCAGCGTCCTAACCCGCACCGAGACGGCGGTGCGAGACGAAGCGGTCACGGCGGCGGTGTTTGCCCTCGGCAGCATCGGCCTGTTCGAAGCCGCGTTGGTGATTTCCGCCGCGTTTGCCGTTGGCCTTCGTCGACGTCAGGTCGAGATTGGGCTACTGGGATCAACCGGAGCAACAGTGCGCGGCATTACCAGCTCGTTGCTGATCTCGGCGGCAATTCAGGCGCTGCTGGCGGGTATCACCGGGACTGTCCTCGGATATGTCGGCGTCGCGGCTGTGTATCCATGGCTCGACGGATGGATGAACCGTATCAGCGGTCCGTTGACGATCGATCCAATCCAGGTGGCAGCGGCGATTTTCCTCGGTTGTGTCGCCGCGGTGCTGGCCGCCGCGCTGCCGGCCCGCAGCGCGGCTCGCCTCCCGGTACGCCAAGCGCTCTCCGGGCGTCGGCCGACCACCGAACGCTCCCAGGCGTGGCTCATTGCCGGTTTATTGATGGTGATGGCGGGTGTCTGTCTGTTGGCCTTGGCCTCCCGTCAAGAACCGGTGGCACGAGCCCTAGGCGTCGTTTTAGGGCCGATCCTCGGCATTATTGGGTTTGGCGCCTGTTCACCTTGGCTACTCGACTGGTCGGCGCAACGAGCTGCTCCCCTGCCGTTGGCTTGGCGGCTGGCGGTACGCGACGCCGGTCGTTTTCGCGAACGCAACGGCGCAGTGGTCACCGCCGTGCTCGCTGGCATGGCGATGAGTGTGACGTTCGCCGCTCTGGTCGCGAGCCTCGAAACTTCGATGGCGGACTTTCCCGGGGTCTACCGCGACGATCAACTGTTGATCCAGGGGCCTGGCGCCGAGGGAGCGGCCCGTGCCATCGCCAACCAGCTTCCCGTCCTGGCGGCGGCGCCGTTGACTGCCGTCTACTTCCATGGTGAGCCGGTGCGCGCCCGTCCGGATGGCGTGGACGCCGAGCGACGTGCGGGCTGGATTGCGGTTGGCGACGAAGAGCTCATGCTCGCCCTCGGCGCCGAGTCTGGTCTCGACGGACTGCGACAGGGTCGCCTGTTGGTGCTCGACCCGAGGCAAAACTTCGAGCAAATGGAGCTCACCTCGTGGGTGAGTAAACGCTCGGTGGTTGACCCCGAGGTGGAACGCATCACCACCGGCCAGATGTTGAGGGAGCCGGCGTATGTGCTCGGCACTGGAGCGTTGGCCAACCTCGAGCTGGAAACCGGCCCGCCACCGCGATCGAGCCTAATGCCTTGGTTGGTGCGGACTTCTGAACCCGTCACTCCAGAGTTGTTGGAGCAGGCACGAACACTGGCTGCGGGATCGGTCCGCACCTCGGTTGATGCTCAGTTGCTCTACGGCAACAAGTTTCGTGAGTTCTACTTCGTCATCACCCTGATCTGCGCCCTCACAGGCGTCCTGGTGGTGGTCGCCGCTACCGCGCTTTCGGCCGCCGAATCGGCGCCGGATGAACGTGCGTTGCACACCTTGGGTGCCGCGCCCAGCATGATGCGAAGTCATTTCGCCGCTCGCGCTGGCTACCTGGCTTTGCTGGGATGTTGTTTGGCAATTCCCGCCGGATTGTTGTCCGCCGCTGCGCTCACCGGCGCCGTCAACTTTCCCTTGGATTTTGTCGTCCCTTGGGTCGATTTGCCGATCATCGTGGTTGGCCTGCCGCTGGTGGTTTATGTCGGCGCGTGGTGGTTCGCCAAAATGAGAGGAGCGTCCTTTGCAACGTCTTGAGGAGTATGGAATGACGACTCGTCGGCAACGCCGCGAGGGACTGAAGTCCCTCGCTATGCGATGTAGTCCCTACGGGACTAAGAGGGCCTTGACTCGGGATTCTCCGAGTCATGCTGGGAACGACGTCGCGTGGGGTTTCGCGGTTCTCGGGTTAGCCGTTCTCGCCAGCCTCTTGGTCGTTCCGATCGCACGATCAGCCGAAACCGCGGACGCTTCCACCGCCCAGGAGATCCAATGGCAGCCCTACACCGGGACCGCCGTCGGTGGCCGCCCAATCGAAGGCGAGCTTGGACGCTTGCGGGTACCGGAGAATCGACGCCGTCCGACCGGGTCGACGATCGAGCTGGCGTTTGTTCGTTACCGCACCAGCCACCCGAATCCCGGCCCGCCGATCTTCTTCCTGATCGGCGGCCCCGGGGGCTCCGGGGTTGAGTTTGCCGCGCTGGTCGCCACCCATCCCCAGATCCGCCTGCTCGAGCACAGTGACGTCATCGGTGTGGATCAGCGGGGGACCGGCCTCACCGTGCCCAATCTGATGGAGCCCGAAACCGAGGTCTACCTACCCCTCGACCACTCTTTCGATCGCACTGAATACATTGTGGCGCTCGACGATGCGGTTCGCCGTATGGTGGCTCACTGGCGAGATCAAGGGGTCGACTTGTCAGCCTACAACTCGATCGAAAGTGCGGACGACGTCGACGCTGTACGTCGTGCCCTCGGTCTCGAAAAAATCATCCTCTATGGATCGAGCTACGGCTCCCACCTCGCACTGGCCTACCTCCGGCAGCACAGCGAGCACGTTGACCGCGCCGTCCTGTCCAAGGTTGAAGGGCCAGACCATTCTTGGAAGTTACCAAGCACCGTCCAGCGGAGCCTCGAGCACCTCCATCACCAAGCCGCAGATGACCCCGCCGTTGCTACGGAGCTGCCCGACCTTCAAGGCACGATCCGTCGACTCCTGCGACAGCTGAGCGAGTCTCCGGTAACGGTCGCCGCAGACGGCGACAAGCCCGCGGTGACTCTGGGTCCACACGACCTGCAGATCGAACTGTCGCGGGCTCTGGCGAGTTCCAACACTGTGGCCAGCATACCGGGATCCCTCCTTCGGCTCGAGCAGGGTGACTGGAGCGAGTTGGCCGACGCGGTTCACGAGAACCGCCAGCTCGGTATCCCCGCCATGACCTTGATGATGGACTGTGCCTCTGCCGCCTCAGCGGCCCGTCAACTTCGGATCGAATCCGAGACCCGCGATCCCAACAACCTGCTCGCCGACGCGATCATGGCACCGTTTTATCCCGAAGCCTGTCATCGAGTACACAACGCCACCCTCGACGACACCTTCCGCGGCCGGCTCGACAGCAACGTCCCCGTCCTCTTCACCAGCGGCACCCTCGACGTCCGCACGCCCCCTGAAAACGTCGAAGAGATCCTCGTCGGTATGCCCAACGCGGTCCACGTCATAGTCGAAAACGCCGGTCACGAGAGCCGCGAATTGATGTCGCCCGAATATCGCGACCTGTTGCAAGCTTTCTTGCGCGGCGAGAAGATCGAGAGCTGTCGTATCACCCTGCCGGAGCCGATTTTTGAGCTGTTGTCGGAGCAGTGAATAGGGGCGGCTTTCCGGAGCCGCATCAGACGCTTGCCCTACCTGGCCTTCTGCGGCTTCTTCTTCCGGATCAGCGTCCAGTAGAGGCCCCCAAAGAACAAGAACGAGATCCCGAGGTTACGAGCGTAGATCTGAGTGGACACCGAGGTGATCTGGCCGTAGGTCGTCAGCAGCTCTGCACCTTCGGATAGACGAATGATGTCGCGGAGGGGCCCAGGCGGTACGGCGAAGTTGAGGTTCTGGCCAAAGTTGACTTGGCTGACCGCTACCCCGATCACTTCACCCTCTAGATTCATCACCGGCGACCCAGACGAGCCCGGCGAAATCGGGGCGGAGATTTGAAAGATCGGTGGCGTCGGTTCTCCTTGTGTGAGATGCGTCCCCAAACCTTCGGGCCGGACCGCCGAGACGATGCCATCCGAAAGGGTCCCCGCCAAGCCGGCCGGACTGCCGAGGACCACAATGTCTTCTCCCACCACCAGATCATCACCCGGCGTGACCTTCAGCGTCGAACCATTGGGGCTCGACGACTGTAAAACGACCAGATCGTTGAGCTCGTCCCGGGCGATTACGCCGGTGACTTCGACCTCGGTACCGTCCGCCAGCAAAGCGACAACCCGATGGGCATCAGCTACGACGTGTTGATTGGAGACGATCTGGTCGGGGCCGACGAAGAAGCCGCTACCGTTGCCGATTTGCCGATCGGTCAGATCGTAGATCTGTAAGAGAACAACCGCTCCCAGGGAGCGCTCTGCAAGCGCGCTCAATCCCTTTTGGGCTGCCACAGGGGCAGCGGCCAAGATGGCCATACACACACTGAGAACAAAGCGTTTCCCCAAACTGATCATGCAGCGTCTCCCAACCTTTGATGCCTGTTGCACACGGCGGCAAACAGCGTCCGTGTGAGACCAGGATCATACCAGCAGGCGTGCAGACCAACCGACGGTCTCGATCAGCTGAGAAGGTGCCACCTGCTAGCGGGGCAAGCTCTGATAGGAGGTGGCTCGAGGCCCTGTCGATCAGCCTGGTCAGGCACTTGCTCCACGGTCGTTGATGGCATCGCCGCCCAAATGGGTATTGGTCGCAGGCGCCGGCCTAGCGGGCTGACGACCGGCTGGGAGCTTCACAAGGCGGGGGTCGACGCGGCGATCGTTACTTCGACATCTCGAAGAGCGGCGGCGGCCCACGCGCCCGACCTCATCACCAGCGACGAACTAGTATTCCAGATCTCCTCGGACGTTCCACCCTTCAGCTTCCTCGACGGACAGTTGTATCCATAGATGACAGTTTGAAGACTCCAGCAAGTGTGGCTACAATGGCCATAGGAGGTCGTGCCGATGACGAGCGTGAGCACCCGTATCTTGAAAGATCAGCTCTCTAGCTACTTACATCGTGTTGAAAACGGCGAGCGAATTATCGTGCTGCGTGGTGGTAAGCCTATCGCGGCGCTCGTTTCGCTCCATGACGTTCAGGAGCAAGATGAGGCCGTGCGGCTCGCAGCGCTCGAATCTCGTGGCCTGGTGACGCGGCCCAAAAGAGGCTTGGAGAGCCGATCCTTTCAGAGACCGACTGTTCCCGCACGCGGCAAGCTCGCTTCCGAGATGGTGCGTGAGGATCGGCGTTGATCCTGCTTCTCGACACCAGCGCCCTTGTTAAGATCTATATCGCCGAGCCAGGCTCCGAAGCTATTCAGCAGAGAATTTCCGGCCAGCAGGTCGCTCTATCCCAGTTGACCTATGCCGAGACTCATGCCACCTTTGCCCGCAGGCGGCGTGAAGGGTTACTGACCGCAACCGAGCATCAGGTGCTGAGCGACCGCTTCGAAGGCGACTGGGAGGCCGTGCTTCAAATCCCCGTGTCCAACGAGGTTTTGGCCTTCATTCCGGGTCTCTGCAAGAACCATCCTTTGCGAGGAGCTGATGCCATCCAACTCGCTGCTTGTCTCATGCTCCAGCATCAAAGAGTCCAAGTCCACTTTGCTACCAGCGACAAGCGACTCCTCGAGGCAGGTGCGAACGAGGGGCTGACCGTGTTCGATCCAAGTGCATGAAAGCGTTGGGGGGTACGCCTTCGCCAACGCACCGCTTGCACGGTTTCTTCGGCAAGCTCGTTAGATCTCGGCAACGGTCACAAAAGTGATAGGCGACGTTGACGTCGCTCCCCGGCAATTGCGCGAGGCCTCGGAGAGCGCCAAATGTGTCGGCGAGGACTGCGAGAGGGATGCCCGACACGACCTTAAGAGCTGCTCAGCGTCGAACAGCGTGGCCTGGCGAACGAGATCGGAGGTGACGCGGTGATCGTCACGTTACCGTTCACCGCGTTGCGGAACATTGAAATGCCGGGGCTACCAGAAGCGCGAACCCGGATCATCCGCGATCTCGCCTACACCCAGATCAGCAAAACCTTCATCCAGGCTCGGACCCGTTCCTGGCGCGACGAAACGGGCTCGAATGCGATCTGGACCGATGGCCCTCTGAGCGTTATTTCGACATCTCGAAGGGCTTCGAAGGCCCACGCCGCCAACTCGTCGGCTGGATCAACGGCACCGGTGTCGGTGCACTCGGGCGCCAGTGAAGAGGACGTGAGTGCACGCACCATAACGCATCTGCGCCGTGGTCTCCGAGCACAAGGTGTACTCCCGAGGCGCGTGGGAAACCACCAAGGTTAATGACCGCGCCAAGTTACGAGCAGCCGACTCTCGAAGGCTGGCCCAATCTGCGGCAGATGAGCCACATCTTCAACTCGACCCAAGTCGTGCGCGACTTCGAGGCCAGCTTTGCCTTCTACACCGAGACGCTGGGTTGCCAGCCTTACATCGAACACGAAGGCGCCAGCAAAGAGCCGGGCCCCAACGTCCTCGGCTTGACCCACAACCTCACCACCGAAATCCTCGACTGACACGTCCCGCAGATATCGAACCGCTCACCCTCGAGGACATGGAGCAAGCGATCGCAAATCAGGCGCGATTCTTTCGATCCGGGCGCCACCGTCGTCTATCGCAACGACGGCGGCGACCCGCAAGGCGAGAACAGTGTTATCTACGACCAGGCACCCGTCGTGCCAGACTCGAAACCGTCCGCGAAAATCGACCCCGAACTGATCACCACAGCCGCACCCGAGAAGGTGTCGGCGGCCGCGAACGGCGACGTCAATGGGGTTCCGAAAGTGCCTCCTCCGATGTCGTACACCGCAAAGGTTCCGCCCTCATCGGTCACGAGATAGGCGAATCCACCGCCTACCGCCAGACCATCGACATCCGTAAACCCTGCCGGATAGGCGATGACATTGGTGATCGTGCCATCCGTTGCGATCGTCACCAACTGGCCGGTCGTGTCGTTGACACCGTAAATAATGCCGGTATCCGGGTCCGCATCTAGTCCACCGATGCTGTCGACAAACAATGCGATCTCCGTCACGACAAGCGTCGTCTGGTCGATCGAATAGAGGCCATTACCGGGCCCGGCCCCGGCATTGACGCCATACAGCACCCCACCAGAGATGGCTAATCCATCCACACGAAACCCTCCAGCAGGGCTCGTAATGCGCCCGAGGGAGACTGGAGCACCGCCTGAGAAAGGAACGGCAAAAAGCTCGTCGCCACCGCCGATCTCGCCGTCTGGTGGCACCAAACCACTTGCACGGGTGAACAGAACGCGCTCGTTTGCGATATCCGCCGTCGCCCCCCAGACTTGCACGCCGGACAAGACGCTGGTCGATACATCCATCGCCGGATCCACAGTGAACACATCATTGGCGGTCGCAGCTGGATCGTTGATGTTCGTACACGTCCCGACGAACAGCAGCCCGTCGAGCGCCGGTACCCCGCGCTCGATCGCCACCACTCCCGAGCCACCCTGAGGCCAGGCGGTAGCAGACGCCTCGTCGGCGGTTTGAGCCAGTGCCATGCCACTACAGCACAGGCCTACCAACACGGTGGTACCCAAAGTGGTCCCCGACACAATGCGACGACTTCTCGTACGCTCGTTTCTGATCATACTCCGCCTCCTTGTTTCCGATGTATGGTGTTATCGCAAAGATAGCATCGGAGACCAGGCCACGCAATGGCGAGTCGACTGCTGCCTTTTCCCGCGGAATGTTGCCGCTGTCACGAATCGCAACCCACCACCCGGAGCGTCCACCGCAGGTTTGGGCTCGATGCCCCTCACATCTTCGGGTTGAGCAGCTTGGCTAGTCCACATTTGCGTCAACGGCCTCGGCGTATTCGATGAGCTTCTCGTATAAACCCTTGTTCGCCTCCACGAAAAACGCGAGCATCTTGTCGTACTCCGGCGATGCACCATACCCGACACCGTAGGACTTGATCCGCGTTCTCTGATCGGGCAAAGCGTCGAAGACGATGACGTTCATCAAGTGCTCGGCATCACGCTTCATGATCTCCGGCCAGTTGTCCTGTAACTCGGCTTGTAGCGTCAGGATCCTTCGGGGAACAAAGTTCACGATATGTAGCACGTTGGTTCCCGGATCACCAATTTTGGCGTCCGCGTTGTAGTGCGTCCGAATACTCCCGCCGAGCCGGAGGTCGACTTTGGCGACTGGCGCCACCCAGGCCATCCAGCCCTTGCTGGTCGAGTAGGCATCCCAAACCGTTTCAACCGGCGCATCGACGAGGACCTCCTCGATCACGGCGCGCCCGCCAGAATCATCTATCTCGACCCGGCTTGAAATTTTGGCGAACGGCTCCGCTGCCTCGCCCTGAAGGTCAGCGGCAACGGCGCTCGGTGCTCCAAACGTGAGCGACGACGCGAGGGCAAGGACGAGAACGATCGAGAGGCGCTTCATCATGGATTCCTCCTTGGAACAGGTTTGAGGATCGTGGCGAAGCAGCATCGTCGCGCACTATCGAAGCGGTCGTCTTGAAGAATTCTTACCTGTCCCCGTCAGGGTTCGTCGTCGGCAAAAAAATTGACCCGATCGTGATCCTGGTTTCGGAAATCGCCAGGCCGATATCCCGAAAAGAGCTGGAACTCGCGATGAAGGTGAGACTGATCCGCAAAACCCAGGTCCGTGCTGAGGTCCACCCAGCTCACCTTCTCCGAGCGCTGAAGCGCGTCGAATATCTGAAAGAAGCGCAGAATCCGCTGAAAGACCTTGGGCGTGGTTCCGACGTGCCGCCTGAACAACTCGATGAAGTGCTTGGACGAGAGGTCGGCCTGTTCGGCGGCAAGCTCTGCGATGCGCGTTTCCGAAGGAGACTCGACCAGGCGTTCGATTGCTCGAACGAGTTGTGCTGGAGCGGCCAACGTCGGATCGACTTGGTTGACCAACCAAGACTCCAAAACATCGAGTTGTCGACTGGGGCTGTCCAAACCCACCAACATCTCGCGCAGTTCGAGCACGGAGGGCCCAAAGACCAACTCCCCATTCACAACCGCATTACGAAACTCACTCGCAGGGCGACGAGTAAACGGCACGCTCGCTCCGGGAGCGAACTGCACGGCCATGAGCTTGTTCACAGGCCTCGTCTCACCGATCGTGATGTGACGCTCGTGAACTCCGGAGAGCCAAGCATGCCGACAGACCTGAAGCACTTCTCCTGATGTGTTGTCGAAGACGTACCGTGGACGCCCATCTAGCTCGATCACCAGAGTCATGCGTCCATTGGGGACAATACGCTCCCGCACATGATCGGGAGCGTAGCCGTCGAGCAAGAACATGACTTCGACTGCACCCACCAGCGGTTCGGTGTTCGGAACACGGGGAACATATTCCATCGAGATTGTCTCCGATGTCTGCTGGTTGAGTGAGAGGCTGGGGTTCTCAGTCTAGCCCGAAAGGTCCGGCGGCCGGACGATGGCCGTGCCCAGCTGGTCTCTATCGAACCGGCGGGCCGCAAGCTCATTCACGGACCAAGTCCCGCGTGAGCCGCACCAACACTCAACTCACTCCGAGATGAAGAAGAACAGAATGGTGACGACTAACGATTGGGACCTGAAAAAGCTTCGAAACCGAGGCGAAGGTGTAGCCCCACCGGGCTCGTGGTGTCGCCGGAGAAAGAATAGATCCAGTCGTATGAGAGCGCCAACTGCGTCGACCGAGCCGGTCGGAAGATGAACTCGGCGTGCTCGAGCTGTGGTCGAAATGCTGAGAAGCGTTACTCGTCGACCACCGGCAGCGTGAAGCAAAAGGTCGAGCCTTGGGCGTCGCCAGCTGACTCGACCCAAATACGGCCGGCATGTAGTTCGACGATCCGTTTGACCAGGGCGAGTCCAATACCGGTACCTTCAGAGCCCTCGGGATCGAGACGTTCGAAGAGCTCGAAGACTTTCTGGCGATAACGCCGATTGATGCCGCGCCCATTGTCGCGAACAAAAAACACCCCAGTCGTCGAGCCCATCTTACTGCGATCGGTCCGTACTCCAATTTCGATCCGTGGCTCTAGTTGATCACCCATGTAGCGAATCGCATTGTCCAGCAAGTGCCGGACGACCTCGAGTAGGCGAGGGCGATCACCACGGACGATCGGCAGTTTGGGTACGATGACAAGGTTGACACCGCGTTCGGTGATGGCACCAACGAGTTGGCTTCGAACCTCCTCGACCAACTCGACAAAAGGAATATTCTGATGAGGGTTTTGTTGCTGGCCAACCCGAGAGAACTCATAAAGCTCATCGAGTGATTGGGTCAATTGGCAAGCGGCGGCGTCGATACGTCGCAGATCTTGCTGCACTCGCTCCTGATTACCAGCGTGCGCATCTCGACTCAAAATGCCGATGTAGTTACGAATCGTGGTCAGCGGATTCTTGAGATCATGGGAAACGGTGTAGTTGAAACGCGCCAACTCATCATTGCGCGCTTCGAGCTGAAGAATGAGCCGCTCGCGCTCGCGCAGCAGGCGTTCGCGCTCTTCGATCTGCACGGTCCTCTCGTGGACCAGTTCAGATAGTTCGCGGTTGATGGAGCGCAGTTCGAGGTGAGTCGCAACCCGCGCCAGCAGCTCACCTCTGGCTACCGGTTTGGTCAGGTAGTCGTTGGCCCCAGCCGACAAACCGACCACCCGGTCTGATGCTTGACTCTTGGCGGTCAAGAAAAGCACCGGAAGCCGTGCCAAGGCATGCTGCAGCCGCAGCCTGCGGCACACTTCATAACCTGACATTTTAGGCATCATGACATCCAGAAGCACGAGATCGATCGGCTGCTCGCTGAGAATCTGTAGAGCTTCAGGGCCGCTAGCAGCACTCACGACACGATAGTCCTGGGCAAGATAATTCCACAACACCTGGCGGATCACTGGCTCGTCGTCAACAATGAGCAAGGTCGATTTGGACTTGGCCGCGTCCTGTTCGTCGTGGGCCAGCGGTTCGACAAATGAACGTTCCGCCGCTCGGATGGGATCCTCGACCATGGAATCGATGGATGATTGATCTAGATCGAGGGTCGGCGCACCTGCTGTGTCTTCGCGCCCACCTGTGGCAGTCTCCCCCATAACTGATGCGCCTGCGATCGATCCGCTCGTGATCGGGCGGTCTGACACGGGACGGTCTGATGCAGGACGGTCTGATGCGGGCCGGTCTGATGCGGGCCGGTCAGCCATAGGCACCGTGAAGAAAAACGTCGTCCCGACACCCACCTTCGACTCGACCCAGATGCTGCCGCCGTGCAGGGAAACAAGCTGCTTGGTTACGGCCAAGCCCAGACCAGTGCCGCCGAATTCTCGGATTGCCGAACCTTCGCCTTGCTCGAAAGACTCAAAGATGCGTTCCACATCACCGTCCGAGATTCCGCGACCGGTGTCCGCAACCCGGACCTCGAGAAGCTTCTCTCCAGCCACCGCCGAGATTTCGATCTTCCCAGCCGTGGTGAACTTGACCGCGTTGCCAATGAGGTTGTGGAAGATCTGCTGCAGACGATCCTCGTCTGCGTTAGCTGACGGCAAAGACGGATCGATGTCGTTGTCCAACGTCAGCTCTTTGTCGCCGACCAGAGGCCGAGAGAGATTCAACACCACATCGACCAGGGCCCTAAGATCCACTGGCTGGCGCTCTAGCTCTAAGCTCTTGCCCGTCAGCCGAGAGAAATCGAGGATGTCGTTGATCAACCCACCGAGCCGACGACCGCTGGTGACGACCATCTCCAAGTTCGACTTGATCTCCTCGGACGGCTCGCCAGCGGCGCCATTGATCAACGATTCGGCAATACCGACAATGCCATACAGCGGTGTCCTCAGTTCGTGAGACGTGTTGGCCAAAAACTCGTCCTTGAGACGATCGACCTCGCGTAAGCGATGGTTGATCGCCCGCTCGCGCTCGACTTTCCTCTCCTGCCAGCGGACATAGGCAAAAAGTGCACCGGCCAACGCCAAGAAGTAGAGGGTGTAGGCCCACCAGGTTTTCCACGGTGGCGGCAGGATGTGGACGGCAATCGCGGCACCATCTTCGTTCCACACTTCGTCGTCATTGGATGCCTTGACTCTGAAGACATAGTCCCCAGCCGCCAGATTGGAATACTGCGCAAAACGCTGACTGGCGTCGGTCTCGATCCAATCCCGGTCAAAACCCTCAAGTCGATAGGCGTAACGATTCTGGCGCGGATCAACATAGTGCAACGCAGCGAATTCGAAGGCAAAAACGTAGTCGTGGTGGCTGAGGGTCAGCTGGCGGGCGTCGAGAACCGAGCCTTCCAAAGGTGAGTCGGGATCGATCGACCGTGGCTGCACCGAACGATTGAACAGCTGGAAGTCCGTGATGACAACCGACGGCGGCTGGTCGTCATCGCGCACACGATTGGGGAAAAAGGCCGTCAGGCCACCGACGCTGCCGAAAAACATCTCGCCCCGGAGGCCGCGATGGGAGGCGACCAATGCGTGGTCGTTGCTCGCCAGCCCGTCGGCACTATCGTAGTTGCGGAACGTCTCCGTCTGTGGATCAAACCGACTCAAACCACTGTGGGTACTCAACCACAAGAAGCCGTCATCATCTTCCAAGAGTCCTACGATGGAATCGCTATTAAGCCCGTCTTGCTGCCGATAGCGAACGAATGCCTGGCGTGCCGGATCAAGCCGGTGGAGCCCTGCGCCATTCGTCCCGAGCCACAGATTGCCCGACGCGTCTTCATGCATACAGGCGATGTCGTTACTACCCAACTGCGCAGGATCCTTCGGGTCCGCCTCGTATTGGACGAAGGCACGCGATGGAGCCTCATCGAACCGAAAGAGACCATGGTCACGAGTTCCAATCCACAACGTGCCGGTGTGGTCTTCGAGGATCGAATAAATCGTGTCTTCGCCTAGGGCTTCAGGATCGCCAGGTTGTGCCGGATAACGAACGACACGCCCGGTGGCACGGTCGAGCTGGTTGAGCCCACCGAGGGTCCCGACCCACAGACGATCGCGGCTGTCCTCGTACAAAAACTGGATCAGGTCACTGCTCAGGGTCTGGGGATCGTCCGGGTCGTGACTAGGGATGTGGACAAATCGCTGACTTTCGGCATCCAGCCGGCTGAGTCCACCCCAGGTGCCGACCCACAACGTTCCCGAACGATCTTCGAGCATCGTAGCGATCGGCCCGCTCTGCAAGCCATCGGGTTGATTCGGGTCGTGTTGGAAGCTTTCGATGGTGCCGCGCTGACGGTCGAATCGATCGAGGCCCTTCTCAGTGCCCAGCCAAAGAACTCCCGAGCGATCCTGAGTGACGGCCCAGGCACTGACTCCACTCAGGGTGGGCTGCCGCCACTGTTGTTGGCGATAAACCGTGAAGTCGTCACGCCGCGGATCGTACTTGCTGATGCCCGTGTAACTTCCGATCCACAGCAGACCATTGCGATCGACAAAAAGCTCGGTCACCAGATCGCTGAGCAGGCTGCGCGAATCCGACAGATCCTGTCGATGGTGCGTGAATCGGCCGGTGAGGGGATCGAGTCGACTCAAGCCCTGATTGTCAGTACCCACCCATAATTGGCCGCTGGCATCAAAAGCCATCGAGGCGATGTTGTTATGGCCCAGACTCGCCGGATCGTCCGGATTGTGAACGTAACGGGTGAATTTTCCGGTCAGGAGATCGAATCGATTCAACCCGTCCTCACTGGCGATCCACAGATCTCCGGAAGCGTCTTGTTGGATGCTGTACGTGGCGCCTTGGCTTAAACTGTTGGGATCGGCAGGGTCATGACTAAAACGAGTGAACGATTCAGTCCTAGGATCGAATCGACCCAGTCCGTGCTCCGTTCCGAGCCATAGGACTCCATCTTTGTCTTCAAAGATATCGATCACTAACCTACTGATCGAGGGATCTGCCGGAGTGGGCTCCTGTGGGTTGTGTTGGAAACTCCCAGTCGGCTCGTCAAAACGGTCCAGGCCGGCGGGAGTCGCAACCCACAACGTGCCATGGCGATCGACTAAAAGATCGTAGATGCCATTGTCGGCCAAGCTACGCTCGTCTGCTGGATCGTGCCGGAAGCGCTCGAAACTTTCGTCGTCGCGATGGAACCGATTGAGGCCGCCACTCACGGTACCCAACCACAGCCGCACCTGGTTATCTTCGGCAATCGCGGTGACGCCGACGTCGGAGAGCGATTTCGGATCCTCGGGGTCGTGCTTGAAGACCTTGAAGCGATAACCGTCGTAGCGGTTGAGTCCCTCACCGGTACCGAACCACATGAACCCTTGGCTATCCTGGTGGATCGACCAAATCGTGCTGTAGGACAACCCATCCTCGACCGTCAATCGATCGAAACGTAATGCCCCGTCCTGTGCCGACAAGGACGTCGAAAGCAGCAGCGAGCCCAGCAGAAGACTCCACAGGACATGCCACCGCCCAATGAAGTTGCAGTGCAGCATCTTGAGCTCGAAGTTCGGCGTCCAGAGATCGGGTAACTCGTGGACGCTGATTAGATCTTCGAATCCTACACCGTCGGTCACGGCGATGGGACATGCCATTAAAAGGACCAAACCCTCGAGCCAAGACGAGGCAAAGCCGGCTCTCAAGGAAGAGAGCCGGCCAAAATAGCTATCGGATACCGGCGCGTCTCTACCAGACGCAACAGCCGTTGACGCAGCTGGCTCGCGGCAGGTCGATGATGTTCGGACACATCAAGGGGTTCGAGCAGGTATAGGTGCAGCTGCGATTCTGACGCAACTCGGATTCTAAACCCAAGGCTTCGTAACGTTCGACACTCGGCTCCGTGACCAACTCTTCCGAGGCTTGCTCGGTGGCTTCGGAAGCCTCCGATCCGGAGGTGTTGACGTCGAGATCGAGTGGCTCCGGCTCCATCACCTCAGGCGCGGGTGCCGGTTCTGGAATCGGAACATCGACAGGACCTGCGGCAAGGGAGATGCTTACGGAGAGGCTGAGGGCGACAGCGAAGGAAAGAACAAGAACTCGTTTCATGGAGCCTCCATCGGTTCGGGTTGGCGGTGTGTGTGTCTTGCGACACTCGCGGTTGACAACGCCCACCAAGACTGACAGAGGATAAGTCAAGTGCGCAGGTAATTGATCCCCGGAAAACGACAGCTTGAACCTTGGCGCGGCGAAGGGATTTACGATCGCGGCGAGATCGTCAGCGAACCGCGGGTCATATCTGAGGCGAACCTGCAGTTTGGTTCTCCCCGCTATCGACTACCCGTTGGCTCCGCGTTTTCCGGGGAAAAGACTAGAGCATTTCGATCTCGGGAATCGCTGCAACCTTGCGTGCGATCTTCGCAAGCTTCCGATCGAATGTGACGAATCGGCCGGCTTCGGAACTGGAAGCCAAGTGCAGCGCGTCAGCAAAATCAAGACCAGCCGCATACCACTCGAGCGCCTGCTGGACAGCGCTGTGATCTTCAACTCGCATGGGTGGGTAGCCGAGGATTTTCCACAGCGCCAACAGGATCACTTCGCGGCTGAGGCGATAGCAGTGGCGCAAAACCCACTCGGTTTCGAGGACTACGGTTTTGGACAGCCAAAGGCGTTCAGCTTGCTGAATAACTTCCCGCGCCGCCTCAGCTTGCTCGGGATCATCTCGAGTGACGATCCTCACGACAACATTGGTGTCGAGTGAGATCAATGACTTTCTTGCGCCCCTCTTGCGATAGCGGCTTCCATGTCCTCGAGGCTTCGCCGCGGCCCCTTGTATCCAGTACAACCGAAGAGCTCGTCAAGGGTCGTTTCCGGGGCAACATCAGTCAAACGGATGACGATGTAATCATCGTGGTCTTCGATCTCCAACTCGGCACCCGTCCGCCAACCATGACGCTCGCGAATTTCCTTAGGAATAATGAGTTGACCTTTGGTCGAGAGTCTAGAGTTCACACCAATCTCCTAAGTAAGATCCAAGTAAGACAGGCTAACTTCGAATCCATCAGGAGTCAACACGAGCTCGGCACCCACCAGCCTACCCAATAACCTTGTTCGACGCTTGATTGACGGTTCCTCAACGCTCGAGTGGGGTTTTGGACAGCGTGACTAACCGTCACCCTTGTTTTGCAGGCTGAGCTCCTTCTCTTCGCCAACCGTCATCTCGAAGAGCACCGCATCGTAGTTTCCAATGTTGCTCCAGCCTTCGAGCTTGTACTCGCCGGGCACCAATGGGATCCGCTGGCCGGTTTGACTATTCCTGTCTTTCACCCACCGATCTTCTTCGTTCTTGCGATACAAAAAGCACCGTGCGTCCTCGGCGGCTGAGCCGTCAGCGTTGCGATAGTGGATCGTCACGTGCCCGACCGGCACCTCGATCCGGTGCTTCTGCGGATCCTCGGTGGTGATGACAAGCCCTTCATGGACATAGGGACTCAGCAGGAGCGGCAGCCGCAAATCGTAGGTACCCGGTAACGCTTGGACCCCATTGCGTCGATGCACCTTGTATTTCAACTCGCCACCCTGCCAGAGCTCGAAGTTGGAGACAAACTCGATATCGCTGTCGGTGGAGACCATGGCGAACTTGACGTGCACGGTCTGGACCAGCTCGAAGAGGATCTCTTTATGGTCGCCGTCGGCAAAACTCTCGGTGACGGCCAGCTCATTATCCGCATTGGGTTTGCTGCTGAACTCGTAGGTGCCAGGGTCGATGTAGGCGCGGTCTTTGGCTCGAAAACCGAGAACTTCCTCACCGTCTAGTAGGCCCGTGACATGGCTGCCGCGATGCTCCTCGCCACCCTCAACGAAGCGGGCTCGCACGGACGGAGGCTCTGGAACGACGATCTCGAGATCTGTATCGCCAGTAGCAGCCACAGTGACGGTGTGGGTCACCGGCTGGTAGAGATTGCCGTTCCAGGTGCGCACACCGACTGTGACCTCAACCTCACCTTGGGGCACTTTGTTGTGACCATTGCTCGAGACGGCAATTGGCTCGCCACCCTCCCAGCGCGCTGTCCCCTGGACTCGCATCGTCTCGCCAGCGCTATTCGTCGCCAAAATGTCGAGGACTCGCCACTCGGGAGGCGTGTTATCCCCGGGCTCGCCAACGGCTTCTTGGATCTCCTTCAGACCCGCGGCCAGGTCATCGGCCGACTGGGCGTCTTTATACTCGGTGCCAGCGGCATCGGAGATGCACATCATCGCCTTGCGCTCTTTGTCCTGTAATCCCAGACCGACAACATGGACCCGAATATCGACATTGCGCGCCCGCCATTCACGCACCAGAGCGCAGGGATCCTCATCACAGGTCTCGATGCCATCGGAGATCAAAACGATTTCCCCCGGGCGGTCACCAAAGTCCTCTAATGCTGCTCGTAGGCTGCGCGAGATCGGTGTTTTGCCCTTGGGATTGACGCCATCAGCAAAGGTATTCATCCCGGCAATGGCTTTGTCGGGCGACGAGAACGGGACGACCAACTCGCTGTCCGTGCAGTCTCCTTTTCGGCGGTGACCATAAACCCGGAAAGCCAGCTCACGCCCCGCGTAGTCGTCCGCGGCGAAGCCCTTCACGACCTCTTTGGCGGCAGTGATCTTGTGGGTGCCGTCGGCCAACTGGCCCCACATCGACCCTGAGCCATCGAGGATGACATAAACACCTGGAGTGTCGGCATCGGCATAAACGGGTGCGCTGAGGAGTGCACCAAGCAACGCGGCGGTGAACGTGGCCGTCAAGAGAAGTCGCTTCATGGATCGTGCCTCCGGGGAGTTGACTGGCTATTGTACCCCCTCGAGTCATTACCCTTGCAGCCTCGGAGCACTGCCCGGTAATCGTCAACTCGGGAACGTCGAGCGCGACGCGGTCGAGCAGCATCGGCTGCGCCACCCTCGGCAACTATTGCTGCGCCGAATGGCCGACCTGGATCTGAATCGGCACCCCCGCCGACGCAGCGCGAGCGCCAATCGATTGGCTCGGTCAACCGCCTGTCGCCAAGTGAGGTATTGTCCCCATTCTTTTGCGTAGACTCGGTCCAACCCACAGACAGACCGTACCTTCGAGGAGCAGCTGCATGACCTCCGAACCACAATCCGCTCCCGGCGCCCGTCCCCTGGACGGCGTGCGTGTGCTCGAGTTGGGCCAACTGATGGCCGGTCCGTTTGCTGGCACTATCCTGGGTTATTTTGGCGCCGAGGTCATCAAGGTCGAACCACCGAAGACCGGTGATGCGGTCCGCCGCTGGCGAGTCATAGACGACGACGGCACCTCCTTGTGGTGGCGATCCCTCGGACGCAACAAGAAATGCATCACAGTCGATCTGAGGCAAGAGCAGGGCCGAGCGCTGGTCCGGCAGTTGGCTGAGCGTTGCGACGTGCTGCTGGAGAATTTTCGGCCGGGGACGCTGGAACGCTGGGGATTGGGCCCGGAGGAACTCCAGAAGACCAATCCCGAGCTGATCTGTGCCCGGGTGTCCGGCTACGGCCAAACCGGCCCTTACTCCGCCAAGCCGGGTTATGCCTCGGTCTGTGAAGGCGTGGGCGGTATGCGGTATGTCAACGGTATTCCCGGTGAGCGACCGATGCGTCCGAACCTTAGCCTCGGTGATTCGCTCACCGGGCTGCACACAGCCTTCGGGATCGTGCTGGCAATCCTCGAGCGTCAACGCAGCGGCCGCGGCCAAATGATCGACGCCACCATCACCGAGTCGGTTTTCAACATGATGGAAGCCGTCGTGCCAGAGTACGATCGCTGCGGCGTCATCCGAGAGCCTTCGGGCTCGACGATTACCGGCATCGTGCCGACCAACACCTACCTGTGTCGCGACAACAAATACGTGATCATCGGTGGCAGCGGCGACTCGATCTATCGTCGGCTGATGAACACCGCTGGCCGGCCCGACCTGGCCGACGATCCGCGACTAGCCAGCAACGATGGCCGGGTGAAGTATCAAGACGAAGTAGATCGCGCGCTGGCGGATTGGACTGCGACCCTCACTCTGGCCGAGGTGCTGACCTTGCTCGATGACGCCAAGGTGGCAGCGGGGCCCATCAACAGCGTGGTTGACATCATCAATGATCCACAGTTCCAGGCTCGCGGCATGTTCGAAGAAGTCGAGGTCAGCGGCCGTCCTTTGAAAGTACCGGCGATCGCCCCCAAATTGTCCCAGACCCCGGGCCGGACGGAATGGCCGGGGCCGGATCTGGGCTCGCACACTCAGGAGATCCTGGGCGATTTCCTCGGCCTATCGACCGACGAGATCGATCAGCTGCGTCGTGACGAGATCATCTGAAAGCACGAGATGACGTCTGACCGCATGACCTCCCGACCGCGTACGGATCGTCGAAGGGGGCCACGGGACGCCTCGCGTATTACGCTAACACCCCGAGTTGACGAAAACCGTCGATCGCCAACAGCACCGCAAAAATAGCCAACGCAACGCCGAGGATTGCCATGATCGCTCGGTAGGCCCGCGGCGAGATGCGTTGACGAGATCCGCCGAGCAGGATCGCCAAGGCCATCTTCGAACCGACGAGCAGCGTGAAAAAGGCGGCGATGAAGCCGGCGGCAGCGCCCGGCCCTTGCTCACTCCAGGCCGTGACGACAGTCGGGGCACCAACGGTCAGCCAGAACAGATAAGGATGGGGTGACAGGAGATTCACCAGCACTCCGGTGAGCAACGATCGCGGCGCTTGCTCAGCTGGCTCGGTGGACGGAAAGCGGGCCCGGGCGGTTTCGAGGGCGAGGTACAACACATACGCCGCCCCCGCCAAGGACACCCAACCGAAAAGGCCTTCAAGGTCGAGCGCCCGTCGGGCGAGATACACCGACCCCGCAATGATCGGCGCGTCCGTGACGAGCGGCGAGGCCGCGACCCATAAGCCCTCACGTCGACCGTATTGCAGGCTCTGGCGTAGCACCAGTGCCAGCAACGGACCGGGAGCGAGGCCGGCAGATAGCCCGAGGACAATCCCAGCGACTAAGAATGTCGTCATTCGTGATTCCACGCATCAAACTACGACGCAGCCCCTAGACAACTGGCTCGTTTATAGAACTCAGCGCGCTTCGCGCGCGAATCCTGAGGGGCAACAAAGCATTTTTCCATGTTATGTGATTACCGAGAGGTCGCGTTGGGTGTTTGGAATTGCCCGGGAAGTTACATCCCACAAGCTCTCTAATCTTCCAGTAGATTTGCTTTCGACCTCACTTGGCCGTTTGGCCAAGGACCCAAAAGAGCCTCTTTACGGAGCTTGGACGTACTCGAGCCAGTGAAAAGAGCCTGAAACGGATGCTTGGATGTTTGTCCAAGCCCCGAAATCACCTCGCAGAATGCTTGGATACACATCCAAGGTGCAGAAGAGGGCTCGTAGACGGTTCGGATGTTTGTCCACGCCGCCAGATAGCCTCGTCACGACGAGTTCTGCACGTCCAACATCTTCGGACCGGCGATTCTTCGAACGTCTCGAGCGCCCAAACCGCGCAAACTGGATCAGCCAATCTTGCCTTTGCTGATCGCGGCTTGGACGGTGAGGAGCGTCTTCTCCATCGTCGCCCGTAAGGCCTGCTCGTGTCCGGCCTTGGGCAGTTTTTGGGCCTGTAGCTCGCTGTACGACAGTCGCTTCACCCACACCACAGAGCCTTCGTCGTAAATCCGCACTTCGTAGGTTGCGGTTTCGACGCCTAGGTCTTCGGCCTGCAGATGGTACTTCTTGCCATCGTGCTCGTAGATCGTGTTGATGCCAATGATCATCGGTGTCCCCATCCTACCCTACGACCGAACCGCGGCCAATCGTTACGCACCGAGATCAAACGGCATCAGGTCCTGCCCGACAATAAAACGTCCGGCGTAACCGCGAGCCGAAGCCTGGGCATTGAGCTCGTCTTCGTCGAGCTCTCGGTAGAGATGGGAACAAACGATGACAGCCGCTCGACTGCGGACGGCAAGCTCCAGCAGCTCGTGGTCCTCGAGATGACCGGAGTCGATCACAGCCAGGTCAACGTCTTGCAGGCACGCTACCTCCTGCTCGTGAAATGACGAGTCGCCAGTCAACACGACGGCCTTGCCGTCAACGGTGAAGCTGAGCCCGTGATTGTCGGCTGGCGGCAGATCGACGAAGCCAAACCTGCGACCGGCGAGGGTGAAGTGATCGTCGTGGATCTCGTGTAGGTGGACATCAAACGCATCACGACTCATCGTCGACGGACCAAACAGACTCAGCAGTCGCATCAACTGGACTTCGAGGCCCACCGGGCCGTAGATGTGGAGGTCCTTGTTGCGGGGGTCTATTTGTGACCAGGCGGCGGCGTGCAGGTAAGGGATCAGGTCCGAGAGATGATCGGGATGGAAGTGCGACAGCACGATGTGCTCGACGTCGTCTTGCTCTAGACCCTGCTCGACCAGCCGATGGGTGATACCACGACCAAAATCGAACACCAGCCTCGTGTCACCGAGTTCGACAAGCACCGACGAGCCCATACGGTGCGGCTGGAGCTGGCAGGTGCCAGTGCCGAGAAGGACGATTCGATTCGACATCAGCAGAGTTTAGTGGTCGCACGGCTGAATCGACCACCGCGAGCAGGTTATGCTGGCAGGGTCACGGGCCAGGACACACCCCTGACAAACTAAAAATCAGCTCACCTCTGCATTGGCGTTGGCATCGGGCACTGGCACCATTGCTGAATCGGACGCTTCCAGACGGGCTTCGAGCTCTTGCACCTTGGCTTTGAGCTCGGCCAGTTGATCGGAACCGGCCGGCAGGCTGTCTTGGGCAGCCGCTCCGAGCAGGTGAGGATCCCGGCGCCACCAGTCGATCCCCATATCTACCGCACGATCTACAGAACAAATCACTAGCCGAATCTGCAACGTCAACAGCTCGACGTCAACGATACGAATCTTGATGTCTCCAGCAATCACAATACCTTTGTCGAGCACCCGGTCGAGGATGTCGGCGAGGTTGGTCGACTGCAGAGAGTGGGTGGGGGACGAACGGGTGGTTCCAGTCATATCGTTCCGATCCTAGTTGATCTTGTTGGATCCCACCTCAACGAGTTGAAACCGGTCGGGCATGAAGGCGGTGTGCGGCCGGCCTACCCTGCAGGATCGAACTCGAGATGGGTTAATCATTCTTATCGGCAGCTCAGAGCAGCCGGCCAAGCGGGCCAAGATCCAGGTTGAGTTGCTCGAAGTCGATCCCCAAAGTTTCACACAAACGATCCAGCTCTTGCGCTTGCGCCTGGAGTGCCGAACCGACCCTCTCGATCTCGTCGTCACTCAACGTGCCAGCTTCCAAACGGTGGATCGCTTGCCGCTCCAGCAGCTCGTGAATGAGACGAACCAAGGTCAATACCAGCTGAGTGAGTCCGCGTTCTGGGGTACCGCCTTGACCGGCAGCGCCAGCCGTTTCGGCTGAGTTGATCGGCTGCAACTCGATACGGCCGATCACCGATCGTAATGCCGCTTCGGTGTCGTCGAGTTGACGTTCCGCTCCGCTCACGACCGAGCCTCCAAGGGGTCGACAGACTTGGGAAACGCTCCAGCTTCGATCGCGGTTGCAACCGACGACAAGAGCGCCTCCAGGCGCAAGTAGATCAAGTCGACGCCCGCCACCGAAATGACGATGTCCCCCTCGATCACCACCCCTCGATCCAAAACCCGATCGAGCAAGTCACAGAGGCTGGAGGTGGGAGCCAGCGCAACGGGTGTCGAACTGCTAGGAGTCGTCATTGATTCTGTCCAGGCGATCCAAAAGCTCGTCTTCGAGTCGCTCGTAGGTCTCTTCGTCGATCTCTCCAGCTTCGAGCTGCGCCATGTGATGGCGAATCTGGGCCAGGATGGCTTCGCGATCGTTCGCCTGCTCCTCTTGGGCAGCCTTCTCGACTTCGCGCGCCAACCATAGAAGAGAACGGAAAACCACCGGGTGCCATCTCTTTACCCAACAGCCGGCTCGAGCGCCAGGCGCAAAGTCGAGAAGCTGTAGGGCGGCAAGGGCCCCGCAAGATCGATCACCAGATCATTGTCGAGATCAGCCGCCACCTTTTCGACCGCAGATTCCCACGCCGCGACGGCATCCCGTTGGATCAAGAACGCCAAGTCGAATATCTGCTCATCCTGCTTGGGCTCGTTCTTTCGCACGTCATCGAAAGACGATCCAAGACCGGCGAGAAACCGCTCCGTAACATCACCTCGCTCGCGCTCCCTGAGGCTTTCGAAAAGCTTACCGATTTCGAGCATCCGGTGGCGATCTTTGCTCGCACCGTCCGCCAGCATACGATCCCTTGCCTCACGCAAAATGGGATAACCCTCAACATAACGTTCAAAGAGATTGGTTGCCGCTACTTTGGTTCGAGCGACCATCTCGACCCGGCCATCCAGGCGATCCAGATTAGCCGAGATGCTCTCAGCGTGACTTTCCAACAGCGAGATCACCTCGTTCCTAGACGCGGCCAACGTACCGAAGCTGATCGGCAGGATACTTTGTGTTTGCATCAGAGAACGAATTGCTCGATCGTGGGCCAGCAGATGTCGGCGCCGGGGCCGGACCCGTGGATGATCGTATTTGCTGGCCAGGGCCGCCACCGAACCTTCGGTAATCAGCCGAATCGGAGCTTTGTCGAGACCCCATAGCTCCGCCACTTCAGAAGCTCGGGTAAATGCATATAAATAAAGCGCCATCTCGAGAACTCAATATCTGAGGTGAAACGTCCGGTCATCGCCCGGCCTGCGGGCAACATCTCCCGACCGATGAATGTTCAAGCTTCCAATGAGTTGATCCCGTTCATCACCCAATTTGGACAACCTGTCGTCGATCAAAGCCAGGCGCTGCTCGAGTAAGCGGCGTTCCTGACGCAACCTCTGCATTTCCGCCTCGACAACCGAGGCCCGCAGCAGGGCTTTCTGATCACCTTCCGCCTTGCTTCGATGACCCAACGTTCGAATCTCGTTTAGACCGCGGCGTCGCGCTCGCATTGTCAACTCCTCTCGGATCTGGCGTCGAGCAGCCGATCGATTACGGCGTCCACTTGTTGACCGAGCTGCCGGGTTGACAGCTCACCTTGCAGACTGGTCCCAAGAATGTCGCAACACGCCCAGCGCAGCCACTTGCTATCTCGAGAAACAGCTTCCTGCCGATGGCTCATGAGTCTCGCGATACCAATCGCACCACGAAGAGAGATTGGACGATCCGGCGATAGCTCATGGTAGAGAGCACCGACGATATCCACAATGAGCTCGGCGGCGTCTTCACTGATTTCCCCTCGGCGCCGGGTAATGGCGATCTGAGTCTCGCGCTCCAACTCGGATAGCTGCAGAGTCACCAAACGATCACGCAACGCATCCTGCGTCTTGTGGGTCGCGGTGTACTCGGCAGGGTTCGAAGTGAAGATGGCACGAAATTCCGGGTGGACTCGCAAATACCCTTGGTCGTTGCCAGCCACCGGCGGTAGCGGCAACAACCCTTCTGAGAGGACAGCCAACAGCGCATTGTTGGCTTCGGGACGCGACCGGGTGAACTCGTCGTAAATCAAGGTATATCCCTGACGGCACGCCGTAGTCAGCCGATTCTCGGCCCAGAAGACGCGGGCTTCTTCTTCCGTTTTCAACACCGAATGGACGTAATTATCGACCAGAGTGCTTTTGCGGTATCCCGAATCCCGACCCACAAGATCGGCACTGGAATAGGCATCGTCGCCATGAATCAGCATCACCGGGCGACCGAGTAAAGCGGCCAGATGAAGCGCCAGTGTCGTCTTACCGGTACCGGCATAACCGGCCAGATGCACCGGATAGCCAATTTCCAAATAAGAGAGTGCTCGCTCACAAATTTGATCGATCTCGTCGGTTACGACAAACGAGTCACTGGGCAGGGCAGTGATATGAGAACTTTGCTCTCGGGTCTGGGCGACCGACTGAGACCGCTGATGTGTCTGCGTCGTGCTCACGTTTTGCTTCCACTGACTCTACTTTTGGCCTCGAGAACCCAATCCTCGACGTGGGCCAGCCGATTGAGCTCTCCAAGCACGTCTCGGATTTCGTCGACCGGTTTCGTCGCCAACTGCACAAAGCTCAAAATGCCCGCATTGTTCAACCGCTCTTGAATACCGGGTCCAATTCCGGAGATCGAGGTCAAGTCGTCTGCAGCCGTGTTTTTATCCCCGGCGGCGTCTGACGCATCCGTTGCCGACTTCGCCGACTTCGCCGACTTCGATGCACCATCTCGAACCACGGTGGCGCCCGTCGATCCATGCCAAGCAGCCCGAGCTCCTTGTAAGTCTTGCTGTACTTCGGTCCGAAACGCCGAGACCTCACTCTTCAAGCCATCGGCAAACGAACGCAGGTTATCCCGCAGTTGGGAAGTTTCGGTTTCCAACTTGGCGCGACTGCTCTCAAGACTGCTGCGAACTTCGTTGCGACGCCTTTCGACCACCACCGTCCGCTGCTGCGCAGCTTCGAACGCGGACTGTTTGCGGGCCGCCTCATCGGCGCGCAGATGACGGGCACCCTGCTGGCGCTGCTCACGACCACGGCGAATGTCCTCAGCCAACCGCCCAATATCTCGAGTCAAACTTCCCATGGCGAGTTCCTTATTTCTGATGTTCTTTCTTGGACCACTCCGTTTGGAGTCAGTCCACGACTACGGGCTCTTGGCATCGGACAAGGAGACGCCGGGTCGACTTGTGTGGGCCAACCCGGCATCCATTTGCGCGCTAGGCGGCGACCGGCGCAGCCGCTGGGGCTGTTAGACCGATAGCCTCTGCATACTTCAGGTAGGTCTCGACCGACGCGATCACGATCCGCGCCTCGATAGCAATCAGCTCGATGCCAACGAGCGAAACCTTGGCCCAGATATCGATAACGACACCCTTGTCGAGAATCCGATCGACAACCTCGGCCAGACTCGATGAGTCCGTGGCTTTGTTCACTTGCGCCATTTCTATATCTCCTTCTTTGTTGGTAAACCGACTTCCGAGAACCGTCCAAAGGCCCCGAGAAACGCCAGTACTTTGGGGCACGGCCCCGGCGAAAACGACCACGGTAGAAACCCCACCGCAGACTCGAACACACTCGTGTATTGAACTTGCTCCACTATTGAATCGATGGGCACTTGAAGGACGGACAAAAATTGTAGGGTGGCCAGGGTCCCGACAGCTCTGCTTCGGCATGGTGGCCAAGCTTGGCTGCCGCCAGCGCCTGCAACTGATGCCGAAACGCGTCGCGCCCTGATCGCTCGATCAAGGTTGCCCAGTTGGCGATCGTGACTCTGGTGTCGCCTTCCGCTTGCCTTAGTGGCCGGTCATAACTGCGTACCGGGAGTTTCGTCAGACCCGCACAGATAGATGCGAGTTCGACGCCAAAATCCTGGACTGTTACTCCCAGGGTTTCGAGCCGGGAAGCCTCTTCGTCCCGTACTTTCTTCCGAGCCATCAGATAGGAGCTGCCAGAACTAGTCTCGGGGGACACAACCCGCTGGTTGTGCGGCGTCTCGAGCAGTCGGACGCCCCACTCCTCGCGCCCCTCGAGCCGTTCGAAAGCTTCGATGATCTCGGGGCGACGAGGGTTTATCCAGGCACCTACTTTTGACCAATCCGAAAACAGGGTGCCGAACCTGACCGGCAGGATCGTCGACGTTGAACTCACCTTGGCAACCGTCTCCTGATGGAGCTCGGCTCGTGGCACCAACCATTCGAGGTCCGCCAGCTGCTTCGTGCCTCGATCCCCGGTGTAGTCTGCGGCATCAACCCACTGGAACACGACTCCGACACCTTCGACGGTCTCGATCTCGGCGGCTGCGAGCTGCAGTTTGTCCATTCGCTGCTCGAGCTCTGCTGCCGGAGCGAAGCAGAACACGCTGATCGCCGGGTCGTTCAACTTCGAGGTCTCCGTCATGAGGCACCTCCTTGATCCAGCAACGTCCGGTCAGCCAGCACGGTTTCCAGATCTTCAGACAAGATCATCGGCTGATCAGAGCCCTCAGCGACGGCGCGCCCGACGGCGCGCAATGCAGCAAGACGACACAGCTCGGCAATATCCGCTCCAGACAGGCCGTCGGCGTGTGACGCCAAAGTGGCCAAGTCGGGCTCGAAGGCTAACGGCCTGTCCCGCAAGTGGACATCAAAAATCTTCTGCCTCGCCTGGTGCCCGGGGAGCGGCAACTCGACAATCTGATCGAATCTTCCGGGTCTCAAGATTGCGGGATCGAGACGATCGAGACGGTTGGTCGCCGCCAGAACTACCACACCCCTGAGTTCGTCGATCCCATCCAGCTCGATCAAGAATTGGGTTAGCACTCGCACGGCAACACCGCCGTCACCAGCCGACTCGGTTGACCGCTTCGACACCAGCGCATCGATCTCGTCGAAGAAGAGAATGGTTGGCGATGCCCGCCTGGCGACTGCGAACACCTCCCGCACCGCGGCCTCGGAATCGCCGACATAACGCGATAAGAGTTGCGCACCCTGAATCGACAGGAAACTGACGCCAGACTCGGTGGCCAGGGCCTTCGCAAGCAGTGTCTTTCCCACTCCTGGCGGCCCGGCCAGCAGCACTCCCCGGGCCGATCGCAGGCCGGCCCGCCGCAACAACTCAGGATGCTCAAGGGGCCAGTCGATCGCTTGCCGCAAAACCTCTTTCACTGCATCGAGACCACCAACCTGATCCATACGGACTTGCGGGATCTCGACAAAAAGCTCGCGCAGGGCCGAGGGCCGAACATCGAGTAACGCTTGCTCGAAGTCCTCGAGATCAACTTCCAGCGTCTGCCACTGGGCCTCGGAAAGGGCTTGACCCGAGGCTCGGTGACGGCGCAGGCGAGACATCGCAGCTTCACGGCACAAAGCCTGAAGATCGGCGCCGACAAAGCCGTGGGTTCGGTCGGCCAAACCGTCCAGGTCAACGCCCGAAGCCAATGGCATGTCGCGACTATGTACCGCCAGGATCTGGCGCCGACCATGCAGGTCTGGCACCGGGATCACAATCTCACGATCTAGACGCCCGGGACGTCTCAACGCTGGATCGAGCATATCGGGCAAATTAGTCGCTGCCAGCACCATCACCCCTTGCCGCTCCTCGAGCCCGTCCAGCAGCGTCAGCAACTGCGCAACAATACGCCGTTCGACATCACCTTGGACCTTGTCGCGTCGCGGAGCAATGGCGTCGATTTCGTCGAGAAAAATCAAACTTGGCTGCTCGCGTTCAGCCTGCTCGAAGATCCCACGCAGGGCGGCCTCACTTTCGCCATAGAACTTGTGCACAATTTCGGGCCCGGCGACATGGAAGAAGCTTGCCTCACTTTCGCGAGCCAGCGTCCGAGCAATCAGCGTTTTGCCACACCCTGGGGGGCCATGCAGCAGTACTCCCTTCGGCGGCTCCGTCCCTAGCCAGCGAAACACTTCCGGGTGTCGCAACGGCACCTCGACCAACTCGCGAATCTGCGCCAACTGAGCGTCCAGACCACCGATATCTTCGAAGCCTCGCGTGGCGGCTCCCCGCCCGGTGCCGGAGCTGGCCTCGTCTGCCAACACGACCTCGGTTGCGGGATCCACCATGACCCAGCCGCGCGGCCTCACCTCCAGGACCTCCAGGACCTGCTCTTCACCGATCGTCCAACGATCTCCGGAAGTCGCGACCACGCCATCGAGCGTTGGGCGCCAGGTGTGCAGCTGAGAACCTTCCTCCCAGCTCGCCCTGACCCGCACTCGACTAGCGGCCTGGAGCTCCGTCGGGCGGATTGCGACATGACCACCGACATCGACACCAAGGCGCTCGATCAACGGACGACTCAGTGCGATAGCTCCCGGGCCTGAGGAAGCTAGCGCGGGAAAAACACGCGCTACGACCTGCCACTGTTTCGACGAGATCTCGACCGCGTCGCCCATTTCGAGCCCTAACTTCGCCAGATCTTCACGGTGGAAGCGAGCGGCGGTCTGAAGTGTTGGCGATCCGGAGTCAGACTCCGCGACAACCAAGTAGCTGGAGTCGACCATCTCAGGAACCGCTGCCGGACTCGCTGTCCTTCTTCGAGATCGACGACACCAGCGCCGAAGAGGACGGGCAGGTCTCTAAGCGAACGAGGCCGTTTGTCGCTGTCACATAGACGGTGTCCTCGGCCGACAAACCGGGCACGTCCAGCCGCTTGAACCAGTTCCGGCCAGAACCTTGGGCCTCGACCTCTAAGCGATTCGGGGATTGCCGAACCTCGACGTCCGACGCCTTGACCCCAGGCATGTCGAGAATGATGATCGACTTCTCGCCGTCGACTGTCACCTCCGAATAGGGCTCACGGGCGGACGACGGGTCGGTCGAACTCACAGCTGGCGGGGGCGACGTGCTGACTCCGCTGCTCACCTTGGGGTCGCGGTTGCTGGAGGCACGATTCTTGGTGGCCCCGTGTCTAGATACTTGGTGTTTGGAGACCTGGTGTTTGGAGACATCTGGCCCGCGGGATGCAGCAGGCGATTGTGGACGATCCAGAGGATCCCCTAAACCCATACGGACGGAAACATCGTAGACGACGCCCGACTGATTGCTGGTCTCCCCTGCTTCCTGGCGACGTTTTGCTTCTTCGATGGCAGTTCCCGCCAACTCCGCAACTTCACCGAGCCGGGCTGACAACTTGCCGAGGCCTCCGAAGATCCCATCGACGGCGCCTTGCACACTCTCCGAATCCAACGGCGGGGTGCTCTGCCCTTGGGTCTTGTCGCCAGGCGACCGTCGGCTCATGCCATCGGGTCCCAACGAAACCGTTCGAAGAACTCTTCAACCGTCAGCTTGCTGAGATCCAGCTGCGCTTGCTTTTTGGCCGCTTGCCCCTCCCAGTCGATGGCGGCGAACGCTTCGGTCACCGACAATCTCAGAAAAGCTTCAGGGGTCGCGGCAGGCCGAGCTTGCGGCATATCTCCGAACGGCAAGCCGCCTTCTGGAAGCAAGGTGGTGCGACCACGGCCGCGGATCGAAATCGGTTCAGAATCGCTCATTTCGAAGCTCCTTCGCTAGGGATCTGTAGGCTTGGGCTGCTGAGCTGTTGGGATAGAGATGCACCAAGGGCCGGCCGGCAACAGGTGCCGCGGCCACCGCCGGATCACGCTCGATCACGGCCCGCACTCGCTCCGCGCCAAGAGTGGCTTTGAGTTCCGCAACCACTTCTTCATCGAGACGCGAACCAGGTTCGAACATGGTTGCGATAATTCCGGTCAAGGCCAGGTTGGGATTGGCTCCCTCGCGCAATCGCCGCACCTTCTCGAACAACGCGCGGACTCCGTGCATGGCCAAGTATTGGCATTGCACAGGAACCAAAATCTCTCCTGCTGCCATTAATGCATTGAGCGTCAGCTGGCCAAGGGTTGGCGGCGTATCGATCAATACGAACTCGAATGGCAGCCGATAGCGATACAGCAAATGCTTTAGCCGACCGGTATCGATATCCATCGGTTCGTCAGAGGCCAGAGGGCCACCCGGAAGGCTAACGCTGCCCGGAAGCAGGTATAAATTGCGCTCGACACGCACCGTTGCTTCGTGCATCGGGACGTCAGAAGAATCGAGGACAGACCTCACATCCAATTCGAGGTTGTAAGGATCTAGGCCAAGAGACGCGGTCATCGAGGCTTGTGGATCCAAATCGATCATCCAGGTTGGGCTGCCTTCGAGCGCCAACGCAGCCCCCAGGTTGAGGGCCGTGGTGGTCTTTCCAACACCACCCTTTTGATTGGTTACGGCAATAATCCTGGTCACACTGTCTCCCTTGCGGCAAGGGTCATCGAATGCGCTAATCCGTCTTCACCGACCAGGGTCCAATCCCACAGCGCCAACCGCGACTGGGCACCCATGAGAAACCGCAGTACTCGATTGCGAGGATCGGTCGCAAGCCATTTGACGCCGAGTCGATGGCCAGCGAGTCGCCCCAGGACGGTGGCATGAAAACTCTCCAGAAAACCTGCCGCGAACTTCCCCAGGTTGCCTGACTCTGCCAATGGACACGAGTACTGCCAGATATGGACCAGGCCCTTGTCAGCATCCTCGAAATCTAGAGCCACGCGCCCCAAATCAGCTTGCTCGCACAGATCTCCCAAGGCCTCGACGACCGATACCAGGCGGGCCTCGGCGATCGTCTGACCAAATTCCCGGCCAAAAAGCTCAGCCAAGGCCACAAGCGCTCTCTGCCCCCACAGATGACCCAGCCGACGGTGCAGCTTGCTGGCTTCCGCAGACTCGAGACCGGTGCCGAGCTCTTGAAGGATCGACCAGATATCCCGGGGCCCCAGGCTGCTGCGTGGGCTTCTGCAGCCTGGGTTCAGCTCCACGGATCATCTCCACCACCAAATCCAAGGGCCTTCATGAAGCCAAAATTTTCGGGACCGTCACCGATCGACTCCACCAGGATGTGGAGCGTGGCTCGCGGCATACTGCCAGGAAACGTCCGATCGATCTCTAGCGAGAAAGCGATCAGCCATTCGGCCGTGGCTTCGACAATAGATCGGCTATTCAGCGTGATTGGGTCCAGATGGCTGCGAAGCCCAACGGAGGCGTCGGGAGACACCTCGAAAGCGCTGAGACCACCATGGCTCTTCACCAATCGCTGGCGGACACCCTCGAGCCGCCTTTGTAATAGCTGCTTCTCGGCAAAACCGGAAGCATATGACGCCACTGTATTAAGCAGAGTCAGTGCATGATGTGCTGCCTGGCCGCCTTCAGTGGGTTCACTTCTATCGCTAGGACTGCTCTCGACAGGGGCACCGACGACCGAAGGGGGACTGACCAGCGAAGAACCGCTATCGATCGTGGCCGCGGGGACATCCACCGAAGGGCTAGAGGGTCTTGGTGGCTGGTCCAGAAGCTGCTTAAGAAAAGCTCGATCATCGCTAGCGATGGAAAAATCGTTGGTCGCCGTAAGGTCAGTTACCGAAGTCGCATCAGGCGAGCCGAAAGCGCCCCCCGAATCCGGAGAACTCCCAGACTCAGTCTGAATTCCATCTACCGGGGTTCCATCAGCCGGGGTTTCAAACGCCACCTCGAAGTTTCCCTGTTGCCAATCGATCAATTCGTCGATGACTTCAGGCCCGGAGGAAGTGGTGCCAAAGCCACCATCTACGACCTCGCCGGAACGAAAGTCCAACCAGGCCTTCCGCTGCCCATCGTCGAGATCGACTCGACCACTGCGCTTGCCCATGTCAAACATTGTCAAAATATCCGTCACACCCAGTCGACCTAGGTCACCGGACAAGCCTCGCTCAGGCGTCGGTTCAAGATGTTGACGAATCAGCGCAATCAATTCCACGCTCTTGAAGGGCACACGAACCACACCGCTGACTCCGAGACCTTCAAGGGCCGTTTCATCGTCGCCAACCGTGACCAAAGCAACGACCGGAATTGGCCTTCCTGTACTCCCTCCCATCAACAGGTCTCGGGCGTCAGGGCTCGCTCGGCTCAATGGCTGCAACTCCGCCAAGACCAAATCTGGCTCGAAGTACCTGAAAGTTGCAGCGGCCTGCGCCAGATTGGGCGCCTGCAAGGCTCGCAATCCTGCATCTTGAAGATTCTGAGCCAGCAGGCTGGCCAGCAGTTCTTCACTGTGAACAATCAGTACAGTCTTGCCTTGCACAACGACTCACCCTTTCTCACCCCTGCTCAGCCGCCAAGCCTAAGTTTGCGATCTCTTGCAGCAAGTTGGCATCCGCCGGATCTTCGAACAGACGATCGAGGCGCTTCTCGGTGCCGATAATGAAGACACACTGATCCTCGCTGCGTTGGCTGCACGAGGCCTCGCGGCAGGTCAAGTTTTGGTTCGACAGGTGAGTGAAGAGACCGGCATGGACTCCGGCCAGCAAGCCGCACGAGCTTTTTTCGTACTCTGGGAAAAACTCGATAAATGGGCTACTGCCGTGGCGAATCACAATCAAACCGGCGTCCCGATGGGAGAAGTCGGCCTCGAAGGACCCCAAACCCAACACTCCGATCGACTGGGACAGCAGACCGATAGCGGCTTGTAAGCCAGTATCTCTTAGCGTTGACGTCTGCTCGCGCTGCACCAGATTGTCAGCCCGCTGGGCATGCTGCAGACCCCACTGCAAGCCGACCCGAAACAAAATCTTGGCCATCTGTTCGCCGGTGGCTGCGGGCAACGCAGTCGCCAGACTGCGCCACAGATCCTTGCCACTGAAGACAATCCGATTACCTGCCGAATCTCGCACTTCGCCGGTGGTATCTTCGAATTCCATTGCGGTCGACAGCGCCATCTGCTCCATGCGCAGACGATTCACCGTCACGATGATTTCATCGTTCAGCGGCGAGCGTATGAAGCCGATCCGGACGTTCTGCGCACCGTGTCGGAACTTGAAAACGAAATCAAACGACAACGTCGACGTGTCGGCACGCCCTTCCGCCAATTCCTTGAAACGGCCTTCGAACTCCTTGACCTGAGTACACGGCGCCACCTCGGTGAAGAAGTTTTTACCGAGGACACTTTCCTGCTCCAAGCGAGCTAATTCAGCTTCGTATCGATTGTATTTTAGAACGTTGCCCGCCGAATCGAGGGCGATATATCCGAAAGGAAGCTGATCGATCTCTTGACTACTCAATCCGACTAATTGCTCACTCATCGAGGGCTCGCTCCGTTGTTGGTTTTCGGCGGGGTCGCAAAACTTAGCACACAAAGTGTTACAACAAGATAACGATACGGCAGACGCTTAGGACTTTTTATGAATCATTCCTCTGCCAAGGAAGCATGCATCTCCTATAAGCAGAAAACAGGTGCCTCCAGCCGCGGGCGCGTAGGAGCCTTCCGACTTAGCTAACAACTCGGTAGGAGCCCTCCGACAGCGCAGGGTAGAGCATGAAGCACAAGGCGTGTCAGCTGCCAAGAATTCCTCGCACCGTATCGAAACTTGCCTTGTCCACAGTCATTCGACACCTCGATCGAGTTGGACGCACAATGGCTACAGATCATTCGATGTCTGGCGTCACGCTGGGAATTTCTCTGGGACTTTGCAACCTCGACTGAAACCGCAAAAATGGCCCCATGACGGATCAACACATCGCCATTCTGCTCTGCGCCGGCTACGGCACCCGCATGGGCGCTCTGACCAAGACTACCCCCAAGCCTCTGTTGCCGGTCGGCGGCAAGCCGATGTTGGACTATCTGCTGGATCAACTGCTCGAGCTCGACGGACTGCGGACGATCCACGTCGTTTCGAACGCCCGGCACATCGAAGCCTTTCAAGCCTGGGGGGAGGTCCACAAAAAGGTCCACCGTCAACTGACGGGCCGCGAGATCATCGTCCACAACGACGGCAGCACCTCGAACGACGACCGGTTGGGGGCGATCGGTGATTTGTCCTTCGTCACCCAGCGGCTGGACGCCCCCACGGGAGCGCTTGTCGCGGCCGGTGACAACATCTTTCGCTTCTCGCTGCGACCCCTGTGGCGGCAGTTTGTCGAGTCCGGGAACAGCTGCGTCCTGGGACTCGAGGAACAAAACCCTGAGAAGTTGCGCCGCACCGGCGTCCTCGAGCTGGCGCCGGACCACCGCGTGCTTCGGCTCCACGAGAAGCCAGCGGAGCCACCGTCAACCTGGGCTTGTCCATCGCTCTACTGCTTGCAACCCTCGGCCCTCGCACGGCTCCCAAGCTACATGGCCGCAACCGAGTCCCATGACGAGATCGGCCGTTTCGTGGCCTACCTCACGTCGCGAGAGCCGCTTTATGCCCACCCTGTGTGGGGCGACCGTCTGCACGTAGGATCACCGGAGGCCTACCGGCACGCCGACCAGGTCCTGTCGACGTGACGCTCGTCGACGTCACGATCATTGAGGTCACGGTCATCGAGTTTGGATAGATTCCATGTAATAGATCCTCATTGGCGTCGTTCTATCTTGTACGAGGGTCCTCGGAGCCCGCTCTCTCAGAGGCAAACCCTTGCACCGATACGAGCTGAAGACCGCTGTAAGGAGGAAGAAGCTTTGTTAGCAGACACCAACAGTCCATCAATTCCCGGGCCCTCACCAGCCCTGGAGCGCATCTTCGAGCAACATAGCTCGAGGGTGTTCGCGTCGGCCTATCGGGTGACGGGCAGCGCGCAGGATGCCGAAGACTGTCTTCAGACGGTTTTTCTCCGCCTGCTGCGGCGTCACGGCCAGACCGACCTGGCACCGAGCCCCGGAGGCTACCTCCACCGCGCAGCGGTGAATGCGGCGCTCGATCTACTGCGCGCCCGCTCGAGGTCGCGATCGGTACCCCTAGACGATCTGGACGCACCGCCCGTCGAAGGCGAGCAGAACGACCCAGACCGTCGACAGCACGATCGCGAAATGCGACGCGGCTTACGCCGAGCGATTCTTCAGCTATCGCCGAAGAACGCCACCATTTTCAGCATGCGGTTCCTGGACGGCACACCCAATCGCGAGATCGCGGAGGTCCTGGACATGTCACAGGCCGCGGTGGGTGTCGCGCTTCACCGCGCCCGCAACCAAGTCAAGCAAGAGATGGCCAGCTTCGTAGGAGAAAACTAAATGTCCAACCCAAATCATGATCTCGATGCGGTGCTCGATCGCGCATCGTCTCAAATCGCCAACTGCCAACCCGATGCCGCTGTGTCCGAAGCAGCCGCTAACCGAGTGTGGAGTCGTCTTTCCGCGGATTCGGCGACCGCGGCGGCACAGGCTGCCGAGGTTGATGAGATCCGCAACTGTGACGACTTCCAAGCCTTGATTCCAGCTTACCTGGAAGGCGCACTGCCCGAAGCCCGCAAACTGTTGCTGGAAGACCACACTCGGGAGTGTGTACCGTGTCGCCGAGCACTCAAGATGGCGCGCGAGGGTGATGTCGAAACTCCTCGGCCATGGCAAAAAGCCGAGACCGCGACGCCGAGCTGGCAGTCTTACAAACGGTGGGCGATTGCCGCGGCGTTGATCGCTGGCATCGGCATGGCCCAATTCGTCGTCCGCGAAATGATGCCGTTTGGTTCCAAAGACAGTGCCGTTGTGCACAAGATTGACGGAGACCTGTTCCGAATCGCTGAAACGTCACACGTTCCGATCGTCGAAGGTGACGTCATCGCCGAGGGCGAGACGATCCGCACCGGCCGCGACGGTAGTTCGGTTGTACGACTCACCGACGGCTCGTTGATCGAAGTCCGGCAGCGGTCAGAGCTACGGATCCAGGAAGGCCGTCGCGGCACGACGATTGCGCTGGAGCGCGGCAGTGTCATCGTGCAGGCGGCCAAGCAACGCCAACGCCACCTCTACGTGGCGACGGACGACTGCGAAGTGTCGGTCACCGGCACCATTTTCTCGGTCAATCATGGCACCAAGGGTTCCCGCGTCTCGGTGATCGAGGGTGAAGTTGTGGTGGCTCACTCCGGTGAGGAGCACGTACTGCATCCCGGCCAGCAGGTCGCCACCAACGTCAACCTCGACGGGGTCGATGTGCCGGACGAGATCTCCTGGAGTCGCGACGTCAACCGCTATTTGTCGTTGCTGCAAGAGTACTCTCAGCTGCGCGATGAACTGCGCCAGAACGTCACCCGTCCCGGGTTGCGCTACAGCAGCCGGCTGCTCGACTTGGCACCCGCCAACAGCGTGCTGTACGCCGCACTGCCCAACCTCGGGGAGACCATCGAAGACACCCACCGCTTGATCCAAGAGCGCATCGAAAACAACGAAGTGCTCGCCGAGTGGTGGAGTTCACAGGATGCGGAACAATTTGCCCCTCACGTGGACGAAATTGTCGCACGGTTGTCCGAGTTCGGCGACTTTCTGGGCGACGAGGTTGCGGTCATGGGTTATACCGAGGCCAACGATGCGCCGGCCAATGCTGACGACTTCGAAGGCCCGTTGGTCCTAGCCGAGATCGTCGACTCCGCGGGCCTGAGAGATTTCGTCGAGCGTCAACTCGCCGAGATCATGAGCGCCAATGACCATGCTGACTTGGTGTTCGTCGAAGACCCATTTGCCCCCGGCGCCAGTGGCCAAGACCGAGTCTTCATCTGGTTCGCTGACGATCTGGCGGTGGCGACGGTGGATGCCTCGCAGATTACCCGGGTGGCGAATATCGTCCTCAACGGTGAGCACAACCCCTTCGTCGACTCGGAATTCCATGCCGCAATCGCCGCGCTGTACGAGGACGGCACCGAGATCATCGTCGCCGCTGATCTCGAGGGCGTCGTCAACACTGCGATAGCCGGCGAGCCGGATACCGAGAGGCAACGGATCGAACGCTTCGGGTTCCTCGATGTACGGCACCTGCTGGTCGAGCAGAAGAAGCTCGGCTCCAAAACCCATCATCGCGCCTCCTTGAGCTTCAATGAAGCACGTAAGGGCTTGGCTTCGTGGTTGGCGGCGCCCGCCCCGATGGGTGCGCTCGACTTCGTGTCACCCGACGCCCAACTAGTCAGTGCCTTCGTCTTCAAGGATCCAGTCCAATTGATGGACGACATCTACGCCTTGGTGGAGGACCAAAGTGAACTCAGTCTACTGAGTGACCTCGAGCAAAGCCTCGGCTTCAGCCTCAGAGGGGATGTTGCAGAGTCACTCGGTGGTGAGTTTGCAGTGGCGCTCGACGGCCCCTTGTTACCGTTTCCGTCCTGGAAAGCAGTGATCGAGGTCTACGATCCGGCGCGCCTGCAGTGGGCACTAGAAGAGTCGGTAGCCGAGCTCAACACGCATCTTCAAGAACAGGGTGAAACCCAGGTCGAGATCATGCAAGAGGAAGTTGCAGGCCGCTTGTTCTACTCCTTGGAGGCTCGAGGCATCGGCATCCACTACACCTTCGTGGAGGGCTACATGTTGCTGGGACCGAATCGCGCCTTGTTGGACAAAGCGATCCGTCATCGCGATTCCGGTTACTCGATCGCTGACTCGAGCAAGTTCACCACCTTGATGCCAGCCGATGGCCGCAACAACTTCTCGGCGTTGATCTACCAGGACCTCGGAAGTATCATGCAAAGCGTCGCTGAACGCCTGGCCAAGGGTCAGCTCAACGATGAGCAGCAAGGGTCGCTCGATGCGTTGACGGATGAAGGCTCACCGATGCTGGCCTACGCTTATGGTGAAGAAAGTAGCATCCTGGTCGCGGCGTCGAGCGAGAATGACGCGTTGACGTCCGTTTTGCTCTACATGCTGGGAATGAAAAACCCCGCGGGTCTCGAGCAACTATTCCAAGGCCTGTAAACCGCTGACAGATCGCCGGTTAGTGGCGCCGTCTCTCATTGAGAGACGGCGTTTTGTTATTTGGGTGACGCCCTTTCATATCTGGTAAAATACCGTCCTCAATAAAGTTGAAGATATCTGGTGTGGGGTGGAACAAACCCTCGCCTCACGACGTAGGTTTATATAGATCCGAACCGATCTCCCGTACCTTTTCACAACTCAGATGGTCGCTATGAATCCGGTTATAGAGCTCGACTCCCTTTCGTTGCGTTTTGGCAAGCTCGAGGCCTTGAAGAGCCTGAGCGGAGCGTTCTCTGGCCGCGCCATCGGTCTACTCGGCCCCAACGGCGCAGGCAAGACGACGCTCATTCACACCCTCCTCGGCTTCTACAAACCCTCCGCCGGCAGCGGGCGTATTTTTGGTAAAGATATCCTCCAGCAAGACAAAGCTGCACGTGCCCTGATCGGCTACATGCCAGAGCGCGACAGCTTCATTGCCGGTATGACAGCGGTGCGTTTTGTTCGCCTGATGGCAGAGATCTCAGGCCTGCCACCGGCCGAGGCCCTGGAGCGGACCCATGAAGCGCTCTACTATGTTGGCCTAGGGGAGGCACGCTACCGCAAGCTCGAGAGCTACTCTCTCGGTATGAAACAGCTTGCCAAGCTTGCCCAGGCCCTGGTTCACGGACCCAAATTGCTGTTTTTGGACGAGCCCACCAACGGCCTCGACCCACCGGCTAGGGAACGGATGATCCAGTTGATCAAAGACATCCGCGACACCGGTGAAGTCAACGTCGTGTTGTCATCCCATCTCTTGCGTGACGTCGAGGAATGTTGCGAAGAGGTCATGATCCTCAAACAAGGGGAGCTTGTTTACTACCGCAATCTCGAACAAGAGCGCAAAGCCAATCGCAAGTTCCTCGAGCTCAAAATCCACGGCAACCGCGAGCACTTCATCGAGAGTGCGCGGCAATTGGGTTGTGAGTGTGCTCTCCATGGCAAACGGAGCATCAAGATCATCTTGCCACCGGAACGAACGATCCGTGAGCTTTATGCCATCGCATCCGAACAAAATGTTCAGATCCGACACTTGGACTATAAAAAAGACTCACTCCAAGACATCTTTCTAAAAGCGATGGAAACGCCAATGGGGGTTGACCATGGCAGTTTATGAGCGCACTTACAAACGCTACAAAGGCGCCCTGACTCCTCAGTGGACACGCTTTCTAGTGCTGCCACGATACGCCTATGAAGAGGTTGCGAAGTCTAAACTCTTCACGATCTTCTTTGTTCTTTGTTTATTGCCACCGGTGATCCAAGCCGGACGTATTTACCTCTACCACAACGCCGCCAAAATCTTCAGCGCCGTCCCCGCGGCCGCGGAATTCTTCAGTCAATTCATGAGTATCAACGCGGAGTTTTTTGGCATCGTAATGGCCATGCAGAGTGGGCTTGCGTTCATCGTGGCGTTGTTTATCGGCCCGGGCCTGGTCTCGAAGGATTTAGCCAACAACGGCTTGCCGCTCTATCTGAGCCGACCCATTTCTCGTACCGAGTACGTACTGGGGAAATTCGCAGTGCTGGGAATCCTGTTGTCGGTCATCACTTGGATTCCAGGCCTCTTCCTTTACGCTCTGCAGAGCATTTACGCGGGTTGGGGGTGGGCGTTCCAGAACACCCGTTTCGCCGCCAGTATCCTGATCGGCTCGGCGGCTTGGATCTGTACCATCTCGCTATTGGCTCTGGCGGTCTCAGCCTGGGTTCGGTGGCGTCCGGTAGCCGGCTTCGTGATGTTCATGGTCTTCCTTGGTGGTGGATTTTTCGGCCTCATGATCAACGCACTTTTCCGCACCGACTGGGGCAGCATGATCAACCTCGGGGTTGTGATCGGGCGGATATGGGAAGGGCTCCTGGGCCTCCGAGTGACCGAAAATCTCCCGCTCTGGGCTGCCTGGGTCTCGCTCGCATTGTTCTGTTTTGGCTGCGTCCAAATGCTGAATCGGAAAATACGAGCCTATGAGGTGGTGAGCTGATGGCATCCGAGCAACAACCTCAATCCGTGGAAGAGACCATCGTCTTCGACAACGTGTCGAAGTTCTATGGGGAGGTTCTGGGAGTCAATCGGATCAACCTGACGTTCCAGGCTGGCATCACTGGCCTGGTAGGGCCCAATGGCTCAGGCAAGACGACGTTGATGAATCTGATGACCGGCTTGCTGCGACCCACTCAAGGGGAAGTCCGGGTACTCGGAGTCTCTCCAAGCCAACCACAGAACCTGTTCGCGCGCCTCGGATACAGCACTCAATTCGATTCTTTCCCCGGTGGCATGACCGGCTACCAATTCATCTACTCCTACCTGCGAGTCCACGGTTTTCCTCACGGCGAAGCACACAACCTCACATGGCAAACGCTGGAACGAGTGGGTTTGACCGATGCCGCTGAACGCAAAGTTGCGGGCTACAGCAAAGGCATGCGCCAGAGAGTCCGGCTCGCCCAGGCGATCAGCCACGGTCCACAGGTGCTGGTTCTCGATGAACCGCTGAACGGCTTGGACCCGATGGCCCGAGCCGAAGTTATCGACATCTTCAAAGACCTGGCAGAGACCGGCTGCCACTTGATCATTTCGAGTCACATTCTCCACGAAGTCGACATGATTGCGGATCGCGTAGTGCTGTTGTCGAGCGGCTATGTCGTGGCCGAAGGAGAGATCGGTGGAGTACGGACCGAAATGAATGACCATCCGATCCAGGTTCTCATTCGCTGCAACAAGCCATCAACCGTGGCCGCGCGTTTGTTCGAACACGATTACATCGTCGGAGCCTCGCTACACGACGACCTCCAAGGTCTCGAAGTCCAAACTCGTGATGCAAATCGTTTCTATAGCCAGTTGAACGAAATCGTGATCAACGAGGAAGTTGATATCGAAACGGTGACGGTGGCAGATGCCGATGTCCGCGCCGTGTATCAATACCTGATCGGAAACGAAGGAGAAGCCAGATGACTTCCGCCGCCGTCGGGTCGTCCACCAAGCCTGTAAGCCCGAACACCTCGGGGCTCGACTGGGGTCTCATCGCCCGTCAGATCGCTGGCATCTTGCGGCTCGAGCTGCGGCGCAATCTTCTGAGTCGTCGATCTTTCGGCCTCTATTTTCTGGCATTTTCGCCGGTTGGACTTTTCGTAATTTGGGCACTATCCCCAGCGACCGAGGTCTTATCTGGACCAGCTGAAGCTGTGGCTCAAGTTTTTGCGCCCATCTTTGGAGGCTTCCCTCCAATCTTCCTCGGTTATCTCCCTACGATCATTTTTCTGAGCGCGCTCATCACGTTCATGAGCCTCTTCCGCTCAGAGATCCTCGAACATAGCCTGCACTATTATTATCTAACGCCTGTGAGGCGCTGGGTTCTAGTGACCGGTAAGTATTGTTCTGCTCTCATTTCGGCCTGCTGTGTGTTCTCAGTCAGCACGACGCTCTTGTTTCTATTGATTTGTATTCCGTTTGGGCTCGGCGATGCCTCCCAGTACATCTTGCAGGGTCCCGGCTTGGGTTATTTGACGACCTACATCGGATTGGCCATCATGGCCTGCATCGGCTACGGTGCGGTCTTCCTATTATTAGGACTGTTCTTCCGCAATGCGATTGTTCCAGCGGCGTTCATATGGGCCTGGGAATCGATCAATTTCATACTGCCAAGCCTGCTCCAGAAGATCAGTGTGATTCATTACATCAGGACGCTCTACCCGATCCCGTTGCCAGAGGGGTGGCTCGCCGTCACCACCGATGCGACATCACCCTGGATGTCGGTACCGGGCCTGCTGATATTCACTGCCTTGGTGCTGACCTTCGCCGGCTGGCGAGCCGGACGGATGGAAGTCAACTACGAAGGCGACTGAGGTTCGGCAACTGTTTAGCGTCGTCGACCTCGAAAACGAGGCCGACAACCGCCCCGAGGCTGACGTTGATCACGGCGCCGCCGCCGCAAGGCATCATTCGGGCATAAGTGCCGCCATAGTCACCGCCGTAGACGAACGATCCCCACACCACTTCGTGGGGGCAGCAACCGTTCTCTCCTGCTTGGAAGATGTAAGGCACGGGCTCGACGTACTTCTGAGCCACCCATCCTCCCGATTCGAGAGCGACCGCAACCGCTGAAGTCCACTCTTCTTCGTCCACCGACCGACCAACCAAAATGCCCTTGCCGGCGTGGGACTGCCCAGCCTTGAGGACTAGCTCCTGACGGTGGTTGGCGAGCAGATCCGGGAACGAGATCTTGGTTCCCTCGTAAATCGTCGGACCACGACTGACAACGCGGGTCCAGGGTACATAGGAGCAGATCAGGTCACGCTCTTCCGGCGTAAACAAACGAGAGCCTTCAAGCTTGGAAAGCAAGGCCAGGCTTCTCTTGTCTCCGAGAACCAGGCTGATCGGACCGGTATACAAATTGACGAAACCGGCTTTGAAGGAACGAAAGAGTGCTCGGCTGACGCCTGTGATCCGGTCTTGCTGCTCGAAGACCGCATCGTATCTCACCTCGTCCGCCCACACTTCGCCGCCACGCAACTCGACCTGTGACATCGGCACAACCGTCACCCGTCCGGTCCAGCCGTCTCCAACTTCCTCCAACACCGCAGCGTATTCCCGTTGATAGATCTCAATCGGATGATCGTCTGTGGTCCACAAGTCGCGATCGGCTGAAACGAAGAGCAGGTTGAGCTGCCGATTTTGTGGCACTGGACTGGCGATGCTGCTGTGCACAATGTTACGCAGGAAAACGCGGATCGAGTTGGTGAAGCGCGGTGTGAGGCCCGCCGTCTCCATGAAGTCGGAAATCGCCATATCTCGGAGATACGGTGGCGCAAACGCCGTGTCCTGCCATCCACCGACGCTGCCGGCGTTGACCTCGAGGCATTGGAGGCCATCCTGAGTGTCGAAGAGGTCGACGCGGCAAATGGCCGGATCGAACCCGGTGGGTTCACTGAGCAACAACTGAGCCAGTCCCTCGCTGTCGAGCTGGAAGAAGTCAGCGACCACCCGCGGATCGTTGCCAAGAATGCGGCTTGGTATCTCGCGGACGAGTTTCGAGAGCCCAACGCTGACCCGTTCGAGTTCACGGTTGCGAGCTGTACTGATCAGTGTCGGCCACGGTTGAATACCATACCGTTGATCCTTGGGCATCCCCGGGACGTTGGGTATGACCTCCCGCAAGGCAGCGAACATCGGTTCGAAAGCGTCGCGGCGAACGAGTTGCGGGTGGCGCTCCACGTACTGCAGGAAACTAGCTGCCGCCTGAGACAGATTTTCCTGATTCGCCCGATTACTAGCCGAGAACGTCACGGCGGCGTGGGTTGACGATGCAGCGTTCTCTTCGGGGAGCTCGATACCCGCGGGTGAACCCCAAGGGTGATGGTCATCTCTACGCTCGAATGCCATGGCGGGCTTCCTCTCGGCTGCCTAGCGGTCTGCTGCGTTACGGGTTGCAACGAAATGCCTTCAAGACTCCTCTGACAACCTCATTTCTACCTTGAATCTACCCGCGGGTAAACAGCTCGCCTAAGTTGCTGAGCAAAAAAACTTGATGTACACTTCATGCTACGATTTCCTTCTGGGACCAATCCCATTCTTGCCGTTTAGTTGTGCATTTTCTACGAAGCGGCTGTTGCATTGTGCGTAATTACTGAGCAATTACGCCTGCCATTCGCGACCCTCCGTCGAACCCAAGTGAATTGATCGTTCCCCAGGTTTCGGCGGATCACCAGTTGGCCGACGACGCTGACAGCGTCTAGGACGGAGATGACATCATGAAGTCGAGAGTGAATCTCTGGCGGAGTGCAGCGGTGCTACTCTCTGCCATGTTCGTAACCCAACCGGTTGTTGCGGACGAACCACGTTTCGAAGGCCTTTGGGATGGCGCCATCGTTTTCAAAGCTGCCGAGTTGGAGTTCGAAATCACCGTCGAGATCGGTCGCGATCCTCAGGGCGAGCTAGTCGGCACCATCGACCAACCTGCCGAGCGGATGATCTTTCACCCCCTCGAATACGTGAAGACCGACGGCAACAACGTCTCCTTCGAGTTTCTCAAGAACTCCGAAAGCCGGGGCGCCAATGCTCCTTTCACGTTTATCGGCGAGATCTCAGAGAACGGCCAGAAAATCAGTGGGCATCTGGTTGAGCACCGTGGCAACATCCCCTTCTTCCTCGAGCGCATCGGAGAGCCCGGTAGCGAGCGGCGGACAGTGGATGCACCGTCCGTTGGCGACCTGGCGCAAGATAGCAAGGAGTTGAAGGCTGCGTTCAACCGCGACACTGGCGACGTCCGCTTGGTGATACTGCTATCACCTACGTGAACGATTTGCCTTTTGAGCGCCCGGGTGGTGCAAAAGTACATCCTCGAAGAAGTCAGCGACCCCCGACTCAAGGTCTACATGGTGTGGGGCCCGATGTTGGGTGAGGAAACGGCAGAAGACGCGGTGGTTGCAACCGCCTTTCTGCACGACCAACGGTCCATTCATTTCTGGACTCCCCTCCACGACGTAGCGAAGCTTTTCCAAGGCCCTGCTGGCTTACCGGCGGATGAGTTGGCCTGGGACACTTTCCAACTGTTCTCACCAACAGCTGAGTGGGGGAAGACACCTCCGCAACCTGTCTACGTCATGCATGTCGAGAAGTCGTTACCAAAAGAGCTTCGACTCAACGGCAACACGCTCCGCGGACAGATCGAGACACTGCTGTCGAGCGCTGATTCGGCTGGCCATTCGCCGGCTGAATAAGCGACCCGACATCACTAGCGTCCGGGGGTGGGCTGGGCGAGCGTAGGCGACGAGGTCGTCTACGGGCAGGAAGCCGTTTACACCGAAATTACTGAGATCGGAATATGCGGAAGAGCCAACACCTATCAAACCGAAACTCGTTGGATACCTCCACCAACGCTACGTGCGTCCAGGAACTCTTCGCGACGCAAGCGACACGAACGCCTGACACAGTGGCGTTGGTCACCGAAGATGGCTGTTTGACTTATTGTGAACTCGACCGATGGTCGAACCGATTGGCCCATCATTTGCGGCAACTCGGAGTTGGTGCCGAAGTGTTGGTCGGGGTAGCACTCGATCGTTCGGCAGAGCTCATCGTCGCACAACTTGGTGTTCTCAAGGCAGGTGGCTCCTACTTGTCTCTAGCCCCCAGCGATCCACCGAGTCGTCTACGCTTCATGCTGGAAGACTCGGAGATCCAGATCCTGATGACTTGGGGTGACCGGCTGGCCGAGGATTCGACTCCTGGGGTTCGTCGAATCGATCTTTCGACCGAGTGGTCCAACCTCAAAAACCAGAGTGAGGAGCGTTTGCCGTGTTGCGTGACGCCCGCGCACCGCGCCTACGTCATTTATACGTCTGGTTCCACCGGCCGACCCAAAGGCACCGAGCTCGTCCACTCCGGTCTCCACAGCCTCGTGAGCTGGCACCAAACATGTTACGGCGTAGGTCCCGGCGAGCGCGCTACCCAGGTTGCCAGCCCCGCCTTCGACGCCTCGGTCTGGGAGATTTGGCCCTACATCACCGCCGGAGCCACTCTGACTATTCCGCCTGAATCAACGCGAGCGGAGCCCGCTGCGCTCTTTCGGTTTCTAGCGGAGCACGCGATCACTCGCTGCTTCTTGCCAACTCCGATTGCCGAAGCCATGCTGCAAGAGCCGCAGCCTCAAGGTCTCGCCCTCGAGGTGTTGTTGGTCGGAGGCGACAAGCTCCATCAACCGCCCTCCTCGGACATTCCGTTCCGGGTCGTCAATCACTACGGACCGACCGAAGATACGGTGGTCTCGACTGCTGGCGACGCCGCCCCCCGGGCACCAGGCAATAGCAGCGGGACAAAACCACCATCGATCGGCAAACCGATCGACAAAACCTGCACCCAACTGGTGGATGACAGCCTAGTACCGGTTGCGCCGGAAACGCCGGGTGAACTGCTCGTTGGTGGCCCCGGCCTGGCCCGCGGCTATCTGCGGCGCCCGGCATTGACCGCCGAGCGCTTCGTGCCCGACCCATTCCGTGGATCGGGGGAACGCCTATACCGAACAGGCGACTTGGTCAGTGCTCGTCACGATGGCGACATCGACTTCCTGGGCCGTATCGACCACCAGGTCAAAGTGCGTGGTTTCCGCATCGAATTGGGTGAGATCGAAGCGGTGCTCGAAGAAGATCCGACGGTCCGCACCGGCGTTGTGCTGGCGCGCCGTCGAGGACGAGAAGAGGCACGATTGGTCGCCTACGTTGTGCCACGAGGTGATCTGCTCACGCCACAGCTGCTCGATAGCCTCCAACAGCGGTTGCCGGCACACATGGTACCAACGGCGATCATCGAGCTGGCGGAGCTTCCGTTGACCCCCAACGGTAAGGTCGACCGGACGGCTCTGGAACAGCTCGAACTGCCAGCTGAAGATCTCGGAAACGAGGCCTACGAGGCGCCCCGGAGCTCGACTGAGAAGGCCGTCGCCAAGATCTGGCAAGAGCTCCTTGGGATCGAAAAGGTCGGGATCCACGACCACTTCTTCGCGATCGGTGGGCATTCGTTGCTCGCTGGCCGCTTAGTCTCGCGACTACGCCGAGACCTGGGGTTCGAAGTACCGCTCGCCGACATCTACACCGCGCCGACGATCGCAGAACTGACCGCCGAGCTCGGTAAAGGCGACCCGGGCGAAGTACTTCCACCGATCGAGCTAGTGCCACGGGATCAACCTATTCCGCTGTCTTTTCCCGCGGAACGGGTGTGGTTCCTCCACCAATTGGCGCCAGGCAACATCGCCTACAACGCCAACGCGACGTTTCGCTTTCGCGGCCCGATGAGGCCTGACATCTACCAACGGGTGTTGACCGAAATTGTGCGTCGACACGAGGTCTTCCGCACTCGCTTCCCGATCCGTAACGGTGGACCCGTGCAAGAGATCGACGACTCGACGGCGGTATCACTGCCGGTCATCGATCTGTCGCGATTGGCGGCTGAGCAGCGCGAGCAACACGCCGAACAACTGATTCACGAAGAGTTGCGTCGGCCCTTCGAAATCGAAGACCTACCCTTAGCCCGATGGTCGATGCTGCGCATGGACGCCAACGATCACACCCTGGTTCAAGTCGAGTTCCATTACGTCCACGACGGTTGGTCGTTTGCACTTTTGCTGCGTGAGTCGAAAGTGCTCTACGAAGCCTACGAAGCCGGTTTGCCGTCGCCGCTACCGGACCCTCCCATCCAATACGCCGACTTCTCAGCTTGGCAACGGGAGTGGATGCAGGGCGAAGTCCTCGAACGCCACCTCGCGTACTGGACGCAACAACTGGCAGGCAGCCCAGCAGCACTCGAACTGCCGACCGACCGACCTCGGCCGAAATTCCATAGCTTTCGCGGCGGCGCGCCGCGGGTCGAGCTCGATTTCGAGTTCTATGAACGATTGCGTCAACTCGGCCGCGACCAGGGAGTGACCCTGTTCAGCACAATGTTGGCGGCCTTCAAGACCTTGCTCCATCGATACTCCGGCAGTCACGACATCTTGGTCGGGACCGCCGCAGCCAACCGGCGCACGAGCGAGATCGAAAAGATGATCGGCATGGTCGTCAACTCCCTCGTGTTGCGCACCAACCTGGCGGGTGAACCTACCTTTGGTGAATTGCTGCAACGGGTCCAAGACACCTGGCTCGGGGCCTATGGCTTTCAAGACATGCCATTCGACCTATTGGTCAAGCGTTTGGCACCCGATCGCGATCTGTCGCGTAATCCCTTGTTCCAGGTGATGTTCAGTTTCCACGACTCGGCGGTCCCGGCATTGGAATTCTCGGGCCTGAGCGGCGATGTCCTCGAGCGCCACAATGGCTCGGCAAAGTCCGACATCAACATCATCTGTATACCACGCGCCGAGCAGCGCATCGGTAGTCGCGAAGGCATCAGTCTCATCTGGGAATACGCCACGGACCTTTTTGACACCACCACCATCGAACGGATGGTAGAGCACTACAAGAACCTATTGCGGGCAGCGGCTGAAGACCCAACACGGCAGCTTTCGGAGTTGCAGTCGCTGAGCGTGGCCGAAACCCATCAACTGCTAGAGTGGAACGATCGTCAGCAGGACCGCCCCTCTTCGACCACACTGCCGACGCTCTTCACTCGCCAGGCGATTCTCACCCCAGACGCAACCGCCGTAGTCTGTGGCGCCGATCAGATCAGCTACGGTGAGCTCGACCGACGTAGCAAAGCCCTGGCAGAAGTCTTGAAGCAACAGGGTGTGAGGTCCACAGGGCTGACAGGAGAAAGCCTGGTTGCCGTGGCCCTCGAACGCTCTATCGACTTGGTTGTTAGTCTGTTGGCAATTCTCGAGGCCGGAGGCGCCTACATGCCTCTCGACGCGACCTATCCCGCCGAGCGCTTGACGTTCATGCTCGAAGACGCACAACCTGCGCTGCTCCTCAGCCAACGGCAAATCGTGGATCTGTTACCTCGCCCATTGCCCAAGGGACTCGAGCAACGACTCTTGTTGCTCGAGGACGCCTGCGACCTAATCACGGGTAACGGATCCACCTCTTCAGAGCTTGCTCATCCTGATGGGATTGCCTACGTGATCTACACCTCAGGTTCGACCGGTCGACCCAAGGGTGTCCAGGTCCGTCATCGTGCCCTCGGCAATTTCCTCGAGACCATGGCTCGAAAGCCGGGCTTGACCTGTGACGACACTCTGCTGGCGGTAACCACTCTGTCATTCGACATTGCCGGACTCGAGCTCTATTTACCTCTAGTCACCGGCGGCACGGTAGTGGTTGCACGTCGTCACGAAGCATCCGATGGTGATCGGTTAATGGAATTGCTCGAGAGCTGCCAGGCCACGGCAATGCAGGCCACGCCAGCTACCTGGCGATTGCTGCTGGCGGCCGGCTGGCAAGGTAATTCCTGCTTCAAGGCAATGTGCGGCGGCGAGGCTTTACCGCCCGAGCTGGCAACAGCCTTGGGACCGCGGTGCGCCTCACTTTGGAACCTCTACGGACCTACCGAGACGACCATCTGGTCGACTTGCCAGAGGGTCGATGTTGCAGCCGAGCCGCTCCTTGCCTCGCGACCGGTGGCGATCGGACGACCGATCGACAATACCGTCGTCCGTTTGTTGGACCGAAGTTTGCGCCCAGTGGCGGCCGGCATCCCGGGCGACTTGTACCTCGGCGGCGATGGGCTGGCTCGCGGCTACTTGCGGAGGCCGGCGTTGACCGCAGTCAACTTCGTTCCCGATCCGTCGCCAACTGGGCCCCAACCCCGTCTTTATCGCACGGGTGACCTCGCTCGGCGTCTCGCCGATGGCCGGCTCGAGTTTCTCGGCCGCAGTGACCACCAAGTCAAGGTGCGCGGCTTTCGGATCGAGTTGGGAGAAATCGAATCCGTTCTCGAAGAGCATCCGAGCGTGAAGCAGGCCGCAGCGGGCGTGTTCTCAGCTTCGGCGGCAGGTCATCAATTGATCGCTCACGTCGTCGCTGCATCCTCTGCCGCTACCGACGAAGAGCTGCGCAACCATGCAGCGTCGCGCCTACCGGATTACATGGTGCCTTCGACCATGCTGTGGGTAGACGAGCTGCCCTTGACACCCAACGGCAAAGTGGACCGCAGGGCGCTCGCAGATCGAGCGCAGTCGGCGATTGCCCAGAGCCGGGACCAGGCCACCGACTACGTTGCGCCGAGCAATCCAGTGGAAGAGATCCTCGCAACCATCTGGTCCGAAGTTTTTGGTCTTCGTCGGATTGGCATGAACGACCATTTTTTTGCCCTCGGCGGTCACTCGCTGCTGGCGACCCAAGTCGTTTCACGCCTACGAGAGGCCTTCTCCGTCGAGTTACCGCTGCGTGCCGTGTTCGAACATCCCACTGCCGGCCAGTTGGCGAAGATGGTCGAGAATGTCAGGACTTCGGGTGCTCCCAAACCTACCCCAGTGTTACCGGTCCGACGCGAAAGAGAAGGGCTGCCCCTATCTTTCGCCCAGGAACGACTGTGGTTCATCGATCGGTTGATACCTGATCGCGCGGTTTACCACATCGCCCGAGCTTATGCATGCAAAGGACCAATACGAGTCGAATGGCTGGCTACTGCTGTACGTCACGTGATCGGACGGCATGAGATCTTACGTACCCACTTCGCTGACGTTGACGGCCGTCCGGTTCAGCGGTCGGGTCCTGCTCCGCATGCCGATGCAGTCCTACTGCCTGTCATCGACCTCAGCACCCTCGACGCAGACGATCGGCGACGCGAGTGCGACCTAAGAAGACGGGAAGAAGTGCGGCATCCGTTCGACTTCGAATCGGGCTCGTTGCAGCGTACGACACTACTGCGACTGGCCCCGTTAGAGCACATCTTGCTGTTGACGCAGCACCACATCATCTCCGATGTATGGTCGCTCGCCGTCCTCACCAACGAGTTGACGACGATCTACAGCGCATTAGCAAGAGGCAACAACACGCCGTCCCTCGAAGCATTGTCCGTGCAATACATCGACTATGCAGTATGGCAACGGGAACGGGTGCGGGGCGACACTCTGGAGGAAATGTTGGCTTTCTGGCGAGATCAACTCGAGGGCGCACCCACGGTGCTGGAGCTACCCTTCGATCGCCCGCGGCCGGCTTTGCAGACTTTCAACGGCGCTCGACGTTGGTTGGTCGTCGATTCTGAACTGTGCAACAAGCTCGAGGACTTAGGGCGAACGACCGGGACGACCCCGTTCATGGTGCTGTTCTCAGCCTGGGCCGCCCTGCTCGGGCGCTACGCTGGGCAAGATGACCTAGTGCTCGGCACACCGATCGCTGGACGTCAGCGGCGCGAAACCGAGAGCCTGGTTGGTCTTTTCGTCAATACCCTAGCGCTGCGATTCCAACTCGGCGAAGGACAGAGCTTCCCTCATCTCCTCGCCGACACCCGAGAGACGATGCTCGGCGCTTACGCTCAGCAGGAAATGCCCTTCGAGCGCCTTGTTGGAGAGCTCAGCCCGGAGCGTAATCTGAGCCACTCGCCACTGTTCCAAGTCCTCTTTTCGCTCCAGAACCTGGCAGCCGAGAGCCTCGACTTCCCGGGCCTCGATGTTTCGGCCCTTGAAGTCCCGCGGCAGGAAGCACACTTCGACCTCACCATTTTTGCCTCAGAGACCGAGCAAGGACTGCGTTTTCTCCTCAACTACAACCGCGACTTGTTCGACGCCGCAACCATCGCTCGCCTAGGCAATCACTTCCGCAACCTTCTCTATGCGGTCACTGTCGATACTCAGCAACCTTTCTCCGAGTTACCGCTGCTAGCTGCTAGCGAACGCCACCAGCTGCTTGCAGAATGGAACGATACGGCTGCGACCTACCCGTCGGAGCTGCTGCTGCACCAACCCTTCGAGCACCATGCGGAGACCTCGCCGGCAGCTGTTGCAGTGGTCTTCGAAGGCCGCGAAGTGTCCTACGGTGAACTCGATCGTCGGGCCAACCAGCTGGCCTGGGAGTTGGTTGATCGCGGTGTGGGTCCGAGCGTCCTGGTTGGCGTTCACTTCGATCGTTCGCCGGAGATGATCGTGGCAGTGCTGGCGGTTCACAAAGCCGGAGGCGCTTACGTACCGCTCGAGACAACCTGGCCAAACGACCGCATCCGCTGGATCATCGAGGCTAACGGCATCACCCACTGCCTCACCGAAGTCGCCCGTCGACCATCCATTGAGGCCCTGGCAGTCTTGGAGCCAGAGCAGGTCATCGACCTTGAGCAGGCGACGGATCAAGCAGAGACAGCGCCGGCTGTGACCGCTGGGCCGCAAGACCTTGCCTACGTCATCTTCACCTCGGGCTCCACCGGTCGACCCAAGGGTGTGATGGTGCGCCATCAACCGGCAATCAATCTTGTGCACTGGGTCAACCAACGCTTTGCGGTTGGAAAAGACGATCAGCTGTTGTTCGTCACCGCGTTGTCGTTCGATCTCTCGGTCTACGACATCTTCGGCATGCTCGCAGCTGGCGGCAGTATCCGCATGGCGTCGAGCGCTGAAATCCGTGACCCGCAGATTCTGATGAGGATTCTCCAGCACGAACCGGTGACCTTCTGGGACTCGGCACCCGCCACCCTACAGCAGTGCCTACCGTTCTTCCCGACACCTGGCATGGCTGAAACTGCACTGCGCCTGGTCTTCCTGAGTGGCGACTGGATCCCAGTGAGTCTTCCCGATCGCATCCGAGCCTCGTTCGACAAGGCTGAAGTGGTGAGCCTCGGTGGAGCAACGGAGGCGGTGGTGTGGTCGAATTATTTTCCTGTCGGGGATATCGATCCATTTTGGATTTCGATTCCCTACGGTCAACCCATCTCGAACGCCCGCTACCATGTGCTCGACAGCATCCTGGCGCCTTGTGCAGTCGGCGTCCCTGGCGACCTTTTCATCGGCGAAGACTGCCTCTCTGTGGGTTATTCGGCCCAAGCAAAGCAGACCGCTCGCCAGTATCTGCCGGACCCTTTTGCTCAGTCGCCTGGGATGCGGCTTTACCGTACAGGTGATCGTGCTCGCTATTTAGCAGATGGCAATCTGCAATTTCTCGGACGAGCCGACTCCCAGGTCAAAGTCCGTGGATTCCGTATCGAGTTGGGAGAAATCGAGACAGTACTCACCGAACAGCCGGGAGTGAGTGAAGCTGTCGTGGTGGTGCGCCAGGATACCCCGGAAAACCAGCGGCTGGTCGCCTATTTCATCCCCAAAGGCTCACAAACGCCCAGCGCTGCGGCGCTCAGAGCCAGCTTGGCCGAGAAACTAACCGAGTACATGCTGCCGGTGGCTTTTCTAGCACTCGCGGAGTGGCCCCTGGCGTCCACCGGCAAGCTCGACCGTAAAGCCTTGCCAACACCCGAGGCCTGGCGTGCGGCACAGGAAGCTGTCTTGGCAGCGCCGGAGACTGACTTGGCGACCTCGAAAGCCAGCCCTCTGGATAGCCTTGAGAAGCGTATCGCTTCGCTTTGGTGCGATCTGCTCGACATCGAGCAGATCGGTCCTGACGACAACTTCTTCGATCTTGGTGGCCACTCGCTACTGATGGCTCAATGCCACGCCCGCTTGCAACGCATGTTGTCGCGGGAGCTGCTGATGGTTGATCTCTTCCGCTTTCCCACCGTCACCTCTCTGGCCCATTTCCTCGACCCAGAAGCATCGCGGACTACAAAAGACGGCATGGAGTCCGTTGCCACGGGCAGGGTCTCTGCAGATACAGTCTCCCTAGAGGCTAGCCGAGAGATCGCCATCGTTGGCATGGCCGGTCGTTTTCCTGGCGCTAACGACATCGAGCAATTCTGGAGCAACCTGGCCGCCGGGGTCGAGTCAATCCGCTTTTTCTCCGACGACGAGCTACTCGCAGCAGGTCTCGATCCGCAACTGCTCAGCGAGTCCCGTTACGTCAAAGCGCGCGGCGCCCTCGAGCAGGCGGAGGCCTTCGATGCCGCCTTCTTCGGCATGTCGCCCCGCCAGGCCGAGGTCACCGACCCACAACAGCGGGCTTTCTTGGAATGCGCCTGGCACGCACTCGAGCACGCTGGTTACGATCCGCACACCTATGACCAGAGAATCGGAGTTTACGGTGGCGTCAGTCTCAACCGTTATCTCGAGGCCCTGTTGGCGGACTCGAAACTGGTTGAAACGGTAGGCCGGGGGCAGATCCTTCTCGGCAACCAACACGACTATCTCGCAACCCAGTTGTCCTACAAGCTCGACTTGAGGGGCCCGAGCATCAACGTCCAGAGTGCCTGCTCTACCTCGTTGCTCGCCATCCACCTGGCCTGCATGAGTTTGCGACACGGTGACTGTGAAATGGCGCTGGCTGGGGGTGCCACCATCAATGCCGGTGAGGTCAAAGGTTACTTCTACGAGGAAGGTGGCATCGATTCACCGGATGGTCACACCCGCGCCTTCGATGCCGCTGCCCGCGGTGTAGTCAATGGCAGCGGCGTCGGCATCGTAGTTCTCAAGCGGTTGGAGGATGCCCTCGCCGAAGGCGACACCGTTCACGCTGTGATTCGCGGCAGTGCTAGCAACAACGATGGTGGCCGGGGCAAGGCTGGGTTCACGGCACCCAGCGTCGAAGGACAGTCACTGACAATCCGCGAAGCGCAGCGGCTGGCCGCTGTTGCTCCGGAGACGGTCGGCTACGTCGAAGGCCATGGCACAGGAACTCCGGTGGGAGACCCGATCGAGGTAGCAGCCCTGACCCAGGCTTTCCGCTCAGGTACTGAGAAACGCGGCTTTTGCGCTCTCGGTTCGGTGAAAACCAATATCGGCCACCTGGATGCAGCGGCGGGTGTAGCCGGACTGATCAAGACCGTGCTGGCCCTCAAACACCAGCAAATTCCACCAAGCCTGCACTTCCAGGCTCCCAATCCAGAAATCGATCTGGGCAGGAGCCCCTTCTACGTCAATACTTCGCTCACTCCTTGGCCAGTTAACGACAGCCCGCGGCGGGCTGGGGTCAGCTCTTTTGGGATCGGCGGCACCAACGTCCACCTGGTGCTGGAGGAGGCCCCGGCGTCTCCTCCGGTCACCGAATCGCGACCGGCGCAGTTACTGCTGTTATCAGCAAAAACACCAACGGCCCTGGCAGCCGCCGCGACCAATCTCGGCAATCACCTGCAGAACCTCGAAGGCGTCGAACTGGCTGACGTGGCTTACACCCTAGGTGTGGGCCGCAGAGCCTTTGATGAACGTCGGTTTGTAGTCTGCCGTGATTCCGGAACAGCGACCACTAGCCTGACTGAGAGCCATTCGAGTCGGCGCGCTGAGGCAAAAGTCACACCGATCTTCATGTTCCCAGGACAGGGTTCCCAATACGCTGGCATGGGCGCCGAGCTCTACCGCCATGAGCCCACGTTCCGTGCCAGTGTCGACGAATGCTGCGACTTGATCCAGCCCAAGCTCGGAACCGATCTACGCCGTCTACTCTTCCCTATCGGTGGTGGTACTGAAGAAGACGACCTCGAATTCGAACAAACCGCAATCGCCCAGCCTGCACTATTTATCGTCGAGCTCTCCCTGGCACGCCTGTGGATGGAGTGGGGGGTCCAGCCGGCGGCGATGATCGGTCATTCCTTGGGGGAAATCGTCGCGGCATGTCTGGCTGGAGTCGTATCCCTGAACGACGCGTTGCGATTGGTCGTGCGACGAGGTCAGTTGATGGAAGAGATGCAGGCGGGCGACATGCTCGCGGTCGGCCTGTCCGAAAAAGAAACCCGAGATTGGCTCTCCAGCGAGGGCACTCATCTTTCCCTGGCGGCCGTCAATAGCCCTGCCGCCTGCGTCGTAGCGGGTGAGGTCGAAACCCTCTGCGCCTTGCGCCAAAAACTCGGCGAACGGAACATCGAGGCAAAACAACTCCACACCTCGCACGCGTTCCACTCAAGAATGATGGAACCGATGGTGGCTCGTTTCACCTCCGAAGTTGCCAACGTCGAGCTGCGACCTCCCAAGATCCCCTACGTCTCCAATGTGACCGGAGGCTGGATCACTGCTGCACAGGCAACCGACCCCGGCTATTGGGGTGACCATCTACGCCAGACCGTGCGCTTCGCGGATGGAATGACGAAGATTCTCGAGGTACCCAACCGCGTGTTGGTCGAGATCGGCCCCGGTCGCCAACTCTGTACCCTGGCCCGCCAACATTCGACCAAAACGAACATCCAAGCCGCCGTCACCACGCTGCCCCATCCTCAGGACCGAGGCGACGACTACACCACCTTGCTCACTGCCGCCGGCAAACTGTGGACGGCTGGGGCAGCCATCGACTGGTCAGCCTTCTGGGCCGGTGAGCGCCGCCAGCGAGTGCCACTGCCGCTATATCCCTTCGAACGAAAACGCTATTGGCCGAAGACCCTACCGCAAACCATCGCCCCTGGTTTCTCGGCAGCCCAGCCGCCACCACCTTCCACCGTGGCTCTGGGCGAGTCCAGTGATCCTCAACAACTGAGTCCGACGTCGCCATGGGATGCACAACTGACGCCCACTCAGCAGGCAGTCGCTGAAATCTGGCAAGGCATGCTCGGAGTCGACCAGGTTGCAGTGCACGACGATTTCTTCGACCTCGGTGGCAGCTCTCTGATGGCACTTCAGCTAGCTGCCGGCTTACGACGGGCCATGGGTATCGAGCTGCCGGCCAGTTTCCTCCTCCAAGCCCCCACCCTCGGCGCGCTAGCCGAGTTGGTGGATCAGGCCGCCGGGAGTGGAGGCAAGATCGAATCGTCCTGTTTGATCCGACTGCAAACAGGTGTTGGACGGCCACTCTTCATGGTGCATCAGGTAGGCGGCCATGCCTACACTTTCCGGGCCCTGGCTCGCGAGCTCGGCCCCAGCCAACCTCTCTACGCTCTGAGATCCCTTGGTCTCGAGGAGGGCGAGAAGCCTTTGCGATCGATTGCAGACATGGCAACTCAATACCTCGAGCTGATCCGCGGTGTGGCCCCCCGAGGGCCATATCTGCTGGGCGGCGCCTCGATGGGCGGCATGGTTGCCTTCGAGATGGCACGACAGCTCGAGGCTGACGGTGAACAGGTCGCCTTGCTGACCCTGATGGACACTCCCTGCCTGGACCAAATGCCGCTACGTGAAGGGCATGCTGAAGCGGTGGCCGCCGCCTTCCCGGTACGCCTGCCGATCCCCATCGACGAACTCCGCACCGTGGCAGACGAGGAGCAGATCGATTATGCGACAGCCGTAGCTAGCCGCGAAGGGACGCTGCCGGCGACCTTCGACGCGTCCGAAGTTCGCCGCCACGCTGCCGTGATCCTGGCCAACATGGAAGCCCTCTACGAATACACACCGCGTCCGTATGACGGAAGCCTCCTTTACTTCCGTGCCCGCGAACGCCGAGCCGGAGACCCGCCACGGCCTGAGCTGCCTTGGATCGAGCTTGCCGAAAGCGGTGTCGAGACGATCCGTGTACAAGGCAACCACATGACGATGCACGAGTTACCGAACCTCTCGGACATGGCGCAACATTTGAGGCTGGCGATCACGCTGCGGCAAGAGCCACCCGCCCTGGCCCGGCGGCCGGCTCGCCGAAACGAATCAGCAACGGTGGATTGTGCTGAAGTTCCGCAGCCGATGGCCGCAGAAGGAGTCTTGACATGAAACTGGAAGACCGTCTCTTCAGGAAACAGCGGTACCGGATGAAAGACCTTACATCCCTCAGCATGGCAATGGCGATCACACTGTTGTTTACGCTCTCGACTGCTTTGGTCGCTACCGAAACAGCGGATACAAAGCCACAAGAACAGCGGCTAGCGAGCCGAATCGATGGTCTCGAACTGGCGCTGTGGCATCTGCCGTCAAAAACAGCCAAAGCCACGACCAGCAAAGTGGTCCTCATACTTCATCCAGCCAGTTTTTCGACGATGACCGGGGCTGGCTACCGAATCCAAGGCACCTCTTGGATGGACGACCTGTCGGCAGCAGGTTATGACGTCTGGGGACTCGATCTACTCGGCTATGGCGCGGCTGACCCCTACCCCGAAATGGCCGAACCTACTGAGGCTCATCAACCTCTGGGGCGTGCCGTCGAGGTTATCGAAGATGTCCAACTTGCAATCGATCACATTCGTCGTGAGACGGGAGTCGAAAAACTCTCCCTGATTGGCCAATCATGGGGCGCGACGGTGGCCGGGCTTTATGCTGGGCGGACACCCGATGCCCTAGAGCGACTGGTACTCTTCGCCGCCTTTGGCCAACGCGAGAACCCGACTCCTAGCCCACAGCCCAAGGGGGCCTACGTGGAAATGACACCCGAACGACGCCTGGCACTTTTCCAACGCCAGGTCCCAGACGGGGAAGCACCAGCATTGACCGACGGCGTGCTGCGAGATTGGGGCGCTGCCTGGCTTGCCGAAGACCAAACCGCATCTAACCGCGAGCCCGCCGCAGTCCGCCAACCTGGAGGCTGGCGTCTCGATCTAGACGACGCTTGGCATGGCCGCCACTACCTGAATCCGAGCCAAATCACCGTGCCGACCCTCGTCCTGCGTGGCGAATGGGACACGGTTTCGAACTTTGATGATGCACGCTGGATCTTTGAAGGGCTCGCCACCCCGATCAAACGTTTGGTCGTCATCGGCCGAGGCACCCACGTGTTATCGCTCGAGAAGCAGCGCCACCAGCTCTACGAAGAGGTCCGCCTCTTCCTTGCGGGCTCGCCCAGTGACAAGAAGAAGAACTAGCGCCACGGCGCCAACGTACCGCCAAAAAAATCAGAGCAAGACCCAGACAATATTGATCTATCACTTCAATCGTTGAACACTCCATTCACACCATTGCCCAGTAAAACAACACCGAGCGTACTCCAAGCCTCCACAATGCTCCGTCGCTTGCCGAGCCCAACCTCCAAACGGTGCTGACCCAGGGACTCTTCTCCTATAAATTGAATGCTAGGACCGCGCTTTTTGTAGGCTACTTCGATAACAACTTCGGCACTCGAGTGATGGAAATAGATCAACCATCCGCACATTGTTCCTCAAGCTTAGCTACGCCTGGCTGCGATAAAAACCTACAAAGATTTCATCGGTATCGAATTACAGTTCGCATCTTTTATTTTCCTTTTTGAATATTTCAATATTCCCTCGCACAGAGCTGACAACGAGACTCCACGGACCTTCCACTCACTGAACTACGCAGCCTTGCTGATTCCACACTGCCTTACTGAACTGCACAGGGAAAGAACTGACTCGTCACAGGTTCGACCGAAGATGATGGCGGTCTTTCTGCTTCGATCTCTGGGAATGACAACCCCTGCACCGAGGGGCCCAGGCGTATCGTTCAAACGAGAAGTGAAACGGTGGCAGCAGTATTAATGTAGAGATTGTCTCTCCTCATTGAACGTTCCTCTTCTATCGAAAAATCGCTATGTCTTCAGATTTTTTGATAGAGTCTCCCTGATCTCGGACAGGTTGACATCCCTCTGACCCCCAAGGGGCTATGCCGCAGCCAGCGAGCGGTCAGAGAAAAAGCTTTCTCTTTCGTTAAGATCTAACGTTTAGCGCGACTCTCTTGCTATGTCGGCGTGGTTGTCCTGAGGCCAGGGCGCCCACGGATGACGTGTGAGTTAACAAGGCGTGTGCCGGCAACGCACACTCAGTGGAGCTACGCGCAGCAGCTTCAGGTTGGAATCCAGATGGGAAACATGAAGACTTCTAACCAAGGCCAGAGTGCCTTGGTCCATAAGCTGATAGCGAGCCATGCAATCCGGTCGCCAGAGGCACCAGCATTGATCATGGGTGATGAGGCCCTGACCTACGGTGAACTCGACCGTCGAGCCAACGCTCTCGCAACAGACTTGTCTCGGCAAGGTATTGGCAAGGAAACGTTGGTCGCTGTGCTGGTACCACGCTCTCCGTCGATGGTGGTCGCACAACTGGCGATCTTGAAAGCTGGCGGAGCGTATCTGTCCCTCGACCCATCCTACCCTGCGGAACGATTGGCATTCATGCTGGAAGATTCTGGAGCGACGATGGCTCTCGTTCAGCCCGCGGACGATGGCCCTCCTGAAAGTTACCGCACCGCTGCCATAAACGTCGGTATCCAACTGCTAGAGATCGACCCTCTCGGATCTACTCGCACGGCTGAAGTGCGCAACGACTCCGTGGACCCGCAACAACGCGCCTACGTCATCTATACCTCAGGATCGACCGGGCGCCCCAAAGGTACAGAGCTGACCCACGCTGGGTTGGCGGCCCTGGTGGCCTGGCACATCGAGACCTACAACGTCTCGCCAGACGATTGCGCAACTCAGGTCGCAAGTCCTGCCTTCGACGCCTCGGTCTGGGAAATCTGGCCCTATCTTGCCGCCGGCGCCGCACTCCAATTTCCCCCTGATGCGATTCGGAGTTCACCAGCAGATCTCTATCGCTGGTTGGCGGAACAGGAGATCACCTTGAGCTTCTTGCCGACGCCGCTGGCTGAAGCGATGTTGGACGAAGACGCTCCGAAGGGCCTCAGCTTGCGGACACTATTGGTAGGTGGCGACAAGTTGCGTCAGGCACCACCGCCAGGCCTGCCGTTTCGCTTGGTCAATCACTACGGCCCGACCGAAGATACAGTCGTCACCACGGCTGGCGAAGTTGCCCCGAGCAACCTTGCCCTGGATGGCCAGAGCCAGAACACCGACCTTGCACCGCCGATCGGCCGCCCGATAACCGGCGAGCACATACAGCTGGTCAGCAACCATTTCGAATCCGTAGCCGACGGTGAGGCCGGTGAGCTGGTGATCGGGGGTGCTGGCCTAGCTCGGGGTTACCTGCGCCAACCTGGGCTGACCGCTGAACGCTTCGTCCCGGATCCTTTTGGTGGCGACGGTGAACGCCTCTATCGCACCGGCGACTTGACTCGCTGGCTACCTGAGGGCACACTCCAATTCCTCGGCCGAGTCGATCAACAGGTGAAAATCCGCGGCTTCCGTATCGAGCTCGGAGAAGTCGAGTCGGCACTGGGAGAACACCCGGCAGTGCGGACTGCCGTGGTCACCACACGGCCGGATGCAACGGGGGTCTTGAGTCTTGTGGCCTACGTGGTGCCTCGCCAGACGCCGATGCCCAACCTCCGCGACGACCTGTCACAACGCTTGCCCGAGCACATGGTGCCGTCGGTAGTGATGGAGATTACCGAGCTGCCACTGACCCCCAACGGCAAGGTGGATCACGATGCCTTGCCCGAGCCAGACCACGATCAGATGGCGGCACCCTGGGTCGCACCGCGGACTGAGACAGAGCAACGCCTCGCCGAGCTCTTCAGCAAACTGTTGAGCCGCGACCGGATCGGCCTGCACGATCATTTTTTTGCCCTCGGCGGGCACTCGTTACTGGTCGCACAGCTGGTGGCACGGGTGCGGCAGGCGTTCGACATCCAACTGCCACCAGGCGACATCTTCGAGCGACCGACGGTGGGAGAGTTGGCGACGCATCTCGACGAGCTGATGGCGGGGGAACCGGCGACTGGACCTACCGCGAGTTTGCCCGCACCGCCTCCGGTGCGACGTGCGCCGCGAGACCAGCCTCTGCCACTGGCGTTCCCACAACGTGCAGTGTTCTTTCTCAACAAGCTGGTGCCCGGCGCCATCGCCTACAACGCACAGTTCACGGTGAGTCTCAACGGTGTCTTGAACAAAGACGCTCTGACCCGAACGCTCGACGAAATCGTCCGACGGCACGAGGTATTGCGCACGACCTTCGAGGAGGTCGACGGCCAGCCGATCCAGAGGATCCATCCGCCGTGGAAAGTCATCCTGCAGGAGGTCGACCTCTCGCACTATCCGGTCGACGAGCGGCCAGCCAAGGCAGATGAGCTCACGCGTCAGGTGGTACAACGGGACTTCGACCTCAGCCAGCTACCGCTTGCCGAATGGACCTTGGCTCACCTCGACGAGAACGAACATCTACTGATCCAAGCGGAACACCACTTTGTGCACGACGGCTGGTCGGTCGGCGTGCTGCTACAGGAGCTGATGGCGCTCTACGAAGCCTTCGCCGCGGGGCGCCCATCACCGTTGCCCGAACTGCCGATCCAATTCGCCGACTATGCGGCCTGGCAGGAACAGTGGATGACGGGAGAGGTGCTCGCTGAACGCGTCGCCTTCTTTCGCCAACAACTCGAAGGTTGTCCGCTGGTGCTCGACCTACCAACTGATCGACCACGACCACCAAGGCAGAGCTTTCGCGGCGCACGCCTCGATGCTGACCTGCCGGCAGACCTCTACGGCCAGTTGCGGACTGCCAGCCGCCGCGAAGGCGTCACACTATTCATGACCATGCTGGCCACCTTCCAGGTCTTGATCTATCGGTATAGCGGTGAATCGCTGTTCGTCACCGGCTGTGGTGTCGCCAACCGGACGTTACGCGAAATCGAGGCCCTGATCGGGATGATCGTCAACACCATCGTCCTAAGAGGTGATGTCCGCGGGCAGCCCACCTTCCGTGAACTCCTGGCGCGAGTCCGTACGATGACCCTCGCCGCGCAGGAACATCAAGATCTCCCCTTCGACCGCTTGGTAGACGCACTAGCGCCGCGGCGGGACCTGTCGCGTAATCCCGTATTCCAATACATGTTCAGCTTCCATGATTCACCGCTACCGGACATCGACTTTGCCGGCCTCGAAGGGCGGCTGCTGGAGCGCCACAACGGCTCAACCAAGGCGGACTTCAACGTCGTCTTCCGACCTCGGGCCGAACAGCGAGTTGGCCGTGTTGCGAGCGCCGAAGACGAGATCATGCGCGTCATGTGGGAGTACTCGACGGATCTCTTCGACACCGTCACTGTGGAGCGCATCTGGGGGCACTACCAAGAGCTCCTGCGGGCCGTCGCCGCACATCCGCAAGCCAATATCACCGAGCTACCGCTGCTACGAGACAGTGAGCGAATGCAGCTGCTGGCCTGGAACCAGACCGCCGTCGAGCTGCCGGAGGCCCCCTTAGTCCACCAGCTATTCGAGCAACGAGCTGACGGCGACCCGCAAGCCTTGGCCGCCTCCAGCGACGGCCGTCGGTTGAGCTATGGCGAGCTCGAAACTCGGGCCAATCAACTGGCCAATCAGCTGATCAATCTCGGGGTGGGGCCCGAAGTGCTGGTTGGCGTCGCGATGGCACCGACACCCGACCTGCTAGTAGCTCTGCTCGCAGTCCTCAAGGCCGGGGGTGCCTACCTGCCTCTGGATCCGTCACATCCACGCGACCGAATCGCTTACACCCTGGAGGACTCAGGCCTCTCGGTGTTGTTGATCGACGAGCTTTCGCGGAACCAGCTGCCCGAGCGTCTCCCGGCACAAGTTGTCGCCGTCGACACCGATCTTTCCGAGGTTTCCGACGAACGACCGGCGAGCCGGGTCGGCGGAAGCCATCTGGCATACATCATTTATACCTCCGGTTCGACGGGTCGCCCCAAGGGCACCGAGCTCAGCCACCGGGGTCTACTCAATCTCGTGTCTTGGCACCAGCGTACTTACGCAGTCACGCCTGGCGATCGTGCCGCCAAAACTGCCAGTCTCGCCTTCGATGCGTCGGTCTGGGAAATCTGGCCTTACCTGGCGGCTGGCGCCAGCTTGCACTTCCCGAACGAGGCGGTGCGATCCGCACCATCCCTCTTTTACCGTTGGCTAGCCGACGAAGCGATCGATCTCGCTTTCCTGGCAACACCCTTCGCTGAAGCGATGCTCCAGGAACCGCCTCCCGAAACGCTCACGTTGCGAGCTCTGCTGGTCGGCGGCGACAAGCTGCATCACGCTCCCCAACGCACGCTACCCTTTCAGCTCGTGAATCACTACGGGCCGACGGAAAGTACCGTTGTCGCGACTCGAGAAGTCGTTGAACCGGTAGCGACGGCACCCGTGGACACGGCGGCGCCACCCATTGGTCGCCCGATCGACAACCTTCGGGTTCGCGTCCTCGATCAGCGGTTTTTGCCTGTGCCCGTCGGGGTACCGGGAGAGCTCACGGTCGGTGGTGTCGGGCTCGCCCGCGGCTACCTCCGTCGACCTCGGCTCACCGCAGAGAGTTTTGTGCCTGATCCGTTTGCCACCGAGCCCGATGAACGGCTCTACCGCACCGGTGATCTGGTCCGCTACTTGCCGGATGGCCGGATCGATTTCATCGGTCGCATCGACAACCAGGTCAAACTGCGCGGCTTCCGCATCGAGCTCGGAGAGATCGAGTCGGTGATTTCTGAGCACCCAGGAATATCGCAAGCTGCAGTATCTGTCCGTGAGACACCAGCTGGCGAACCGTTCCTTGCCGCCTACTTCGTGCCGTCCCCAACGGGAACCAACGGATTGGACCTCGCCTCCTGGCTCGGCGACCGATTGCCGCGCTACATGGTGCCCGGAAGCTTCCACTCGCTCGAGGCCCTACCGCTATCACCCAACGGCAAGGTGGATCGAAGGGCTCTGCCAGAGCCCGAATCGACGCCGGACCGAGTCGCTCACGTGGCACCACGCACGGCAGTGGAAGAATTCCTGGCTGAGGTCTGGACAGAGGTCTTGGGCGATGAGGGCATCAGTGTCCATGACAACTTCTTCCAGCTCGGTGGGCATTCCCTACAAGCCGGACGCATCCTGGCCAGGATTCATGACTCGCTCGGGATCGAGCTCGCATTACAAGTGGTCTTCGAGTACCCAACCCTCGAAGAGTTGGCAACCCAGGTCGAAGACGCACTCCTGGCCGAGCCGGAAGACGCTGACTCCGATCTGACACCCAGCGCCGACTCGCTCGAACAATAACCGCTCGATCGGTAATCCATCATGAGCGAACCCATCGGCTCGGGGCCAGGATCTCGCGGCACCGTCGTCACAGCGAAGCGACCACGGCGTTCGGACGCGATTCAGGCGCTGCTCGAGAAGAGAGTACGCCAACGAAGGGCAACGTCGAAACAGCGAGGTATCCCGAAGCGCGAGGGCTCAGGGCCGGCTCCGCTATCTCTGGCCCAGCGCCGGCTGTGGTTTCTAGACCGGTATGAACCTGGCAGCTCGGCTTACAATATTTTTCGCGCATTCAGCCTCGAAGGCCCGTTGGATGTTGCCGCATTGGCCACTGCCCTCGATCGTCTTCAGCATCGTCAACAGGCGTTGGCGTCCGTTTTCGCGAGCAAGAATGAACGCCCCGTTCAGCTCTTGGCCCCATCGACACCAGACGCACTCGCTGTCGTCGACCTGACGGCACTGGCAGCTGATGACCGCAGTCGAGAAACGCACCGTCGAGCTGATGCCGAGGCTCAGCGCCCTTTTGACCTGAGTGTCGGACCGCTCATCAGGATCACTGTGCTTCATCAGAAGACGGTGCTTCATCAGAAGACGCTACTTCACCAAAAAACGGTGCTCCACCAAAAGAATGCCGGGTCGCGTCAAACAGGGTCTGAGCATGTGCTGTTGCTGACCGTCCACCACATTGTCAGCGACGGTGTGTCGATGGGCATCCTTTTGCGCGAGCTCAGTGAACTTTACGCCGCCGCCCTCGACGGCCGACCATCACAGCTACCCGCACTGCCAATCCAGTATGCTGACTATGCAACTTGGGAAGAGCACCGCTCGCAAGGCGCCGAAGTGTCGGAACTGATGGCCAAATGGCGGCAGCGGTTGAGCGGTCTGCCGCCGGTCTTGGAGTTTCCCACCGATCGTCCACGACCACCGGTGCGCTCGCAAGTCGGCGGGCGGATCGAAGCGCATCTCGATACCGACAGTCTCGCGACCCTCGAACGGCTCGCACGAGCATCCGAATCGACGCTCTTTATGGTCTTGCTTGCAGCGTGGACGGCCTTGCTCGAACGCACCACAGGGCAAACCGATCTCGCGATAGGTACACCGATCGCCGGGCGCGACCAGCCGCAAGTTGAAGGTTTGGTCGGGATGTTCGTCAACACCCTGGTGTTGCGCCTCGATGCCAGCCGTGAGCCCACCTGGCGGCAGTTGATCGCACGAGTTCGACACGAGGTCCTCGAGGGCAACCGTTATCGACAGCTGCCCTTCGAGAAACTGGTCGAAGAGCTAGCGCCGGATCGCAACCTCAGCCACACGCCACTATTTCAAGTGCTGCTGTCGCTCGCACCAAAGTCCGGGGAGACGCTCGCCTTACCTGGCACCCGTGCCTCCACCATGGCCATCGAGCGTCGCGAGGCGCGGTTCGATCTCGAGCTAGAGATGGCAGAGAGCACGCACGGTCTCCAGCTCAAGTTGGCCTACAGCTGCGACCTCTTCGATCGCACGACGGCCCAGCGCTGGCTGCACCGTTTCACAAACCTCCTGCACGCTGCCAGCTATGCAGCAGATCTCCAGCTGACCCGGCTGCCGCTGACCGCCGTCGCCGAAACCCACCAGATGTTGGTGGAGTGGAACGACACCGCGTCGGTACCGTCAACAGGCGGCCTGTTCGAACGATTCGCAGCTCAGGCGGACGCGACACCAGAAGCAACAGCCTTGATCCACGGCGAGCAACGCCTCACCTACCGCCAACTGGAAGCACACGCTGGACGGCTGGCGGCACGTCTGCAACTAATCCCAGAAACCAGGGTCGCCATCTGTCTTCCTCGGTCACCGGCGATGGTGGCGACAATGCTTGGTGTTCTGCGGGCCGGCGGCGTTTACGTTCCGCTAGACCCAGCCTACCCCGCGCAGCGGCTGGCATTTATGGTCGCCGACAGCGGAGCTCAGCTGGTGTTGACCGAACGCCAGCTGAGCGAATGCTTGCCAGCAAGTGGATCGAACGATCAGATCCCAAGCGTGCTCTATCTCGACGAGATCTCCGCCGCGGAGGCGGAAGGCAGGCTCCCGCTTACCGCCGACGCACCAGTCGTCCAGACGCAGCCGGACAACCTGGCTTACCTCATCTACACCTCGGGGTCGACCGGCCGTCCAAAAGGTGTCGCGATCACCCACGCCAACGCCGCCGGTCTACTCGACTGGTCCGCCAACACCTTCAGCCACGAAGAGCTGGCGGGTGTCCTGGCTGCAACCTCGATCTGCTTCGATTTATCGATCTTCGAGATTTTCTTGCCGCTGACCCGGGGCGGCACGGTGGTGCTCGCCGACAACGCCCTCCAGCTGCCGGAGCTACCGGCAGCCAAAGAGGTTCGACTCATCAACACCGTCCCTTCGGCACTAGCCGAGCTGCTGCGACTCGGGCCGTTGCCAGCAGGTGTGACGACGGTGAATCTCGCTGGCGAGCCGCTACCACGGGAGCTTGTCGAGCGAGCTTATGCTGTCAACTCGGTACAACGGGTCTTCAACCTCTACGGCCCGTCGGAAGACACGACGTATTCCACCTGGTCTCGGGTTGAACGCGGTGCGTCGTTGCCGGTCACCATCGGACGGGCGGTCGGTGCCAGCCGTGCCTACGTCCTGGGGCGGGCGCTCGAGCCCGCACTACTCGGTGCGATCGGCGAACTCTATCTGGCTGGCGCTGGCGTCGCCCGGGGTTATCTCGGTCGCGGCCCCTTGACCGCCGAACGTTTCCTGCCAGACCCGTTGGCTACCGAACCCGGCTCACGCTGCTACCGAACCGGAGACTTGGTGCGTTGGCTGGCGGACGGCCGACTCGATTTCCTGGGCCGCGCCGATCATCAAGTAAAAATCCGCGGATTTCGTATCGAGCTCGGCGAAGTCGAAGCCGTCATGCTCCAGCACCCGACGGTCGAGGAGGCGGTGGCGGTCGCCCGCGAGCAGTCGACCGGTGACCTTCAGCTGGTCGCTTATTGGACACCAGCCAACAGCGAGAATGCTGGCGAGACCCTCGAAGCCTGGTTGGGCCAGCGGTTGCCAGCCCATATGGTGCCATCCCGGCTCATGCAGCTCGAGGCGTTACCTTTGACACCCAACGGTAAAGTCAACCGTAGCGCTCTCCCAGCACCGAACCAGGACCGCCAGGGCCTACCCCGCTACATCGCCCCTCGCACTCCTGCCGAGGAAATTCTCGCGGGCATTTGGGCAGAGCTGCTGGGGGTCGAGCATGTCGGAGCCGAGGATCACTTTTTCGAGCTTGGCGGGCACTCCTTGTTGGCAACCCGATTGGTGGCCCGCTTGCGGACGGCTTTGAAGAGCGAGCTGCCGGTCCGCCGAGTCTTCGAGCTGCCGCGATTGGAGGAGCTAGCCAAGGAGCTTGACCGCGAGCTGATGAGTGATACGCCTCGTGAGCCGACCGAACCGATTCGGCGATTACCGAGAGACACTCCACTGCTGCCGTCCTTCGGTCAGGAGCGGCTGTGGTTCCTCGATCAACTCTTGCCGGATCGGGCGGTTTACAACATCCCGACTGCAGGGCGTTATCGTGGTGAGTTCGACGTGTCGGCCCTGGCATCGGCCCTGATCGCCATCGCACGACGTCACGAGTCACTACGGACCAGTTTTGCGGTCATCGAGGGTCAGCTACGGCAAGTGATCGATCCCGCACCCCGGTTTGCGCTACCCGTGGTCGACCTCGCGACCCTTCCTGAAGTCAGCCGAAAGATCCTCGCGGAGCAACTGACTAGAGAAGAGGCCGCACGGGCTTTCGACCTCGGTTGTGGCCCGCTGTGGCGAGCCTCGCTGCTCCGCCTCGCCGCCGAGGACCACATTCTGCTGTTGACCTTCCATCACACCGTGGCGGACGGCTGGTCACTGGATGTTCTCGATCGCGAGCTTGCTACACTGTATAGCTTTGCCCGTTCGGGAGATGGCGCTACCAAGTCAGGCCGAACTGCCAACTTGCCAACGTTACCTTGTCAATATGCCGATTATGCCGCCTGGCAACGACGTTGGTTAGACGGTGCCGAGCTCACACGCCAGCTCGAGTATTGGAGCGAATGTCTCCGTGACGCTCCCCACGTCCTAGATCTGCCGATCTCCAAGCCGCGACCGGTCGTCCAAACCTACCGTGGTGCAACTCGCCGGACGTTGCTGCCTTTGGACCTTGGCGCCGCGCTCCGCGCCCTTGGCGGCAGCAACGGAGCAACGTTCTTCATGGTGCTGCTGTCGGCGTTCAAGACTCTGCTGTGGCGCACCACCGGACAGGCCGACCTGGTGATCGGAACACCAATCGCCAACCGTCGCCAAATCGAGACCGAACGATTGATTGGCCTATTCGCCAACTTCCTGCCGATGCGCTCCCAACTCGCCGGTGAACTGTCGTTCCTCGACCTGTTGAAGCAGGTGCGCGACGGCGCACTCGGTGCCTATGCTCACCAAGACTTGCCATTCGAGCGCCTGGTCGAGGCCCTCCAACCAGAACGCGATCTATCGCGCCATCCGCTGGTCCAGGTGGTATTCCTGCTCGATGCCCACCGCGGCGATCGATCCACTGGTGCCTTCGGCCTGCCCGGCCTGCGCAGCGCAGCCTTCGAGGCTGGGCATCGGACCGTGAAGTACGATCTCGGACTGGTCGTCGAAGACGGATCACAAAGCCTGGAAGCTCGCCTCGATTACAACGTCGACCTGTTCGAAACGAGTGCGATCGATCGGCTGCTAAGGTCCTTCAGCGAACTCTTGACGAGTGTTGCCGCGGATCCTAGACGACAACTCGACTCGGTCACGATGTTGCCGAAGGCTGCCCGTCACCAGATCCTCACCGAGTGGAATGTCACCCGCGGCCCATTCTCCGAACACGCGACCCTCGAAACTTTATTCGAGGCACAAGTGGCGCAGCAAACCCGGCAGCCAGCGGTGCTGTTCGATGGCGGCGTGTGGAGTTACGGCGAGCTCAACCAACGGGCCAATCGACTAGCGCACCATCTGCGGGCCACCGGAACACGCCGCGGAGACCTGATCGCAGTTTACCTGGACCGCTCACCGGAGATGCTTGCCGCGGTATTAGGGATCGTCAAGGCTGGTGCCGCCTATGTACCGCTCGACGCTGGCTGGCCGGAGCAACGCCTCCGCACCATCTTGGAGCGGATGAGCATTCGCTGCTTGGTAACCGGCGGCGATCTGTTGCCGAAGGTCCAATTGCTGGCGGATCTACCGCGACTCACTCACGCGGTCTGTCTCGACCGGCAGGCCAGTGACCTCGACGGCACGATCTCCGACTTGGAGGTAGCGACGCTCACCGATCTCGACCGCCAACCCGAGCTCGATCTCACACCGATCACCAACCCCGAGGATTTGGCCTACATCATCTTCACTTCGGGCTCGACCGGCGAACCCAAAGGGGTCCAGGTACAACATCGGCCGGCAGTCAACCTGATCGAATGGGTCAACCGTCGTTTTGCGGTCGACTCTCACGACCGCCTGCTGTTCGTCACCGCCTTGACGTTCGACTTGTCGGTCTACGACATCTTCGGCACCCTCGCCGCAGGCGGCAGTGTCCGCATCGCCAGTCGCGACGAGCTGCGGGACCCGGAACGCCTCGTGCGCATCTTAGTGGACGAACCGATCACCTTCTGGGACTCCGCCCCGGCCGCTCTGCAGCAACTCGCCAGTTTTTTGCCACTGCGTGCTGAGTTGACCCGCGAACCGAGCCTGCGCTTGGTTTTCTTGAGTGGCGACTGGATTCCGGTGCCGTTGCCCGATCGCCTGCGCGAGACCTTCCCACGGACCCAAGTGATCAGTCTCGGCGGGGCGACCGAAGCGACCATCTGGTCCAATGTCTTTCCGATCGGCGAGGTTGATCCGGCTTGGCCGAGCATCCCTTACGGCCGACCGATCACCAATGCTCGCTACCAGGTCCTCGGTCAGCAGCTCGAACTGACCCCGATCGAGATTCCCGGGGATCTCTACATTGGCGGCCACTGTCTGTCGATCGGCTACGCCCGGTCGCCGACCTTGACCGCTTCGAAGTACCTACCCGACCCATGGGGCGAAACGGCGGGCAGTCGCCTATATCGCACCGGCGATCGAGCCCGTTATCTGCCGGACGGCAATCTGCAATTCCTCGGCCGGGCCGACAGCCAAGTCAAGGTCCGCGGCTTTCGCATCGAGCTCGGGGAAATAGAAGCGGTACTCGGCGAACAACCCGGAGTACGCGAGGCAGTGGTGCTGGTGCGCGAGGACGCACCGGGCGATCAACGGCTGGTAGCCTACTTCATTCCTCAGCGCGGACAGGCTCCCGACAAGGCAACCCTGCGCACTAACTTGGCCCAGAAACTACCCGAATACATGTTGCCGGCCGCCTTCCTACCGTTGGTGGAATGGCCCCTGGCGCCGACGGGCAAGCTCGATCGGAAAGCGCTGCCGTCACCCGAGGCGTGGCGGGCGGCGCAAGAGATTACCTTAGCGGCGCCGGAGTTCCGCCAGCCAGCACCGCAGCCGAGTCCATCATCGCTTCCGCAGTCTGGATCTCGGTCGGGCTCGCGGGCCGCGGTCGAAAGACGCCTCGTCGAGTTGTGGCGTGAGGTCCTTGGTGTCGATGATCTCGACGTCAACGATAACTTCTTCGAGCTCGGCGGGCATTCACTGCTGCTGGTACGTATCCACGCCAAGCTGCCGGAGACGCTCGGCCTCGAAGTTTCGATGACCGATCTTTTTCGTTATCCGACCGTCCGCTCGCTGGCCGAGTTCCTCAGTGATGACGACGAAGCGGTGATCGCTCCGCTGGCGGCGGCTGCGACCTCGCCGCAGGTTGCCGTCGAACGTGGGACGGCGATCGCGGTCATCGGTATGGCGGGACGGTTCCCGGCAGCCGACAGCGTCGACACCCTGTGGAGCAAGCTCTGCGCCGGTGAAGAGTTGATCCGCTTCTTCACCGACGACGAGTTGCGACAGGCCGGGTTCGACGAAGCGGCCATCGCCGATCCACAGTTCGTCAAGGCGCGCGGTGCCCTGGATGACTCCGAACTCTTCGACGCCGCCTTCTTTCAGATTCCGCCACGCGAAGCCCAGGTCCTCGACCCACAACATCGCCACTTCCTGGAATGTGCCCATCAGGCTCTCGAGGTGGCGGGTTATGGCGACGCGGCCAATCGTGATCGGGTCGGTGTTTATGCCGGTGCCAGCGCCAACACCTATCTGCCAAGGCTGTTGACGGGCTCCGACGTCGCCCAAGCTGTCGGCCCATTCCAGCTGCTGATTTCCAACAACTCGGACTACCTGCCGACCCGCGTCTCCTACAAACTCAACCTGCGGGGGCCGAGCGTCAACGTCCAAACCGCCTGTTCGACGTCGCTGACCGCAATCCACACGGCTTGCCAGGGGCTGTTGTCTGGAGACTGCGACATGGCACTGGCTGGTGGCGTGTCGGTCGCCTACCGCGAAGTCGGGGGACACCGTTATGCCGAGGGCGGTGTACAGTCGCCGGACGGGCATACCTGCACCTTCGACGCCGATGCCCGGGGGATGACCACCGGCAGTGGCCTCGGCGTGGTCGTCTTGAAACGACTGGCGGATGCCCGGCGCGACGGCGACACCATCCGAGCGGTGGTTTTGGGCACCGCCAGCAACAATGATGGCGCCTTACGCACCGGCTTCACGGCGCCGGGCGTCGAAGGCCAGACCGAGGTGATCCGCGAAGCCCAGATCAAGGCAGGGGTGGATCCCGAGACCATCTCGTACGTTGAAGCGCACGGCACCGGCACCCCCCTCGGTGACCCGATCGAAGTTACGGGCTTGACCGAAGCCTTCCGCGCCAGTACCGAACGGCGAGGTTACTGCGCTCTCGGCTCAGTCAAGACCAACCTCGGCCATCTCGATGCCGCAGCCGGTGTCACCGGGTTCATCAAAACCGTCCTAGCGCTCGAACACCGGCAGATCCCGGCCAGCCTCAACTTTCGCCGGCCGAATCCAAAAATCGACTTTGAGTCCAGTCCGTTTTATGTCAACACCAAGCTGACCCCGTGGCCAGCGGGTGGCGCACCGCGGCGAGCCGGTGTCAGCGCCTTTGGCATCGGCGGCACCAACGCCCACGCGGTGCTCGAAGAAGCGCCCACTCCTGAGCCAACCTCGGCTGCCCGGGAGTGGAAAATTTTGCCACTCTCCGCCCGGACACCGGCTGCCCTCGACACGGCAACGGCCAACCTCGCGGAGGCCTTGGAAGCCAATCCCGAACTCGACTTGGCCGATGTCGCCTATACGTTACAGGTCGGCCGTCAGGCCTTTCGCCATCGCCGGGTTGTCGTCTGCCGTGATCGCCAAGAGGCTATCGTGGCGCTCACCGGCGGCGCACCGCAACACGTGATCTCTGATGTCGCCGACTCCGGCAGCCGGTCACATGCCTTCCTGTTTCCGGGTCAAGGCGCCCAGCACCGTGGCATGGCACTCGACCTTTACCGCGACGAACCGGTTTTCCAACAAGCCCTCGATCGCTGTGCCGATGCCCTCGAAGATGAGACGGGGGTCGACCTGCGGCAATGGCTCGAACCCAACTCTGATGTCGACTTGGACCAAACCAGCCATGCGCAACCCGTGTTGTTTGCTGTCGAATTCGCTTTGGCGCAATTGTGGCGGCATTGGGGAGTCGAGCCCGAGGCGATGCTCGGCCACAGCCTCGGCGAATACGTCGCGGCTTGTGTGGCGGGGGTTTTCACTCCGGAGGCAGGGATACGTCTGGTCGCGACCCGCGGCAGCCTGATGCAGGATTTGCCCGCGGGTGCAATGCTGGCCGTGTCGTTGGCCGCCGAGGACGCATTGGCCTTGGCCGAGGATCATGTGCCCGGATGTTTGACTGTGGCGACCGTCAGCAGCCCCGAGCAGTGTGTTCTCTCCGGCGAAACCGCCGCTATCGACGTAATAGCAGCGAGACTCGAAGCCCGTGGCATCACGCATCGCCGACTGCACACCTCTCATGCCTTCCACTCGCAGATGATGGAGCCGATCGTAGTCCCCTTTGTGGATGAGCTCACGACCCTCGATCTGCAACCGCCCAGCATCCCTTACGTCTCCAATCTGACCGGAACATGGATCCGTCCCGAGGAAGCCACCAACCCTGCCTACTGGGGGCAGCACCTGCGCCATGCCGTGCAACTCGACCGCGGCTTCTGCGAGCTCTTCGAGCCCGCCGGACGCCTGCTGCTGGAAGTAGGGCCGGGTCGTCAGCTGGCAACCGCCGCACGCCAACATCCCGGCAAAGCAGCCGCCGGCGCAATTATCCATTCGCAGCCACCGCCCAAAGCCAACCAGGCCGGATACGAGGCGTTGCTTTTGGCCTTGGGAAGGCTCTGGACCGTCGGATCCGAGATCAACTGGACCGCCTATTCGGCGTCCGAACAGCGGCGGCGGGTACCGTTGCCGACCTACCCTTTCGAGCGCCAGCGCTTCTGGATCGACCGGGCTCCGGGGCAAGGTGCCGCAAGCACCGACGTGGTCAAGACACTGCCACTCTCGTCCCCGTCCCCATCTTCGGCCCCGGCCGCAGACACCGACGGCGAAACCGCACCCACCGACTCGGCACCCCAAACCGAGACCGAACGCGCCATCGCCACTGCCTTCTCAGAAGTTCTCGGGGTTGAGCCGATCGGTCGCCACGACGACTTCTTCGAGCTTGGTGGCAGCTCGCTTTCAGCACTTCACCTCCCTTCAATGTTGCGGTCCACCCTCGGCGCCGAGCTCGGCGGCACAGCCTTGCTCGAAGCGCCCACTGTGGCGCTCTTGGCCGACCTGATCGGCGAACAACAGGAAGCACAGCCGGGGCAGCCGGAACGCCCGTCTTGCTTGGTACGCCTGAGCGCCCAAGGCTCTGGCAAGCCACTGTTCATGGTCCATCCAGTTGGCGGCACCATCTATTGGTTCCGCGATTTGGCCCGGACGCTGAATGCCGATCGGCCGTTCTACGCAGTGCAATCCCCCGGACTCACTGACGAAGAGCAGCCCCTCGAGTCGGTCGAGGCTATGGCGACGCATTACCTGGAAGCGGTGCAACAAGTGCAACCTCACGGCCCCTATCTGCTCGGTGGCAGCTCGATGGGCGGCTCGGTTGCCTTCGAGATGGCACGCCAGCTGCGCGAGGCCAACGAAGAGGTGGCGCTGTTGGTGTTACTCGACTCCCCATGCCTCGACCAGCTGCCACCGCGCCCCGACGAGGCATCGATCCTGGCCTCGGTTTTCAACGGTGCGTGCCCGGTACCCGTCGACGAACTCCGTCGTATGCCGGAGGCGGAACAGCTCGCGCATGTGTTGGAGGTCAGAGCTGCCAACGCTGATCACGGGTCGAGCGACGCACCCGCGATGGGATCAGACGAGATTCGCCGCCTCTATCGGGTCAGCCGCGCCAACGTTGCTGCACTTTATGCCTACGAGCCCCAGCCGCAGGCAGCGCTAGCCGCGCTCTTCTTCCGAGCCCTCGAACGCCGCCCGGGGGATGCGCCGAGGCCCGAACTGCCCTGGGTTGGGCTAGCGGAAGCCGGTATCGAAATCCAACCGGTCCCGGGTGATCACGTCAGCATGAATTATCCGCCCAACGTTGCCGAGCTGGCGCGTCGACTGCGGCAACGTCTCGCCAGAGAACAGTAGTGTCACTGGGCAAAACTAGCATTTGAATTCCACCGTTCAGAATAGTTCAAGCACAACAGGAAAAGACAAGGAGAACTCTAGATGGGTCGTAGACAAGCGACAACTGTCCACCCCAGGTGGTGGAGATCACTGGCCATCGGCATCAGCCTGGGGATGCTGCCGATCTCCAGCTTCGCCGCCCAAGGCAGCTTGGAAGGCATCTGGAAGGGGATGCTGGTGCTCAAGAAGGCGGAGGTTGAGGCTGACATCCTGGTCGAGATCGGCCGGGCTCCCGACGGCACCCTCGCCGGCACCTTTGACATGCCGGTGCAGAACTACATTTACCACCCCTTCGAAACCATTCAGCTCGACGGCTCGGAAGCGACCCTCGAATTTCGCCGCGATTCGGAGCGACGCGGCAAAAATGCCCTTTTCATCTTCAAAGGAGAGCTTTCCGAGGACGGCCAGAAGCTCACCGGCGAGGTGGTCGACGGCGATAAGACGATCCCGTTCCATCTCACCTGGACAGACCCACCAGGTATGCCCCGCGAGGAGCCCTGGGTACCCGAAGTCACCACCATGTCGGATCGAGGAGACGAGCTGCGCGAGGCATTCAACCGCAACAAAGATCACGTGCGGTTGGTGCTGACCCTCTCCCCCACGTGAGCGGTTTGTCGCATGAGCGCCCGTGTGGTGCAACGTTACGTACTCGACGAAATTGATGATGACCGGCTCGAGACCTTTGTGGTCTGGGGTCCGATGTTGGGAGAAGAAACCGCTGAAGACGCCCCCTCCGGTAGCGTCTACTTGAATGACCCTCGATCCACCCATTTCTGGACCGGTGAACACACCCTGGTAGAGATGTTACAGAAGCCCATCGGACTCGAAGACGAGCTGGCTTGGGATGTGTTCCTGGTTTACGCCCCCGGCACCGAGTGGGGAGAGACCCCGCCGGTACCCGATTACTACATGCATCATGGCAAGTCCCTGCCCGCGGAGCGGCGCCTCAACGGCGTCAAACTCCATGAGCAAGTCCGCCGCTTACTCGAAGCCGACGCTGGCGCCGGGTCGGCAACAGCTAGCGCTGGCTCGCCAAACTAATCAATCGACTCGAGCATCGCTTTGAATAAAGCAAGGAGACGCGGCATGAGGCCGACAGTACTGACCCTAGGCGCCCTAGGTGCCTGGGCCCTGATGACTCCCTGGGGATCCCTCCAGGCCAACGAAACAGCGTTGGAGAACCCTGCCGGGAGCCAGTTCAACATTCGTCCCGCAACATCCGAGATCCAAATCGACTCGGTACTCGACGAGCCCGCATGGGAGCAGGCGGTATCAATTCCGCTGTCCAGTGAATGGGCACCGGGTAACAACACCGAGCCACTGGTCAAGACCGAATGCCTGGTGACCTTCGACGACAACAACCTCTATGTTGCGTTTCGCGCCTTCGATCCCGAGCCGGCCAAAATCCGCGCTCGGTTGGGTGACCGCGATGTCACCTTCAGTGACGACACGGTGGGTTTCCTAGTCGACACCTTCGACAATCAGCGGGAAGCCTTCGAGTTCCGAGTCAACCCGCTCGGCGTACAAATGGACGGCACCCTGACCGACATCGGCATCGCCGCCCAGGACATCAACTTCTGGCAGCGGGTCGACTACGACGGTGTCCAGGATTGGTCCTGGGACGCAATCTGGGACTCCGCCGGTAAGGTCACTGCCGAAGGCTACGTGGTCGAGATCGCCATCCCGTTTCGGCAGCTGCGCTTCGCTGGCGGCAGTGGTCCGCAGAATTGGGGTTTCCTCGCCACCCGCCACTATCCGCGTAACGTCGAGTACCAATTGCGGTCGAGCGTTCGCGACTTCGATCGCAACTGCCAGGTTTGTCAATTCGACACCTTGACCGGGCTGAACGATTTGCCACGGGGTGAGAACCTCGAAATTGTGCCGACCGTCACCACCCAGAACACCGAAAACCTCACTGGCGCCGGCTCGACCGACGACGAAACCGAGGTTGGCCTCTCGCTGCGTTGGGGTATCACCCCCAACGTTTCGCTCAACGCCACCGCCAATCCCGACTTCTCACAAGTTGAAGCGGACGTGGCCCAACTCGACGTCAATGAGCGTTTTGCCCTCTTCTTTCCAGAGAAGCGCCCGTTTTTCCTCGACGGTGCCGAAATTTTCGCGTCGCCAATCCAGGCGGTGTACACCCGCACCATCGCCGATCCCGAAGGTGGCATCAAGCTCACCGGGCGCCAGGGCAATAGCTCCTTCGGCGTGCTGTTTTCCGAAGACCGCATCAACAACATCAGCTTTCCGACGTTCCAACGCACCGGCCGCGGGTTCATCGACGAAAACGTCACCAGCGGGGTGGTGCGTTATCGCCACAACGTCGGCAAAACCTCCACCCTCGGGCTGCTCTACACCGGTCGTGAAGGAGACGTTTACCAGAATCACGTGCTGGGACTCGATGGTCGTTTTCAAATCGGCAAATCTGGCATCCTGCGGTTTCAGTACCTGGCTTCCGACACCACCTATCCCGATGCCATCGCCGAGGCCAACGATCAACCCTTGGGTTCGTTCGACGACGATGCGCTCGAACTACGTTACGACTACCAGACTCGAAATTGGCTAGCGATTGGACGCTACCGAGATTTCGGCGAGGGTTTCCGAGCGGATCACGGCTTCGTGCGCCAGGCAGGGCTCGACGAGATCTCAGGCCTCGTCATGCGCAGCTTCTGGGGTAAACCGGACGATTGGTACACCCGGCTGGCGGTGCAGTTCGACCACTCTCAGGGTCATCGCGACGACAACGGCGAGCTGTTCGACGAAAGCAACAACTTGACCTTCATTTACGAAGGGCCCCGGCAGACGATCGTCCAGTGGGCGATCCGCGACAACTTCGAGACCTTCTTCGGTCAATCCTTCGACAATCCCCGCACCGACGTTTATGTGTCGACGCGGCCGAGCCGACGGACCGAGTTCGAAATGTTGGTGCGCGGTGGCAAGTCAATCGACACCTTCAACGTCCGGCAGGCCGAGTTCATTACCGCTCGGGTGCAGGGCAAAGTCAAACTCGGCCGTGGCTTCACTGGCGAGCTTTCCCACGAATTGCGGGAATTCAGAATCGACGAAGGCACCTTCCTGATCGCCAACTTGACCCAAACGACGCTGATTTATCACTTCAACCACCGGGCCTTTATCCGCGCCATTGTGCAGTACAACGATACCGAGCGCGTTCCGAGACTCCACAACGCACCATCCATTGTCCAGCCGAATCTCCAGACGGCACTCACCCAAGGCCTGTTCTCTTACAAGCTCAACGCCAAGACGGCGCTTTTTGTGGGCTACTCCGACAACTACTTCGGCAACCGGTTGACTGAAATCGAACAAACCAACCGGACTCTCTTCGTCAAGCTCAGTTATGCCTGGCTGCGGTAACTAGAGTCCGCCCAGAAACGCATCGAGAGTCGGTCGACCTCGTGGGCTGCGCCCCACGAGGTCTCCCTCGCAAAGCCGAAAACGGCAAAGCTCGATGGAATCTAGATAGATGCCGTCCAGAAACACCTGTTTTCGCTTAGATGAGGGGCGCTGTGGAGCGAGCACGCAGCGAGTATGTATGAGCATGAGATCCAACCCAAAGTCTACAAACTCTTGTAAACAAGACTGTTGGCAGCTCAAGAGCGCCAAGGCGAGTCACGCAGCTGTGCGCGCAGCCCACAGCGCCGCCCCAGTTGGAGACCCTTCTTGGGCGGGAACTAGATAGTCGGCGGTAGCTTCATGCAATTTTCGACCGAGCAGAAACGGTTGCAAGCCACCGTTTCGAGCCATGCCAGGAGCTTCCTGGAATTTGTCGAACGTCGGCCAAGTCTGCTGGACAAGGCGACGTTCGACGAGTTTTTTGCCGCCGCGCTGGAGTTGGTGCCGACACCCTCAGGGGTCGACACCAGCCAGGATTATCTTCAGCCCTGGCCGGTGCTGATCGACACCAAACAACGGCGGGAATTCGAACGAGCGAGCGTCGCTTTGGCGCGCCTGGTGCGCGATTTACCGCGCCGCTTCTTCGCCAATGACCCCAAAGCCGTGGCGGATTTCTACCGCCTCGACAGCGAAATGACCGCAGGCTTGTTGCTCTCAGAACCGAATTTCATCCACGAAACCATCGGTCGCGGGGACTTCATACCGACGGCGGACGGGCTCAAATGTATCGAGTACAACTTCGGCGTCCTCGGAGGTTGGCGGCACACGGTGTATGCGCCCCTCTTCACCGATCATCCCGAAATCAGTGCTTTCGCCGCCGAACAGGGCTTGGAGCTCACCTGCCGCAACTCGATCCGAACTCTGTTGCGCCACGTCGTCCGCGATTCACTGCGTCGCCTGCCGCCGGGTGAACGGGAGCTCAACGTATTGATCGTGGCTTCGGACGCCGGCAGGACATCCCTCGGCAGCCACCCGGTGCGGCAATACGAGCTCGAATTCGACACCATCCTGCGCCAGATGGGTGGCGGTCGCCACGGCCACATCCGGGTCATCAAAGCCCAGGAACTCAAGTTTTCCGAGGGCTGGCTCGAACTCGATGGCCATCGCTACCGCAGCGTCATCGAGCAAAGTGCAGGGGATCAGAACAGCCAGATTTTCCGCAGCTCAAAAGCCGGCAAGGTCAACCCCTACTGTGGGCTCATCGGGATGATAACCGGCGACAAACGGAACCTGGCGTTGTTGTCGGAACACCAGAGCTCGCCTCGCTTCTCGTCCGAAGAACAGCAACTGATCGCTCGCTACATCCCCTGGACTCGACATCTGCGAGACCAACCTGTGGAGCGACACGGCCAGCAGCATCCCATGCGCCAACTTCTGCTCGACCGCCAGCAAGAGATGGTGATCAAAGCCGGCCTCGGCTTTGCCGGTTTTCAGGTGGTTGTCGGTCGTTTTGTCGATACCAAGGCGTGGCAACAACACGTCGACACAGCGCTCGAAGACGGCGGGTGGATCGCCCAGGAATACCTCGAGCCTTTGCCACAGACGTACCAGCTGGGTGACTCCGGTGCCGGACCTTACGATGTTATTTGGGGGCTCTACGTTTTTGGTGATAGTTACGGTGGCGAATTCATTCGAATGGCGCCACGGGCTCAGTTGGCCGCGGTCAACATCTCGCAAGGCGGCCGTATCGGTATCGTCTTCGAAGCCCGCGAGGTCTGATCGTATGGCATTCTCTCCATGGCTTGTCTGACCTCCCCCTTTGAAAAAGGGGGACCGAGGGGGATTTCCGGAGTGCCGAGAGTGCATCGAAGAAAATCCCCCCAAACCCCCCTTTTTCAAAGGGGGGAACCCCAGCCGTTACCGCTAGATAGGATCCAACGTGTCCTCTGAACCGCCAGAGCAGGAGACGACCCCACGGGACAAAGCGTTAGACGCCGCGGCAGGTGCCCTCCGTACCTTCGCCGTGCTCTGGTTCGGGCAGCTGGTGTCGCTCATCGGCTCGGGTATCACCCGTTTTGCCCTCGGCGTCTGGGTGTACGAAAAGACCGGGTCGGCAACCCAATTCACCCTCATTGCAGTTTCGGTGAGTCTGCCCGGCCTGCTCATTGCACCCTTCGCGGGGGCACTTGTCGATCGTTGGGATCGGCGCAAAGTCATGCTCGCCGCCGACCTTGGATCCGGCCTCGGCACACTGCTGATCGCCGCTCTCTACTGGAGTGATGCCCTCGAGATTTGGCACATCTACCTGGTAGTTGCCAGCGGTTCATTGCTGAGTTCCTTCCAGCTGCCAGCCTACATGGCGGCAACCACGTTACTGGTACCCAAGCGACACTTCAGCCGCTCCAGCGGCATGATCCAACTCGGCCAAGCTTCGGCTAGTCTGGTTGCGGCACCAATTGCCGGCGCCCTCTTCACCGTCATCGGCCTCGGTGGCATCATCTTGATCGACGTCGCAACCTTCTTGTTTGCGGTCTCGACACTGCTGTTCATTCACGTCCCGCCACCGCCGGCCAGCAAAGCCGGCAAGCAGAGCCGTGGGTCACTGTGGCAGGAGGCGATCTCAGGCTGGAAATTCATCCGCCTGCGTCCTGGGCTCCACGGTCTCCTGCTCTACTTTGCGGCATTGAACCTAGCGTTCAGCATCGCCTTTGTTTTGGTGATCCCGTTAGTGCGCTCGTTTGCCTCGGTGGCACTACTCGGCATCGTGATGGCGATCCAAAGCTCGGGCCAACTGACGGGCAGTCTGACGCTGACCATCACCGGCGGCCCGCGGCGTCGAATCCGGGCCATCCTGATCTGCGGTTTCCTCCTCGGAGTGTCATTGATCGGGGTCGGCTTGCAACCCGCAACTTGGTCGGTGGCGATCAGCCTCTTCCTGATGATGTTCTGCTTCGCCTTCACGAGCGGCTGCAGCCAAGCGATCTGGCAAAGCAAAGTGCCACCCGACATCCAAGGTCGAGTGTTTGCTGCCCGTCGCCTGATCGCCCAGATCACCTCACCGATCGGATTTTTCCTCGCTGGCCCCCTCGCCGACTATGTCTTTGGACCCCTAATGGTCGAAGGCGGCGCACTAGCATCCACGGCGGGCCGACTGCTCGGCGTCGGACCGGGTCGAGGGATCGGTTTGATGTACCTCTGCCTTGCCATCGGCGCCATGGTGAGCACCTTGTGGGCCAGCTCGCGCCCCCAAATACGTAACCTTGAAGACGAGCTCCCCGACACGATCTAAGCGCTAGACGGTTGGACTCGACCGTTCGATGGCCGGAGCCGAAAAGGTCGCCTCGGACGCCTCCGAGACGACGAATCTTTGCAGGCAGACCATCGGTCCCGCAGTGACCCACGCGACTTGGATGTTCCGAGAGTCGAAGTGGCCCGATGGAACGTCGCTGAACTCTTTCGAGACCTAAAGGACAACGTGGTAACTGTGGTCTGAATCTCTAAAGGGACGATTGACGACGCGGTAACGGTGTGCTGCAACCGGTGCTATTGACCGTGACGGCAGGATCCACCGTCGACTGGCATCACGCTAGGCCACGGCGGGTGGCACCGGAGCGGGCGCTATGTCCTTCAACGCTCTCGGTTTACGGAAGGGCACTTGCCCCGGGGTTCAGATCGCCACCCATATGCCGGGGTCCGCGCGCGCAGCAGCGAACAATGCGGCGGAGGTGTTTTTGTGCGCGCGGCAACGCGCCGGAAGCGATGCCGGCTCGGCCCTCCAACCCTTGGGAGACCCCTGGATTATAGAACTCTCTTGCCGATCGCCACCCTCTGAGCGCGATTAATACGCTCATTAGAAAGATATTTTTCGATGTTAGATTTTATACAACACTATTCGGTGACGACTGCTAAAAACTGCCGTCTTTTGCCTAGATTGCGTTGACGTGACAAATTCCGATCGAACGCTTTATCGCCAGGTGTCAACTTATGTTCGCCTAGCGTCGAACATTGACGACATTTGCTTTGTTGCAATCTATAGAAACATCTCTCTACACTGACCCCATCATGATTCACGAGATCACAGGCGACATCCTGCGTTGGATCCGTAAGCACGGACATCTTTCACAGGAGGAGATCGCTACAGCCATCAAAAAGAAACGCCAGGTCATCTGGAACTGGGAGAAGAAGGGCGGAATGCCCTCACCCAAAGAAGAGAAGATCTTATTCGAGAAGGCCAAATGCTCACGTTTGATGTTCGCAGAAATTGTCTGCAAGCGACTGACCCATTATGTCGGGCGGCGAGTCATGGTGGTCCCTGAAGATCAAGTCAGTTATATGCCCACCGTGCCATTGGCCCGGGCGGCGGAACGGTATCGAGAGAACTACAGCAAGCTCAGCCCGGCCCAGCGAAAGATAATCGAAAGCAAGTTGAGACACGGCAGGGTTGTCGACGCCGCGATCGATCAGATGTTGAGCGCTATCGAAGACGATATCGAGCGTGAAATCACGCGTGCGTTGGAACCTGAAGCGCCATCGTCGCGAGAACAAATAGCTTCCTTACCCACCGAGACAGCCTCGGACTCGACGGGCGAACCGCCTGCGTTGGTAGGAAACATCGAGCCTCGTGAGATTCCTGACCTGGATTAGTAACCTGGATTAGCAACTAAAAACCGCGCCCATACCGTTTAGGCGCAACACCCGTGTAGCGACGGCAATACCGTCAATACCGTGTCGTTCTGTCGGGCTCTAGCAGCTCGCACGGCCAAATTGCGTCTAACGAATACCACTTTTAGAGAGACAGGAGAGAAAACACATGAATACAAAGATTGTATGCCGACATCGTGCCGGTTCCCTCAACGCGCCGGCACCTCGACACACGGCACCTCGACACACGGCCCGAACCGTCTTAATCACAACTTCTTCGGCCGGGACAGGAATCCCCCCGGCCGCCAACACCGGGACGCGCTGGCAACACACAGCCGCGCCATCCCGAATCCACTGTGGCCACCCACCCCACCGTGGCCACGACACCACTTGGACCCACGATAGGAGAACTGATCATGAAAGCCGAGAGGACCCAGGACAACATTCTGCCGGTTCCGCCCGACCGCCGCCAACGCCCAAGACGAGAGGCCGAAGGCTGGACGGTCGACACCCAAACCATCGCCATCAGTCGCCACTTCCCGTTTTCCGACTACACGGCTGCCGCAGTATTTCTCATGCAGATCGCCCGTCTCATCGACCAGCACGACCCTGAGCAGGATTGCCCGGCCGCAGCCATCACCGTGGACCCGACCGGACTCACCATCCGACTCGGCAATGCCCCAGAAGTGGGTGTCACCGCCGCTGATTTCGACCTCGCTGAAGTCCTCAGCAAAGCCGCGTAGAAGGAGGAAGCCATGCCCAAAAAAGCTGTCACTCGGCTACGCAAATCTTGCGGCCAGCTCGCCGGCCATTCCCGCCAACAGGCGGCCCGAATTGCCCAGGCAGCCACCGACAAGGTCCGCTTGCTGCTCCCGGAAGGTCACGAGGTAGTGAATCTCGAGCAATACCAGCAGTGCCTGGGGCAACAGCTCGAGGCGATCCGCGCTCGGCTCACCGCTCGCGACAACCTGCATGTGCACGAACTGCAAGTCGACCGCAACCTGCGCAGCCTGCGAGATGACGCGGCCAAAGAGCTGCGCGAACGCTTGATTCAGCTGCGCATCACCCTCGATGGCATCTTCGGCCCGGGTGGTAGCAACAGAATCTTCGAAGACGCGCCGGGGATTCCCGAGGATCCAGACGCCCTGCTGCAGCTCACAGGACACGTCCACAGCAATCTGATCAATCCCGAATTTGCCCTACCTCAGTTGCAACAAGCAGGGGTCATTTTTGATCGCGAGGCAGCTGCCAGCGGCCTCGAAGGGCCCTACCTGAGACTCGAAGACGCGTTGCACGGTCTCGAAGGGACCGAAAGTGATTCCAAATACAGCCAGTCCGAGAAAGACCTCGAGGTAGCCGAAGCCTCACGCTTCGTCGGCAAGGTCGCACGTTTCTACGAAGCGCTGTATGCCCTGGTCGGCCACGACGGTTTGGCCTCCCGAGTCCGGCGCTCCTCCCATCGCCGAAGAAGCGCCAACGAGGAGCCCGAAACGGAAGTGCCTGACGAACCGACGGACCCACCGACGGACCCGCCGACGGACAGTGATCAGAACAACTTACCGCTAGCCGCCTAACACCACCAACTTTGGGCCGGCGTCCGCTGCCGGACGCCGGCCCTCTCGGTCGCCCTTGAATCGCCCCTTCCAGGCACCCCAACCCGAGGAGAACTTATGCCGCAAGTCACCCCGTTCGAGCTGCTTCGAGCCATCTTCCCCGATCCGTTGCGACCGGGAAGCCTCGTTCTCCACACCACAACCTTTCGCAATGGCTCCGAGCGCACCGCGTGGTGCCGCAGCCTGCGCCAGGCAGCGCGACTGACCGAGCGCTACCGTAAGACCCGACAGGTGGCATTTGGCGTCGCATTACAAGACTCGGCAAGCGCGCTACGCCTCGCAAGGAGCCGCCGCAAGCGAGTGACCCTCGGCAATGTACGCGGCACCGACACTACGGCCACGGCGCTACCGGCACTCTGGGTCAACATCCAGACCAGGGTCGATATCGAGACCAGGGAAAGTTCGAGTGCCCATGATGCTGGCCAATCTCTCACCCTGCCACCGAATCGTCAGGCCGCCTCGAGCTTGCTCGACGCCATACCCTGTCCGCCCTCGATTGTGATGGCTGCCGGACATCGCCTGAGCGTCTTGTGGCTGTTGGAGGAGCCTTGGCTATTGTCCACGGAGAGCGACACAGCGGAGGCCAAAGGGCTCCTACACCGAATCCAGTGGGCGCTCGAACAGCGCGCCGCCACCGAGGGCTGGCATCTATCCGCTGAGTCGGATCTCGCTCAGCTGCTGCCGATCGCAGGGACCTTTACCGCCCGTGGCGGACGCCAGCCGGTGACCGTGGAGCGCTTCCCCCTGGTCCCGGGTGAGAACCGCTACCCGCGCCAAGCCTTCGCCGATCTACCCGAACCTCCTGCCCTCGACACCAGCTCGTGGCAAGCCCTGGTCGGCAGCTTCCGCCGCCCGGATTCCCCAGCCGCCGGGACTGCGGACATGCAAGCGGTTTGGCAAGGCTGTTCCTGGCTTCGCGAATGCCACGCCCAACGAGCCAGTCTCCCCGAGTCGTGGTGGCGGGCAGCCCTCTCCATCATCAGCCGGTGCGCCGCCCCGGGTGTCGACAGTCTGCAGTTGGCCCACGCTCTCAGTCGCTCCCATCCCGGCTATTCACGTTTCGCAACCGACGAGCTATTCGACCAACAGCTGCGGGCGCCCGCCGGGCCACGGCGCTGTCGAGAGATCGCCGACGATCTCGGCGCCCGCGACTCGCACTGTAGCCGGTGTCCCCACTTCGGCAGGATCGAAAGCCCCGTCGATCTTGGCTACGACGCCAACCCCACACCACCTGCCGCCCCGGCCGCGGCGGCTGCCCAGCTGCCCTCGAGCCAGCTTCCCTCGAGCCAGCGCCCTACGGCAGCGGACGCAACAGACCGCTCCACTCGCCACCTCAGGCCTGACTCTGACGCAGCAGACACAGGCATACCCGTCATCGTCATCAGCACACGCCAACACGAGGTCAATCGCCAGGCACTGACGGCCCTCGCCAAGGGCACATCCCGTGTCTTCGAACATGGCGGCCAGTTGGTCGAGATCCCGCAGCCGCACCGCGGGTCCTCGGCGGCGGCCCCGGTCCTCAAGTCCATCCCCGAAGCTCGCCTCCAGGAGTTGCTGGCCGAACACTGCACCTTCGTAAGCCCCTCACGCCGCGACCCTGGGACCGGACGCGGCCCTGGGACCGAACCGGAGCCAGTACAACCCCCGCGCTGGACAACCCGTGCGATCCTCGCCCGCGGCAGCTGGCCCGAGCTGCCGTGGTTGGCTGGCTGGGTTGATGTGCCGGTCCTACGCCCCGATGGTTCAGTGCTGCAAGTGCCGGGCTACGACGCCGCAACCGGTCTCATGCTGGTACCGTCAACCCGCTTCGCACCGGTGCCGGCGAGGCCGTCCAAAGAGCACTGCCGCCAGAGCCTGGCGCTGTTCCGGCAGGTCTTTCAAGGCCAGGACTTCGTTTGTCCGTCACAGTTCGCGGCCTGGCTCGCCTGCTTGCTCACCCCCTTGGCGCGCCCGGCGTTCGAAGGACCGCCGCCCATCACTCTGCTCGGCGGCACCGATCGACGATGGCTCGCTGATCTCACCAGCACCCTACTCACCGGCCAGCCGATCGTCAGCATCGTATGCCGAGGCGGGCGCCTGACTCGGCGATCCCTCAACAGCCTAGCCCAAGCCGGAACCCGCCTGGCGTGGATAGAAACCAAGGATCGGATTCCGGAACCTTTGGAGCGAGCGCTGGCGGAAGGTGGTTGGTCTTACCGTCGGCCAGGCGCCAACGAGAGGATCTTTCATCCGATCACTTGGTTGGCTTCTGAGTCACTCGAGCTTTCGCGTCCAATCGCCACGATCACGAGTTGCCTTGGCCCCCAATCGGTATCGCGAAGAGCATCAGCGATCAGAGCCGAAGTGCTAGAACGGGTCCGACGACATCGCGGGTGCCTGTTACCAGCTGCTCTCACCCTGTTGCGCGCTTACACGTCTGCCGGCAGACCTGTTGCCGGCAGCCCGCCACAAGTGTTACCCGAGGTCGGCCTGCCCGTCGGATGGTCAGACCTCGTGCGTTCTGCCGTCGTTTGGGCCGGGTTACCCGACCCGGGTCGGGCCGGTTTACCCGACCGGGTTTGGGCCGGTTTGCCAGACCCCGCGGAACTCACCACCAACCGCGAACTTCCAGCCACTCTACCCGAGCTTGCATCTGTGGAGCCCGGGGTTTCATCCACGCTAAATCCAGAAGGAGCCATCACATGATCGACCAACTCAGCACCCTCGATATCGACTCGCATACCGACGACCCGAACGATGATCCAGTGTCCCAAGACCTGTGGACTGCACCCGGCCCAGCGGCGGAGGCGCTGCTGCTCTTGGAGAGGCTAGAGCAACGCCGGGCCGTGATCGAAAGCTGCGGCGGCAGCGATGACGCCTCCACTCGCCTTCGCAGCCATCTGCTCGCCACCCTCGATCTCATGGAAGAGCACCTGTGTGAGGTCGGCTGTGATGCCCCGTTTCTGGCCAAAGGGTGGGAAACCTTGGACGCCCTGCAACCCCGTCTCGGAGGACGGCCTGACGACGTGACAACAAGACCAACATCCATCCGGCAGTTAAGACGAGCCACCAACACCACCATGTCGCCGACCGACGTTCACCGAGTGGCCGACCGGCGTGCTGCCTGAATCTTGGGTCCACGTCGTCACACCGCCCCATCTCTCGACCTCAGCACCTCTCATCATCAAAGGAGCCCGAACCATGGTCACCACCACCATCTCGCAGCCCGATCCTCGTGCCCTCGCCGCTCTCGACAACCTGCGTGCTCCGATCCTCGCCTTTCCTTGTCACCAACCCGCCGAAGACCACCTGCGCTCCGGCATGCTGCAACTCGCCGAGCAGCTGGAGAACCTTTTTCAAGACGGCGAGCACGACACCTTGGACGCCGCAATCGGTTGGAGCGCGCTCTTTTCCTTCCCCGCTCTGGTGGCTCCGGGCCCCGAGCCTCAAAAGCTGGTGTCCCTCATGATGGATGGCCATTTGATCGACGAAGAGACCTTGGCGACCCTCCAGACCCTCGCCAAGATCCGCTGCTTGATCACTGCCTACAAACCCAGCAGCTTCACCGGCGCACTATGGTGCACGACGCTGCTCGCGATCTACAACATGATTGAAGTCTTCCTCGTGCTCGACGACAACCGCGGACTCGATCTTTGCTTCGAACTCTTGGACACCGCCGAATCCATAGCCGGCAAGATCGCAACCGCGGCCAAGGTTCGGGAGGCTGGGGGAGGTGTTGGCTGATGACACCCGACGGTACCTCGATTCCAAACGAGGCTTCGATCCCGCACCGCACCCGGCTGAGGCGCGTCGCCGATGCCCAGAGGATCGCCGAGCAGTTCGAAGCTTGTAACGCCCCCCAACGGCAGCTGCAAGGACTCCTGCTTTCCATGCTCGAGTACATGCAAGGCACATTTCGCCAGCCCTACCAATTGGCACCTCTCCAGCGCTGGTGGGTGCCGGCACAAATTTACCTCCAGCTGCTCCAGTCACCCATGCTGGCGACTCCTGGGGCACGCAAGCTGCTCGGGGAGACACTGAGTCTGACCTGGGCGGAACTGGAGCAGTCATGGCTGGTGCATCGAGTCTCGCGTCGGGCGTCGAGGGCACACCGCAAGCGTAGACACGCGAACCAACGATCGGTAGCGAAGCAACAGCGGATCCGGCGACTCAAGACAGGTTAGATCAGGCAAACTTCAGACCCCCGTGCCGCGCTGCTGCCAAACGTGAGCTGCCGGTGTTTGGCTGATGTCGCCACCCAGAAGCCGCGAAAGAACAAGAATCGCTTCGAGGTTCTCAGCTTCCCGTTCAATGGCCCGAGCAAGACGCCAACGCCGAGGCGACGTCGCGACACCCGTCAATCGTCGCCGTTTCCGAGATACCGATAGACGACGGCACCGAGCACAGCGCCAACAATTGGTGCTACCCAGAAAAGCCACAATTGGCTGACAGCCCAATCACCGACATAAACCGCCACTCCGGTGCTCCGCGCCGGGTTGACCGAAGTATTCGTCACCGGGATGCTGACCAAGTGGATCAAGGTGAGACACAGGCCAATCGCGATGGGTGCCATACCCTGCGGAGCCCGCGAGTCGGTGGCGCCAAGGATCACCAAGAGGAACATCATCGTCATCACGACTTCGATCACCAGAGCGGCGACCAACGTGTAGCCACCGGGGGAATGCGCACCATAACCATTGGACGCAAAACCCGCCGCCACATCGAACCCGGATTGGCCACTCGCGATGACGTAGAGCACGCCGCCGGCAACCACCGCTCCCACCACTTGCGCCACGATGTAGGGCAGCAACTTGGCTGCCGGGAACCGCCCGCCGACGCAGAGTCCAATCGAGACCGCGGGATTCAGGTGGCAGCCGGAAATGTGACCGATAGCGTAGGCCATGGTCAGCACCGTCAGGCCGAATGCCAACGAGACGCCGAGGAGGCCAATCCCCACATCCGGAAACGCCGCAGCCAAAACTGCGCTGCCGCAACCCCCGAGAACCAGCCAGAACGTGCCAAAAGACTCTGCGACATAAGCTCTCATAACGACCTCCTGAGTCGAGTCGGGTCATGCCCCGATGGGATCACAACCATCTATTGCCCACCTGTCGCGACCCATTCCTATAGATAGGAGCACGAACTGGCGACACAGAAACAGACTTCACACGGAACGGCCCAATGAGTTTACTTATCGGCTAATCCGCGACCAAATACCGTCTCTACACGAGAAATATTGGCATTCAAGACGGTTCTCTGCGCAGGGAAAGTCACAAAATCCAAGGCTCCGATTTGTGCGCAAGCTGGCGAGGGAACGAATGGAGCTTTGGATTAGCCTCTATGCGAGACGGTCTTTCCAGTAGTTGGGTTTCCGTTTCAGGTGCATGATGGCAACGATCAGGATTTGATCATCGCGGACCTGGTAGATCACGCCATAGGGGAAGCGCCGGGTACGGCAGCAGCGTGCTCGAAGCGAAAGAGGGTTCCATGCCTTTGGATGGTCGAGAATCCTCCTGATCGTGCTCTCGACTTCTTGCTCGAATTCATCACCAAGCCCAGCCCTGTGATGGTCGTAGAATTCGACGGCTTCTTCGAACTCGTCGCGAGCCGGCCCCAGAAACGAGTAGTTCATTGACGCTGGCGCGCTCTGACGGCAGCGAAGACCTCCTTACCGGGAATCACCTCTATCTCGCCGCGGTCGTATGCCTCGATTCGGGATTCTGCCTCTTGCGCCCAGAGGGCGTCGATCTCGCGCTGGCTGGAAGCGTCGAGGCTCAGCAAGAGCCTGTCGGCAATATCAGCGCGGTCAGCCTCAGGTAACGAGAGGGCGGCGCGCAAGACTTTTTCCGGTTGCGTCATGACAATGATCCTATCGCGGAACCGGCCTCGGCGCATGATCGAGGCTTCGGAGCCTCCGATGTCGAACCTGTTGACTCAGCCACCCCCACCAACCGCCACAACAATCGCTTGAAATCGCGGTTCGCCGCGCAAGACGTCGAGCCGGGGATCAACCGCCATGGTGACCAGATCGGTTTCTCGCTCGACGAAGGACTTCTCGAGCCACAGCATCGCCGATTCTACCTCGCCGAGGGCCGCGTACTCGAGGACCAAGTCATAGGGCGAGTGGTAGCGACCGATTGCGACACGATCGAGCTGCGAGCGGATGGACGCTCGATGCAGACCTTCGAGGCCGTATTTGCGATAGCCGCGATCGATCGCGCCGCCGTCTCGACCTTCGAGGGTTTCGGAACGGGCCCAAGCTTCAACGGCTTCGGTTTCGCCTCCCAAGGTGAGCTGGATCCATTTGTGATTGTCCCAAGCATCGTAGTAGTCCGGAGCCAGATCGAGAGCGCGATGGGATTGCACGATTGCCTCGTCGCCACGACGGGCTTCGAACAAACGCCAGGCGAGCGCGGTGTTGAGGACAGACGACGTTGGGTCGATGACCAAGGCGGCTTCAGCGCTGGCGACAGCCTCTTCGTGCCGCCCCGTGGCGGAGAAGAAGACAGCTTGCCAGTGGAGGATCTCGACGGAACCTGGAGCAAGCTCTCGGGCACGCTCCAGCTCAGCTTGGGCTGCCTGCCAATCCCACTTCGCGGCCACTTTCACCAGACCCATCGCCAGATGGGCTTCTCCAGACTCGGGATCGAGCTCGAGGGCCCGCTGAGCCATAGTCTCGGCTGGGACGAACGCATCTCTTGGACGCCAGTAGTCATAAACGCCGAGCAGCACATAGGAGCTAGCGAGCCCACTGTAGGCCTGGGCGCTTGTGGGATCGAGGGCCAGGCTGCTCTGGAATTCAGCGATGGCTTTCTCCAGGCCTTCTCGTGAGCGTCGATCTTCGTAGTGACGAGCGATCAAGAGGTGCTCGCGCGCCGCGGCGGTGGCGGATGTTTCCCCCGGTGGGTTGGATGCCGGGTCCGGCTCCACATTCCGTAACAGCCAGCCGCCGACGGCCAACGAACCGGCAACTCCGGCGATCACCAACGCCACCTTAGCGCCCCGCCATGATGGCGGAACCGTCTCGCGATCGACGGTTTCCACTGGCTCCGCCGGTTCCACTGCTTCTACAGGCGCCACCAACTTGTAGCCTCGGCGCGGCACGGTGGCGACATAACGCGGGTTACCCGGCGTGTCTCCCAAGGCCTCTCGTACCCGAGCAACCGCGGTGTTGAGACTGGCGTCGACGTCGAGATGGGTGTCGGGTGGCCACAGGGCTTCACGGAGCTCCTGACGCGTCACCAATGCCGGTGCCTGCTGCGCCAGAACGGCGAGTAACCGGTGCGGTAAATCCTGCAGCGGAATCTCGACGCCGTCTTTGGTCAGGGTTCGGTCGGCTAGATCCAGCTCAAACGGGCCGAATTGGTAACGGGCAGAGGGTGCCGGGGCGGTCATGGCGACATCGTACCAGCGTGGTTTGTTCATGCCGACGAGCCGGCGAGATTCGGCCTCCAGAAAGGCGTCGTTAGCGCCGCGTTAGGACGCCGTTAGCCATGATCGATAGCAAGTTAGGCGGAGCGCGGGCAGTCTTGGGCTTCGAACATAACCCAAGCTCGAACATCGCCCTTGCTCGAACATCGCCCATGGAGGACCGCAGATAATGACCCCAGACCTGACAACCCAAACCGACGAACCGTCTCGTGACCGCGCCATACTGCATCTGATCCTGGCCTTCACCTTCGCCAAGCTGTTGTTCCACCTCGCGATCAACCTGTGGGGTGGCTACGAGATCTTTCGCGACGAACTGTATTACCTGGCTTGTGCCGATCACTTGGCCTGGGGTTATATCGACCATCCACCGCTCTCGGTCTTCTTGCTCGCTGCAAGCCGGGCCGTCCTCGGTGACTCGCTGTTCGCCATCAGGCTGCTGCCGGCGATATTTGGCGCCGGGGTGGTTTTCTTGACTGGGTTGTTGGCTCGCGAAATGGGCGGCGGTCGGTGGGCGGTCACGCTAGCGGCAACCGCCTCGATGGTGGCAGGCTCGAACCTGGCGTTGGCGTCGATCTGGTCGATGAATGTCTTCGACCTTTTTCTGACCGCCCTCGCCGCGTACTGGTTAGTCCGCCTCATCCGTACCGAGGAACCGACGCTGTGGCTCGCGCTCGGCGGAACATTTGGCCTCGGCCTACTCAACAAGGTTGGTATGTTGTGGATCGGTTTTGGTGTTTTTATCGGCATCTTGCTCACCCGCCAGCGGCGATGGTTGGCCACCCCCTGGGCATGGGCGGGTGGCGCCATCAGCGTCCTGTGTTTCCTGCCCTACGTGGTCTGGAACGCTACCAACAACTGGGCTCACCTCGAATTCATCGAAAGTGCGATGAGCGGCAAGTACTCCGGACTCTCCGCCTGGACGTTCCTCTCTGGACAAATCTTGCAGCAGAATCCGACCACGCTCCTACTGTGGCTCGCTGGACTGGGCTGGCTACTCTTCGCTCCCAGCGGCCGTGCCTTCCGCCCGTTGGGTATTGCTTGGATCACGGCCTGTGCCGTGTTGCTGCTCAACGGCCAATCCCGTGCCGGCTACATGGCCCCAACCTACGCCATGTTGTTTGCTGCCGGGGGCGTCGCCTGGGAAAGCCTGCTGCGACGGCGTTGGATGCGGACCTCGGCAGTCGCTGTTGTGGCTAGCGGCATTCTGCTGGCGCCGCTCGCCACGCCGATGCTTCCCGTGGAGAGCTTCATCCACTACTCGCAAGCTCTGGGCGTCGATCCGGGTACCGAGGAAGGGCACGAGCTGGCTGAGCTGCCACAGTTTTATGCCGACATGTTCGGTTGGAAGGAAAAAGCGGCGGCAGTCGCCGAGGTTTACCATCGGTTACCTGAAGCTGACCGCCAGCAGGCGACGATCTTCACCACCAACTACGGCCGGGCCGGCGCGATCGACTATTTTGCCGAAGCCTACGATCTTCCAGCGGCGACCAGTGGCCACAACAACTACTGGTTGTGGGGTCCAGGGCCGGGCAACGGCGAGGTCGTGATCATGCTGGGCGGCAACCGCGAGGACCTCGAACGGCGCTGCGAATCCGTGGAGGTGGCGGGTACAGCCAGCTGTGACTACTGCATCCCCTATGAACGCGATGTACCGATTCACGTGTGTCGGAACCTGCGACTCTCAACCGCGGAGCTGTGGCCGCTGATCAAACATTACGACTGAGCCTGTCAGGGTGGGCCTGAGTAGTCGCCAAAGGATTCTGGGGAGGGAATCGATTTTTGTTGCAACTGTTGGAGCAGAGATGGCGTACAATTCAAACGAACGTTTGATTCAAGCGTTCGTTTGTTCCGTCCCAACAGCAGGTCTGCTTCAACAGACAGTTTTGCCTCAACAGACAGTGGCCAGGAAATTCTAGATGACTGAGACCATTTCAGATCCCATCGATACTAAACAGGGTCTTGTTACCAAGCAGAGTCTCTTGGATGCTGCCGAGGCGCTGATTGCCGAACGCGGGGTTGCAGGCGCTTCCCTGCGAGCGATCACCACCCGAGCCGGCACCAACCTGGCGGCGGCGAATTATCACTTCGGTTCCAAACAGGCGCTCGCACGGGCGGTGATTGCCCGTCACTTGCAGCCGATCAACTCTGAACGCCTCCGCCTACTCGACGAAGCCGAAGCCGCGTCCGGGGATGCGGGGCCAAGCCTCGAAACCTTGGTCGGCATCTTCGTCGGACCCGTGGTGCGGTTCGGACGTGAACTGCCCGATGGCGGTCGACATTTTGCACAGATCTGTGGCCGCGCCATGACGCAGCCGGATCCCATGCTGCGTGAGTCCCTGCTCGGGGAGCTCGCCGAGGCGATTCGACGGTTCCGGGCGGCATTTTCCCGAGCCTTACCCGAGCTCAGCCCAGAGGAGCTCTTGTGGAGAATTCAATTCATGGTCGGAACGATGGCTCACACGATCGCTGGTTCTCAGATGATCGAGGCGGTTCACGGTGACGAGCTCGACACCCGCGACCTCGACAGTCTCGTCGATCGCCTGGTTCGCTTTCTGTGCGGCGGCCTGTCGGCGCCGATGGAGGTCTCACAATCATGAGTTTCACGGTTTTTCGACCCCACCGAGGATTGGTCTTGGCGGGGATCGCAGGGATCGCCTTGGGTTGCGCCTCCTCACCCGCGATCCAAGAGCCCATCCTCGAGGTGCCGGTACCCGATGCATGGAGCGGAGCTGCGAGTACCAACGATGCGAACATCGTAAATTCGAACATTAGAGCCCTCGGGGGTCCCTGGTGGACAAACTTTGGCGTCGATGCACTGGATACGATCCTCACCGAGGCTCTCGAACACAACTATGATCTCCGAGCCGCCTCCGCGGCGGTGGATGCCGCGGTAGCCCAGGCACGCATTGCGGGCGCAGCCTTGAAACCACAGATCGGCGCTGGCTTCGACGCGTCACGCCGCGAACAGATCTTCGTTGGCCTGCCGATTCCGGGCCAGGACGGACCGTTGAAGTCACAGTCTTCGTCCTACGGCGCCAGCCTGAACGTCAGCTGGGAGCCGGATTTGTGGGGACGCTTGCGAGCTGGCAAGGCGGCAGCGCTGAGCGATGCCGACGCGGTGCGGGCCGATTATTCGGCAGCCAGGCTCTCGCTCAGCGGTCAGGTGGCCAAGGCCTGGTTCACGGTGGTGGAGTCCGAGCGTCAAGTTCAATTGGCCCGTGAGACCCTCGAGAGTCGTGAAACGACTACCGATCGTATCGCCGCCCGTTATCGCCGCGGCGTGACCACACCGCTCGACCTCCGCCTGGCCCGGTCGAACCGTGCTCAGGCAGAGGCTGCTCTCGAGCTCCGTCGACGCCAGCTCGATGCGACGCGACGCCAGCTCGAAATTCTGCTGGGTCGTTATCCGTCGGGCCGCGTCGGCTCCGACCCGGACGCGACTCCGCTCGAGCTACCCGAGGTGCCGCCAGCCATTCCAACCGGTTTGCCCGCCGAGCTCCTCAGCCGGCGGCCCGACTTGTTAGCTTCGGAACGACGGCTGGAAGCCTCCGGCCTGCGGATCCAGGAGGCGCGCCGAGCACTTTACCCTCGACTCACCCTCACCGGCTCCGGTGGCACGTCCAGTGACAGCCTGAGCGATCTCATCGACGGCAACTTCTCGGTGTGGAGCATCGCTGGCAGCCTGCTGCAACCGATCTTCCAAGGCGGTCGCTTGCGCGCCGCTGTCGAATTCGCGGAAGCGAGCCGAGAGCGGGCACTGGCGCAACACGTTCAACAACTACTGCGCGGCTTCGCCGAGGTTGAAAGCACACTGGCAGCGGAGCGTCTACTGGCGGCGGAAGAGAAGGCCCAACTGGCTGCCACCGATGAATCCAAGGCTGCTGCTCGTCTGGCTGAAGACCGTTACCTGGCTGGAGTCGGCGATTATTTGACGATTCTCGAGAGTCAACGGTTGGCTTTTTCGAGTGAAAGCCGTCTGCTCACCGTTCGTGCGCTGCGACTCACCAACCGCGTTGACCTTCACCTGGCATTGGGGGGCGACTTCGGCACGACGATCGAATCCGCCACCGAAACCGAACCATCCGATCCCTCTCGCTCGACCGTCGAAGCGGGATCTTCCGAAGCCCCGGAGGGGCAATAGCCTGGGTTCTACCCAGGAGGATGATCATGAATCTCAAAAAGCTCATTATCCCCGTCGTCATCATTCTGCTGAGTGCGTTGGCAACCCGAGCCCTGGTCAAATCGCGACCGGAAGTGGAGACCCGAGAGAGCGTTGTCTTGGCGCCGCTGGTGCGGGTGACCGAGGTGGCTCGCCAGGACCTCACCTTCGACGTCAAGGCCCAAGGCACCGTCTTGCCGCGTACAGAAACCACCCTGATCGCCCAGGTTGCAGGCGAGATCCAGTCGATCTCCCGCAATTTCGAAACCGGAGGTTTCTTCCACAAGGGTGAGGTGCTGGTGACGCTCGATCCACGGGACTACGAAGTTGCGGTACGGCGCGCCCGGGCTCAGGTCGCCCAGGCTGAACTCGCCGTGGTGCAACAGGAAGCAGAGGCTGAGCTGGCGATCGAGGAATGGCACGACCTGGGAGACGAGGGTGACCCCTCGGCTCTGGTGATGCGTCAACCGCAGGTAGCCCAAGCTCGCGCCAGCCTCGAAGCCACCAAGGCCGAGCTCGAAAAGGCCGAGCTCGATTTGGAACGCGCCAGCCTCCGTGCACCGTTTGACGGTCGGGTAAGGTCCAAGCGAGTCGATCGTGGCCAATTTCTGACCAAGGGTGCGGTCTTGGCGACAATCCACGCAACCGACTATGCGGAAATTCGGTTACCGGTGCCGGGGGATCAGCTGTCGTACCTCGATCTGCCGTTCACCTATCGCGACTCGCAACCCAAACCAGGACCGGAGACCTTGTTATGGGCCAACTTCGGCCGTGACCGTCACCGCTGGCAAGGCCGCATCGTACGTACCGAGGGTGAGCTCGACAGCCGCAGTCGCATGATGAATCTGGTGGCCCGGGTGGAAGACCCTTACGGCGCGAGCGATGAGCACAATCGACCACCCCTATCGGTCGGTCTGTTTGTCGAGGCTGAGATCCAAGGTCTAGCGGTCTCCGACTTGATCGTCTTGCCAAGATCGTCTCTACGCCCCAACGGTGACGGTTATCAAGTTCTGGTGGTTGATGACGACAACCGTCTGCGTTTCCGTGACGTGCAGGTACTGCGTCTCGATGGCGAACAGGCAGTGATCAGTGAAGGCTTGGACGTGGGTGAAAAAGTGTGTATCTCGGCGCTTGATATCGCTACTGAAGGTATGCGGGTGCGGTCGGTCATGCCCGAAGCGTCAGCGGAGACTCAGTCATGAAAGACGGCATCCTCGCCTGGTTCGCCAAGAATGGCGTAGCCGCCAACCTGCTGATGGTTCTGATCATCATCGCGGGCTTCACCAGCATCCAATCGAAAACCCGCAAGGAAGTTTTCCCAGAGTTTTCGGTCGACTTGATCACCGTCACCGTGCCCTACCTCGGGGCAGCTCCTGAAGAGGTCGAGGAAGCGGTCTGTACTCGCATCGAAGAGCGTGTGGCGGATCTCGAATCGGTCAGCCGCGTGCGCTCGACGGCCGCTGAAGGTGTGGGTACGGTCATCATCGAGCTAATTGATGGTGTCAACACCCGCGATGCTCTCGACGACGTCAAAACCCGTGTCGACGCAATCGACACGTTTCCCGAGGAAACCGAAAAACCGATCATCCAAGAGGCGATCCTGCGGCGCCAAGTGCTGTCGATCGCGGTCTCGGGCAAGGCCGACGAGCTGACCCTGCGGCGGCTGGGTGAGCAGGTGCGGGACGAAGTTGCCGCCATCGATGGCATTACCCAGGTTGAACTGGCGGCGGCGCGCCCCTACGAGATCGCCATCGAAATTTCCGAAGAGTCCTTGCGACGCCACGGTCTCACCTTCGATCAGGTGGCACAAGCGGTGCGACGCTCGTCCCTCGATCTCCCTGGGGGATCGCTCGAGACCGCAGCGGGTGAGATCCTGCTGCGGACCAACGGCCAAGCCTACAGCGGATACGAATTCGAAGATCTGGTGCTGCTCAACCGACCCGATGGCACCCGCCTCACCCTCGGCCAGGTGGCGACGGTCAAGGACGGCTTCGCCGAATCTGATTTGGCGGCGCGCTTCGACGGCGACCCGGCGGTGCTGGTGCAAGTTTATCGCGTCGGCGATCAAGACGTCACCAAGGTCGCCGCCAAGACCAAGGCCTATATCGAGCAAGCCAGCTTGCGGATGCCGGAAGGTATCAACCTCACCGTTTGGCAAGACGACACCGTGCTGTTGCAGAGTCGTCTCGACACTTTGATGAAGAACGGTCGCGCCGGGCTGTTGTTGGTGCTGCTGGTTTTGACGCTCTTCTTACGACTGCGCCTCGCCTTCTGGGTGTCGGTTGGCATCATGGTGTCCTTCACCGGTGCCTTCTGGCTGATGCCTCCCCTCGACCTGTCGATCAACATGATCTCGCTGTTCGCATTCATTATTGTGCTGGGAATTGTGGTCGACGACGCGATCGTGGTGGGCGAGAATATTTATCGCCATCTGCAGATGGGCAAGAAGGGACTCGACGCGGCGATCGACGGTACCCGCGAAGTGGCAGTACCGGTCATTTTTTCGATTCTGACCACCGTCGCAGCCTTCGGTCCGTTGCTGTTGGTCACCGGCACCACCGCCAAAGTGGTGCGCAATATCCCGCTGGTCGTGATTAGTGTTCTGCTGTTCTCGCTGATCGAGGCCTTGTTGATTTTGCCGGCTCACCTCAAGCATCTCGACCATCGACCACGGCCCCTGGCTCCGCTGCTGGCGCTCACCGAACGTTTGCAACGACCTACGGTCGGAATGCTCGAGTGGATGATTTCGCGAGTTTATCGACCGACCCTCGCCGCGGCTCTCGAATGGCGTTACGTTACCGTCGCCATCGGCGTGTCGATTCTGCTGTTGACGGTCGGGATGGTGGCTGGCGGACGGGTCAAATTCTCGTTCTTCCCACCGGTTGAAGCGGACAATCTGGTCGCTTACCTGACTATGCCTCAGGGTACGTCGGTCGAGACCACTACCCGTGTGCTCGCCGAAGTCGAAGCCAGGGCTCGCGAGCTCGAAGCGCAGCTCACCGAGGCCGGGGAGCCAGATGCGTTTCGACATATGCTGACCACCATCGGCGACCAACCCTTCCGCAGCCGTCAGAGTCGTTTCCAGTTTCAGAGCAGTGTCGCATCGTCCCATCTCGGTGAGATCAACATCGAGCTTGCCCCCGCCGAAGAGCGCACCGTCAAAGCCTCGGATCTCAACCGTCGTTGGCGAGAGCTGACCGGACCGGTGCCAGATGCCGTCGAGTTGGTTTTTGTGTCGTCGTTGTTCTCGGCTGGCGAGGCGATCAACATTCAGCTCGCCGGCCCCGATCTCGACCAACTGCGGCAAGCCGCCGAAGAGCTGAAATTGGCAGTGGCACAATACCCGGGTGTGGAAGACATCTCGGACTCATTCCGTGCCGGTAAACAAGAGGTCAAACTAGCCGTCACGCCGCAGGCCGAAACCCTGGGCATTTCGCTGTCGGACCTAGCCCGGCAAGTTCGCCAAGCCTTTTATGGCGAAGAGGCGCAGCGTATCCAACGTGGCCGCGATGAAGTCAAAGTCATGGTGCGCTACCCGGAACGCGAGCGGCAGTCTCTCGCCAGCCTGGAACAGATGAGGATCAGAACCCCAACCGGCGACGAGGTGCCGTTTTCTGTCGCTGGTGAAATGGAGCTCGGACGCGGCTACGCAACAATCGTACGTACTGACCGCAAACGCACGGTCAACGTCACCGCCGACGTCGATCTTGATCAGGCCAACGCCAACGAAATCTTGGCCACTATCTTGCGCGACGACTTGCCGCGCTTGATGGGCGACTATCGGGGCCTGACCTACACCCTCGAAGGCGAGCAGCAACAACAACGGGAGACCCTGGGGGGCCTGCAACAGAGTTTCTTGTTGGCCACGATCCTCATCTACGCCCTGCTGGCGGTGCCGTTCAAATCTTATATTCAGCCCTTGATCGTCTTGAGTGCGGTGCCGTTCGGCATCATCGGTGCGGTGGCCGGCCACTTGTTCATGGGCATCGATCTGGCAATCCTGTCGGTCTTTGGCATGGTTGCGCTGACCGGTGTGGTAGTCAACGACAGCTTGGTGCTGGTCGACTTCATCAACCGATCGTATCGCTCGGGGACCCCACTCCTCGATGCCATCCGTCAAGGCGGCGAAAAGCGCTTCCGACCAATCGTCTTGACCTCACTCACCACTTTTGCCGGCCTCACACCCTTGTTGCTGGAAAAGAGCCTGCAGGCTCAATTCTTGATCCCGATGGCCATCTCGTTGGCGTTCGGCATCCTGTTCGCAACCGGCGTGATTCTGATCTTCGTGCCAGTGGGTTATCTGATTCTCGAGGACTTAAAAACCTTTGTTCGGAAGCTCTTTGGTCTCGAAGAAGAGTCGGTTCCAGCCCCGATAGCACAGGAAGCCTAGCTCGTTGGTCTTCAGCAACGCAAAGCGGCCCCTGGCAGGTTGCCCGGGGCCGTGATCGTATTAGAGGTCAACGTAAAGCCGAGGCCAGCGAACTCAAAACTTAGAGATCGAGGCGAGATCGTCCAACCGGAGCGTACCGGGCCAGACCCGGACGTCTCCACTGAATGTCAGGTTGAAGACGCCGAAACCGAGACTTTCGACTCGCTGCCCCTCATTGTCGAGGCCGAGGTGTTCGCTGACCAAAGTGCCGCCCTCCCAGAGCCGCATCTGTCCGTTATCGGCGCCGGGATCGGCTGCCCGCCACTGAATGGCCAGATCCACGGTGGTATCCGGCAAGGTGTACCAGGCGGACGTGCGGAGCCCGGAGCTATTACCTATGCCCACGAGCTGCACTCGATAGTCGTAATTCCACCGTTGCAGGATGAGCGATAACTGGAATCCCGAAGCCAAGGTGTCGAGGTTTGACGACCGCATGATACGCATCGAATCCCCATGGCCAAGATTCAGCGCCGAGGTGTCCAGCCGCATGAGCGCGGTGACTTCGCGAGCATAGTTCGGCCCCTGATCGATCAACTTCGCGTCCTGGGCGACAGCACCTTGCGTGAGCAGCTCCTCGAGCTTGACCTCTACACCTCCCTTTCCGGAGAGGGCAGCAGCACCGCTGTAATGCACCGGCCCATCAACCACCCAAGTATCCCTAATGCTACCTTCGAAACCATCGGTGATATTTCCGATGGGTCGGTATCGGTAGACCTCGCGCCATGTTTCGAAATTGTCGTAGGAACCAGCAAGGCCCTCCACGCCATCGGAGTCGAGTACCCCCAAGTGCAGACCAAAGGCATTAAACGGGCCCTCCAGACGGTCGACGGTCGTCGCTCGCCCTTCGACCTCGATCGAAAAACGCAGCCCCCGAGGCCTTGGAAACGTTACGTCGGAACTAGTGATTTTATCGCCAGACCAGATCTTGTAGTTGATCGGAGCACTGTAAGGAACAGGTCTCCAAGGAGTTTCGCACGTTGTGCAGTGCACGTTGTTTGGAGCAGCAACCCGCATCATGTAGCCGTTACTAAAAGCATCGTCTGGCCTGAAGCCTCCTGGGCCGAAGCGGTCGGGAAATTGGACTTGAACTTCGACCTCGCCGAGCATCGCAATGACTGTAGAGGCGGCACCAAACGTGTGATCGGGCGGCTCGACTTGGTGCGTTCCATTCGCTCCGCTGCCGGTTCCACCACCGCCACCGAACGGGTTCGGAACTTCTGTGAAGTAGCCAGTGGAGTTGGCACCTGGAAGCCAAAAGTCGAGACTTCTCTCGCCGGACAACGGGCTGCTGCTATTGAGGGTCAAGAGGTTCTGAGGGTCATCGTCTTCCCAGAATTGTGGCAAACAGTTCGAATTCTGGCAGTCTTCGAAATCCGCCGTGGACACTGCCAGGTGGAGAATGTGATGACCTTGAAGCATGCCCGTCAGCAATACGGTGTAAATCGTCGGATTGCGAATCCCCCCAACTTTCAAAGCGACGCGATCGAAACCCACCTGCCAGAATTCTGGCGATGGCGAGTATTTGCCAGCATCGAACGTTCCCAGGCTGGGCGGAGTCACTACGATCAAGCGACCGTTGTGATTATCACTCAGCCAAGGTAGCTTCAGCGGCGTCGATGCAACGTCGGGATAGATATGGAATTCATGGAACTCTTGTGTTTGGGCCGACAGCGAGCTGCCGAAGAAAACCGAAAGACAGGTGATGAGTGAAACTGCGGCAATGATTCTTTTCAAGATAGTCCTCCTGGTGAATGACGAAGCGGCGTCGTCAAATCGAAAGGCGCCAACAGGTCGGAGATTCGATCACCGATCATTCAAGTCGAAGTGAATCGCTAACGGTAGTGACCGTGTTTCACACGGTTTCCGCGATTCGACGACTCTAGAGAATCCCCTGCCTGCATCTGAGCTACCTCCTCCCGCCCCTGGTGCCGCGATATTCGGCTAATGGGTACTCAGATCGCGCTATAGCATGTCAAGCGTACGCCAAGCTGCAAGACGAGTCATCCACAGTTTCGTCGAACAGAGACTCTGCTGTGACCGATGACCAGGAGGATGGTTCGAGTCGGTATTATGCTGTTGCAAGACAGAAAATACAGACATGTAAGATGAATAGGCAGATCGTAACTAATCGCCTGCAACCCATCTTGTTCAAGGTGTGCTTCGTAGAAGAAAATGATGCAGAGGCATCAATTAATGTGAGCGAAGCTGGCATTTGCGGTGTGAGGATCAGTCCTTTGGATCCACTCTTCGTCTCACCGAACCTTGTACAGGGGATATTGTTCTCGACTGGCATCCGTTTTGGGCCGAGGCGGGTCGTGAGAGGAGCGACGTCCAAGCCTCAGAGCCAACCGACCAGCTCTTCTGAGAGGAGCCGACCATAGACATCGAACGCTGGCAGGCCTTGCGGCGCGTCATCGACAGCGCTCTCGACCTGCCCCCGGAGGAACGCTCGGCTCATATCGCCAACTCGTGTGGCGACGACGAAGAGTTACGCGCCGAGGTCGAGGAGATGCTGCGTTCCTATGACCAGGGAGGCACGCTGCTCGAGCACCCGATCGCCCGCCTCGGCAAGGTTGACGAATTCGTGCAGGACACGATTACCAACGCGGGGCCTTACCGATTGGCCGAGACGATTGGTGAAGGTGGTATGGGGCGGGTCTATCTAGCGCATCGCGACGATGACTCCTACCGCAAAGAAGTGGCGATCAAGATCCTGCGGCCGGGCCGAGAAAGTGGCGAACTCTTGCGCCGGTTTCAACGTGAACGGCAGATTCTCGCCAACTTGGAGCACCCCTACATCGCAAAGCTGCTCGACGGTGGTTCAACCGAAGACGGTCGCCCGTACTTGGTGATGGAGTACGTTCGTGGTTTATCAATTGACACCTTCTGCCGTCGCCATCGACTGAATATCGAGCAGCGCTTGGCTTTGATCTTGAAGGTTTGTGAGGCGATCCAGTTTGCTCACCAGAATCTGGTCGTTCATCGCGATCTCAAGCCGAGCAACATCCTGGTGACCAGCGACGGGACCCCCAAATTGCTCGACTTTGGTATCGCCAAAATCCTGCGGCCAGAAAGCTTTCCTCAGACTGTGATTCCGACCCGCACCGGGATCATGCCAATGACCCCGGAATACGCTAGTCCGGAACAAGTCCGCGCGGAAGCCGTCACCACGGCTGCTGACGTTTACGCCCTCGGGATTTTGCTCTATGAGCTACTCACGGGGCACCGACCGTATTCGATCGACGGCGGTAGCCTGGAGTCGATTGTTGATGCGGTTTGCCGACAGGAGCCGTCAAAACCTTCGACCGTGGTGCTCAAAACAGAGCCGCCACGGAACGATGACGACCCTCGAGGCGCCGATCTCGACGACACCAGCGTACTCAGTCGCCGCCTAGCTGGCGATCTGGATGCCATTGTTCTACAAGCGTTGCGCAAGGAACCGAGTGAGCGTTACGCCTCGGTAGCACAACTCGGCGAAGACATCGAACGCCACATAAACGGGCTGCCGGTCGAAGCGCGACGCGGCACGTTCGTCTATCTGGCTACCAAGTTTGTGCGACGTTATCGTGTTGCGGTTGCTGTGACGGTCTCCGTATTCGTCCTGCTTATCGGCTTTGTGCTGACGCTGCTGGTGCAGCAACGTCAACTTGTCGACGAGCGCGACCGTACGCTGCGCGAGCGCAATCGTGCCGAGGAGGTTTCGGGGTGGCTGCAGGAGCTGTTCGAACTCCCTGCTCCGAGCAGGGCTCGCGGCGAACAAGTGACGGCTCGCGAGCTGTTGAACAAGGCCTTGAGCTCCATTTCTGGAGATTTGGAGGATCCGGAACTCAAAGCTGAGTTGCTCAGCACCCTCGGCCGGACCCATGTTCAACTCGGTCTATCGCACGAAGGGATCGATTTGCTCGAGCAATCGATCGCGATCACTCGACGACTGGAGCCATCCGACGACGGCAAGCTCGAAGAACGGCTCAAACAATTGAGCGAGGGCCTGACGTTGCAGGGTGAATATCAACGCGCCGAGGCGGTCGGGCGGGAAGTGCTGGCGCTCTATCGCCAACGCGGGGACCAAGAAGCGCAGGAGGCCCTCGCCATAGCCCGCCTGGGTCACTTACGCAGCGTCCTGGGGGACTCCGAGGCGGCCGATCGGCTACTGACCGAAGCGCTGGTCAAAGCCAGGCATAGCGGCGACGTGTTGGTGTTAGCCAAGGTCCTCGAATTTTTCGCCGATGAACGCATCTTGCGCGGCAATCTGGCGGACGCCCGAGCCAAATTCGGTGAAGCGCTGGGGATTCTAGAGACGGCGCACGGCGAATTGCATCCCGACGTCGCCTTGGTTAAATCGAGCCTTGCCAGAGCCGAGGCGGGTTTCGACTCCAACCGTGCCGAGGAGCTGTTTCGAGAGGCTATCGCCACGCAACGGCAGTTGTTCGAGGAGGCGCACCCGATCCTGGCAACGGCCCTCAGCAACCTGGGTTTACTGTTGTTCGAGCGCCAGCGATTCGACGAAGCAAAAATCTTGTTCGAGGAAGCGATCGCCATGCAGAGAGAACTTTATGGCGAGCAGCATTCAAAACTCGCAGTGATGTTGGGCAACCTTGCCAATACCGAACATCGACTCGGCGAACCACAGCGCGCCGAAGAGCTTTATCGGCAGGCCTTGGGAATCCTCGAAAACCGACTAGGGGATGAGCATGGCGACCATGCCATCCAGCTCAGCAATCTTGCGTTGCTGTTACTCGATCAGGGGAGACTCGACGAAGCGGAAGATCTCGCCGATCGGGCGGTGACGGTGACCGAGCGAACGCTTGGTACCGCGCACCCTCGGATGAGCACGGTGCTCAGCACCCGCGGTCAGATCGAGTTGGTGCGCCGCGACCATCCCACAGCTCGCGCTACGCTGGAGAAAGCAGTCGAGATCGCGGACAGATCCCTCGGTAACCATCACCCAACGCTCGCAACTACCTTGTCCAACCTGTCGGTGGCGCTGACTCGGCTAGAAGATCTGGAGCCCGCCGCGGACGCCATGCGCCGAGCCCTGACTTTGATCGAGCCCCATGGAGAAGAGAGCCCGCTACGATTAGAGTGGCTGCCTTGGCTGGCCAACATAGAGCTCCGGCTGGGTGAATACCCAGCCGCTGCGGAGCATGCTAGACAGGCCTTCGAGGGGTGGCGAGGACGGGTTGGGGACACCAATTTATGGACGCTGTCGTCACAATCGATTCTGGGTCGGGCACTTCTGGAACAACAACAGCTCGACGAAGCCGAGACCATCGTCCGAGACTTGTTACCGAAGCTGGAAGCCACCATGCCGGAAGGTTCACACCGTATCGAACGCGCTCGTCAAACCTTGGCCAAGATCCAAGCTGGGCGCGAAGTCCTGGCGTCTGACGCACCGCCAGCAGACGAATCATCGCCGAGCAAAACACCGACGGACGAGCCACATTGAAGCGAGGCTGAACATCGTGGAAGGCCCTTCAATTCAAGTCTGTTTTAAGAGCACGACAAACTCAAGGCAATTTCGTTGGTTGATTTTGATCGAGAAATGCGACGATTCGCGCCCTTAGAGACAGTAATCAAAGAACCGAGGTTGATTTTTCGACTATCGGTATCGTCGGACAGCTCTCGCTCGTTCATAGTGAGAGCTGGCAGACCTTTTCGGCGCATCGAGCTATGATGTGAAGATGCCCGAAGACATCACAGAGTTGCTCTTGGCTTGGAACGATGGCAACAAAGATGTGTTGGACCGCCTAGTGCCGCTCGTCACCGACGAGCTCCACAAGCTCGCGTCGATCTACCTTGCTGACGAGAGCGCGGCCAAGACACTGCAGCCAACGGCTTTGATCAATGAACTCTACGTCAAGCTTGTCGATCGACAACAAGTCAGCTGGACCAGTCGCAGCCACTTTTTTGGCTTCGCGGCCACAACCATGCGGCGGATCTTGGTCGACTACGCTCGCGCCCGGCGCACCGAGAAGCGTGGCGGCGATCGAGTGCCCGTGACCTTGGAGAGCGCTGGCCTGATCAGCGAACAAAACATCGATGTGCTGGATCTCGACCGTGCCCTCGAAGCCCTCGGACAACTCGACCCGCGCTTGGTCCGCGTCGTCGAGCTGCGCTACTTCGCGGGGTTGACGCTCGACGAGGCAGCCGAGATCCTGGGAGTTGGCTCCGCCACCGTCACTCGCGACTGGCGGGCGGCACGTGTCTTCCTGCTCCATCAGCTGAACTCATAACGCCACTCATCGTCACCTCTCACGATGATCGTTGGCGCGAGCAACGATCACCCCAAGCTGGACCAAAGCCACCTTTCCACTGTGCGATCAGCCCGTTTTGTAGGCGGATCGCCTGCCGAACCCGGTCAGCGACGACGAATCCCTTGCATCACCGCAATGGTTGTCGTAACAATACTCTGTCACCCTACAATTTGATTCGACCCACTGCCGCGTTGCCGCAAGGTCTGTTGCAACACCGTCTCTGTTGCGACGCCGTCTCTGTTCCAGAACCGTCTCTTGCGCAACACTGCCTGAGGAGTCCCTTGTCACATGATGTGTCCGTGCTGCCCGAGGGGACCCTCGGATGACTAAAGTCGTGGCGCCTATTGTGGCGATGATACTGGGTTTGCTGGGCGCCGTCGCCTTTGTGCAGTCCAAGACACCGGTCGAGACGATGCGACCGGTGACGGCGGATCCACTGGTTCGCGTCATGCCGGTACGGACTGTGCGAGTTCCACTCCGCGTCACCGCCCAAGGTACTGTGTTGCCTCGCACCGAGACCAGCCTCGCGGCTCAAGTCGCGGCAGTGGTCGTCTCGACCTCACCCTACTTTGAGGCCGGAGGATTTTTCGAACGCGGGGACGTCCTGCTGCGGCTCGATCGGCGCGAATACGAGCTCAAGGTAGAACGTGCGGCGGCCCAGGTTGCGCAGGCCGAACTGCGACTGGTACAGCAGCAGGCCGAGGCTCGCGTAGCGGCTGCCGAATGGAGTGAGCTCGGTGAAGGCCGGCCGGATCCCTTGGTGCTGCGGGAACCGCAGATGGCGGAGGCCCGGGCAATGTTGAAGGCCGCCGAAGCAGAGCTCGGCATGGCGCGCCTCGCCCTCGACCGGACCGTGATCCGAGCCCCGTTTGATGGCCGCGTGCACAGTAAGCGTGTCGATGTCGGACAGTATTTGATCCCGGGCGAAGAGGTGGCAATGATCCACGCCACCGACTACGCCGAGGTCAGGCTACCGGTACCTGATCATCAGTTGGCGTATCTGGATTTGCCGCTGACCTTCGGTAACGGCAACAGCCGTGGCCCCGAAGCCCTGCTTTCCGCCCAGTTCGCCGGCCAGCGCCACAGTTGGCCCGGCACCATAATTCGCGCCGAAGGTGAGCTCGACCGCCGCAGTCGTATGATGCACTTAGTGGTAAGAGTCGAAGACCCCTACAGTCGTTACCGACCGGATCGACCGCCACTGGCGGTAGGCCTGTTCGTCGATGCCGTAATGTCCGGCCACACCGTGGTTGGATCACTCCTGCCGCGGGCGGCACTCCGCGGCGATCACCAGGTGCTGGTGGTCGACGACAACGAACGCTTGTGGCTACGCGATGTGGACGTCATCCGTCTCGAGCACGATATCGCCATCGTTGGCGAAGGCTTGGCGGAAGGGGAGCAGGTGTGTGTGTCACCGCTGGAAGTTGTGGTCGACGGCATGCAAGTGCGTACGATGGAGGTCGCGGCGCCCGAGCTGCCCTCAGACCTCGCAAGATCTAACGGGTCACCACAGATCGCCGACGCTGAGCCGGCGCCGGCACCGGACGCAGCGCTGGTAACGCCGCCGACTGACCCCGTCAAGCCGCACTCGGCGGCGACGATGGAGCCATCGTCGGATCAGACTCTTGGGGCACCCGACACCGAGGCCATGGCGTCGGCTCAACCGCTGGTAGCGAACAGTCGACTCTTGGCGGTCAGCCTGCTCGATGGCGGCTCACAGACCGCGCTCGATGTATCGGTTGGAGGCGAGTTCACTTACGCAACCTCCCGGCTGAGCTCACCCGAACGGTTCGTCATCGACCTGCTCGGCGTGGTCAAGGCCAGCCCACACCCGGCGTTCGAGGTGGCCGACGGGCCGGTCCGGCGAGTGCGTATCGGTCAATACCAGGCCGAGCCCGAGCCGATCACCAGATTGGTGTTCGATCTGCGGCAACAGGGTGACCCGATCATCGAACACGGCAGCACCGGTCTCGCGGTCCGGTTCCGTGACCTACTTCGGTGATTCGATCTTGAGGCTCTTGATCCGTCGGTAGAGGGTCGGTCGACTGACTTGAAGACGCTCGGCGGCGGCGGTGGTGTCACCGCCACAAGCATCAAGGGCGGCGACAATTTCATCGCGCTCCACGGCCTCTAGAATCTTGGCCAGCGGGAGACCAGCCTTGGCCTGCTCATCACCACGTATCGAGGCGCTCAATCGACCGGTATCGAGCAGCTCACGATCCTCCAAAAAGAGGACAGCACGGGACAGCTCGTTCTTGAGCTGTCGGATATTGCCTGGCCAGCGGTAGCGTCGCAATGCACGCAGCGCCGCCCGTGAAATACCACGGACTCGGATGCCGTAACGCTGCGCTTCGTAGGTCAGAAAGTAGGCTGCCAGATTCGGGATGTCGGCGCGACGGCGGCGCAGCGGCAACAACTCCACTTCCCAGGTAGCGATGCGATGGTAGAGATCGGAGCGAAAGGTGCCTTCAGCCAGCATCTTGTGGATCGGACGGTTGGTTGCAGCCACCACCCGGGCTCGCGCTCGCCGTGGCGTATGGCCGCCGAGCCGGAAGACCTCTTTTTCCTGCAGCACACGCAAGATCTTGGCCTGAGTCTCCGGTGCCATGTCGCCAACTTCATCGAGAAAAATTGTGCCCTTGTCAGCCGCTTCGAACTTGCCTGGTCGGGCCTCGACACCGGTTGCGACCCCCTTCTCTACCCCGAAAAGCTCGGCTTCGAGCAAATCCCGCGGCAGCGAAGCACAATTGATCGTCACCAATGGCTGTGAGACCCGCGGCGAGGCATTGTGGATGAAGCTCGCCAGTACTTCCTTACCGGTGCCTGATTCGCCATAAATCAAGACTCCAACGTCCCCTCTCGCCACCCGCTCAGCTTGATCGTAGATGCGCTGCATCGCACTATCGACGGTCAATGGCTGCGGTCGCCCGGGTGGCTTCGGAGGCCGGACAACCGCCGGGGTCGACGAGCGATTGCGCTCCGCCAGAGTGAGTAGGAGCAGTGCCGAATCCACAACTGGCCGGTAGTGTTCCCCCGAGCTTGGACGGTCGAAACGCGTCCTGATCTGGCAAGCCGGTGACATCACCTCCACCCAGTGGGCGTCGTGTTCATCGTCGACCGGGCGCTCGGCAGCGTAGAGGATACCCCTATCCTCATTGCTGGTCTCGATGATCTCGACCGCAGTGATCGGCATGGTCTCGAACAAGCTGTAGCCCACCAACTGTGCCAAACGTTGACGGTCGGTGTCTCCGCACAAGGTATCGAGCAGCCGCGGTAAGTGATCGAGGGCAAAACGATCGAGTGGGCTGAACGACTCGGTCAGATCACCAACATCGAATGTCATCGAACCGCTGGGATCGAAGAGCTCCCGCGGAACCACTATGCCTACTTCCAAATCGTCGTCGGCAAGCTCTTCCAGGATAACTACCACCCGACCGATCACGAAAATATCACCGACAACCACCGCTGCCTTCTCGATCCGCTGAGACCGCAGCAACGTGCCATTGGTCGAGCCCAGATCTTCGAGTTCGATTCCAGCCTTGGTTACGGTCACAACAGCGTGACGACGTGAGACCGTGGCATTGGGAAGACAGACTTCACAGCTGGGATCAGAACCGACGGTATTGCGACCGCGGTGCAACGTAGCACGGATGGTCTGGTCGTCGAATTTTGCGAGAAGCCTGTATGCCATTGAATATCTCTTACCGGAGTTTCCATTTTCTCACAATCGGGGCCTCTTCGCTGCGCTGAAACAGAAGCTGTCTCAGCGCCGACGCTCGGCGAGCCAACCTTCGATGGCCGCCAATTGGTCAGGTTCGTCGCTGTAGTCGAAGTAATAGCGCCGCATCCACTCCAAGTCGTGACGAACCCGGGCTGGCTGTCGTTTCGGCAAGGTAGCGATGTAGCTCGCCAGCCAGCGTTCAAAATTGACGAAACGAATCTCTGGTGCCAGTTCGCCCACCCGGCGCATGAGCTCCAGGTCGTAATGCGCCAGCTGCCACCGACTGCGGCCGGCTGAAGAATCCAACTCGACCTGTGCCACCCGCTGCCATATCTGCGGATGGAACTCTTGCTGCCCCGCGTGCATACGCAGCAAGTGGACCCCACGACGCAGCAGGTAGTCGCGAGGTGCAAATTTTTCGTGGCCGGGTCGACCGCGCTGACGCAACGGCTGCCGGGCAACAAATGCGTCGGTCAGCCCACGGGTATCGACCACCTCGAGGCGAGAGAAGTAGGCGACCGAGCCCGGCCCGCCGGTACCTAAAACCAGCTCGAGACCACGATCTTTCAAGACTTCACCGAAAAAGCGTCCGGTTTTTTCCTGAGAATGCCCCGTGACCAGTGGGTAGAAACTCTCGATCGGATAGTACGTCGACTCGTCGGCGAGACCCCAACGCACCTTGTTTGGCTCGATCAAGCGAACCTCCTGAGTGGACGCCAACAGCACGCCGACAGTCAACCCGGCGAGGGCTTGGCGCCAAGTCTCATTCGCCCCTGCTCGGGTGGCCAACCCTGCTCGAGTGGCAGACCCTGCTCGGGTGGCAGACGCGGCTCGGGTGGCAGACAGACGAATGTTGCCCGCCAACTCGTGTGCCAGCGCCTCGGCACCGAGAAGATACAGCGGCACAAGCGACACATAGAAGCGTCCGAACATGAAGTCGCCACCGATTTTTGCGACATAGATGTTGTACAGCACAAAGCTGATGCCAAGAAAAAGCTTGAAGCGTCGCACGCCAGCGTTTGCCGATCGTCGGCAGAACCAAAGCAGACAGAGAACAACAACCAACCAATCTTGCGAGCCCAGATAGAAACTCGCAGCATAAACGCGGCCTTGTTCGAACCACACGAGATTTGCCGACTTGGCGTAATAAGTATTCGGCAGGAGGGTGCCGTAATAGAACAGTTTCCACAGCAGGAATAGCCCGTAGAGCGTGAACGGGGCGGCATAGGCCACCAATGTGGCGCCACCGGCACGCCACAGTCGCCGCGGCCAAAGCCCGAGCTGAAGGCCGCGCCCGGCTGCAGCGAGTGCCGGCAACCGATCCAACAACAACACACCGCCACCGACGGCATAAAACAACCCGTGATCCGGCCGCATCAAGGTGGCCAGAATGAGCATCGTGCCAGCCCAGGCCGCCTGCTTGGAATCGTTGCTGCGGATCAGAAATAGAGCACCCAGGGTCACGAACAGACTCGCTGCTCCGGTTTCTAGACCGCTCGTACCATAGGACGTGTAGACCCCGTGTAACGCCAGCAAAACCGTCGCCAACGGTAGATGCCAGTAGAACCCGGCGGCGGCCGGGGCATCGGCGGTCGGGGCATCGACGGTCGGGGCACACAGCAAACGGCCAACCCTGGCCACCAGCAACAGATTGAGACCGAACGCAGCCAGGCAAAGACCCAGCCCAATCGTCGGCGCATCCAACGGAGTCAAGGCGTGCAGAACGCCGATCGCCAGGGTCCAAAGGAAATTCGTATACCCCTCCACCCGTTCGCCAATGTTGAACACCAAGCCATAGCCCTCGGCAAAATTGCGGGCATAGTGAAAGGTGATGAAGGCATCATCGAATAAGGCGGCACGGGCGAAAACCAGCTTGTAACCGACCACCAACGACCCGCCGATAATCCATCGACGCCAACGATAGCTGCCCCTACCTGGCGCGACTGGCACGCCACTCGTCTTGATCGGTTGACGCGCCCGTGCTGCTATCGCCACCGCCACCAGGATCGATGCCGTGACCAACCCCAACATGCGAGCGACGGGCAGCTCACGCCACCACAGCTCTAGCATCTCGGCAAGGGCAGGATTCACGGCTTCGGGCCCTCGGCGACCCTCAAACTCCGGCCAAGGTTTCCCGCTGACCGTGGAATTGAAGCTGATACAGGGTGTGGTAGATGCCGCGAGCCGCCAGCAGCTGTTGATGGGTGCCTTGCTCGCGCAATTGGCCTTTGTGCATCACCAGAATGCGGTCAGCCCGCTGGATCGTCGACAACCGGTGAGCGATGATCACGCTGGTGCGGCCGACCAGTAGCCGATCGAGGGCCAGCTGGATGTGTTGCTCGGTTTCGGTGTCGATCGAAGACGTTGCCTCGTCGAGAATCATGATTCGCGGGTCATAGGCCAAGGCGCGGGCAAAGGCGATGAGTTGCTTCTGCCCCACCGACAGGCCTGCGCCGCGTTCTCGAACTTTGGTGGCGAAACCCTCGGGCAGCTGCTCGATGAATTCAAGGGCATGGACCTCTGCCGCGGCACGGCGTAGCTGCTGGTCGCCGATCGAGGTGTCACCAAGCCTGATGTTGCTCTGAATGTCGCCCGAAAACAGAAAGACGTCTTGCAACACCATGGCAAATGCGCGGCGCATCACTTCTAGATCCCACTGCTTGATGTCGACACCATCGATCAACACTCGACCCGAATCGACATCGTAGAACCGCTGCAGCAGGTTGACCAAAGTACTCTTGCCAGCCCCGGTGTGGCCGACGATCGCCACCGTCTCTCCCGCGCCAACTTTGAACGAGACGTTCTCAAGCACCGGCTCGCCAGGTTTATAGCCGAAGGTCACGCCGTCGAGCTCGATCTCACCACGCATGGCCTCCGGCCGATACGCTGCGGCAGGAGAAGTGATATCGATCTCCGTGTCGAGGAGTTCGAAGATGCGCTCCGAGCTCGCCATGGCAGCTTGCAGAATGTTGTACTTCTCTGACAGATCCGCCAGCGGCTGGTAGAAACGCCGGGCGAACTGCAGGAAGGCGACCAAAGCTCCTAGGGACAGCGCATTCCGCAGCACCTCGCCGCCGCCGTACCAAACGATCAGTGCCAACCCCAAGGCGGTGATCAGCTCGACCGCCGGGTAATACACAGCATAATAGAAAATCGCCCGGATGTTAGCATCGCGATGTTCAGCGTTGATACCGGAGAACTCGCGCATCGCCGGTTCCTCACGGCCGAACAACTGAACCACCGACATGCCAGTGATGTGTTCTTGCAGAAACGCACCGATACGGGCAATTTTGACCCGGACTTGCCGGAAGCTTTGCCGCGCCCGACTCTTGAACCACACACTGAGAGCAAACAGCAAGGGCAAGATGGCGAAGCTGACCAACGCCAATTTCCAGTTGAGGAGGAACAGCACACCCGCAATACCAACCAGCAAGCCGACGTCGCCGAAGATCGACACCAGCCCGGCGGTGAACAACTCGTTGAGGGAAGCAACATCGGTTGTAGCGCGGGTCACCAGCCGTCCGATAGGGTTGCGATCGAGATAAGCGACCGGCAACTGCTGCAACTTGGCAAAAATTTGCCGACGCAAGTCGAACATGATGCGCTGCCCGAGCATCTGCATGATGTAGCTCTGTAAGAAGACCACCACAAAAGTCAAACCCAACGCTACGGATAACAGCGCCACAATCGCCGTTAAGCCGGCCAATGGATCCAGCGTCCAACCATTGCCAGTCAGCCATGTGTCGACCCAACGACTAACCGTCGCCTGAGTCGATCGATTTTCCATCGGCTGGATGAAGAGATCGAGCGCGACGGCAGTCGCCAAAGGGCCAACCAGCTGCAGCGCAGAAGACAACAGGATCAGGCCGATGGCACTGATCGCACTGAAACGATAAGGCGCGAGATAGGCCAATAACCGCCGCATCAGGCGACTGTCATAGACCTTCCCGACGTCATCTTCTTCGTGGAAATCAGTACTCTCGGACATCGCGGGTTACCATATCTCACCTAACCCACGACCGCGCTCTCGGACACTGCGTTGACGGACGATTTGTGAGCAATCGAACGTTCCTGTAGAATAAAATGGTAGATCTGCAAAAAAAGCGGTCGTGATCAGCGGTCGAAAACATCGGTCTCAGGGGATTTTCGCGCGTGGCACCGACACTCAATGCCCTTCTCAAGAGCATGGTCGAGCAAGGTGGCTCTGACCTTCACATCACGACCAATTCGCCACCCCAGATTCGGGTTGACGGAAAGTTGCGGGCGCTCAACGTCCCGCCTTTGACACCAACCGAAACCAAACAGGTTGCGTACTCGATTCTCACCGATATCCAGAAGCATCGCCTGGAAGAGGATCTAGAGCTCGACTTCTCGTTTGGTATCAAGGGTTTATCGCGGTTTAGGGCCAACGTGTACCACCAGCGTGGCGCGGTTGCGGCGGTCTTTCGAACCATCCCATATGAGATCCTGACGTTCCGAGATCTCGGGCTGCCTTCGATCATCGAGAAGCTCTCCGAGAAGCCCCGCGGCTTGATCCTCGTCACCGGGCCCACCGGCTCAGGCAAATCGACGACGTTGGCGGCGATGATCGACAAAATCAACCGCGAGCGGCACGAACACATTCTGACCATCGAAGATCCGGTGGAGTACCTGCACTCGCACCAGAACTGCCTGGTCAATCAGCGTGAGCTCCACGCCGACACCCACAGCTTTTCCGGCGCCCTGCGCGCTGCTCTGCGTCAAGATCCCGATGTCGTCTTGATCGGTGAGATGCGAGATCTCGAGACCGTAGAGTCAGCATTGCGCATCGCCGAAACCGGCCATCTGACCTTCGGCACGCTGCACACCAATTCCGCCGCCCAGACCATCAACCGCATCATCGACGTCTTTCCCGGGCACCAGCAGTCACAGGTCCGGGCTCAGATGTCCTTGGTCCTCGAAGGCATTATCTGTCAGGCACTGCTGCCCAAAGCCAGCGGCAAGGGACGTGCGTTGACAATGGAGATCCTGATCCCGAATTCGGCGATCCGCAACCTGATCCGAGAAGACAAGGTGCACCAGATCTACGGCATGATGCAGACTGGTCAAGCCAAACATGGGATGCAGACCTTCAACCAGAGTCTTGCATCTCTCTATTTCAAACGTGCGATCACGCTACAAACTGCTCTCGGGAGATCCTCTCTCCCCGAAGAGCTCCAAGAGATGATCTCGCGCGGCCCAACTGCTCTCAATCCCAATCTGCAGACGGGCGCCGCGGCGAGGAGGTAACCGATGCCGAACTTCGTGTGGAAGGGCAAGACGCGGGCGGGCAAAACCGAAGAAGGTGTGTTGATCGCCAACTCCAAGGACGCCGCGGCGGCGATTCTCAGGCGCCAGCAGATCAATGTCGTGTCTTTGAAGTCCAAAGACAAGCGTATCCCCCTGATGCCGAGACTCGGGGGCAGAATCAATTCCTCCAAACTGTCGATCTTCACTCGGCAGTTCTCGGTCATGCTCGACGCCGGCTTACCGCTGGTGCAATGTTTGGAGATTCTCGGCGGCCAGGAAGAGCACAAGATCTTCAAAGCCGTAATCGAGTCGGTGCGCACCGACGTCGAGAGCGGCATGTCGCTCGCCGAAGCCATGAAACGGCACCCCAACGCATTCGACAACCTTTACGTCAACATGATCGCGGCCGGCGAGGCCGGTGGTATTCTGGACATCATTCTGCAGCGGCTCTCGACCTACATCGAGAAAGCCGTCAAGCTGAAGAATCAGGTCAAGAGTGCCTTGATGTACCCGGTTGCGGTGATCGTCATCGCGGCGTCGGTTGTCTACATCATCCTGTGGAAAGTGATTCCGGTGTTCGCCCAACTGTTCGCTGGCATGGGCGCTCAACTGCCGTACCTGACCCGTTTGGTGGTGACGGCAAGTAATCTTGTTGGCCAGTACGGCGCCTGGATCATCCTCTTCTTGATCCTGGCCTATATTGCCCTTCGAGAGTGGCACAAAACCTACCGCGGGCGCCGTATCTTGGATCGCATTCAGCTCGCCATTCCTATTATTGGCGGCTTGTTGCTCAAGATCTCAATCGCCCGTTTCTGCCGGACTTTGGCGACATTGACGTCGTCCGGCGTGCCGATCCTCGACGGTCTAGAGATCACCGCCCGGACCTCGGGCAACGCGATCGTGGAAGACTCGATCATGAGCGTGCGCAAGAGTGTCGAAGAGGGCAAAACGATCAGCGCACCGCTACAGGAGACCAAAGTTTATCCAATGATGGTCTGCCAGATGATCAGTGTTGGTGAACAGACCGGTGCACTCGATCAGATGCTTTCAAAAATCGCCGACTTCTACGAAGACGAAGTAGATACTGCCGTCGGCGGCCTGATGAAGTTGATCGAGCCGATCATGATCGTCTTCCTGGGTATCGTCATCGGTACCATCGTCGTCGCCATGTACCTGCCGATGTTCTCGCTCTTCTCCAAGATCGGTTGATCCGGAGATCGGCGTTCTCGAGCAGCCCGCTCTCCAACCAGCGCGAGCTGAAGAGCGGGCGCACGGCTTGCTTGAGTTGATATGGACCTCTACAGGCCAACATCGAGTTCCTCGATGAGTGGACTAGACGCCCGGCTCCTGTGGCTGATCGGGGTTCGCATGCTGGTTGTCGCCAGCGTGGTGATCCCTTACCTGCTCTACAACCCAGATCAGATCAGCGACCCGACTCTGCTGTTCTTCATTGCCTTCGCTTCGGTCCAGAGCCTCGCCTACATCATCCTGCTGCGTGTCCTGCGACACTGGCCGGAGGCTCAGGCCTACATCCAATTCTGTGGCGACCTGCTGTTCATCACCCTGCTCATCTTCAAGCTCGACGTCACCAGTTTTTCGATCCTCTACATCTTCATCATCAGCGTCGCGGCGGTATTTCTGCAACGCACAGGTGTCTTGATCGTCGCCGGCCTGGCTTATTTGCTTTATGTTTCGGCGACCCTCAAGTGGGTTCAGTGGCTGTTCGAATGGGGAGCTCCACTGCCCGACCTGCCCGAGCAGCCGGCCGCGATGTTGCAGCTGTCCTACAACCTGATCGTCCACTTGATCGGTTTTTATGGCGTCGCCATCCTGACCTCCTATCTGGCCCGCGACGCGGCCCGATCCGAAGAGCGCCTGCGGGAGAAGGATCTCGACCTCACCTACCTGCAAGGCCTCTACGGAGACGTGATCCGCTCGATGTCGAGCGGGCTGGTGATCGCCGACCTCGACGCGAACATCCTCAGCCTGAATCGAGCCGGCGAGGAGATCCTCGGCCGCTCCGAGGCACAAATTGCAGGCCAGCACCTCGAGCAGACAGGCATTCTCTCCGCCGAACAGTGGTCGCGGTACCTTTACGAGACCGGCGGTATTACCGTGCGGGCCGAATGTGAATGCATCCGTGGCGATGGCGTAACGATCCACATCGGTTTCACCTTGACCCACTTGCGCAATGCTGAGGGTGGCCTGCAGGGGCACATCCTGCTATTCCAAGATCTCTCGGAGTGGAAAGAGCTGCAAGAACAGCTGCGGACTCAGGATCGAATGGCGGCAATCGGTCAGATGGCGGCGGGTCTCGCCCATGAAGTCGGCAACCCACTGGCGGCGATCTCAGGCTCGGTGCAGATGTTGGCCGGAGAGTTGCGGGGTGATGCCTCGCGCAGCAAACTGGCGGAGATCATCCTCAAGGAAAGTCGCCGGCTGGATCGCACCGTTAAAGCTTTCTTGCAGTTCGCCAAACCCAGCGAGCGCAATTTGGCGGTCTTCGACATCGCAGCCATGCTGGCGGAAGATATCCAACTGCTGAGCCACAGTGGCGACGTCCGACCGATCCACCAGATCAAGGCCGACCTGGTACCCGAATCCGCTTTGATCCGGGCCGACTTCGATCAGGTCAGCCAGATCTTCTGGAACCTGGCGCGCAATGGCTTGCAGGCGATGCCCAGTGGCGGACAACTGACCGTCGTCGGACGGATCGAAAACGGGTACTATCATATGGAGTTCCGGGACACAGGTATTGGCATGACCGAAGAGGAACGCAGCCGGCTCTTCCATCCGTTCAAGTCTTTTTTCGGTGGAGGTACCGGCCTCGGTATGGCGATCGTTTATCGAATCGTCAAAGAGCACGGTGGTGTGATTCGTGTCGAAAGCGAACCCCAGCGCGGGTCGCGCATCACTGTCGAGCTGCCGGTGGGAGATACCGGCGACGAATCACCGGAGATCCAGGCATGAAGATCCGTTTACTGGTCGTCGATGACGAAGAGAGTCTGGCCGAATTTCTGCGGCTGCTGTTCGAAAAGGAAGGGTATGACGTCCGCACCGCCGGTTCGGTGGAGGAGGCACGCGGCCAGCTAACCAAGCGCACCTTTGATCTCGTGCTGTGCGACATCTTGATGCCGGACGGTAACGGCCTTGATCTGCTGCGTGAGATCAAGGCCACCTGGCCGCGGGTCGCGGTCATCATGATGACCGCCTATGCCTCGAACAAATCAGCGGTCGAGGCCATGAAGCTCGGCGCCTACACTTACATCTCGAAACCCTTCAACGTTGAAGAGTTGACGGTGGTGGCGGCCGGGGCGCTCGAGAAGACTGGACTCGAAGAAGAGAACGTCTACCTGCGCAACGAGCTCGAGCGTAAGTATCAATTCTCGAACATCATCGGCAAAAGTCCCCGGATGCAGGAGATCTTTTCGCTCATCGAACGCGTCGCCAAGACGCTATCGAACGTCTTGATCTCGGGCGAAAGCGGAACCGGCAAGGAGCTCATCGCACGGGCATTACACTACTCCGGCCCCCGCTCTCAGCATCATTTTCTGTCGATCAACTGTGGCGCGATGCCTGAGAATCTGCTCGAGAGCGAGCTCTTCGGCCACGAACGAGGTGCCTTTACCGGTGCTGTGCGGGAGAAGAAGGGCCTATTTCAGGAGGCCGATCAAGGAACTCTTTTCCTGGACGAAATCGGCGAAATGACGCCGCCGATGCAGGTCAAACTGCTGCGGGTTCTGCAGGACAAAAAGGTCCGCCGGGTGGGCAGCAATCGCGAAGAGCCGGTTGACGTACGGATCATCGCCGCCACCAATCGTGACCTCAAAGAGAGTATTGCCAGCGGCGAGTTCAGAGAAGATCTCTTCTATCGCATCGACGTGATTCCGATCCACTTGCCCCCACTGCGGGAACGCACGGAAGACATCCGACCGCTGGTCGAACACTTCGTCGACAAATACAGCAAAGAGCTCGGGTTGGTACCGTGCCGGGTTTCCAACGAGGCCTTCAGCCTGCTCGAGAATTACTACTGGCCGGGCAACGTCCGCGAGCTCGAAAACACCATCGAACGCGCCTTGGCGCTGAGCACTCAGGATCATCTCAGCCCGGATGACCTACCACACAAAATCCGCTCGATCGGCGGTCGTCCTTCAGCATCGATCAGCCTGCCCAAAGATGGCATCGATCTCGACGCCCACCTCGACGAAATCCGCACCGAGCTCATGCGACAGGCCCTGGCACGCTGCGACGGCATCCAAACCCAGGCCGCCGAGCTGCTGAACATATCGTTCAGATCGTTCCGCTACTATGCCAAGAAGCTCGAGGTCACCGGCGCGGACTGAACAAAGTACGGGCAGGAGCCAGAGGATGAATCAGGGCGCACCTTGGCAGCGCGATCTGCCTGCGACGATGGAGCACGTCGCCACCCTCGGTCGACGGTATTTTGACGTTGCCTTCTTTTTGCTGGCGTTGCCGTTCCTATGGAAAGCAACCCGCAGCCTCGCTATGACCCTGCAGTTCGAGGACGCTCTCATCGTCCTCCGGTATGCCCGCAACATCGCCGAGGGCCATGGTTTCGTCTTCAACCCCGGAGAACGTATTCTCGGGGTGACCACGCCACTGCACACCCTGGTTTCCGCCGTTTTTGTCTACCTGGGTGGTGACAGAGCGCCGGTGATCCAGAACGTCTTCGGCATTGTTTTTTTGGTACTCGAAGCCTGGCTGGTCACCAAGATCGTGCGCCGTACCCACTCGCACCTCGTCAGTGGCTTGATTGCGGTGATGATCCTGGCAAACCTCAACTTCAACTATCTCTACTTCGGGATGGAGACCCACAGCTTCGCGTTCGCCTGCCTGTTGGCGTATTACCTCTTCACCTTGCGTCAAGAGATTCCGACCGGCCTGGTGCTCGGGATCGCCTTCCTGATTCGCTACGACGCAGCGCTGCTCGCACTTTTGATCGGCCTGGTCTTGCTCTACGAGCGGCGTCAGCTGCCGGTCAAGCTGATCGGTGCCTTTACCCTGGTGGTCACCCCGTGGCTGGTGTTCTCCCTACTGTACTTTCACTCCATCCTGCCCAATGCCTTGGCTGCCAAGAAGGACTACTTCCCCCTACTCGGCTACCTGCGCTTCGTCTACGAGTACTACCAGGGCTACTTCGCCAACATGGCCGGCATTTATACCGCCAGCGCTTCAGTCAAAGTCTTATCCCCACTATTTCCAGTGATCTGCCTGGTGGGCATCCGCAGTTTGACGAAAGCAACCCGGGACATTCTGGTGTTGATCACCTACGCCGCTGGCCTGGTTGTGGTCTACGCCGCGCTGGGTCCCGATCCGCGATTCCATTGGCACTACTACATCTTGAACCCGGTGCTGGCGATGTTGTTCCTGGTTGGTCTCCACCATCTGCTGATCCTCGGGTTGCGCACCCTCTGCCGTTTCACCAAGCTCGAACCCATCTCGACAACCCGGGCAGCGGCAGCTCTGATGGTGGCGGTGGCCCTCGTCGTTGCGGCGCTCTACGTTGACCGCAAGCTCGACTACACCTTCGAGCTCGACCCCCATTCCAAGCAGCTCTACAGGATCGCCGACTGGTTGAATCAGCACTATGACGACGATACTAGCCTGCTCCAACCCTCGATCGGGATCCTCGGTTATGCCACCAACATGCGGATCATCGATCACGCCGGGTTAGTCACCGCGGGGCTCTTCTACTACGACGGCTCCCAACATACACCGATCGGGGAGGTGTTGGACCGCTTCCAGCCAGACCTGGTGTTGGTGCTCGAAGGCGCCGGCCAAGCTCTATCGCAGCACGGCTACAGCCAGGTGATGACGTTCCACGACCCGCTGACCTACGTGCTCTACGAACTGCCATGAAACTCGCGCTGGTGTGGAATCACCGCTCGCGACTGCTCGACTGTTCTTTCCGTTTCGAGCAGTATCTGGCGGGCTTCGAGGCACTCGGGCACTCGCCGGTCGTAGTCTGTGACCGGGCCTCGGCGCAGGGATTCGACGGTCCGCTACACGTTGTCGAAGACGCCGCACAGCTCACGGATCCGGCGGTCTGGCGGTCGACCGGCGCCGACGTTGCGGTAATCGTTACTTGGCATCGTATGTCCGCGGTGCTGCAGGCGATGCGGACGGCGGGGCTGAAGGTGATCGCCATCACCGACACCGACGGTCAGATTGGCCTGATGGCTTTCCCACAAATCAACCTCCAACGGATGCTGGTCTACCAGACCTCTTGGCTCGACCGTCTCAAATGCCTCAAGTATTGGGGGACACAGATCCTGCTGGATAGCACTCGGGCCTCCCCCGAAGACCAGGAATTTGTCGCCAGCACCCGCACATCCGACGCGGTGATTTTTGGCCATGCGGCAGCACGGGTGAATTTCCAACAATTTCTGCGTCAAGCGGGTGCCGACTCGCTTGGCCAACGGCTGCATGTGGTCCCCTTCACCATCGGTGACGCCTTACTGAGCTGCCCAGTACCGGCGGTGAAGGACGATCGGGTGGTGGCGATCGGCCGTTGGAGCGACCCCCAAAAGGATGCTGGTCTGCTGGCGGCTGCGTTGGCGAAGTTTCTCGACCGGCGCGCTACCACCGAAGTCATGATCCTCGGCGACGGCGGCGACCCCTGGTTCACGGCGCTCGCCGAGCGTCACACAAGAGTCCAATATCTCGGGATTCGACAACAAGCTGATGTCGCCCGCAAGCTCGCCACGGCCCGTTCGATCGTCTTCTCGTCACGCTGGGAGGGTAGCCCCCATGCCGCACTCGAGGCATTGGCGTCGGGCGCAACGCTGGTCGGGCCGGCAATCCCAAGTCTAGACAGCTGGTCCGAGACCGGCCGGTTCGGGACCGTCGCCGCCTCCCGTCGGCCGCGGGACCTGGCCTACGCTCTGCAGCACGAAATGGAGGCCTGGGATGATCACCAGCGCGACGCCCACGAGATTTCCAATCACTGGCGTCAACGCCTTGCACCGGCAGCCGTATGCCAAGAGATGCTCGAGGCTCTACCCGATCGAAACCCTGCCAGCTAATCCTTAGACGCGGCTTTTTCCGGCTTGCTCTTGGACTCGGACTTGGAAGACGAGTCACTGCTCGAGGACCCGGAATCCTTGGAGTCAGACGAGCCCTTCTTGTCGGACGATCCCTTCGAGTCAGAGTCTCCCGACTTGGAACTGCTCGAGTCAGAGCCCTTGTCCGACCCTTTGTCGCCCGAATCGCCTTTCTTGTCGGCATAGTCGGTGACGTACCACCCCGTGCCCTTGAATTGGAAAGCCGGCGCCGAAATCAACTTCTTGAGGTCGCCGCTGCATTCCTCGCACGTCGTCAACGGCGGGTCGCTCATGCGCTGCATGACCTCGCTCACGGTGCCGCAACTTTGACATTGGTACTCATACAAAGGCATAAAATTCTCCTGCCGAATTCTTGAAGACGTCTACCCGTATCCCTGTACTTTCGAGACCTGTACTTTCGAGACCTGTGCTTTCGAGGCCTGTCAGGCGAGATCTACGCACGACGGTAAGCCTGACTCAGACAGCCAAGATACAACACAAATCGCACGCAATTTATTCGCACTTACCGCTACTTTGCGAACCGCACGCTTGGCTGCGATGGTCGAGCTACATACGAATCATCACCGAGCCCGATGGCGCAGGGCTGGTTTCGACTTTGGTGATGAGTTTGAGGATGCTGAAGGCATAAAGCAACCGTGCGTTCTCGGAAATGCTGTAAGGGCCCGCGCTGCAAACATCGAACAGCTTCCTCTTGCCGTCCACCAAACACAATAGCTGATACTCCTTGCTGTCGAGGGCGATCTCGATCAAATCCTCTGTGGCGTAAGAGGGTTGAAACACTGTGCTCTTGCGACCCAGTCGCGCAACCAGGGTTTTGGTATCGGGTACTTGCTTGATGCCACGGATGATCACCTGCCGCATCGGCAGGTGGATTTTTATCATGGTCGGCTCGTTGAAATCACCGATCCTGAACGTCACCTCACCCCGCTGCCAGGAAAAAACGCTCCACACGATCGCTTCCATCTGCGTACGAATCGCTTCGTACAGCTCGCCGGGCGACAACAGCTGGTCTTCGATCAACAACTGGCCGTGACGCTTGCCGGATTGCTCGCGGCGACGCATGGTTTCGACCAACTGTTTGCGGGTTAATTTCCCCAATCGATAGAGATGAGCCCCCAGTCGATCCGAGCGATCGGTCGACGACGCGTGGATCACATTGCCTTCGTTGATATAAATGCGTTTGACGGCTTCGTCACGCGAAATCTCGATCATCCCCGGCACCTTGTGCCGGTAGATGGTCGCGAACATCTCAGAGAGGGCTGTATCCTCGAGAGTCTCTCGGTATTGAAAAGTCTTTCCCATGGACTCGGTGCCATGGGCGCTCCCCATGGACTCTTCCCCATCGGCTGGTTTGCAACGATCCTTCGCCTCCCAACTCAAATCCCAACAGCGGGGGGTTGACGAGCATCGATGTTAGCGGGCTGGAAACGCGTCGAGACTAACTCTAGATCCTCAAGTTCGAGAGACCCTAAGTTCTAAGACCCCGAACTCGAAGACCACGATAGTTGTGACAGCCTAAGGCTACTGGTCACGAGAGCCTAGGGCTCGCTGGTTATCACGGATCGAATCTCGGGACGAGCTTTGCAAAAGGGCAGGGCAAGTATAACACCAGGAGGTAAGCGGATGCTGACACCAGAAGAGGCTTGGACCGCGATCGAACATCGGTTGCAGACGTTGCCGTCACGGCCAACACCGCGGATCGAGGCGACGGGACGAGCCCTCGCCGTGGCCCTCGAGGCGACAGTGGACATGCCTCAGGCCGACGTGTCAGCGATGGACGGTTACGTCTGCAATGGCAACGTGGCCGCAGGGGAGCCCTTGCCAGTGGTCGCCACCGCAGCTGCCGGCAAACCCCTCGAGATCGAACTCCAGCCGGGCGCCGCCGCCAAAATCATGACTGGCGCGGTGGTGCCCCCTGGCGGTGACCGGGTGATTCCAATCGAAGCCACCGACGGTGGCCGCGAGACCGTTGTTTTCAACATCTCACCCCAGGCCGGTGCTCACATCCGACTTGGCGGTGAAGTCGTCCGCAGCGGTGCACCGCTGCTACCCGCCGGCAGCCATCTGACCCCCGGTGCAATCTCCTTGCTCGCCTCCCACGGTTATGGTGAAGTGCCGACTTACCGCATCCCCACCGTCGCTGTGATGACCACCGGCGACGAGGTGGTGCCCCCGGAAACCGAACCCTTACCGGGTCAGCTTCGCGACTCGAACACCTCGTTTCTGCTCGCCGCCGGTCGCGTCTCAGGCTTGGACTTCCACTCCTTGGGGACAGCCCCCGACAACGCCGGCGCGCTGCGCGAACGTATCTCTGTTGGCCTGCAGTCCGACGTCCTCTTGTTGTGTGGCGGCGTTTCGATGGGCGACTACGATTTGGTGGAAGACGTCCTCGCCGAGCTCGGCTGCGAACAATTGTTCGACCGCGTTGCGATCCAGCCCGGCAAACCTCTGGTCACGGCTCGCCATACCGGCGGCTGGGTCTTCGGCCTACCCGGCAACCCAGCCTCGGTGATGGTGACCTACTGGCTATTCGTCAAGCCCGTGCTCGAACGCCTTCAGGGACTCCCCGGCGGCTTCTGGCAGGGTGCCTTGGAAGGCACCCTCGAGCAACCCCTGCCACCGAGCAAAGGCAAGGACCGTTTCCTGGCCGCTGCCGTCACCTTCGAGAACGCTCGTTTGCGGGTCCGGCCCTTCCCGCCCGAAGGCTCCCACGATGTCGTCTCCTATGGTCGCGGCACCGCCCTCGTCCGAATCCGCCCCGGCGCCGGTCCAGCGGCGATTGGCGACCGCTGCGAGGTACTGCCATTGACCACCTGGATCGGTAGCTAGATCGATCCAGCCCGACGCTCTGTGCGAAGCAAGGCTTGCGACCTGAAGCTCGGCAAGCAGCGGCACCGAGCGACAGGACGCGGCGACGGTCAGCGACTACCCGTGCCCTCGACGACCGCCTCGCGAGCCACGGGCGTTGCTCCTCTGGCCACGCTCAGACCCCTGGGCGCGGGCCCGGGCTTCAGCGTCGAGCTGTCTGGTTCCTGATCTCTCGACCTGGTTCCAACCGCCGTCTTCGTATTTCCTCCAACCGTTGTCACTCCTCTTGTAGACGTTGCCATTCTTGCCGGCGTAGAGACTGCCGCCTGCGCCCTTGGCAACGCCGGCCCTGCCCTCGTCGGTCCGGGCGCCTACGCCCGCGCCGCCGCGAGAGGTTTCATAGCCGGCGACGGTACCCCGGGAATCGCTGTAGTGCCCGGTGTGGGCCCAGTCGTCGCCTCGCCGAACCACATTCTCGCCCCACTGGCTATAGGCGTTGGCCGACTGGTAGCCGGCGCGAGACGTTTGGGTCCGTGGGTTGTACGCTCGGTAGGCCGCCGTGCTTCCGGCGGGCCCCCAGGCGGAGACGCCCCGGGCGTAAGTGCCTGTCGCCGGGTTATAGACCGCTGCCCGTCCGACACCGCCGTAGGGTCCGTAGGCCACTGCACCGCGGGTATAGGTTGTGGTCGCCGAGTTGTAGAACGCCGCCGCACCGTAGCTGTAGGGGTACGGGTAGTAGACCGGGTAGGCGCCCCATCGAACGTACGGCGGGTAGTAGTAGCCGGTGCCGTACACAACGCAGCCCCAAGACACGTAGACGCCCGAGTAGCCGGGGGTGTAGCCCACCACGACGACATCGGGGCTCGAGTCATACACGTAGACGTACGTGAGGTGATGGACCGGGCTCGACGCAGGGATCGTGTAGACCACATCGGGCACTCTGTCGACCACCACCCAGGGACCGTTGGCACTCGACGAGACGAACCAGACGCCCTGAAAGCACAGGTAGAAACGACTACCGATCTTGAGCACGTCGGACGAGGTGTTGGCGGCGTAGGCCATCGTCGTCCCTTCGATCGACGAGAACTCGGGCGGTCCCTGGTAGACCACCTCGGCGGTCGCCTCGTGGCGCTTGACGATCGCCTTGGTCGGCATCTGCGCTAGCAGTACCGCTTCCCTGGCCTGCGCGGTGCCCGGTACCGACGCCAAGACACGGCCGCGCGGGTGGTCGACCGGGATCTGCTGAAAACCAGCCGGCAGTTTCGGGGTGGCGAAGCTCCAGGGACCCCGGACATCCTCGGCGACGAACCAACGTCCAGACACCAGGTAGTAGTAGCGGCCGTCGCTCTTGGCGACGAAGAGGTCGCTCTCGGTATTGGTCACGTGGAAGAGGCCGGTACCGGGGATGATCTGCAGGTCCGGTGGACCGGCGACCAGGATCAGCTCCGCCGGCTCCGTGCTGATCAAAACGACCGGCACTTCCTCGGCCGGAATTCTACGCCCCGGCACATTTTCCCGTACCTCGGCCCACTGCTCCTCGGCCGGCAGCCGGCTCAGGTCCGCCGGCAGCCGGGAGGCAAAGCTCCACGGCCCCTCCAGGGTTGCGGACGTCAGCCAGGAGTCTGCGTTGAGTAGATAAAAGCGTTCGGTCGAGCTCTCGAAGAAGAGAGGCCAGTTGGTGTTGACCACGAACGCCAGGTCGGTTCCGTCGACGGGATAGCGAGCCGGCTTGCCATCGACGATAACGAGGATCGCCGGCTTCTGGCTGAAATAGATCGCTGGCGGCTCCATCGCCAGGCCGGCGGCGGTTGGCGCACCTCCGCGCGACCCGTCGCCGTTCTCCGCGTTGCGGGAAACAGCCGCGATCGGTGGCTGGACGGCGACGGCGGTCGCCTCGGTATGCTCGAGGTAGGCCAGGATCTCGTCGAGCGAAATGTCCTGAGGAGATTGTCGCAAGTTGCTGGCAAGCCAGCGGTCCCATTTCTGTTTCTGCTCGGCGTCAAGAGTCGGGAAGCTTGTCTCGACGACCTCGATGTCGGTGAGCAGGACCCGTCTCGATTCTAGGTCGGTCCGCGTGGCGCCGCGGACCCTTAGCGCGCCAAAAACCGCCTCGCCCGAGCCCTTTGGGGTCACCTCGACCGCGAATCGGGCTTCGAGTTGAGTATAGAAAACCCAGCTGTCGATCTGCGGCTGGTGGAAAACAACTTCGACGCCGTCGTGGGTCTTGACTCGCGGCCACTCGGTCGGTTGCGCCTCGGAGGAGGCGACCCCGAACATGAGGAGTGCCGCGATGCCTGTCGTGGACAAAAATTTGATATGTCGCATGATCATGAGTTCCTATAGTCGTAAGTTTCTACTTTCGCTGTGACACTCTTGGCGGGCACGTTGACCGTCGTCCGCTCCGCGTATCGCGGACCAGCGGGCGCCTGGCCGTACTCCACGTTCCCCTGCACTGTGTCCTGACTCAGTCGGGTCTTGAAGGCAAAGCTGCGTGGAGCCTTGGTGGCCGCGTCGATCACGAAGGTCACGCTGTCGCCGGGCTGTAGGAAGTCGCGTCCCTTGACTTCCACCAAGCCGTTCTCAACTGGCGTGTAGGTCGCCTTGGCATAGAAGTCGAACATGGTGCCGGCCGAAGGAGTCGTGTAGCTCTCCACCAACTCGGAGAGCTCGCCCGCCCACCGCTTGTACTCCGCAACTTTCTCCTGTTTCTTCGCGTTCTTGATCCTGGTCCGGATACCGAAACTCCGCTTCGACGGCTCGGCCGGTGCTCGAGGAGCCGTAAGCTCCGTCTTCTGCGGCCTGCCGTCGAGATCGACACGGATCTCGTAGAGCTTGACGACCTGCTTGGCCTCGCCCCTGACCGTGATATTTACCTCAGTCCGCATCTTCCAGCTGTATTGGGCGAGCATGGCGGCGTTCTGCTTCGCAGCTTGCGAGTACTGCAGCGCCAGCTGCGCCGGGTCGGGCCGCTGGGCGAAGGCGACTGTCGCCGACAGGGTCAGTATCGAGATCGTGATCATCTTGAGTTTTCTCATTTCTTACCTCTTTCATGTTTATCGCTCGGGCGCACGGCGCACCGAACAGTTGTCTGCAAAAGGGGCCAAGCTGCTTGCGAGTCAGCTCTTGGCGGACACGACCAACGTCTCCATGCAGTCGATCCATTGCTCTCGGGGTAGGCGAGCGTTGTCGAGGCGGCACTTGAGACGCTTGCCGAAGATACGCATCATTTCTTCGAGCTCCGTCCAAGACGTCGGCTCGTATCGCCTGTGCCGCGACTCGACGATGGCAGCGAGGCGCTCTCCGGTCTGGCCATCGAGCAATTCGACCTCGATCGCTACTCCCTTCAGCGCGGCCTTCTTGGTGATATCCCCGCTAACGGCCTTCCTGACGCCGTTCACCACCGCCCCGACCGGCGTGTAGGACATCGGATTCTTGGACCACTTGTACTTCAGCTGGAGATTGGTGAGCGCCCACTTGACGTGGAGCACTCCCGGGCCAGCCTTGCCGGTGATCTCGTAGGTTCCCTGGAACTCGGTTGTGACGCGGGTTACGAAGTCGTCCGCGAGGCGTTTGAGGGCGTCCGGCTGGATGCCTTTGTACTCGGATTCCGGGTGGAGAAAAAACCTCGGGCTGCTCGATGAGAAGCGCGTGGTAGCCCCCCAGCCTCGTGGCGGTTTCGTCCGCGAGGTAGATGCAATCAGCAGCGGCGCCCGCCACGGGGCGGAGCTGCTCTGGGTCGTCCAGGAACCGGAACTCCGCCGTCTCCCACGCGCAACCCACCGAGGCCTCGGAGTCGAAGTCGTGCTGGGCGGAAGCGACGGAGCTCGCCATCGCTATCGTCGCAAGAACCCTCAGTGCTGCAAACCTGATCATCTTGTTTCTCCTGGGGTAAACCGGTAGTGTGAAGCCCGTTGTCAGCGTCGAAGACATCGTAGAGATGTCCGTGTCGAGAACATCGTAAAGACGCCTCCGCGCCCGAACATCACCCTGTCAGGTGATTTCACCGGGTGATTTCGAGAACGCTCCCGGCTGGAGCAGATCTCGGCGGCACAGGTAGTAGGCTTCCCGGGTCCTAGGCAGCACCTCGAGGAGATATGGAGCTACTGAACACCAAGGTCGCCGTGCCACCTGTCCGCACCGAAGTGGTGCAACGGAGCCGTCTCGAGAGACGGCTCCAGGAGGGCGCGGAGCGCAAGCTCACGCTCGTCTCGGCCCGCGCCGGATCGGGCAAGACGACCCTGTTGAGCAACTGGATCGCGAAGCAATGGCCAAGCCGCTGTGCCTGGTTTTCCCTCGACGCCGAGGACAGCGAATCGCTGCGGTTTCTGTGCTACCTCGTGTCCGCTCTTCAGCGCCTGCGCCAAGACTTCGGCAAGGACATCCTCGCGTCGATCTCGGCACCGTCCCCCCCTGCCACCAACGGTCTCTTGACCTCCCTCCTCAACGAGGTCGGCGAGCTTGAGGAAGATGTCGTCGTGGTGCTGGACGACTTCCACCTCATTTCGGGCACTGCCGTTCCAGAAGCTCTCTCGTTCATCTTGGACCACATGCCGCCCCAGATGCATCTGGTCGTCGCCGGCAGGGTCAATCCGGCGATGCCTCTCTCACGGTTGCGGGCCCAAAACGAGCTGGTGGAGATCCGGGACGCCCAGCTGCGATTCACTCCTGAAGAGACCGAGCAATACTTCAAGGAAGTGCAAGGCCTTCGACTCTCTGCCGAGCATATCGGCGCGCTCGAGCGCCGCACCGAGGGATGGGTGGCGGGCCTCCAGATGGCGGCGATCTCGCTGCAGGACGCCGACGACGTTGCCGACCTCGTCAACGGCTTCACCGGCGAAGACCGCTTCATCATGGACTACCTCATGGAAGAAGTGCTGGCGCGCCAGCCCGTCCGTGTCCGGGAGTTCTTCCGCAAAACCTCGTTCCTCGATCGCCTGAGGGGTCCCTTGTGCGATGCCGTTACCGGTCTGGGCCGGGGACAAGAGATGCTCGAGGAGTTGGAGCGGTCCAATCTTTTTGTCGTCCAGCTGGACCACCAGCGCCGATGGTACCGCTACCATCATCTATTCGCGGATCTACTCCGCCACCACTCTCCCCCGGCCGCCAAGGAAGCCACGGACCTCCGCCTGAGAGCCAGCAGCTGGTATGAAGCAGAGGGAGATGTAGAAGGGGCGATCCGGCACGCTATCGCGGGAGAGCTGTGGCAACATGCAGCATCGCTGCTTCGCAAGCATGCGCTTTCCCTGATCATGCGCACTTACGATCTCCACACGCTCCAGCGTTGGCTGGACGCCTTGCCGGAGGTCGAGCGGTTGGCGAGCCCCAAGCTCGCCTTCTACCACGCCTGGTGCCTGATCCAAACAGGGCAGTTGGATCGCTTTGAAGCGCCGCTCGAGCGAGCCGAGGAGCTTTGGCGGTCGGCCGACAAGACAAGCAAGCTCGGGCTGGTGATGACTGCGCGGTCCGTGGTGGAGCTGCGCACCGGCCAGGCCGCCCGTGCAGTGGATCTCGCGCAAGCGGCAGCCGCGACCTTGTCGAAGGGGATTCCGGCCAAGCTCTCGCGAGAGAATTGGACGTTCCGCATGATCGCCAACCTCCAGCTAGGATTCGCGTCGTTGGCTCTGGGCAAGCCGATCGATGCGAAGAGGCCTCTAGAGGAGGTCAGGTCGGTGGCCCTGGCTCGCGGACTGCCTGTAATGGCCGCTATGGCGACGACCCTGGTGCAACGCGCTCACACGATGCTCGGCCAACTCGCAAAAAGCAAGCAGCTCGGGGAGAGATTGGGTCGGAGTGGGTATCGGTGAAGCCGGTCTCTTCCCGGCCGCGATCTCGCTATTGTCGGATCTCTTCTCCCGCTCGCGATGTCCGTCGTGCAGCTCGGGAGACCTCTCGGAGGTGGCCTTGGCCTGCTGGGAGGCGGCCTGCTGCTCCACTGACTGACGGGGAATCAGGCCTCGGAAGGGCTCCTGCAGACGCTGGGACCTTGGCGGATGATCTTCCTCCTGGTGAGTCTGCCGGGGCCCGCCATCGCCGTACTCCTTCTGGCGGTGCGAGAACCGACCCGGCGTGAGTTGACGCACCCAGCGGCGAAACGGCGCCAAGCCACGCCACCCAGGCGATTCGAGCTGCTGCTTTCCTACGCCCGCGGGAACCGTGGAACTCTGCTCGGCTTCTACTTCGCACGGGCCTTGAACGCCGCGAGCATCCAAGCCATATTTCTTTGGTTGCCGGCCTTCTTCGTCCGCACGCACGGCGAGGTATTGCCGGGCCGCGACATCGAGCCAGTCGCCCAAGCGGGCTTGGCGGTCGGCCTCCTGATTCTCCTCACAAGCCCTCTTGCCATGCCTGCCGGCGGCTGGCTGGCTGAGAAATTGGCCCGGAATGGTCTGGAAGACGCCAATCTCCGTATCTGCTTGGCGTCCAGCATAGGGCTGGTTGCCACTTCCGTTTTGTTCCCGGTCATGCCGAGCGCCGGCTTGAGCCTCCTTTTTTTGGCTCCGTTAATCTTCTTCGGCTCCTTCGATCATGGCGCGGCGACATCCGCCTTGTCCGAGATGGTGCCTAACGAGATGCGCGCTCAGGCCGCGGCAGTCAACGCCTTGCTCTCCAGCCTCATCGGCCTCGGCCTGGGTCCCACCCTCGTGGCACTCTTGACCGACTACGGCTTCCGAGATCCGTCCGCCGTCGGGCGCTCGATGCTGATCGTCGGCGCCTCGGCGAGCTTCCTCGCAGGGCTCTTGTTCTGGAAAACCTTGGGACCATTCCGTAGGACTCGGAGATCTCTCCTGACGACCACGGTAGGGAGCACCGACCCGATCGCCACGCCCGCGACAGCAAAGATTATCTGACGGCTGGCGTCCTGGTCGCGAAGTCATTCTCCGAAATCACCCGATGGGGTGATGCTGAAGGCAGATCCGATCAGTATCGTCTACCCATGAGTGTGACGAACCACGAGCCACTTCAAACGCACGGCCTGAGCAAGTCCTTCCCGAGGCCAGGAAGCTCGTCGATTAAGGCTCTCACAGAGCTCTCTCTCACCGTCTCGAGAGGTCAGGTGATCGGCCTCTTGCGGCGGCTCGGCTCAGGAAAGAGCACCGCCCTCGAATTGATTACTGGACAAATTGAGCCAACCGAGGGCAGCGTCGTCCTGGCTGGTCACGACGTAGCCACAGACCGCGAGCAGGCCCTCTCTCACGTGGCGGCCTATCCGTATGACGGTCCGGACCTGGATCCCTCATTGCCGCTGATCGAACACCTGAATGCAAACGAATCCCAAGAAATCGCACCCGCGATGCGGGCACTCGATCTATGGCAGAAGCGAAAAGAGATCCTGGCTGATCAACCTCTCGAGATCCAACGGCGGGTCGCGCTCGTCCATACGCTCTTCAGCGAGAGGCGGATTCTGCTCTTTGATGAGCCAATGGCGGGATTGGATCCCGCGGCCAGCGTCACTGTCTACGCTCGGCTTCAACGACTGGCAGAAACTCGGGCGCGAGCCGTCCTGGTGGCGACGAAACAACCTGCCACGGTCTCCACCGTCTGCGGCCGGGTGGCAGTCCTTCATCAAGGGGAGAAGTTGCTGGACGCACGAGTCAAGGAGCTAGGTCAGGTTCTCGAGGGGGCCTACTACAGGATCGTCCTGGGAAGCCGACTAGACGTCCGACGCAGCGCTTGGTTCGACGACTTGGTCTTGACGGAAAAGCACGGGCGGACCATCCTCTCAGGGTTGATCGCCGATCAAGCCGCACTTCAAGGGCTACTCGCGCGGATCCGAGACCTCGGACTGAGTCTGATCTCAGTCAATCAGGTCGAGCCAGGTCCGGAAGAGGTTCTCGAGCACTTCATGACGGCACAGTTTAAGGTGGGGCTGAGGTGACACTCCTCGTGCTGGCTCGGTTTTCGGCACCAGGACGCACTGCCTTGCGCGGCTAGGGATTGACGGCCTTCAATTCCTCGATCTTTCCGATCAAATACTCGTCCCCTGGGACCAGCTCCAGCGCCCGCTCATAACTCGCCAGCGCCCCCGGCTTATCGCCAGTCTCGAGCAACAGCTCGGCCAGCGTCACGTGACTGCGCAATGACTCCGGATAGAGCTCGAGGTTCAGGCGAACAAAGACCAGCGCATCTTCAGGGCGTCCGCTCTTCGACAACGTGCTCGCCAGCTCGCGCAGGGAACGATCGCTGAAGTCGTACGCATCGCTACCGTAATGCTCTTCACGCAGCTCATGGTAGCGAGCCACCGTGGCCTCCACACCCTCGGTCTCTAGCGTGGTCGCCAAGGTCTGACTCAACCTCATGGGACGGGTCTGGCGGCGATGGCAGGTAGCGCAGCTGACTTTCAGCAACTCAGTCGCCGGCTTGTCGAGCTTGGGTAGATGAGAGCGGTTGATCTCCCGCATCATCTGCATCATCATCCGTGCCGTCTGTTTGGCAGGCTTGTCGTCACTCACGAAGTCGTTATCCCACACCGACTTGGCTTCTTCGCTGCCGACGTGGCAGTAAAGACAACGCACCCCGAGCCCCATCGAGAAACCGCGCATGGTCTCGATCAGCTCGTCCTTCGAAATGTCTTTGGGCAGCACCTTCAGGTTGTGGAACTCTTCCGGCGGCTGGGCCTGCGCGGGTTGCGCCGCCACGCTCCACAGCACTACAGGCCACAGGACAGCACAAGCGAACAACCCTCGCATAAACTTCGAATCGATCTCCATGACACTTCCTTTCCTGTGATTTCAGAGGACTGTGACGCTCGCGACAGCCTAACGAGGGGATGGCCGGCAAAGGTTGTGGCCTGATCAGCGTCCCTACGCTCCCGTCCTGACCGTCGCCGTGCCCTACGGCGATCTCTATGACGGCATCTTCGACGGCACCACCGTGACCGTCGCTCTCGATCCCGACGCCGCCCCACACTTGATCATCGGTGGCCTGCCCCGTTCCCTATTGCCCACCCTCGGTGGCCTGTTGTTACTCACGGCGGGCCTGTTGGTGGCCGCCATCATCCAACTGCGACGCTCCCGTGATCTCACCCGCTTACGCTCCGACTTTGTCTCGCGGGTCTCCCACGAGTTACGCACTCCCCTGACCCAGATCCGCATGTTCGCCGAAACCCTCATCCTCGGCCGGGTCCGCTCTGACGCCGAGCGCGACCGTAGTCTCAGGATCATCGATCAAGAAGCCCGCCGCCTCAGCCACCTGGTGGAAAACATCCTGCAATTCTCTCGTGGCGAGCGTGGCGCCATCGAGCTCAGCCCTCGACCCCATGCCCTTGGCTCCCTCGTCCGCACCCTGGTGCGCGACTTCGAGCCGGTGGTCGGCCAGAGCCCGATTCGATTCCTCATCGAAGACACGACGAACACCGTCGATGACCCCACTGTCGCCGTCGACGAGGATGCCATGCGCCAGATCTTGCTCAATTTACTCGACAACGCGGTCAAATACGGCCCGCCCGAGCAGGAGATCCGTATCCGCATCGAGCACCGTGACGAGCACTGGATACGCCTATCCATTGAAGACCAAGGCCCGGGCATTCCCCAGCGCGAGCGACAACGCGTGTGGCGCAGCTTCCACCGCCTCGAACGCGACCGCCGCTCCGCCGTTTCCGGCACCGGCATTGGCCTCGCCGTGGTCCACGAATTGGTCGCTCGGCAAAGTGGACGAGTGTCGATCGAACCCGGCGAGCGCGGCGGCGCTTGTTTTGTCATCGAGCTACCCGCCCAGCCTCGGATTCCGGAGACCCCCACATGAACCATGCCGATGACCCCGCCCGCATTCTGGTGATCGAAGGCAACCCCGATCTCGCCTTCGGCTTGCGCAACAACCTCGAGATCGAAGGCTACAGCGTCGACGTAGCCGACGACGGCACCCGCGGCCTCGAACGTCTGACCGCCACCACCCCCGACCTGGTGATCCTCGACCTCATGTTGCCCGGTCTCGATGGCTTCCGGGTGCTGAGCGAAGCCCGTCGAGCCGGCTGCACCATGCCGATTCTCATCCTCACCGCCCGCGGCGAAGAGACCGACAAAGTCCGCGGCCTCAAGCTGGGTGCCGACGACTACGTCACCAAACCTTTTGGACTACTCGAGTTGCTGGCCCGCGTCGAGGCGCTGTTGCGTCGAAGCGCACCACCGGCCGACGAGCCGACCCGCGCCGTCGAGACTTTTGGTGACGTCGAGATCGATCCTGCCGCCCGCACCGTGACCCGTGTGGGTCGACCGGTAGAGCTGGCCCCAAAGGAGCTCGATCTATTAATCGCCTTGGTCCGTCACCGCGGTTCGGTGGTGTCGCGACTGGAGCTGCTGCGGGAGGTGTGGGGTTATGAGTCAGCGGTGACGTCACGTACGGTGGATACCCACATCGCGGTGCTGCGCAAGAAACTGGAAGAAGACCCGGCGTCGCCACGGTATATCTTGACGTCGAGGAAGGCGGGGTATCGGTTCGTGGGTTCGTAGCTGCCCGGAGCCGCCATCCGTCGAGACTATCGCGGCACACACTTACCTCGGTTCCCCACTCCGGCGGGGGTGAGGAGCTGCCCCACGTGGACTTTTCATCCTTGAAAATAACGGTCTTGATCAACCCACCCGTTATTGGCGTTCTACCAAAGACCTCCGGGACGGTCCGAAAGCCTTTTGGCGTTTTACCAAAGACCTCCGGGGCGGTCCGAAAGCCTTTTGGCGTTTTACCAAAGACCTCCGGGACGGTCCGCAAGCCTTTTGGCATTTTGCCAAAGACCGCCAAGACGGTCCGCAAGCCTTTTGGCATTCTGCCAAAGACCTCTGGGACGGTCCGCAGGCCTTTTGGCATTCTGCCAAAGACTGCCAGGACGGTCCGGAAAGCCTTGGGCAGGACTTTTGAGCGCTCTACCCAGGTCAAAAAGACCAATGTGCGATTGATTAGACGAAATAATCAAACATTTCACTAGCTTGAGTAGCCGCGAAACTCCAGGCAGTAGCCACGCATCGGCGACCCGACATCATGCGATAAGGCCGCTCAACTCAACTCATTAAGCTACGAGCCAAGTAGCTTACTCACTCGTAGCTTATACGACTCATTGCCCCCTGGATCCTAGAAGGGAGGACACAAGGCCCTCCCCTACAGACCTCTACACTCAGACATCCCCCCAAACGTGATGCGTCCCAAGCCCCGGACCCAAAAACATCGGAAGCTTGGCTTCCGATGTTTTTGGCGATCCCACGGGTCGCTACGGACGCAGCAGCACCCCGACAAATCTAGCCGGAGATCAGTTGACCCCTTCGTGCACTTCTTCGTGCACAACAATCTTCTTCTTGATGATGCGAGGATGCATCTCGTTCAAGGTGTCGAGGATGCGTTGACGGGTTTCGTCGTCGAGGTCGTCGAGGACGCCGGAGGCTTCGAGATGTTCGGCGGCGCCGATGCGCTCGATGACGATGTCGACATCTTCGTCACCCGCTTGGATCCAATGGTGTAGACCATGGTCGCAGTCTTCGTCGCCTTCGCAGTCGTGATCACCTTGGATGAAGGCATACCGTTGGCTGTGCTTGCCGTGGCCATCGAGGCTCTTGATGATGACTTTGGCGTCGGAATCGCCATGGACGAAGACCGAGTGATGACCTTCGCCGTGCTCGCCGTGGAGACCAGACATGCCAACGTCGATGCGCTTGCCGTCCACTTCGAGCTCGAGGCCTTCATCGGTACGGGTGAGCAAGACGCGTTTGCCAGAGTCGGTGTAGCTCTCGTGGGTCTCACCTATTTCGAGGTCTGCGGCGTCAATGGAGATCAACTCGGCGTCACCGTCGAGTTTGATCTGGATGTTGCTCTTGATGTGGATGTCTTCGTCGGCAAAGCTGAAGGCAGAGCCGATAAGGCTGGCGATAGCAACGGCGAGGATGGCGTGGATGGCTTTCATGGATTGTCCTCCTGGGAAGGGTTGGTCTCGGGAAGGTCAGGTCTGATGGGATTGGCAGGGGTCTCTGGCTAAGAACTGTCGATACCCTGCCTATGAGCAATGACCGTGCCACGCCTGGGAGGGGGTACAGCCCGGAATCGAATCGCATCCACCTCCTGATATGGAGAGACGATTGCCGATATGAGCAGGAGGATTCTTGCCTCAGCTCCCTACTCCAGACCATGTTTCTCGAGCCGGTAGAGGAAGGCTTTGTACGGCAGCTCGAGCAGACGAGCAGCCTGGGCGCGGTTGCCATTGGCCTGTTCGAGGGCTTGGGAGAGGCAGGCGCGCTCGTGAGACTCCCAAGAGATGCCACCAGGAGGTAGGCGGAAACCGCTGGCGGCTTTGGGACGCAAGGCCATGTCCTGGGGCAGATCCTCGACGGAAGCGTGGCCATCTTCGGCCAGCAGCAACAAGCGCTCGACGGCGTTGCCGAGCTCACGGACGTTGCCAGGCCAGCCGTAGTCGAGCAAACGCTTCATGAGCTGACGGGGAAAAGGACGCACGGCGATCCCATGGCGGCGGGCGGCACGGGCGGTAAAATGCTCAACCAGGCGCGGGATATCTTCGCGGCGTTCGCGCAAGGGCGGCATCCTCAAGGGCACCACATTGAGGCGATAGTAAAGATCCTCGCGAAATCCACCACGCTCGACTTCGGCCGCCAGATCACGGTTGGTGGCGGCGATCAAACGGGCGTCCGAGGACTGCTCGCGAGCACCACCGACACGGCTGAAACGCCCTTCTTGTAGCACCCGCAGCAGCTTGGGCTGGATGGCGATCGGCAACTCGCCCACTTCGTCTAGAAACAGACTGCCTCCGTCGGCGGCTTCGAACTTACCCTCACGGGAGCGATCGGCACCGGTGTAGGCCCCTTTTTCGACGCCGAAGAACTCGGACTCCAGCAACCCCTCGGGGATCGCAGCGCAGTTGACCGGCACGAAGGGCTGCGCGGCGCGGCGGGACAAAGCATGTAAAGCGCGGGCAGCCAGCTCTTTGCCGGTGCCGCTCTCGCCGGTGAGGAGGATGGTGGCATCGGTAGCCGCCAGCTTCTCGACTTGGCGAAACAGGCGCTGCATGCTGGGAGCGCTGCCAACCAAATCGACCAGGCGGTCACGCTCACCGAGGGCTTCGGCGAGACGCCGATTTTCGTCTTCCAGCCGCCTGGAGCGCAGCACTTTCTCGATCGCCAACAGCAAGGCCTGACGCTCGAAAGGTTTGGCCAGATAGTCATCAGCACCGAGGTGGATCGCCTCGACGGCGCGAGCAATGGTGCCATAGGCGGTGACAGTAATAAACGCCGCTTCGGGGTGCTCGGTACGCACGTCTTTCAGCAGTTCGGTGCCGTCGCCATCGGGCAGTTTCCAATCGGAGAGCACCAGATCGACTGGTGAGGCAGAAAGCTCGGTGCGAGCAGCAGCCAAGGAGTCGGCTTCGGCGACCAGGTAGTTGCGAGAGCGCAAGATACTCGACACCAGTTGACGCTGGTCGCCGTCGTCTTCGACCACTAGGACACGTGTTTCACTCATCACAGCTCCTGAAACCAGCCCCCGTCCGGCGGTGTACGGGAGGACCTCCGGTCTGCCCGACCACCATTCGGTGTAGGGGCGGGCCTTGTGTCCGCCCGACCAGCACCCGGCGGTTCGGTTGTGCGCTCGCCGAGCTCGAGCACGGCGCGGGTACCGACCGGGTCGCGGTCGACCAGCTCGAGTTGGCCTCCGTAACGATTGGTGGCGATGCGGTGAGCCAGGAAAAGGCCCATGCCGGAACCGTTAGCCTTGGTGGTGAGGTGGGGGGTGAAGAGGCGCTCCCGCACCTCCGGCGGCAGGCCGCTCCCCTCGTCGTCGATTTCGATCCGCAGCCTCTTCTCGGCGGGATCATCCAAGGACGCTCGCACGGTGACCCGACCACCCGCGGGGGAGGCTTCAACGGCGTTGACCACCAACGCCTGTAGCACCGCCCGCAGTTCAGGCTCGACGCCACACAACGGCGGCAGATCGGCTGCCACCTGGAGGTCGAGTTTCACACACGGGCCCTCTTGTAATGCACCCCGGCTGTCTTGTAACGCTTCGAGACCCACATCTTCGATCAGCTCGCGAAGATCCACAGCACCGACCACACCACCGCTCTGGCTGGCGAGGACCAGGAAGGAACGGATACTGCTGTCGATACGACGAATTTGCCGCCGCGCCGACTCGGCCAGGCTTGCGGTCGCGGCTCGAGCGCCACCGGCACCGTCCGCCTGGACGGCCAGCTCTTCTACGGACAAACCCAGAGCATTCAGAGGATTGCGCAAGGTGTGGGCGAGCCCGCGAGCGATCTCGCCAATTTCGCCGAGGTGTTGGTGGGCATCGGCGGCGCGGGCCCGGGTGTCGAGCTCGGCGAGTTGGCCGGACATGCGGTTGAACGCTTGAATCGCCTCGCCGACCTCACCGTCGGCACGTCCGGGTACCTGGGTACCAAGCGCCCCGGTGCCGACTTGGCGGGCCGCCCCCGAGAGCTGCCGCAAGGGCGTCGTGACACGATGGGAGACCGCGGCCACGATCATCAAGCCGAGGACCAAGAAGCCCAACGAACCGAACACCAATCGCTGGGAAAAGCGCTCCAACTTATCGGCAAAACCTTGTCGCGGAATACGCACACGGTGACCGGAGCTGGGGGTGCCCATCCACAAGAACTGGTCACCGTCCTTGTGCTCGACATGGATTTTGACATGCTCACTGAGCTGCTCTTCGAAGCGTTCGAGCACCAACTGCTGAGACAACGTGCTGTCCTCATCGTTGATGACGTAGGCGTAGCTGTGGCTGGAACTGTGCTCGTCAGCGGAATGTGAGCCGTCTTCGAGGACGGGCCGGTCTCTGTCGGCAGGGATGGCCGGCACCTGCGAATCCTCCACAGCGTCCTTCGTTGTCGCCGCAGCGGATCCGTGGCCGCTGACAGGCTCGGTACGATAACGCTCGATGAGCACGCGGCTGCCCTGCTGAGACGCCGAGCTGTCGACCCGTTGATGGATGACTTGGGGCGGATGATCGTCGATCACCTCCTTGCCATTGATGCGGACGATGCGCCGGGTCATCTCCAGGTCTTCGCAGTCGCCGACCAAACATTCCACAAGCTTGACCTGAGTTTCAAAATCCATCTCCGCGCAGTCGTCACCGCTACAAGATTTCAGACCTTCGCCGGGCAACATTTTCTCGAGATCAAAATCTGAACTCTTGAACATTGCTACCATCGACTCGCCTACCGACGTGACCACAACGTCGAGTTCAGAAGAAAGGTCGCGGGTCAGCAGACGCACGAACCACCATTGGGCGAGCACCAACACGGCCACCAAGCCGCCCATCAAAAGAAAAAGTCTGAGTCGCAACGACATGTCTGCTCCTGTCCAAGCTCGTGCCCGAATCGCAACATCGGGCCCGTTGGGATTCGAAGACCCCGTTGGGATTCGAAAGACCAAGGTTAGCAAGGAGCATGCCGGACAGAGCGGATCGACAGTGAGATACACTGGCCGACCGGAGGCACATGATGAGTAACGGCAACAGACGGCCCGTGGCGGCGGGCAATTGGAAAATGAATCTACTGCGACGCGACGCCGAGGTTTTATGCCAGGGTTTGACCGGCGGGCTGCCAGCCAAACTGGAGGGCGCCGGGGCGGCCGATGTCGTGCTGTTCCCGACCGCAACGCTGCTGACGACGGTCGCACGACAGATCCAAGGTAGCGCCATCTCGCTCGGCGGCCAAGATATGCACCCTGACGCCAGCGGCGCCCACACCGGCGACGTATCGGGGCCACAGCTCGCCGACGCTGGATGCGGCTGGGTGCTGTGTGGCCACAGCGAACGCCGGCAAGACCACGGCGAGGACGACGCACTGATCGGTCGTAAGGCGCGGGCAGCCACCGACCACGGCCTGCTGCCGTTGATTTGTCTCGGCGAGTCGGGTAATGAACGCCGTGCCGAACAAACGTTGGCAGTGTTACGCCGCCAACTGACGGCTGCCTTGGCTTCCAAACCGGCATCGTTCGAAATCGCTTACGAGCCGATCTGGGCCATCGGTACCGGCGAGGTGGCGACGCCGGAAATTGCCCAACAAGCGCATGCGTTCCTGCGTCAGACCCTCGCCGAATTGGTCGGCGAAGAGCGTGCGGCGACCACTCGCATCCTCTACGGAGGCTCCGCCAACCCCTCCAATGTGGCGGATCTCATCGCCCAACGAGACATTGATGGTTTCCTGGTTGGTGGCGCAAGCCTTGACTCTGGGAAATTCCTCGATATCATCGACGTTTGCGCCCGGCATCGAGGTTAGGCCTGTTGCAGGACAAGGTCCGTCTTAGGCTAGGCCGCCGGCCCCAAGCGCATTGACTCACTCATTCCTGAGGTTTTCCGGACATGATCTACCTGTTTTCCACGATCCACGTGTTTAACTGTCTCTTCTTGATCCTCGTCGTCTTGCTGCAGCAAGGCAAAGGCGCGGATCTTTCGGTCTTCGGCGGCGGCGGCACGATGACGGCGTTCGGCGCCCGCGGAGCTGCGACCCTGCTTCACAAGATGACAGTTTTTGGCTTTGTCGGCTTCATCATCACCACCCTGGTCATCGGCGTCTTGCAGAAAGAAGGCGGCGGTAGCTCGGTGATGAGCGATGTCCCTGTCGCAGAGGAAGCTGCCGCGACTCAGGACGGTGAAGAGGTCGAGGAACCCGAAGAAGTTGTCGGCGCCCTACCTGAAGACGACGGCACCGATGAAGGCGTCCAAGCCGAAACCGAGGAGTTCGACGCGCTGGAGCCAACCGGCGAGGCCACTGAAGGTGATGCTACCGAAGGTGGGGGGACCACCGACGGATAGGTGACGCACAACAAGTTGCCGGGCTAGTTGTCCTCGACGCTCGGCTTTTGTAGACTCCGCATTCTTGCCGAAGTGGCGGAATTGGTAGACGCGCACGGTTGAGGGCCGTGTGGGGTAATACCCGTGCCGGTTCGAGTCCGGCCTTCGGCACCATCCTTTCTCACCCTCCCCCGCCTCAATCCCTGGTCAGTCGATTACCCCCCTGATCGATAGCGCCAGCCCTATTCTAGATCTCATCCCGTTTTGCCATAGGCGGCTCGGTGAGGGAGGTCTTGTGGAGCGAGCAAGCAGCGAGCGTGTTTGAGCTGCGCATCTGCTGGCATCTCGGATGCGTTAGCACCACAAGAACTTGGACATGTTGCGGGAGATCCGGCGAGTTTCCGGAACTGCGGCGCAGCCCACAAGACCGACCGAGCTTTCGATGCGTGGTTTTGCGGGATCTCCAGGCGCCATTCTCCAGGTGTGGACCGATTTATCGCGAGCCCCGTATATGTTTATAGGTGCTCACGCGGGCGGATGTTTCGCCCCAGCAGTCGAGCCACCTTGGAAGGAGCCCGATCATGTCGCAGGAAGCCGCACCTTCATCGCCATCTCCTGTCACGGCGGTCGGAGGCCTGGCAGATGCGAACCTGCCATCTGGCGACTGGGCCATCGGGACCGTGAAGTGGTACAGCCTCGCCAAAGGCTACGGCTTCATCGAGCACGAGTACAACGGCGAGGACCAAGACATCTTCGTTCATTACACCGACGTCGCCGGTGAGGCCTTGGTGGAGGGCGAACGCGTCCGCTTCGAAGTTGTCGACAGCCCCAAAGGCCTCAAGGCCCACCACGTGACCCGGGCCGACGAAGCCGCCAGCTGACGGCCGCCCCACATCTGACGGGCCTAAAGGCCCGTGTTATGAAATACGCCGGCTGAAGCCGACTAAAGCCGGCGCAGCTTTTAGCACGGGGATTTATCCCCGTGCCTGCTGCGCTCAAGGCATCGTTGGCACCATCGAAGAAGCCGACAAGACGCCTTGCTGTCGAACCTATCCGTCGAGTGTCGCGTTCCAGCCGTTGACGTGGTCTTTCATGCTCTCCATGAGAGCGGTGGTGTCGCCTTCGATGGTGACGGACTTCATCGCGTCGCCACCAGCGATGGAGTTGACCACATCTTGGCCCGAGACCACGCGGCCAAACACCGTATGTTTGCCGTCGAGCCAAGGGGTCTCGAGGTGCGTAATGAAGAATTGACTGCCATTGGTGCCGGGGCCGGCGTTGGCCATCGACAACGTACCTGGGCTGTCATGTTTCAGATCGGTGATCTCATCTCCGAAACGGTAACCTGGGCCACCGCTGCCGGTCGCGGTAGGATCTCCCCCTTGGACCATGAAGTTGGGGATCACGCGATGGAAGGTGACCCCGTTGTAATAACCGCGTTCCGCCAGATTGACGAAATTGGCCACGGTCATCGGAGTCTCGTTGGGGGTGAGCTCTAAACGGATATCTCCCTTATCGGTCTCTATGACGGCAAACATCTCTCTCCTCCGCTGTTTGTATGAGTTGGTTCAGCACCTTTGAAAGGTGGCAAGACCACCGATCATAACAGAGGCCCATTTAGCAGCACCCGAGCAAGGTATGGACAAAAACGACCGACGACAGGTGATCGGAGTGGTGTTGGCGGGTGGAGCCTCGCGCCGCATGGGTCGCGACAAGGCTCGATTGCGCCTTGACGACTCGAGCTTGGTCGAGCGCGCCGTCACCCGGTTGCGAAGGGTCACCGACAAGGTGTTGATTGCTGACCGCGGACGGCGGGTGCTGCCCGACGAGCGCTCAGTACCCGATGGCCCGGGCGGCGGTCCGGCAGCTGGCCTGCTCGGTGCTGCCGCGGTTTATCCGGATCACGATCTACTCGCCTTGGCCTGTGATTTGCCGGCGGTGACGACCGAGCTACTGGAATATCTGGCACGACCCGGCGATCTGGAACGACCCAGTGCCCCAGTAAGCGAAGCAGCTCCGGATCTGGGCAACAACTACGACGCCCACGTACCCCGCTGGCAGCACGGCATCGAACCACTCTGCGCTCTCTACCGTCCAACAGCTCTGGCTGCCCTGGCGGCCGCGGTTGCTGCCGGCCGATTGGCGCTTCACCGCCTGCTGCTGGCCGGCGACCTGCAGGTGCGTTGTCTCGAGGGTGACGCACTGGCCGCCTTTGGAGCTCCGCACCGCCTTTTCCTGAACCTCAATACGCCACAAGATCTGGCGCGGTGGAAGGCGACGGAGTAACTTCCGGGTGGGGCCAGACCAAGCTCTCAACAGAACGTTTTGGCGCAACGTCTCAGCCTCTGAACCACCGACTGTTGCTTGCGACGAAGCCTACTAAAACGATAGACTTACCTGTTCTTGTCCGGTTTTACGTTCGAGAAGAATCACTCAATCGACATTGCGCGAACTCGTCGCTCCGACTCCTTGTAAGGGCCGGCGAGATCGCTGACCCAGGAGATAACGGATGGGCACTGCCAAGCTGATACTGGACGGTCAAGAGTACGAGCTCCCAACCGTCGTCGGATCCGAAGGAGAGGTCGGGATCGACATCTCCAAGCTGCGCTCGCTGAGCCGAGCCATCACAGTTGACTCGGGTTATGGCAATACTGGCAGCTGCCACAGCGCCATCACCTTCATCAACGGCGAACAGGGCATCCTGCGGTATCGGGGCTACCCGATCGAGCAACTCGCCGAACATGCCAGCTTCAGCGAGGTCTGCTACCTGCTGATCTACGGCGCACTGCCCAATCGCCAGCAGCTGGAAGATTTCAACGAAGGGCTCACCTACCACAGCATGCTCCACGAGGACATGAAGAAGCTCTTCGAGGGTTATCCGCCGAACGCTCACCCGATGGCGATCCTGTCGTCGATGGTGACCTCCTTGGCGACCTATTACCCGAACGCCATGCAGGAAGACCGGATCGACCTCAACATCTTGCGATTGCTGTCGAAAGCGACCACGATCGCGTCGCTCTCTTACAAGAAGTCGATCGGCCAGCCCTTCATCTATCCTCGCAATGACCTCAGCTACACCGAGAACTTCTTGCACATGATGTTCGCGGTACCAGCAGAGCCTTATGAGATCAATCCAGTGCGCGAACGAGCGCTCAACCTGTTGCTGATCTTGCATGCCGACCATGAGCAGAACTGCAGCACCTCGACGGTGCGCATGGTGGGTTCGAGTCAGGCCAACCTCTATGCCTCGATCGCCGCTGGCATCAGCGCACTGTGGGGCCCGCTGCACGGTGGCGCCAACCAAAAAGTCATCGAGATGCTGCAGATGATCCACGAGGACGGCGACAACTACCAGAAGTATGTCGACATGGCGAAGGACAAGTCGTCAGGCTTCCGGCTGATGGGTTTTGGGCATCGGGTCTACAAGAACTTCGACCCTCGCGCCAGGATCCTCAAGAAGGCTGCAGACGAGGTACTCGAGGATCTTGGGGTGAACGACCCGCTGCTCGACATCGCCCGCAATCTCGAGCAGGTGGCGCTGGAGGACGAGTTTTTCGTCAAACGGAAGCTCTACCCCAATGTCGACTTCTACAGCGGCATCATCTACAGCGCGATGACGATCCCGACCAACATGTTCACGGTGATGTTTGCCCTTGGCCGTCTACCGGGCTGGATCGCACAGTGGAAAGAGATGCGCGAGGATCCCAAAACCCGCATCAACCGACCGCGTCAGATTTACACTGGACCGAAAGAGCGCGCCTACGAACCCATCGAGGATCGTTGAGTTAGCCTAGGCCTTTAGTGGCGAGGGCGGGGCATCCGGGTGAGTTCGGACCAACGAAAGGTCGACTCCAGGGGATCGCCCTTGCCCAAGCCCAACAACCACAGCACCGAGGGCCGGGGTTCGAGTCCACCGAGTCGCATTTGCCCCTCACGCAGCCCGGTGACAAAGAGGCTCGCTGACAGGGCCTCGGCGTCCATTGCCTGCTCGGTGACGGTTGCGACCATCACCACCCCGGTGGCGGGTACGCCGGTGCGTTGATCAACCAATCGGATGACCGGCTCGCGTTTGATCGGCTGGATGCCAGCAATCGCCAGCGCCTGGTCGCGCAAGAAAATGCGGTCCATAGGCTTATCTTGGCCCGGCGCTGCTGGGATCGTTGCCAACCAACCCTGGCCATCTGGACCTCCACCTATCGCACGCCGCACGCCGCCGATCTCCAGCAGAGCATTGTCGACACCGGCTTCAATCAGCACATCAGCAGCACTATCGAGTGCGAAGCCGCGTCCCATGGCGATCGCTTCGACCCGGCTACCCGGCTTCAGCTGGCCACGGATGACCGGTTCGCCGAAGGTCAGGGTGATGGCATTACATTGGGCGCCGATCACCGCATCGCGCAGATCATTGGGATTTGGAATCTCTCCTTGGGCACCCTGCCACAACCGATAAAGATCGCCACCCAGGGGACCGTGAGCACCGTTGGTCCACAGACAAAACTGTAAACCGCGACGCAGGAAATTGGACACTCGCGGCTCGAGGTCGACAACACCGCTGGTCGAGTTGAGGATTCCGAGACCGCCTGCGATCGTGCCATCCGGATCAAGCAACTGCCCAATGTCAAAAATCTCGTGCAACGCGTCCCGTGCGGCAACGGTTGCTTCCTCCCGCGATAGACCCCGGACCTCAACCTCGGCCTGAGTCCCGAAGGCGGTCGCCTCCAGGCGCACTGGCTGGGCCGTGGCGGGAACAGCGGACCCCAACGGCAAGGCAATGGCGAGAACAATCGTGATCAGTTTATGCATCACCGTGCATCTTATCCGAAGATCCTGGGCGGTAACCTGAGTGCGGCATCCTCGACGCCGGGTGTTGGGCCAGTCATCGATTGGCTGGTGATCCTTTGGCCGGTGGTGTTTTGGAAGACACCCGGACCACAGTTGAGCAAACATCGATTGCGCCCACTTTCTTTCGCTTCGTAAAGCGCCTCGTCGGCCAACAACAAGAGCTCACTCACGGTTTTGATGTGGAGCTCGGGAAACGCCGCGACACCAGCCGAGAGGGCCAGTGGAATCGGTTGGCCTTCGTAAACCAGATCGATCGACTCGACGGCGCGCCGCAAGCGCTCAGCGAGCTGCAGCGCTGCTTCACCACCGGTGTCTTCGAGCAGCAAGGTGAATTCCTCACCGCCGTAACGAGCCAGCAGGTCGTGTTCGCGGCGTGCGCTCTCGAGGGCGCGGGCGACACAGATCAAGGCTTCGTCGCCAGCCGCATGGCCGTAGGTGTCATTAACGTTCTTGAAGTGATCAACATCACACATGATGACCCCCATCGATCGCCCCTCCTCGCAGCAGCGGCGATAAGCGCGCTGCATTCCGCTGTCCAGGATGCGGCGCACCGGAACACCGGTGAGGGGATCGAGACGGGCTTCGCGATCGAGGCGAGCTCGATGCACGGAACTCGCCATTTGCGGTACCAGGGTCGAGAACAACTCTTCGGCGCCACTGTCGATACGGCGTGGATCACACCACAGACGGACCGTCGCCAACGGTTCACCTTCCACCACCAACGATCGTTCGAGAATGTGCCACGTTACCCGGCGATGCACCCCGGGCAACATGCGGGGTCGTGTTGCCGGCTGCGGCTGTCCCTCTTCCAGCACCCCCGAAGGTCCCGCCCACCAGCTACCGGGTTCGCTCTCGAGCTGCCCGGGCTCCTCGCTGGCCACGAGCTCGAATTGGTACCACTCTACCGGCAGGATGTTGGAGCACTCGACAAAAATTTGCTGAGCGATCGACCCCATACCCGAGGTCTCACTCAAGATTCGTTCGTGGGCCCGCTGTAAACGTTCGAAGTCGTCAACCCGAACGTCCGAAGCGCCACGCGCAAAGGCATTCCGCGCGGCCTCGGCGGCGAGCAATGCCAACGCCACCAGAATCGGCGCCACCCGCGGCCAGCCCAAGGTGGCGGCAGCGTCGGCCAGCAGCGCGCCGAGCAGCCAGCCCGTAGCATCGAGCGCAAGCGCCGCCAGATCCAACGTAGCGAGGCCCGGCCACACTCGACGCCAGACGGGATGGCGGATCTTGTCGCCAAGCTGCGCGAGCGCTGCAAAGGTCGCAACATACACTGCTGCTGCCGCCAAGCCACGCCAAACGAACGCCACAGTTGTCAACTTCGACCACGCGACTGCGGCCAACAACGCCGCCAGCGCGACGATCACCGCTGCTGCAAATTCGGTGCTGATTCGGTGGGTCGCGTTGCGCCGCCGGTCGGCAAACCGCCAGAGGGCGGAGGCCAAGAGACGCGCCAAGGCGGCCACCAGCACCACCATCAGCCCGCCGAATCGAACAATCACAGCCGGCAAGACGAGGGTCCCGAGGCCGAGACCGGTGCCGCCCAGCGGTCGGTGCACCGCTGCCACCGCGGCGACCGCGATCCACAGGCCACCTTCCATGACCGATGGCGGACGCGACGACGCGATACCGTCAGCGGCGATCTGTGGGACGGCAATGATCAGGGCTACCAAGATCATCCCGGTAGCACCCCAAAAATTCAGAGCCTGTCGCATGCCTCGCTTATCGCTACCAGACCTATTGCTACCAGACCTATCGGTGCCAGACCCATACCACAACTATCGATGCTAGACCCATCGATGCTAGACCAACGTCGAAACTCGAACCCGTTGAAGACCTCGTATTCTAAGCTCAACCAAGGTGCCGAGAGAGCTGACTCCGTAGCCGATCGCATCGTACTCATTGGGACTATAGCTGGCAAACCGCCAGACGGACCACCGATGTGCTTGCGGTAAAGCGCCGAATCCATGAAAATAGCAGAGTCGTGACCAGTCTTTGGTTCCCAACACAACCGGCCGGTTGAATAGACTTCCGCTGAAACGGGTAGCAGAGAATTCCGGTATCCCCGGAGCACGGCACTCGAGCAGAGCTGTCCAAAGGAGTTTTGACGCTCCTGGACGGCTGTGCTATACCTTTCGGTCACCCGTTTGAGAGGTCACTATGGCATCTATGGATCTCGTACTCTACGAAGAAGAAATCCATCTGCTCGAAGAGGTGCTTCAGCGCCTCAGGCACGATTCGAATGCACGTGCGGTCTTCTTGATTGACAAGTATGGCCAACAGATGGCGTCGGAAGGCGAGATCGAGAACTTCGACACTACTTCTCTCGCATCCTTGACGGCCGGCAATGTCGCCGCCACCGACAGCCTCGCTCGGCTGATCGGGGAGCGCGAGTTCTCTGTGCTCTTTCACGAGGGCGAACGCGACCATATCCACATCTCGATCGTCGGCAAGCGGGCTATTCTGCTTGTCATCTTCGACGAGCGATCGTCGCTGGGTCTGGTTCGGCTGCGGGTCAAACGCGCCAGCGGCGAATTCGACAAGATCTTCGAAACGATGGCTGAGAAAGCGGTCGCAGGCGCGCCCAGACCAGGATCTGCACCGACGCCGTTCTCAGAAATTACCGACGACGACATCGACGCGCTCTTCAGCGACTGATGTCTGCGAACGACTTCTCACTCTGCCATGACATTCATCAACTACGCCGCCAAAGAGATCAACTGCAAGATCGTCTACTACGGCCCCGGTCTCGGCGGCAAGACGACCAATCTGCAGTACATCTACAGCAAAACCTCTCCCGAGGCCAAGGGCAAAATGATCTCCTTGGCCACGGAGACTGACCGCACACTATTTTTCGATTTCCTGCCGCTCGATCTCGGCACTATCCGCGGTTTTACCACCCGGTTCCATCTCTACACGGTACCGGGTCAGGTGTTTTATGACGCCAGCCGCAAATTGATCCTGAAGGGTGCCGACGGCGTAATTTTTGTCGCCGACAGCCAGAAGGAACGGATGGAGTCGAACGTCGAATCGATCCGAAACCTGGAGACCAATCTGAAGCAGCACGGCCTCGATTTGGCGGTTCTGCCTTACGCTCTCCAGTTCAACAAACGCGATCTCGCGAACGCTATGCCGACCGACGAGCTTTACCGGGTGCTCAATTACAAGCGCGAGCCGACCTTCGAGGCGATTGCGCCCAACGGCAAAGGCGTCTTCGACACCCTCAAGTCGGTGGCAAAACAAATACTCGTCGAGTTGCGCAAAAGGTAGCTACTGTCTATGGACAAACGCTGGACTAAAAAAGAGCTCGCTGATCTGAAGAAGAACGCTTCTAACCAGAGCATCGACAAGCTCGCAAGAACATTCAAAACTGCCCAGAGCACGATCCGAAACAAGATCGTGGAGCTCGGGCTCGAATCCCAAGAGAACACTGTGGCTGATGAGGAGGCGGCGGTTGACGACTTCGCGCGCGGACTCAAACTGTTGCACAGCGAGGACTGGGCCCAAGCCGCCAAAGTGTTCGAGAGCGTCATCGTTGCCAGTGACTCGATCCACCTAGCGGATCGCGCCAGGCAAAGCCTGGCAATCTGTACCAATCGTCTCGATGACGGCGCTGACAGTGGCGAACCTTATCTGCAGGCGGTGTTCGAGAAAAACCAGGGCAACCTGAAGCAGGCACTGGAAATATGCCAGGAGCACGGCAATCCGGACGAAGAGCCTTTCGCCTATCTGATGGCATCGATCCAGGCCCTGGATGGAGCCGAAGACGAGGCTCTCGAGCTACTCGAGACCGCAATTCGTCTAGATCCCAAAAACCGCGTCCACGCGTTCCATGATTCGGACTTCCAGGCACTCCACGGTCGCGAACAGTTTTCCCAGCTCGTGCAAGCGCCTTGAGGTGACTTTCTCCTCGAGAACATCGTCCCGACATCAAGAAGAAGAGCCTGACGGTCCATCGCTGGTTGCGATCGGCGGCGGTAGCGGCTTGGCCGTGCTTTTGCGCGGCCTCAAGCATGTCATCCAGTCGCCAGATCGGCTGACGGCGGTGGTGACCGTGGCCGACGATGGCGGCTCTTCAGGGCGGTTGCGACGCGAACTCGGCGTCTTGCCACCGGGTGACATTCGAAATTGTATTGTCGCCCTGGCTGATGACGAAGATCTGCTGGCACGACTGTTCCAGTACCGTTTCGCTAATGGCGTCGGGCTGACAGGGCATTCTTTCGGTAACCTTTTTCTGACCGCACTGACAGGTGTCACGGGTGACTTTTATCAGGCGATCCTCACCGCCGAATCGATCTTGTCGGTGCGTGGGCGTATTCTCCCCGCGACCCTCAACGATATCCGCCTGCGAGGCACCGGCCTCTCCGGCCGTGTCTACGAGGGTGAGTCCGCGGTGGGTCAATCGGGAGAGCGGCTTACGAAGCTCGAGCTGTTGCCAGCCGCAATACCGGCATTTTCGCCCTCGATCCGAGCGTTGGAGAGCGCAGACTTGATCCTGCTCGGACCAGGCTCGCTCTACACTTCGGTGCTGCCCAATCTGTTGATTCCCGGTATTCGAGAGGCGACCAGTCGCAGCACGGCAAAAACCGTGATGATTCTCAATTTGATGACTCAACCTGGCGAAACCGACCACATGGATGCCCTCGAGCATCTCGAGGCGGTGGAGCAGCATGCGGGCAAGGGTTTGGTTGACGCAATTTTGGTCAACGCCACCAGGCCAGAGCAGCCACTGCTCGATCACTACGCCGAAACGGGCTCACAACTCGTGACCGCGGATCGTGACGCCTTGGCCGACCGTGGCGTAGAGTTAGTGGAACGAGATTTACTCGCTGACGGTGAGCTGATTCGACACGATCCAGCAAAGCTGAGTCAGTCGATCCTCGAGTTGTCAGCGCCCCGAGCCCTATCGCACACGAACGGGTAACGAGGTATGGACATGGTTGAACCTTCGAGACCGCGGCGCATTGCGGTTGTCCTGGCCGCCGGCAAGGGGACCCGGATGCGTTCAGAGCGCCCCAAGGTCCTACACTCAGTCGGCGGGCGATCGATGCTTGAATGGGTGCTCGAAACCGCTCGTGGTGCTGGCTGCGAGCAGATCCTAGTGGTGGTTGGGCACGGCGCCGAAGAGGTCAAACGTCACATCTGCGGAGTCGACATCGGCAAAGCAGGAGCCGACATCGGCAACGCACGAGCCGACATCGAGTGGGTCGAGCAGCGCGAGCAGCTTGGCACCGGGCATGCGTTGGCTCAAGCCGCCCCCTTCATCGAAGGCGAGGCTACGCTGTTGGTGCTTTCCGGCGACGTACCCTTGGTGACTCCTGAGACGCTGGAACGGTTGGCGACTGCCGCCGAAGGACGCTGGGGTGCTGCTGCTGTTGCTGAGCTCGAAGAGCCCGGCACCCTGGGACGGGTGCTCACCGACGACGCTGGCAACTTCGTCCGGATCGTCGAATTCGCTGACGCCAGCCCCGAAGAGCTTGCGGTACAACGTGTCAACGCGGGCCTTTACGCATTCTCGGCGCCCTCGATCTTCGAGGGACTCCAGCGTTTGGACACGGCCAATGCCCAAGGCGAAATTTATCTCACCGATGCGCTTGGCCAAGCCGCTGCTGCCGGCGAAGACGTCGCCTTACACCTGTTGCCGGATTTTTCTGAGGCGTTTGGGATCAACGATCGTAAAAATCTGGCGACTGTCCATCGCGCCTTGCTCGATCGCCATCTGCAGCGGTTGATGGCCGCAGGTGTCACCATCCTGGAGCCAGCCCGCACCTCGATCGAACCCACCGTGGCGGTGGGTCCGGAAACCGTGATCCATCCGGAAGTCTGGTTGGCAGGCGATACCAGTGTCGGCCCAGGCTGCGTGTTACACCAAGGTGTACATATCACCAGCTCACACATCGAAGGCGGTGCCGAGATCAAACCCTACAGCATTCTCGACCACGCCGAGGTCGCCAAAGACTGTATCGTCGGCCCGTTCGCTCGGCTACGCCCGGGCTCTGTCCTGCAACGCGGTGCTCGGGTGGGCAATTTTGTCGAGACCAAACAAACCGAACTGGGCGCCGGGAGCAAAGTCAGCCATCTGACGTATCTCGGCGACGCAACCGTCGGCGACAACGCCAATATCGGCGCCGGAGTTGTCACCTGCAACTACGATGGTGTCAACAAACATCGCACCGAGATCGGTGACGAGGCCTTCGTCGGCAGCGATACGATGTTGGTAGCACCGGTTTCCATCGGTGACGAAGCTACCACTGCGGCAGGCTCGACCATCACTGAGAACGTGCCTCCGGGAGCGCTCGCGGTCGGTCGTTCACGACAACGTATTATCCCCGACTGGGCGCGTCGGAGACGTCGCAAGGCATGATAGGTCGCAAACAGTAACGCGACGCAGACCCGATGTGACGTACAACCTGAATCGGAGGCGAACGATCTAATGTGTGGAATCGTGGGATACGTTGGGCACCGTGATGTTGTGCCGTTATTGATGGATGGCTTGCAGACCCTGGAATACCGGGGTTATGACTCGGCTGGAGTTGTCGTAGTCCGCGACGGCAAGCTCGAGACCGTGCGCGCCGAAGGCAAACTCGAGCGACTCAAAGAGAGCTTGGCGACAAGCTCGATCGCCGGTTCTCATGGCCTCGGCCACACTCGATGGGCTACCCACGGGCCACCGCTGGAACGCAACGCGCACCCGATCGTCGATGCAAAAAAGCGTGTCGCGCTGATCCACAACGGAATCATCGAAAACTTCCTGCAGATCAAACACCGGCTGCTTGAAACAGGCTGGACCTTCACCTCGGACACGGACACCGAGGTGGTTGCCAATCTGATTTCGGCACACCTAGAGGATGGGCATGACCTCAGAGAAGCGGTCACCATAACGTGCCGAGAACTCGAGGGCATGTACGCCTTTGCGGCGGTCAGCACCACGTCGCAGGAACGGGAGATCGTCGTCGCTCGGCGGGGGCCACCGTTGCTGCTTGGCCTCGGCGATCAGGAGCAGTTCCTGGCCTCTGATCCGGCCGCATTACTCGCCTACACCCGCCGCGTGGTTTTTCTCGAAAACGGCGATATTGCCCGGTTGACGGCGGATGGCTACGATGTCACGGATCTTGAAGGCCAAGCCGTTGAGCGCCAGGAGCAGCGGCTCGACTGGGATCCGGTCCAGATCGAGAAGGGCGGCTACAAACATTTTATGCTCAAGGAGATCCACGAGCAGCCGCAAGCTTTGCAAGATACCCTGGCGGCGCGGGTCGATTTCGAACGTGGCGAGGTCGGTTTCGAGACCTTCGACATCACGGACGCACAACTGGCAGCGGTCGAGCGCATTCACCTGCTGGCTTGTGGCACTTCGTGGCACGCTGCCCTCATCGGCAAGTTCATGATCGAAGAGCTGACGCGGATTCCGGTTGAAGTCGACTATGGCTCCGAATACCGCTACCGCGACCCGATCGTCAACGACCGAGTGCTGGCCATCGGCGTCTCGCAATCAGGCGAAACGGCAGACACCCTCGCCGCGATGGAGGCCACCCGCGAACGCGGTGGTCGGCTGGCAGCGATCTGTAACGTCGTCGGTAGCCAGGCGACCCGCATCTCGGGGGGCACAATCTACACCCATGCTGGCCCAGAGATCGGGGTAGCCTCGACCAAAGCTTTCACCACCCAACTCGAGGCGCTCTACCTCTTCGCTCTCTACTTGCGCCAAGTACGAGGCGTCGGCCCCCTCAGGCCGCATCTCGATGCCCTGGCCCACCTGCCGCAAGCAGTGGCCGAAGCTCTAGCCCAAGAGCAACAGATTGCCCGCATCGGACGCCGCTACCACCGGGTTAGCGATTTCCTCTATCTCGGCCGCGGCATCAACTATCCGATTGCTCTCGAAGGTGCACTCAAGCTCAAGGAGATTTCGTACATCCATGCCGAAGGATACCCGGCGGGCGAGATGAAGCACGGCCCAATCGCGTTGATCGACGAAGATCTGCCGGTGGTAGCTATCGCCACCGGTGACCGCTTGGCGGAGAAGGTTCGCAGCAACATGGAACAGGTCAAGGCTCGCGACGGGGTGGTGTTAGCGGTCACCGACCGTGACCCCAAGGAGTTCGAGGGGGTCGCTGACGAAGTGATTACGGTGCCGCGGGTTGCACCGCTGTTGCAACCGATCGTCAATGTCATCCCGATGCAGTTGCTGGCATACACCATCGGCGTACGCCGCGGCTGCGACGTCGATCAGCCGCGCAACCTAGCAAAAAGCGTTACGGTGGAGTAATAACATGCCGCGCCTCGATTTTGATCAAGCCCTCAACGCCGAGCAGCTGCCCGCGGTCACCCACGGTGACGGCCCGCAGTTGCTCCTAGCTGGTGCCGGCTCCGGCAAGACCCGGGTGATCACCTACCGTGTCGCCTGGTTGGTCCAAGAGCATAGCGTCGACCCCTCGCATATCGCGGCGGTGACGTTCACCAACAAAGCAGCCGGCGAGATGAAAGACCGGATCGAGGAGCTCCTCGGTCTGTATCCGCTGCCCGCGTTTGTCGGCACGTTCCATCGTTTTGCGCTGCGCTTGTTGCGTGCCTATGGTCCGCGGGTCGACTTGCCGCGGGATTTTGTGATTCTTGACAGTGGCGACCAATTGAGCCTGATCAAAAAGGCGATGCGGGCCACCGAGATGTCCTCCGACGCCTATCGGCCGCAGGCGGTGTTGTCAGCGATCAGCAGCGCCAAAAATCGCCTGCTCGAACCGGCCCAGTTTGCGGCCCAAGCGGATGACTTCTTTGGCCAAACCGTAGTGACGCCGGTCTACCGGCGTTACCAGGCATTGATGCGTGAGGCGGGCGGGGTCGACTTCGACGACATGATCATGTTGACGGTCAAGCTGCTGCGGCGCGACAAGGAGCTCAAGCAACGTATCCGGGCTCGCAACCGCTACTTGTTAGTGGACGAGTTTCAAGACACCAACCATGCCCAGTTGATGCTGATCCAACAAGTGTCGGCAAATCCTGACGTCACCAGCGGCGGCAACCTCACCGCCGTCGGCGACGAAGACCAGGGTATCTATCGCTGGCGGGGTGCCGAGTTGGACAACATCCTGGAATTCGAGCGCAGTTTCCCTGGCGCAACCATCCGTAAGTTGGAGCGCAACTACCGCTCCACCCAGAACATTCTCGACGCTTCTGGAGCCGTGGTCTCCAACAACGTCCACCGCCGCGGCAAACGACTGTGGACGGACTCTGGCGAGGGCGAAAAGCTACTCCTCTACAAAGCCCGCGATGAGATCGACGAGGCGCGGTGGGTCAGCAACCTGATCCAGGGCCTGGTCGGCCAATACCGGCACTCTGATATGGCGGTGCTGGTCCGCACCAACGCCCAGACGCGGGCGTTCGAAGACCGTCTCCTGCGCCAGGGAGTGCCTTACCAGCTGGTTGGTGGCGTGCGCTTTTATGAGCGGGCAGAGATCAAGGATCTCCTGGCTTATCTGCGGTTTGTACGGAATCCCCTGGACAACATGTCGTTCGAACGCATCGTCAATCGACCGCCGCGGGGCATCGGCAAAAAGACCCTTGACGGGCTGCTGGCCTCGGCTTCCGAAGCCGGCCAGGCAGCTTGGAACAAGTTGTGCGAGGGCAATCTGGTGGGGATTCCCGCCCGTGGCGCCAAAGCGCTGGAGCGTTTTCGGAATCAGATGATGCCTGTGATCGAGGCCGCGGCAGACCTGCCCCTGCCGATCGTACTCGACCGCCTGCTCGAAGCAACCGACTACAGAGATCTGTTCGACGAACATGACGACGAAGGCCAGATGCGGCTCGAGAATATCGACGAGTTCCGTTCCGGGGTGCAGGAATTTGCTGAATCCCACGGCTATGGTTCCACCGAAGAAGACCTGCTCACCGCGTTCCTTGACCACGTCTCGCTGGCCAGCGATACCGACGCGCTCAAAAAGCGCCCAGGTGTGACCTTGACTACATTTCACAGCGCCAAGGGACTGGAGTTTCCAGTGGTGGTCGTCGCCGGTCTAGAAGAAAACGTGCTGCCGCATTTCAACGCTCAAGAACTACCGGAGAATCTCGAAGAGGAGCGCCGACTGCTTTATGTCGGCATGACCCGAGCCGAAAAGCGCCTGATCCTCACCACCTGTAGTCGCCGTCGGATTGCCGGCAAATACCAAGATCAGGAAGCCTCACGCTTCTTGGAGGAGATTCCGGTTCGGCTGATGGACATCGAAACCAGTCCCGAATTGTTCGCGCCACAACGCCCATCATGGAACCGCCCCGGGGCCCATTCGGGGGGCGTCCCGAGCTGGTCTCAACCAAGGAAGCCGGTTGTGAACACCCCGGCCTCGGGCAGCGCTGCGGTCAACAGTTTCTTCGGTCGCAAACCGGAGCAAGAAACCCAGCTTCCTTTCGAGGACCCGGCACCCTCACTGACGGTGGTCCCCGTCAACCAACCGACTGCGGCAGCGCGCCGACTCAAACGCGGCGCCCGAGTTCGTCATGCCAGCTTGGGGCACGGCCGAATCCTCAACATCGAAGGCTCGGGAGAGGACATGCGACTGATTATCTACTTCGACAGCAAAGGCCGTAAAAAGCTACTCGCCAAGTATGCTCAGCTCGAGATCGTCTGAGAGTGATCAAGCCAACCCGTTGATCAATCGGTGAGTACGAAGGCTGAGGAGGGTGTCCGCCAGCCCTTTTACGGGAGGCTACCCGTACCTTTTGGCCAACAGTTGAGCTACAGTGGGCCAAGTTTCGTGCTTGGAATCTGCCACCAGGGAGTCTCGAGGTAGATCGATGGACTTATGGATCGTTTTCTTCATCCTCGCAGCAGCACTTGTGCTTTTCGTGCGCGAACTGCTGCCGATCGACGTCACCGCACTGCTGGTACTGACCGCGCTGCTGACGACCGGAATCTTGACCCCCGAAGAGGGATTACGCGGCTTCGCCAACCCTGCCCCGATCACGGTGGCGGCGGTGTTGGTGTTATCCGCGGGACTGATCCGCACCGGTGCTGTCGTCAAGATGGGTACCAGCATCTCGCAACTTGGCGGCTCGACGGAGCTCGGCCAGATGACGGTGATCCTGAGCACGGTTGGCGTGTTGTCAGCGTTCATGAACAACACCGCTGCGGTAGCCATTTTTATCCCGATTGTGCTGGGCATCGCCCGCGACAAACAAATCAGTCCGTCCAAGCTGTTGATCCCAGTCTCTTTTGCCGGAATTCTCGGCGGTATCTGCACCTATGTCGGTACCTCGACCAACATCATCGTCGGCTCGATTCTGGAAGAGCAGGGGTACGAACCTTTCCGGATGTTCGAATTCACCCCTCTCGGCAGTCTTTTTCTGCTGTTTGGAATCATCTACCTCCTGTTCTTCGGCCGCAGGTTGCTGCCGGCGCGCCGCGCACAGGAAGATTTGACCGCCAGTTATCACCTGCGGGAGTACCTCACCGAATTGGTGATTCAGCCACGTTCGCGGCTGATCGGCAAAACGCTCAAAGAGAGCAAGCTCAGCCTCGCGAATGACATCGAAGTGCTGGAGATTCGGCGCGAGAAAAGCCGCTTGAACTCACTCTTGCCCGAGATCGAACTCCGCGAGAACGATCTGCTGATCGTCAAAGGTAACATCGACAAGATCATGCGGGTCCGCCACTCGGAAGGACTCGATATTCACCCCGAGGTAAAACTCGGCGACCAAGACCTGCAATCTCCCGATGTGTTGTTGGCTGAGGGTGTGATCTCGTCCAACTCTGGATTGATCGGAAAAACACTCAAGGAAATCGACTTTCGACGCCGCTTCCAGGCGACCGCCTTGGCCATCCGTCGGCACGGCGGCGACATTCGAGAACAGCTCGGACGCGTCAAACTGCACTTCGGCGACACGCTCTTGATCCAAGGTCGTCGGGACCGCCTGCAGGGCTTGCGCAACAGCCACGACTTCATGCTGATCATGGAGGACTCGTCGACCCCGCACTACCGCAAACGCAAGATGACTGCCGCGGTCGGCATTTTCGTCGCGGTGATTACCCTCGCGGCGACGGGAATCTTGCCGATCATGGTTGCTGCCATCCTGGGCTGTTTGGCCATGATCATGACTCGCTGCCTGACCATTCAAGAAGCCCATGAGGCGATCGATTTGCGGATCGTCTTCCTGATTGCGGGTACCTTGTCGATGGGGTTGGCGCTTCAGAAAACGGGCGGCGCAGAGTTGATTGCCAACCAACTGATCGAGTTCGCGGGTCCCTATGGGCCCAGGGCGGTGTTGGCGATTCTCTATCTGCTGACCATGGTGCTGACGGAACTGATGTCGAACAATGCCACCGCGGCCCTGCTGACACCGATTGCGATCGAAATCGCCAACGGTATGGGGGTCGACGTCCGGCCGTTCGCGTTTTGTATTGCCTTTGCGGCGTCGGCGAGCTTCCTATCGCCGATCGGATACCAGACCAACACCCTGGTCTACGGCCCCGGCGGTTATCAATTCTCCGACTACTTCCGGATCGGGCTACCGATCAGTCTCACCATCTGGATGTTGTCGACTTGGCTGATCCCCGTCTTATGGCCGTTCTGACGGCTGATCACTGACATCCCGAGGCAGGATCTCCAACGTCTCCAAGATCCTGCGGGCGATCGGTCGTGCATCACCGCTCCAACCATTCTCGACCAATGTGGCGAAGAGGTGGACTTCATCGTGTCGGGTGGTCACCGAACCGACAAACCAGCCATGGCTGCAACACTCCCCGTTAGCGGCGAGACACGACCCGGTTTTGCCCCGCAGGGTGTAGTCCTCGGTCGCCTCGATCACCAGGATGTCGCGCAGAATCTCCATCGAGCGCGGCGACACTGCCAGGGTGTCGCGGTGAAGCCCGTCGAGAAACTCGATCTGATCAAACGCCGTGAGCTCGAGGGAGCTACTGAGCCAAAACTCGGTCAAACCGCCGGAGATATCCGTGTTGCCATAACCAAGTTTGGAGACGTGCTCCGCCATCCGCTCCGCACCAACCCGGCGAGCCAGCTCCTGGAAGTACCACAAGACCGAGAGCTCAGCCGCGGACCGCAGATCGTGATCGCGATTCAAGACTTGGCGTGAATGCTGGGTGCCGTCCCAAGGGATGACAAAATCGGCCTCTGGAATGACCCCGGTTTCGAGCCCGATCAAGGCATTCGGCATCTTGAAGGTCGAACAGGGTGACAGCGGCTTGTTACACAGCGGACGGTTGTGGACCACGGTAACGTCTGAGCCGAGTCGAGTACTGATGAAACAACCCTGGAAGGTGCCGAACTCACTGGAAAAGTCTCGCCCCGTAACCGGCGAGGCCCCACAAGCAGGGGCTATCAACAGCAAGCACAGGGCAAAACGCAGTGCGGTCAGTCCAGAAGGCAACATGGTCAGTCCAGCACAGTCAATCCAACACAGTCAGTCCAACACAGTCAGTCCAACACCGTCACTTCGGGAATTGCGATGACGAAGCGGCAACCCCAGTCACGAACATCTGCCATCTGCTCCATGATTTCGCGACGCAGGTTCCAAGGCAGAATCAACAGATCGTCGGGTCGGGTCTCTCGGATGCGATCGGGAGCATGAATAGGAATTCGGCTGCCAGGGAGAAACCGCCCCTGTTTGTGTGGACTGCGATCGACGGTGTAGTCCAGAAAGTCCGTACCGATACCACAATAGTTCAGCAACGTATTGCCTTTGGCAGGCGCGCCGTAGCCGACCACTGAACGCCCCTGACGCTTGGCGTCGATCAAGAATTCGAGCAGCTTGCGTTTGGTCTCGCGCACCTGCTCGGCAAACGCCCGGTAATAGTCCGGGCTTTCGAGACCAAGCTCTTGTTCGCGTGTTCTCAAGGCCGCGACCCGATCTGTCACCGGATGGGACGTGTCGGCCTGGTGGCGGGCAAAAATCCGCAAGGAGCCGCCATGCGTCGACAACTCCTCGACGTCGAAGATCCGCAGATGGTGGGCTTCGAACACACGATCGATGGCCAGGAATGAAAAATACGAAAAGTGTTCGTGGTAGATCGTGTCGAACTGATTCTCAGCGATCAGGCGCACCAAGTGCGGAAACTCCATGGTGATGACACCGTGCTCAGCCAAAGCAATCTGCAGACCCGCCACAAAATCGTTGAGCCGCGGAGTGTGGGCAAGCACGTTGTTGCCAAGCAAAAGGTCCGCACGCCGCCCTTCAGCGGCCAGGGTCTGAGCGCTTTCGACCCCAAAAAATTCGACCCGCGTTTCGATGCCGAGCTCTTCGGCTGCGGCGGCAACATTGGCCGCCGGTTCGATCCCGAGTACCGGCACACCGCGTTCCTTGAAGAATCGCAGCAGATAACCATCGTTCGAAGCGATCTCGACCACCTGATGTTGGCTGGAAAAGCCGAAACGCTCGATCATTCCCTCGACATACCGCCGCGCATGGTCGAGCCAGCTATCGGAGTAGGACGAGAAGTAGGCGTAGGTGTCGTCGAAGATGGCTTCCGGCGACTCGAATTCCGGCAACTGAACCAGCAGGCACTGCTCGCAGAGGTACACACAGAGCGGAAACGTCGGCTCCGCCTGTTGCATCTGCTCAGCACTCAGATACGAATTCGACAACGGTGACGAGCCAAGATCAGCCACAACATGGCTCAGCGCTGTACCGCAAAATCGGCAATTGAAAGGCGTCATGAGGCGCCGGAGAATACCATTCTCCCCAGGCTTACAGCCAGCCTGACCATCAACCCACCGTCCCCTGAAGACCTTTTGTCGTCATCAACACCTCCGAGAGTGGCGGTAGCCAGCCACTCCCGCGCTCCAACGTGCGTCCTGACGGCGGGGCAAGACGTCTCCAACCTTTCAACTCCCGACCCGAGGCCACCAGGAGACGTGTTGTGACGATGGAAGGGTCTTCTCCCGCCGTAGGACC
>JAJCXO010000220.1 GCA_029263395.1 Acidobacteriota bacterium | reverse complement strand
GGAAAACCTCCACGACCGCCCGCGAGTCCCGAGCCTGCCGGAGGTCGACGACAAGCAACTGGCCTACGTGCTGTTCACCTCGGGGTCGACGGGTCAACCCAAGGGTGTCGCCGTTCCGCACGGCGCTCTGGATCGTTTCATCGTGTCGGCCGTCGCGGCGTATGGCCTGGATCGCTCGGATCGCGTCTTGCAATTCGCTGCCTTGAGCTTCGATACCAGCGTCGAGGAGATATACACCACCTGGACCCAGGGAGCTACTTTGGTGCTGCGCGACGAGCACATGCTGGCGCCGGTGAACCACTTCCTCGCCGCCTGTGACCGCTGGCGGATCACCGTACTCGATCTGCCGACGGCTTATTGGCACCAGCTGACCCTCGAACTGGAAGAGGGCGTGACGCTGCCGGCGAGCTTGCGGACGGTGATCCTGGGCGGCGAGCGGGTCCATCCCGAGCGCCTGCAGGCTTGGCTGGATCGATCGCTCTCCAACGTTGCACTGCACAATACTTATGGCCCAGCCGAGGCGACGGTGGTTGCTACCCAGACACGATTGGAGGCCTCCGACCTGACCGCCAGCGAGCTGCCGATCGGCCGCCCCCTCGCTGGCGTCGCGACCCGGGTGTGCGGTCGCAACCTGCGGCTGATACCACCGGGTGCCGCCGGCGAGCTGCTGATCAGCGGTCAGGCACTGAGCCGGGGATACGCGGCGCAGCCAGCCCTCACCGCGGAGCGTTTCGTACCGGACCCGTGGGCGGAAACCGCCGGCCGGCGGCTCTATCGCTCCGGCGATCTGGTGCGCACTTTGCCGAACGGCGAGCTGCAATTCCGCGGTCGTGTCGATCACCAGATCAAGCTGCGCGGCTTCCGCATCGAGCTCGGTGAGATCGAGAACGCCCTGCGCCAGCTCGCTGGGGTCAACGACGCCGTGGTGATCGTTTGGAACCCGAACGGCCAGCAAGATCAGCTGGTCGCCTACCTGGAAGTGGGTGCGGAGTCCGAATCGCAGCTCGAAGCTTGGCGCGACGCGTTGCACCGTAGTTTGCCCGAGTACATGGTTCCGACGTTCTTCGAGCTGCTGGAGGAGCTGCCGCTCAACGCCTCGGGTAAGGTCGACCGTCGCGCCCTGCCGGCGCCACGCTCGCAGGTCGACGCGATGAGCACCACGACGCGGGCACTGACGCCCCTCGAGCAGACGGTGGCAGCCATCTGGGAAGAGGTTCTCGGGATTGAAGGTATCGGTCCGCATCACGACTTCTTCGCCCTGGGCGGCCACTCTCTGCTGGCGACGCGTATCGTGTCGCGACTGAGTCGCGCGCTGGCGGTCGAGTTGCCGTTGCGCGAGTTGTTCGAGCATCCGACGGTGGCCAGTCTGGCGCGCCGTGTCGCCACCGCCGGCGATCTGGCACCGGAGCTACCGGCAATCGAGCGCGTGTCGCGCGACCGACCGCTACCGCTGTCGTTTGCTCAGCAGCGGCTGTGGATATTGCATCGCCTGGAGCCGTTGAGCACGGCCTACAACATGCCGTTGGCGTTGCGCCTCGAGGGCGGACTCGAAGCGTCTGCGCTAGTGCGCGCCATCGCCGCGGTAGTAGCTCGGCACGAGGTTCTGCGCACCGTCTTCGGCGAGGTCGAAGGGGTACCGGAGCAGCGCATCGAGGCGGCTTCCGACTGGACGCTCGGCCGCGTCGATCTGCGATCGCTGGTGCTCGAAGACGCGTTGGCCGTGGCGCAGACGTTGGCCGCAGCCGAGGCCAGCCGACCCTTCGATCTTGGCCGCGAGCTGCCGATCCGTGGCTGCTTGCTGGCGGTTGCCGAAGACGATCACGTGCTGCTCTTGACCCAGCATCACATCGCCTCGGACGGCTGGTCGATCGACCTCTTGCAGCGCGAGGTTGCGGTGCTTTATCAAGCCTTTGTCGAAGGGCAGTCGGCGCCCCTCGGCGAGCTGCCGCTGCAGTACGGTGACTACGCGGTGTGGCAGCGCCAATGGCTCGAAGGCTCAGTGCTCGAGGGTGAGCTCTCCTACTGGCGCAGTCAGCTGGCGGGGGCACCGCCGGTGCTGGAGTTGCCGACCGACCGGCCGCGCCAAGGGCTCGGCAACGGGTCGTCAGCGGTGGTTCGGCGGATGCTGCCCGACGCGTTGCAGGTCGGTCTTCGACAGCTCTCCCGCGCGCGCCAGGTGACGGTATTTGTGACCCTGCTGGCGGCCTTCAAGGGGTTGCTGGCTCGCCTCACCAGTCAGCGTGACCTGGTGGTGGGGACGCCGAGCGCCGGTCGCCATCATCTGGAGGTCGAAGAGCTGATCGGCTTTTTCGTCAATACGCTGGTTCTGCGCACCGACTTGTCACGGTCCGCTGGCGCAGCCGAGCCGACGTTCCGTGATGTCCTGGAACGCGTCCAAGAGGTCATGCTGGCCGCCCATCAGCATCCATTCCTGCCGTTCGAGAGGTTGGTGGAAGAGTTGTCGCCGGAGCGAGAACTGGGGGTCTCGCCACTGTTTCAGGTCATGTTCTCTCTCGGGCAGGTCGCCCGGGAGACCGACCACCAGGGTCAACTTGCCGATCTGGCGGTGACCTCCCTCGCGGCAACGACCGAGGAGGCAAAGTTCGATCTACTGGTTTCTACGCTGGATGCGGAGGACCTGCTGCGATTGAGCGTCGAGTACGACACGACTCTTTTCGACGCCACCACCATCGACCACTTGCTGCGCCGATTCGAGCAGTTGCTGAGCGGTGTGGTGGCTGACCCAGGTCGCAGGCTGAGCGAAGTTCCGCTGCTGGCCGCCGCCGAACGTCACCAGCTGGTCTCGGAGTGGAACGATACCGCCGCCGAGCTGCCCGACCTGCTGACGGTGGACGGCCTGTTCGCCGAGCAGGCCCGGGCCAACCCGCACCGGGTCGCCCTGCGGTGTAGAGATACCCACTGGACCTACGGCGCCCTGGAGGCCCGGGCCAATCAACTGGCGCATGAGCTGCAGGCCTGTGGCGTGACCGCTGAGGCGCGGGTCGGGCTGAGCCTGGAGCGCTCGCCGGAGGTTGTGCTGGCGATGCTCGCCATCCTGAAGACGGGTGGCGCCTACGTGCCCCTCGATCCAGGGTATCCGGGGGAGCGCTTGCGGGCCTTGGCAACCGATGCCGGGCTCGAGGTTGTCCTCACTAGCGCTCGTCTCGCCGCTGGCCTGCCGACCCTGGAACAACGCCTCTTGCTGCTTGAGGACGAGCGGATTCCGAGGCAGCCTCAAACGCCGCCAGCGCGCTACAGCAGCGGCGAGCGATTGGCTTACATCCTCTTCACTTCCGGTTCTACGGGCCGCCCCAAAGGGGTGGCGGTGAGCCACCGAGCGGTGGTGCGAACGGTGCGCAACGCGTCTTTTCTCGCGCTCGGCAGCTACCGTTCGATGCTCTGCGCGGCGGCGTTGTCATTCGACGCCTCGACCCTGGAGTTATGGGGAACACTGCTCAACGGTAGCCGGATGGAGCTTCTACCGGCGGGCCCTTCCTCCCTCGAGGAACTCGGCTCTTTGTTGGTCCGCCAGCGGGTGGAAGTCGCATGGTTGACTGCCGGTCTCTTCCACCAGATGGTCGAGGAGCAGCTGCCGGCCCTCGGCGGATTGCGGATGCTGCTGGCGGGGGGCGACGTACTGTCGCCACCGCACGTGCGGCAGGTGCTTTCCGAACATCCGCAATCGCAGCTGGTCAACGGCTACGGGCCGACCGAGAACACGGTGTTTACCACCACCCATCGCGCAACCCTACAAAATGTTGCATCGACAGTGCCGATCGGCCTGCCGCTGACCAATTCTGAGGTGCATATCCTGGATGCCGAGCTGCGGTTGACGCCGGTTGGCACCTGGGGAGAGCTCTGTGCCGGCGGTGTTGGTGTAGCGCGAGGTTACGACGGGCATCCCGCGTTGACCGCGGCGCGTTTTGTGCCGTCGCCGTTCGGCTGCGGTGAGCGCCTCTACCGCACGGGCGACGGCGCACGCTGGTTGACCAGCGGCGGAGTCGAGTTTCGCGGCCGCCTGGATTCCCAAGTCAAGCTGCGGGGTTTCCGTATCGAACCGGGAGAGATCGCGGCCGTTCTCGGTCAGCATCCGACCGTCGCCTCGGCGGTGGTGGTGGTCCGGGAAGACCAGCCGGGAGATCGCCGCCTGGCGGCCTATGTGACGACCGCGGAAGCCGCAATCTCTGCTGGCGAGCTGAAGGATTTTCTGTCCGACAAACTGCCGAGCTTCATGGTGCCGTCGAGCATTACGTGGCTCGATCAGATGCCGCTCAACGCTAGCGGCAAGGTGGATCGGAGAGCCCTGCCGGTTCCCGATTTGCAACTCGCCGGCTCGGCCGAGCGCCCGACGGCTCCGCGCAACCCGACGGAAGAGATCCTGTTGCAGATTTTCGAAGAGGTGTTGGGAGCCACCGATCTCGGCATCGAGGACGACTTCTTTGCCCTCGGTGGACATTCGTTAATAGCGACCCGCATCATGTCGCGGGTGAGCCGGGGGCTGGCGTTGGAGCTGCCGCTGCGCGAACTGTTCGAGCATCCGACGGTGGCCGGCCTGGCGCTACGGGTTGCGGCCGCTGGCGACAGCTCGACGGAGCTGGCGGCGATCGAGCGGGTGGCGCGGGATCGGCCGCTACCGCTGTCGTTCTCCCAGCAGCGGCTGTGGCTGCTACACCAGCTAGAGCCGTCGAGCTCGGCCTACAACATTCCGCTGGCGTTGCGCCTCGAGGGCGAGCTCGATGCCGCGGCGCTGGTGGGGGCGATCGTTGGGGTGGTCGACCGCCACGAGGTTCTGCGCACCGTCTTCGACGAGGTCGACGGGGAACCGCAGCAGCGCGTCGAGCCGGTTGCAGACTGGCACCTTGGACGGATCGATCTGCGCCATCTGGCGCCCGCGGAGGGGCTCGAGATGGCCCGGCAGCTAGCTGCCGAAGAGGCCGAGAGGCCGTTCGATCTCCACCATGACCTGCCGATTCGCGGCTGCCTGCTAACGATCGTCGACGACGACCATGTTCTGCTGTTGACCCAACATCACATCGCCTCGGACGGCTGGTCGATGAACGTCCTGCGGAGCGAGGTGGCAGAGCTCTACGAAGCGCTGCTCGCCGGCCGGCCGGCGTCGCTCGTGGTGCTGCCGGTGCAGTACGGAGACTATGCGGTGTGGCAAAGGCAGTGGCTCGATGGCGAGGTTTTGGAGGGCCAGTTGGCCTACTGGCGTGAGCAGTTGGCTGGCGCGCCGCCGGTACTCGAGTTACCGGTCGACCGCCTACGTCGCGGGCTCGGTGGCGCGCCCTCGGCAGTGATCCAACGGGTGATTCCGGACGCCCTGCAGGGGCAACTGAGACAGCGTTCCCGCGAGCATCAGGCGACTCTGTTCATCACCCTGCTGGCGGCGCTGCAGAGTTTGCTGTCCCGTCTCAGCGGCCAGCGCGATCTGGTGGTCGGGACTCCCATCGCCGGGCGTCAGCATATCGAGGTTGAGCACCTGATCGGTTTCTTCGTCAATACCCTGGTGCTGCGCAGCGATCTATCGCGTTACGCTGGCATGTCGGAGCCGGGCTTCGGCGAGAGTCTGCGTCGCGTGCGGGAGGTTGTGCTCGAAGCCCACCGCCATGGGCTGTTGCCGTTCGAAAAACTGGTAGAGGAGTTGTCTCCAGAGCGGCAGTTGGGGATCACGCCTCTGTTTCAGGTGATGTTCGCCCTCGAGCAAGAGGCTCGTGACGTCGACTCGGAGCGCCTATTCGGTGAGCTCGAGGCCAGCTCGTTGGCGACGGGTGCCGGCGAAGCGAAACTCGATCTGCTGGTCACGGCGGTGGACGGTGGCGACGAGCTCACCGTCCACCTGGAATACGACACGACCTTGTTCGATGCGACAACCATCCAGCGTTGGGCAGGGTATTTCGAGCTCCTGCTGAGGGGGATCGTCGGCGATTTCGAACGGCCGATGATCGAGGTGCCGTTGCTGAGCGCGGCCGAGTGCCGCCAGTTGCTGGTGGAGTGGAGCGGCACCGCCGAGCAGCCTTCTCCCGGGCGTTGTCCCCATCAGCTGTTCGAGCAGTGGGCGAGGCGACGGCCAGCGGCGCCAGCAGTGCTCGCTGAGGACAGCGAGTTGAGTTATGGCGGGCTCAACCAGCAGGCCAATCAGCTGGCCCATCATCTGATCGAGCGGGGCGTCGGGCCAGAAGTCAGGGTGGCAGTGTGCCTGCCGCGCTCGGTGGATTGGGTGGCGAGCTTGTTGGCGATTTTCAAATCCGGCGGAGGCTACCTACCGCTCGATCCTGGCCAGCCGCCAGAGCGACTGCGTCGACTGATCTCCGATGCCCGGGTGACGTTGGTGGTGATCGAGGAACAACTTCTGCACCACCTGCATGGGCTGGATGTCGAATCGGTGTGCTGGGATCGCGACCGGCCGGCCATCGCGGGCAGAGCGAAACACGATCCGGATCTTCCGGTGCGCGCCGAGCAACTCGCCTACGTGCTCTACACTTCTGGCTCGACCGGCTTTCCCAAAGGGGTACAGATCTCACACGGCTCCCTGCGGGAGCATCAGCGGTGGTCACAGGAAGCGCTTCCGCTCGGAGCACAGGATCGGGTCCTGCAGAGCGCCAGCTCGGTCTTCGACTTCTCCTTGTGGGAAGTGCTGGCTCCGCTGTCTGCCGGTAGTGCGATGGTGCTGCCGCGACCGGGCGGTCATCAAGACATTGGGCACCTGGTGCAGCGAATCCGCGAAGCTGAGGTTACGGTCAACCACTTCGTACCGTCGGTGCTGAAGCTGTTTGTCGCCACCGACGAGGCGCGGCTCTGCAGCTCTTTGCGCCACGTGCTGAGCGGCGGCGAAGCCCTGCCGAGCGAGCTGGCGGAGCGCTTCCACAATTTGGGTCTGGCCGCTGACTTGCACAACCAATACGGCCCGACGGAGGTCACGATCGACGTGACTCTCCATCCCTGCCCGCGGGGAGGTGTCTCGGACACCATCGTGCCGATCGGCCGGCTTGCGGCCAATACTCGCGGCTTGGTCCTCGACGACTGCCTACAACCCGTGCCGTTGGGGGTTGCTGGTGAGCTCTACCTGGGTGGGGTGCTGCTCGCCCGAGGCTACTTGCACCGCGCCGCCCTGACCGCCGAGAGATTCATACCCGATCCCCACTCCGCTGAGGCCGGCCGAAGGCTCTACCGAACCGGTGATCTGGCACGCTGGCTGGACGGCGGAGTGCTCGACTTCCTCGGGCGCCGTGACCACCAGGTGCAGTTGCGTGGCATCCGGGTCGAATTGGCCGAGATCGAAGAAGCTCTGGGGCAGTTGGGCGGAGTCCGGCACGCGGTGGTCGCGCTGTGGGAGCAAGATACCGCCAAGTCACTGCTCGTGGGTTACGTAGTGCCGGAAGCAGCGGCGAGTCGCCGGCCGGCCGAACTACGCGAGGCGTTGAACGAGCTGCTACCTACCTACATGGTGCCACAGAGTTTCGTTTTCCTCGAGGCTCTTCCTCTGACCCCGTCGGGCAAGCTCGATCGGCGAGCCCTGCCGCCACCGGAGCGGTTGCTCGAAGCTGCCGACCGTGAACCGATTGCGCCGCGCAATGCCGTCGAAGAGGCTCTTCTCCGTATCTTTGAGGAAGTGCTCGAGACCCCGGAACTGGGAGTCGAAGACGACTTCTTCGCCCTTGGCGGCCATTCGTTGTTGGCCACCCGGATCATCTCGCGAATCGACCGTGAGCTCGGTGTCGGATTGCCCCTGGCGAGCTTGTTTCGGGGTCCAACGGTGGCGCAGCTCGCAACGCTGGTGGACTCCGAGGAGAACGGCGAGTTACGACGATCGGCCATGGTTGCGCTGCAACCTGGTACCGACCGGGCACCGCTGTTCTTCGTCCATCCGGTCGGCGGCAGTGTCTTCTGTTATACCGAGCTGGCGCGAAGCCTGGGTGTGGCACAGCCGTTCTACGCCTTCGAGGCGCGCGGCCTCGACGGTGCTGAGCCGCCGCGACAGCGCATCGAAGCGATGGCGGAGAGCTATCTCGAGGAGCTGCTGGCGCACCGTGCCACCGGACCCTACCTGCTCGGCGGCTGGTCCCTTGGGGGCGTCGTGGCCTACGAGATGGCGCGTCAACTGGAGGAACGTGGACAGCGCGTGGCGCTGCTGGCGCTGCTGGACTCGGCTACGCCAGCGGTTGTCGGCCGGCTCGAAGCGCGAGATCGTTATGCCGCGCTGCGGGGGTTCGCACTTGGCCTGGGCCTGAGCCGCGAGCACATCGAATCGGCTCCGACTCTCAGTGACGATGCCGAGCCCGAGGCGTATCTACCATGGCTCCTCGAAACCGCGCTCACTGCTGCCGTCTTGCCCGTCGGTTTCGAACTCGAGTCGCTGCGGGCGCTCTATCGTGTCGAGCAGGCCCATTCGCGAGCCTTGAGTGCATATCGGCCACCGACCCGCGATCTGCAAGTCACCCTGTTCTCGGCCACCGAGTCGGCCACCGCGAGAGTCGACGATCCGCGGGTTGGCTGGGGCGAAGTGGCACGCGGTGGCGTCGACCTCCAGCCGGTACCCGGCGACCACTTCACCTTACTGCGAGAACCCCACGTCCAAGTGTTGTCCGAGCGTTTGCGGCTTTCGATCCGCCAGGCCGTCGAGGAGGAATCGACATAAAGCCTGCCATCAACCCACCTACATCCTGCGAAAACCACCAAAAGAGAGGGGGATCCATGGGATCTGTTTATGTAGAAGAGCTGAACACCGTCGTCTGTCCAGCGGAGCGGCTCGAACCTGCTTTGTTGGAGCAGTGGATGCGCAAGTATTACTTCCACTGCGACTTCGACATCGGCAGCAGTGGTGTCGAAGACTACGCCATGGGCGAGCTGCGCGAGATCCTCGACATTGATGTCGCGGAGATCGACGCCTTGGTATTCCACGACAGCGAGACCCTCGGCGGCCGCGGCCTGCGGCGCTCCTTGGCGGATCGGTGGACCGGCGGCGACGTCGATCAAGTTATGGCGACCCACGGCTCGAGCGAGGCCAACTACCTGATTATGAACGCTCTGCTGAAGCCCGGCGACGAAGTCGTCGTGCTCGATCCGTGTTATCAGCAGCTTTATGCCATCGCCCAGGCCATCGGCTGCCGTTTGAAGTCTTGGGCGATGCCGTTCAGGCAGGGCTTCTCGCCTGACTTCGACGAGCTGCGCCGCTTGATCACCCCGGAGACCAAGATGGTGGTGGTGAACTTTCCGCACAATCCTACGGGCGCCAGCCTCAATCCCGAGCAGCTCCAACAGTTGATCAAGGAGGTGCGTCGGGTTGGCGCCTATCTGGTGTGGGACGGCGCATTTACCGAGATGACGTTCGACGCGCCGCCGCTGCCGCTACCCAACGCCAGCTACGAGCGGGCCATCTCGATGGGCACCCTGTCCAAGAGCTACGGCCTGCCGGGGCTGCGGGTGGGGTGGTGCTTGGCCGCGCCCGAGGTGCTCGAGAAGTGCATCCACCTGCGCGACTACCTGACCCTCCATCTCTCGCCGCTGGTCGAGCTCATGGCGGAGAAGGCGGTGCGGCACGCCGACCGGCTGGTCGAGCGTCGGCGCCAGCAGGCGATGCGTAACCGGGATCGCCTCGGCTTGTGGATGGAAGAGCACCAGGAGTGGATCGAGTGGGTGCCGCCGGCAGGCGGAGTCTCGTCCTTTCCGCGCTTGAAGAAGGTTGTCGACGTCGAGGCGTTCTGTCATCGCCTGGCCCAGGAGCGCAAGGTTCTGTTGGTGCCCGGGGTGTGCTTCGGACATCCCCAGCATGTCCGGCTCGGCTACGGCGGCTCGCCGCAGGCCCTCGAAGAGGGGCTGCAGCGCCTGGCAGCACACTTGAAAAAAGCAGCGTCTAAAACCACCTGAGTTCTGTTACTTCCCGAGCTTGATCTTTGTCACCGAGGGGGCAGTGATCCGGGATTCCTGCATCTCGAATCGACCACGCCCCAAGTCTTAACCTCACCTTAGTTACGGAAAACAATGACTTTAGAAGGAGAATCTCAAGTGTCCAGACTCGATTTGATCCCAGCCGAAATCGAAGATATTGACCGTTTGTTGGCCTACCAGGCGGCCCGCTTCGGCTCGTCCGAGAGCGAGGAGTTCCTGGCCGAGGCAGCAGTGATCGCGCACGAGCTGCCGCGGCGAGTGCGCAAGGCGATTTACGATTTCAAGCTACACGAGCCGCAGACTGGCATCTGCATAATCTCGGGCTTTCCGGTCGACGACCAAGCGATCGGCGACACTCCCACCCACTGGAAGCTGCGGACCCAACCGACCCCGACGATCAAGCACGACATGCTGCTGGTGCTGTTGGGCCAGCTGTTGGGCGAGCCGATCGGCTGGGTCACCCAGCAGGACGGCTACATCGTGCATGACATCAGCCCGATCCAGGGCAACGAGCAAGAACAGCTGGGCAGCGGCAGCGAGACCCTGCTGTGGTGGCACGTGGAGGATGCCTTCCATCCTTTCCGCGGCGACTACCTGGCGATGCTGTGCCTGCGCAATCACGATCATGTTCCGACCACCTTTGCCAACCTTGCCGGCGTCCAGCTCGATCCCAAACACTGGAATCTGCTGTTCGAGGACCACTACACGATTCGTCCCGACGAATCTCACCTGGCCAAGAACAAAGGCAACACCAACGGGGAGGCCAACGACTCCTACCAGCAAATCGACCAGATGAACACCGAACCGGTGAGGATCGCCGTGCTCCACGGCGACCGGCATTCGCCTTACATTCGCTGTGATCCCTACTTCATGGACCCGGTGAAGGATAATCCCGAGGCCCAGGAAGCGCTCGACGCGCTGGTAGAGGTGATCGACAACAAGATCGAAGAGGTAGTCCTGAAGGCCGGCGACTACTGCTTGATCGATAACTACAAGGCAGTGCACGGTCGCAAGCCGTTCAAGGCCCGCTACGATGGCACCGATCGTTGGCTCAAGCGTATCAACGTGGCCCGGGATCTGCGCAAGTCTCGTGAGGCGCGTGCCGCCTCGCATTCGCGCGTGATCCTCTGAGCCCGCGGATCTAGATGGAGATACAGCAATGACTAATCTAACGGTAGAGAAGCCGAGTCTTGGTTCGCTCAAGACTCTGCGTCGCAAGCCGGTCGCGTTGGCCGGTGAGAATCTGATCAACGTCGGGCGGGTCGTCGAAGACTCGTCGATGCCGATCCTCGTCGAGCCGGCGGTTGAGGCTCTGGACCTGCTGACCTGGCTGCAGAACAACCAGCAGCTGGTGCTGAACAAGGTAGGAGCGGCCGGAGGTGTGCTCTTTCGCGGCTTTCAGGTGGCTAGCATCGCCGACTTTGAGGCCTGCGTGGCGCTGTTTGCCGACGAGCTGCTGGACTACACCTATCGGTCGACCCCGCGTAGCGAAGTGGCGGGCAAGATCCTCAGCTCCACCGAGTACCCAGCCGGCCAGCACATCCCGATGCACAACGAGATGTCCTACTCGCGCTCATGGCCGGCGAAGATCTGGTTCCATTGCGTGACCGCGGCCGACGACCAGGGCGAGACGCCGCTCACCGACAGCCATCGAGTCTTCGAGCGCATCTCGCCGGCCACCCGCGAGCTGTTCATGGAGAAAGGGGTTGCCTACATCCGGAACTATGGCGAGGGTGTTGACCTGCCCTGGCAGGATGTTTTCCAGACCGAAGACCGTTCCCAAGTGGAAACGTTCTGCAACCGCGCTGGCATCGAATTCGAGTGGCTGGACGCCGGTCGTCTGCGCACTCGCCAGGAGGCCCAGGTGGTAGCCAAACATCCAGCCAATGGCAAGATGTTGTGGTTCAATCAGGCCCATCTCTTCCATGTCTCGTCGCTCGACCCGATGATTCGGGAGTTCATGATCGGCGAGTTCACCGAAGCGGGCTTGCCGCGCAACGCCACCTTCGCCGACGGCTCGACCATCCCCGACGAGTTGCTCGACGAGATTCGGGAGGCCTACCGCCAGGAGATGGTGGTCTTTCCGTGGCAGGAAGGAGATGTGTTGTTCCTCGACAACATGCAGGTCGCCCACGGGCGACGGCCGTTCAAGGGGCAACGCAAAGTAGTTGTCGGCATGGCCGACGCCGTCACCGAAGCCGGCGTATGAGTCGGCTTCGCCTTCAGACACCGTAACCAGGTCCGTCTATTTCGCCGTTCTTGCAGGAGATCATTGTGCTTGTCGTAGAAGAAGAGCAGCAGTCGTCCGTTCAAAAAGAGTCGCCAGAGGCGACAGGTTTTCGCCTGTCTCCTCAGCAGCGGCGGATATGGCATCTCGGCAGGGCGGCGGAACATGGTGGGTTTCGGGTGCAGGTAGCTATGCAACTCCCTGTCGCCACCGATCTACAGGATCTGCACGCGGTGTTGCGCCGCGTGGTCGCTCGCTATGAGCTCCTGCGGGTCGGTTTCTCCTCGGTTCAGGGTCTCCAATTGCCAGTACAGGTGGTGGGTGAGGGAGAGGTGGATTGGCAGGTGCTGGAATCCCCGCACGGCTCCGGGGATATACAGACGGCCTTGGATCGGGCCCGCGAGCAGCCCTTCGACCTGGTGCAGGGCCCCTTGCTGCGGGCCACGGTGCTGCCGGCCACGGTGCCGCCGGCAACGGTGCTGCGGGCCACGGTGCTGCCGGGGGAGGACAGCCAAAGGGTGGTCCTCCTCGAGCTACCGGCACTGGTCGCCGATCGGCGCTCAGTCCTCCAGCTGCTCGGCTGGATCGAGCAGGAGCTGGCAGCCGCGAGCTCCGATCCGGGAGAAGAACTGCAGTACATCGATCTCTGCGACTGGTTGAACGAGTGCGGCGAGAGTGAAGAGGCCGTCGAGGCGCAGAGCTTCTGGCAGCCAGTGATGGAGGGCCGGCAAGAAATTGAGCTGCCCTCCTCCCGACTTTCGACGGATTCCGAGCCTGCCAGCTTTGCGTCCGCATGTCTGGTCGACGGCGTAACGCCGGCTGCCTTATCGCGAGCCGTCGACTGCGCAACAGCCCGAGGCATCGAGTTGCCGGCGTTCCTCCTCGCTGCCTGGGGAACCTTAATCTCCCGCCTGGCCGATCGTCGCCAGTGGGTGCTCGGCTGGCAGACCGATGGTCGCAAGTTCGAAGAGCTCGAGGAGGTGTTCGGGCCCTTGGCCCGCACCGTGCCGTTGACGATCGAGCTTGGTCGAGACAAGACCTTTGTCGCGCTGGCCCGAGATTTGATGGCCAAGATGGCGGCAGCCGTCGAGTTGCAGGAAGCGTTCGCCTTCGAATCGCCGAGCGCCGCGCAAGAGAGTGATTTCTTTGCGATCGGCTTCGCTTGCGATGCTGAGACCAACCCTGCGGCTGGTCCGCTGGCGCTGTTTGACTGCCGTGAGCGTTGCGAGCTGCAACTCGTGGTAGGGCGGCGCAACGGGGAGTGGCGGGCGGATTTCACGTTCGACCGCCAGGTTCTCGACCGCTCGACGGTGGAGCGCCTGGCAGCTGGGCTGAGCGCGCTGCTCGAAGCAGCGGTGGAGCATCCCGAGTGCCGGGTCGACGAGCTACCGATCGCGGGTGTGGCCGAACGACAGGCGATGCATCAAACGTTCAACCCAAAGCCGCAGGAACAGCCAGAATCCACAGTGCATGCGCGCTTTGCGCGGGTCGCGGCAGCCAACCCCGAGCTGCCGGCGGTGGTCGGCAGCGATCGTCGCCTCACCTTCGGCGAGCTCGATCACCACAGCAGCCAGCTGGCTCATCATCTTCGGGATCTAGGGGTGGTCGCCGAGACGCCGGTAGGCCTGTGCTGCCGGCGATCACCGGACATCCTGGTGGCAATGCTGGCGGTACTCAAGGCTGGTGGCACCTTTGTGCCACTCGACGACGGGCATCCGCCCGAGCGCCTGCAAGCGCTGCTCGAGGATCTGCGGCCTGGCGTGCTGATCGAGAGTGAAGGCGCGCCAACCTGCGGGCTCGAGCTCGAGCTGGCGCGGGTGGATCTGGTGCGTGACCGTGAGCTGCTGGCCGCACAGCAGCTAACGGCCCCCGCGGTCGCCGTCGACCCCGGCCAGCTGGCCTATCTGATGTTCACCTCCGGCTCCACCGGCAAACCCAAGGCGGTCGCCGTCGAGCACCGCCAGCTGACCAGCTACGTCGATGCCGTGCTGACGCAGCTCGAGGGTGCTGCTGACGCCAATTTCGCCACCGTTTCGTCCTTTGCTGCCGATTTGGGTCACACGGTTGTTTTCCCGTCCCTGCTCGGTGGTGGCTGCTTACATATCGTCGATCGCGAAGTCGCCGCCGACCCCGATGACTTGGCGGCCTACTGCCGGCAACATCGCGTCGACGTGCTGAAGATCGTGCCGTCACACCTGCGGGCGCTGTTGACTGCACCGGAGGTCGCCCGAGACCTCGCGGCGCGCTGGTTGATCTGTGGTGGTGAGGCCTTCTCCTGGGATCTGGCCGAGCTGCTGCACGCCGTGCATCCGCCAGCGGCTGAAGGATCTTGCCGCCTGTTGAATCACTACGGACCGACCGAAACCACCGTCGGCGTGATGACTCTCGAGGTACCCGCCGAGCGCCGTCGGGGCACTGACAGTGTGCCGATCGGGCGGCCGCTGCCTGGCCGCCGGGCGTACCTACTCGACCGTCGGGGACAACCGGTGGGGATGGAGATGGTGGGAGAGATCTACCTCGGCGGCGCCGGCGTCAGCCGTGGCTACCAGGGCCAGCCGGCGCTGACCGCCGAACGATTCCAGCCGGACGCCTGCAGCGGCCAGGCTGGCCAGCGGCTCTACCGTACCGGTGACCTGGGGCGCTTCCTGCCAGAGGGGCTGGTGAGCTTCGTCGGACGTGCCGATCGTCAAGTCAAGCTGCGCGGCTTCCGCATCGAGCTCGGGGAATTGGAGGCGGTGCTGCGTGCCCATCCGGGGGTGAGCGAGGCGGTGGTGGTGACCCGGGAGGCCAGCGCCGGAGATCACCGGATGGTGGCTTACGCAGTGCCGGACCCTCGGCGGGCAGCGACGGTGCAGCGGCTCCTGAAGCTGCAGGAAAAGGGCCGTACCCAGGGCCACCGGCCTTACGATTTGCCGAACGGCTGGACAGTCTTCGGTCACAGCGAGCAGGAAACGCACTACCTCTACCAGGAGCTGATCGCCAAGGAGACCTACTTCCGCCACGGTGTCGACGTGCGGGATGGAGATTGTGTGGTCGACATCGGCGCCAACGTCGGCATGTTCAGCCTGGCGGTGGCGCAGCGGGCGCGGAATCTGCGCCAGCTCGCCTTCGAGCCCATGCCCCGAGTTTTCGACCTGCTGCGTCTCAATACCGAGTTGCACAAGCTTGATATCGAGCATGTACAGGCCGGCATTGCCGACCGCGAGCGCACCGCCAGCTTTCGCTTCTATCCCAATCTGTCTCTCATTTCCGGCGGTTTTGCCGATGCCGGTGATCGTGCTGCGGTGGCCGCCTATCTCAAAGACCAGGACGGCGCTGGCGAGTCCCCTGAGCTGCTCAACGAGCTGCTTGACGAGCGGCTCGAGACCGAGCAAGTCGAGGTGCAGCTGCAGCCCCTCAGTCAGGTCATGCGGGAGCGACAGATCGAGCGCATCGACCTGCTCAAGATCGACGTCCAGAAGAGCGAGCTCGAAGTGCTGCAAGGCATCGAGGCCGCGGACTGGCCGAAGATCCAGCAGGTTGTGATCGAGGTGCACGACCTCGACGGTCGTCTGAGCGCTATACACGGTCTGTTAGAGGGACACGGCTTCGAGGTGACGATTGAGCAGGAGGAGAAAATGCGCGAGACGGCGCTGCACAACCTCTTCGCCGTCCGGCCCGAGCGTCGCGATACCGTCCCCATCCGACCGGCCCAGGTTCTGGTGTTCGACGACTGGCAGAGCGAGCGCCGATTGTGCGGTGATCTCCGGCGCCATCTGACGGGCCGCCTGCCAGAGCCGGCGGTGCCGACGGAGCTGGTGCTGCTGTCGTCGCTACCGCTGACCGCCAATGGCAAAATCGATCACAAGGCTTTGCCGGCACCGGCCGATCAGCAGGAAGACAAAGACGCCGCCTTCGAAGCTCCCAAGACTCCCACCGAGGAGCGTCTCGCCGAGCTCTGGGCGGAGATCTTGGGGCGCCAGCCGATCGGCCGCAGCCAGAATTTCTTCCGTCTGGGGGGGCACTCCTTATTGGCTACACGACTGATCGCGCGGGTGCGCAAGATGTTCGACATCGAGCTGCCGCTGCGCGCGCTCTTCGACGGTCCCACCGTTGCTGGCCTGGCGACGGCGGTTGAGAAAGCACAGCAAAGCAGCAGCGCCGCCGCTGGGGCGCGGGGATCCATTCAGCGGGTCTCGCGCCGGGGACGCGGCATGAGTCGCGCCGATCTCGAAGCCGGCGGGGGGCGCGTCAGCTAGCTCGGATGAATCCGAGCTGGTCGTTGGCCTCGCTTCTCGGGTGCTGGAGAGCCGCCAAGCGGTGGCTGATCGACTCTTGCGTGGCACAGCGTTCAGCCAAGCGATGGCTGAACGATTTTTGCGTGGCACAGCGTTCAGCCAAGCGATGGCTGATCGA
>JAJCXO010000219.1 GCA_029263395.1 Acidobacteriota bacterium | reverse complement strand
ACGTGACGCATAAAGAACAGGCACAAGATTGGAAAGGTATTTTTCTGTTAGGTCTAATACTCGCGACGTTTGGCAAGTTTAATTTCCTGGAAATCTCGAGTATTTGCGACAGACCAGAGTAGAAAAAGCGCAGGCCTGTCGGTGAATCTGACAATTCGTTCATGAAGTCACGACTAGTGATTTGTTCAATACAAAGGAAACGGCATGAGTAAATTAACACTGGGAGTCATTGGGACTTCAAGAAAAGAAGATGTGTCTATTTAGGTTCCAGGCAAGTCGGAGAAGCCACCGGAGACACCCCAGGAGGCCCTGGCACTCGCGACACTGCACTACGCGGTTGCCCCATGCACCACACAACCTTGTCGGGTCAATGCTTGCGCCACTACGCGGCTGGTCTGTTGCACTGCGACCGCTGGTTTTTGCACGAGCGACCCTGATTGAGTTCGATCAGAAGACGCCTAGTAGTCTGTTCTGCTGATCAGTGTCGTGTTGCTCTACGAGCCCTGGCGGGTAGGTTGCCGACGGTGCGGAGGCGTTCGTGTCGAGCGAGATTCAGAAAACCAGTCGCAAGCTGTATCGAGCCTACTTGCTCAAGGAGGGCTTGGGCGCGAGCGCTGGAACTGTCTCCAACTCTTATGTTGTACAAGATTTGTTGTACAACAAATGATGCTCGACTCCATTGGGAGCACGCTGTCTGGTATGCAATGAAGGTTTTGGAGCTGTCGTTGTGTCGAGCCTAGGAGGCGTTTCTCAGTGCGGGGTCAAGTGAACCATGGGGGCAACCAGGGGCGGAAAATTTGGTGCGCCTATGGGTAAGTCCCTCAGTTGCATGAACCTAGTGCCGATCGATGCCGCTCTCTGTGTTTTGTTGGTAGTCACCGCTGACACGGCTGTTGGGCAAGGATGTTAGGGGCCTTGCCAGTGGTGACACGAGGGAGGTGACAGGAAGGTAGCGGCCTTGCCAGTGGTGACAAGGCCTTCGGCACGGGAGGTTCTCGGCATTGTCACCACTGACAACATGCGGATCTCGAGAAGAAAACAGCCTTGTCATGGGTTCTAACGGTAAAAACGGGGAAGAATAGAGCTTCTGGTGGCCTCAGGACGTGCAGAACCGAGAAGAACTCGGCTTTTTGGTGGGTTCTAACGGTCTAGATGAGGAATAATTCGTCTTTTTGGCGGAGCCTGGGCAACCCGTGGAGGAAGCCTTGAGGTTTCTTGGATCGTCGGCCGCCTGGCGTAGAGGGGTCCCTACTCAGGTGCCAGGGATTTCGGCAGGGGAAGGGGCGCTCACTGCGCATCTTCAGCCAAGAAGCTGTAACCGACCCCGCGTACAGTGCTGATCAGGTGGCGACAGCAGCGCAATTTCTCACGGATCGAGCGTACGTGGACGTCGATGTTGCGAGGGGTAATCTCCGAATCTGGACTGATCGCCCGAGATACGATCTGATCCCGCGTGAACACTTGCCCCGGGTGCGAAGCCAATAGGTGCAGCACACGTAGTTCGGTCACGGTCAGGTGGATCGACTTACCATCCACCTTCGCCAGGTGCCAGGTCGGATCGATCACCAGCCCACGGCGCACTACCCGATCGCTACTGAACTCCTCCTTCAGATACAAATCCAAACGCAACAGGGTCTTGACCCGCGCCACCAGTTCTCGCGGACGAAACGGCTTGGTGACGTAGTCGTCGGCGCCAACCCCCAAGCCGAGCACGATATCGCTTTCCTCAGCTCTGCCGCTGACCATAATGATCGGGATGCGACGCGTCGAATGATTCAGCTTGAGCTGACGGCAGACCTCGATGCCATCGAGCCCAGGGAGAACTACGTCGAGGAGTACCAGGCTCGGCAGCTCGCGGGCTACGGTCTGGAGGCCCTGCGCGCCGCAGCGGACGGTATGAACCTGGAACAACTCCGCAGTCAGCATCGACTCGAGGACATCCGAGACGACCGGATCGTCTTCGATCACGACGATCTGACGACCGCGCACTTCAGGCCCTTCGATAGTGGTTTGCAGTGAAATCGATGCATCGCAGCCTCACCTCCGTCTGGTGACCTGCAAGCTCTGCTCGAACGACTTGCCGCTAGAGCTGCCTCACCTCGAAAAACGAAGAAAGCCGGACCACACTGAGTGGCCCGGCTTGCGAAACGGCCGGCTGGGCCTACATACAGGTTTGGAAAGCCTGCGTGTCGAGCACAGGTGCGGCCGGGTTGCCCAACGCGTTCGCGTAGGTGTTGACGATACCGGTCTGGGTGTCGGTGATCGTCAGGGTGAACTCGACGTCGGTGGTCGCGGCGAAGAACACGAAGAAGGAGTTGAAGCCCGGCAATTCGCAGGCATCCAGCACCTTGAGCAACATCTCGATGTTCTCGGCACCGAAGAAGAAGAACAGACCCGAGTCCCGCGATTCGATGGGGAAGGTCTGGCCAGGGCCAACATTGCCGTCAGCGGTCCGATAGTTGATGACCGCTCGGAAACGATCGTCGGCACCCAGACACAGCGTGTTGGCATCTTCTACACAGATCAGGCTCTGGTCGTCGACGATGTTGAGCGTTGCGGCCGACAACCCGAGCTCGGCGCCGCCAGTCGGGCTCGAGAGCGTCAGGTTGACCGACTCTTCGCCGCTGCTGTTGCCGTCGTTGACGCTGACCGTGAAGGTCTGCGGATCGGCGTCGCCATCGGCCCAGGTGAACGTACCGCTGGCAGCGGTGTAGTCACCGGGGGCGGTCGCGGTACCGTTGGACGTTGCATAGTCGACCATCACCTCACCGGAGCTGCCTCCGGTGCGATTGACGGTGATCGTGGCTTGGCCGCCGGTGTCGACCACCGAGTAGGTGGCGGCACCGAACTCGACCACGCCGGCGGTGCCGCCGGTGGATCCACCGTTGGTGAACACTTGACCCGAGCAGTTGGGGCTCGAGACCGTGACGGTGAAGCTACCGGGGTTGGCGTTGAGGGCAGCGATCGCCGAAGAGTCCGCTGACACGGTGCCGGCGGCGCTACCGGTGCCACTGAAATTGGCCTGCAGGTTGATCGTCGTGCCACCGCCCGCAACAACCGCTTGGGTTGGGTTGGGGTGGTCGCTGAGGATACCGTACGAGATCGTCGAGCCCGAAGTCACGAGGGACACCAGGCCCTGACAAGCGCCACTGAGCTCGGCGCTGAGATCATCAGCCACAGCGGTTGCTGGGAGCAACGCGAATGCGGCCAGAATCACAACGAGTTTTTTCATGTTCATCTCCTTGGTTCTCTCTTTCAGGATTCTTGGTCGCATCGATTAGTTGTCCGAGAACGTCGTCCAGCCATCATCGATCCACGAGTCGTTGGGGTTGACCCCACCGGCGTAGCGCACCGAATCGAAGAAGGGATCGTTCAAGAAAACCGCCGGCAACGGGCCGACGTCGGTCGCGCCACCGCTGGTCGGAGCGACGTCTGGCTGGATGAGGCTACGACCGTTCGGCACGTTGGTGCTGCCGAAGTTGTTGCCCTGAGCACCAGCCTGCAAGTAGGTGGCAACCGTCGGATTGTCGGTCAGGCCGCTACCGTTGTTGAAGAAGTAGGAGTTCTGGATCGTCAGCTCAGTGCCGAGCAGCGCCAGGCTGGCGTCTTCGGTGACCCGGATACCTTCTTCAGGAGCCTGCTGCTGCAGCAGATGGGAGAAGTTGCCAGCCGTACCGCGACGCAGACGGATGCACTCCGAGGGCTCGCGGATCGGGTTGATGTCCCGGTTGCACATGAACGTGGCATTGGCGATCTTGGGCGCGGAGCGCGGCAGACCGTCGTTGTTGTTCTCGTCGTTGTCAGCCTCGATACCACGCTCTTCCTGACCGTCGCGCTGGATCACCACCACGTGCTGCAAGCGACCGGTCCAGCCGAAGGTCCAGTCGACGCTGTCGTCGCGGGCGTCGGTGACCAGAACGTACTTGGCGTCAGCGGTGCCACCGAAGAACTCGAGACCGTCATCGAGACCGCGATGGACCTGGAGGTGGTCGATCGTGGTGCCATTGCCGACGCCCTGCAAGGCGATGCCGTTGAGCTCATTCTGATCGGAGAAGAGAATGCCGGCGTACTCGACCCGCACGTAGCGCAGCGTGCCGCTGTTGTCGGCCGGATTGTTGCCGCCGTACGGACCGGAGTTGCCCTCCCCCTGAGGATTTGCCTGGTTGGTCGGCGCGTTACCATTGATCACCAGACCGCCCCAGTCGCCACGACTGCGCTGGCCGACTTCGAGCTCGGACGTCATGATGATCGGTAGGTCGGACGTTCCGATGGCGTTGATGCGGGCGTTCTGGCGGATGACCAGCGTGCCTTGGCCGTTCTTCGAGCCGAGGATGACGGTACCTGCCTGAATGGTCAGCACCGCGGGGCCCAAGACGTTGACCGGCGCCTGCAGGAAGTAGACGTTGTTGCGGGTCCAGGTCTCGCTACCGTTGATGTTGCCGGCCTTGGCGACCACGCTATCGACGTTGTTGTACATTGCGTTGCCACGGGCGATGACCTGGGTGCCGTCACCATCTCGGACCTCAAACACGAACTGATAGGAACCGGTGGCGGTCGGAACCGAGCCCGGCAGCTGCCCAAGGGCACCGTTGTCGCCGAACAGGTTGAAGTTGTCGAGGGTCGGGACCCGGACCTTGGCCGGAGCGCCCGGAACACCGAACAGATCACGCGGCTGGCTACCGAAATCACCGGTCCGCAAGCTGTAGTAGCTGGTGGCGCCGGTGACGCGGTTCTCCCAGTAGAGCCACAGGGTGGTCGGCTGCGTATAACCGCGACCAGCCGTGGTCAGATTCACCTCCGGCCGGCCGAAGCCGGTACCCGGACCGTAGACGTAGAAGTCGGTCTCGAGCAGGATCGAAGGGCGGTTGCTGAGCCGGGGAACCACCGGCGGGAATTGTTTCTCGATACCGATCGAGTCGACCTCGTGGCCGGCCCAAGGCGCCGCTGGGATTTGCGCGGTCGCCGGCGACGACGTTACCAACGCCGCACCCGACGCGATAAGCGCCACGGCGGCAAATATGACGGTCCTTTTGCTCTTCATCAAGAGTACCTCCTGGTTATGGGTGTGCTGCTATTGACACGCTGGGCGACCACCGAGAGACGGACCGGGCCCGCACCCTCGAAGGCCGACACCAACGTCGAACGGGAAAGTTGACGGTTTCTCACCGAGCGAACAGGTCGTAGCTGAACGACAGCCCAACCGAGATACCGGGTTCGTAGAGGCGGAAGGTGCCGCCGCCTTGGGTCCACAAACGCTCCTCGCCGAGCAGATTGGAGCCCGAGAGCTTGAAACTCAGGCCCTTGGCCCAGGCGTCGAGCCGCTGGCTCCACACGATGTCCACGGTGCTACGGCTCTCCTCGACCACATCCGGCAAGCCGAAGCCACCAGCAAAAGCCACCTTGTCGTCGATGAAGTTGTAGAGCAGACGGACGCCGCTGCCGGTGTCGAAGTTGGACCAATCGAGGATCACGTTGGCGACGTTGTCGGGCTGCCCGATCAGAGCACGCTGCTCGTTGGTCACTGCCGACACCGTCGGATCGATCGTGATTTCGGACTCGACAAAGGCGTAGTTGAAGATTAGGTTGAGGTTTTCGAACGCCGCCCCCAACGCTCCGAGGTTCTTACGCGCCTCGAGCTCGAAGCCGAGGTTTTCGGCCCCTTCGACGTTGGTGAAGGTCTCGAAGCTCAAGGCGCCACCGAGAATCAGTTTCTCGATCGGATCCTCGAAGTCCTTGTAGAAGATGCTGGCAGCGAGCACCTCGTTGGCCGATGGGAACCACTCCCAGCGGGCATCGAAGCTGGTGATCTTGGCGCGCACCAGCTCCGGATTACCGACCGCGGTGAAGCCACCGACGATGTGGGTGAATTCGAACGGCGCCAGCTCGCGGTATTCCGGCCGGTTGACCGTCTGGCTGGCCGAGAAGCGTAGATTGGTGTCGCCGGTCAGCTTGTAGACTAGGCTGAGCGACGGCAGCAGGTCGGTGTCGGCCAGCTCGGTGACGATCGGCGGATTGTCGGGAGAGTTGCGGTCGAAGGTGATGACTTCCTGATCGGAGTCTTCTACCCGCACGCCGCCGATCAGGCGCCACTTGCCCCAACCGAGGTCGGCCTGGATGTAGGCCGCCGGAATATCCCAAGTGCCACTGTAGCTATCGGTGGCGCGGGTCGCTTCCTCGATCTCGAAACCGCTGGACCGGATGTTGTCTTCGGTGAACAGCTCTTCCGGGGGCGCGTTGAAGTCGATATCACGGGTGCCGCGAGTGAAGAATCGCAGCCGGCGACCGAAAAAATCGCGCTCGTTCGAGGTATGGGCAATCCCCGCCTTGATCGAGCCCGAGACCTTGTCGCCATTGAAGAAGCTGGTCCAGTCGACCTTGAAATCGTTGACTTCGTCGGTGAGATCGTTCCAGTACATGAAGCCGCTCTGCGAATCCTCGCGGTAGAGCGGCGTGCCATCGAGCACCACGTAAAGAGCCTGACGCCGGTTTTCATTCGTCGTGGCCTCGGAGACCGAAGCGCGCCACTCGAGTAGCGCACCATCACCGAGGTCGTTCCAATAGTGATCACCGGCGAGCTGGAAGTTGGCGATCTCCTGCTCCAGGAAGCTGATCCGGAAGTCGTTGATGTCTTCACTGACATCGGAAAAGAAACCTTCCTGAAAGCGTCCCTCAGCCTCGGTCAAGGTAGTCAACAAGCTGCGGAATTGCATGTGATGGTTGTCGCCGAAGCGGTAGGCGAGGTTGCCGGTCAACGCCTGGCGGACCTTTTCGTCGGTGTAGTCGAAGCGGTACGTGCTGTCGGGCTCAACCACCCCACCACGCCCGAGGCGGAAGAAGTTGCGGTCCTCGTCGCGAGTGCTGCGGCCGTTCTCATAGGTACCGGTGACCACAAAGCCGAGCCTGCCGTCGTTGAAGGTACCGCCGTAGGACCCCACGAGGCTGCCATCGGGCTGTGCACTGCCCGAGTTCAGCGGCCGCCAGTTGCCGATCAGAAGCTCGCCGAACTCCTCGAGCTCATCAGCCGGGAAACCGGTCATCGAGAACGGGCTGAACCGGGTCAGGTCATCAGCTGGGATGCCACTGGGTAGAGACTGGCCACCACCACCGAAGAAGTCGACACCACCCGGGTACTCGAGCCAGTCGTCACCGGTGGTCTCGCCATTCCAACCCACCGAAAAGCCGATCGAGCCAGTCTGCTGACTTGGAAACTCGACCGTCGACATCTCGACCAGACCGGCGGCGAAGTCGCCCGGTTTGTCGACAGTGTAGGACTTCGACACGGTGATCTTCTCGATCAGATCGGCCGGGAAGAGGTCGAGCGGAATAACCTTTTTTTCGAATTCGGTGGAGGGGATCTTAGAGCCGTTGAGGGACGTTGAGCTGTAGCGATCACCGAGGCCACGCACAAAGACGTATTTGTTGTCTTGCAGCGATATGCCGGTAACGCGCTTGAGTACGCCGGCCGCGTCCGAGCCGGTGTTCTTGCTCATCTCTTCACTGCCGATCGAGTCGCTGATCTGCACCGCCCCTTTGCGTTCGGCGAGCAGCGCCGCTTCGGACGAACCCCCAGCCTCCGTCGAAACGGTGATCACTTCACCAAAGCTAACGTCCTTGTCGATGCCGGGGCCCGCGATCGGGTTGAGCACGACGGCGAAGTCGCCGCCTTCTTCGCCAACCGCTATGTTGGTCAACTTCTGCCCTTGAAACTTCTCCTTGGTAACGATCACCGCATAGTTGCCGGGCGCCAGCTGCACCAGCACCAGGCCGTCGAGGTCGCTGGTCGCGATCACTTCCGTGCCCTCGAACGTCAGCTCAGCGCCACGCACGGGTTGTCCGGTGAGACCGTTGACCACAACGCCGGAAACCGTCGCCGCTTGCAAAGCTGGAGCCACAGCCATACAGAGAAGAGCAGTAGCGATGAACCACCTGCCAGATTCAGAAACTTTCATTAAGAGACTCCTCTACAGTCATCTCGCCCTTGCCCGTACAAGACCGTGAGCGCGAGTTGAACGCCACTGTTCAATTGTTTTTTTTCTCGATTGGCGCGGAGATCAAATTCTAGAAAAGTCCAGCGGCCGGTAAATCAAGGTTTTTGAAATGTTCAAACAAGTAACACTAAGGAATCTTCAAGAATCTAAAAAGACGCCATCGCCAATCACAGAGAACCGTCAAGGCAATTCAAGAACATTTAAAGACCTCATGAAGACCATCCGAGAAGGCCGTCGATACAAATGCCAACCGAAAGATCGCTTTATGAAGTGAATATTAATTTGTGAAGCGAACAATAAAGAGCCGTCAGCGCAACAAAAGCCGCGGCGCGACAGGCAACGAATAAAACATTCGAAGGTGCTGTGGGCAGGTCCGGCCGGTGGGCAGGTGCGGCCGAGGTGGCTGGCACTTCAGGGGCGGATCCGGCCGGCCCTTTCCATCTGCCCTTCCCTTGACAGGAATACCAGCGAGAAGTCGTTGTCCACATTAGGAGCACCCACAGAGCTAAATTGCCCGAAAGGGATCAACGACTAATTGGTGAGAAATGGTAGCTGGGAGATCAACTATGAGAAGTGTCGCGTTCTATTTAGGTGCCAGGCAAGTCGGGGAAGGGCAGCGGAGGAACCTCGATACCTCGCATCTGCATCCCTTTTTCAAGCATTTGAGACCTGGTGTTGACCACTTTGGACGGAAGACGGGACGTCTTCCGTCGACCAAGCCTCGAATCTCTTGAAATCTCTGCACCCGGTGGTGGTGGTGCACGCACTCCACCCAGCAAGCGCGGATATCGAGGAATTCGATAACGCTTTCGCTAACGAGTCAACGT
>JAJCXO010000218.1 GCA_029263395.1 Acidobacteriota bacterium | reverse complement strand
ACGTTGACTCGTTAGCGAAAGCGTTATCGAATTCCTCGATATCCGCGCTTGCTGGGTGGAGTGCGTGCACCACCACCACCGGGTGCAGAGATTTCAAGAGATTCGAGGCTTGGTCGACGGAAGACGTCCCGTCTTCCGTCCGACGCCTGGCGGATAGTCAACAACAGTCTCAAATCCTTGAAAAAGGGATGCAGATACGTGGCATCGAGGTTCCTCTGCTGTTCTTCTCCGACTTGCCTGGAACCTAAATAGGGCGGCCCTGGGAAGGGTGAGCCGTCTTGGTAGTTGCGACTTGAAGGCGCCCGGCTGGCGACTCGAAGAGCAATAGTCGGCCGTTTGGATCCAGCAATACAAGCCGGGCACACCGTCTGACACTGACTTCTCGAGGCATCCTAAATCCAAAAGTCTCTCGTCTTCGATCCCCATCCGATTCTAGCTCGATCGCCTCGTGTGTCGGCCCAGAGGGGTGGACACAAGGTCCACCCCTACATGGATGTGGGAGGAAAGAGCCGTTTGTCGAACGTCTAGTTTTTTACTTCGAAGGTCATGGAGACGTTCCGCGGCTCCTTGTCCCGCTCGGTGACGGTCACGGTCAGGGTGTGGGGGCCGTTGGCGAGCTGGCTGGTATCGAGACCGGCGCTGAACTCCCGGCGCGGGCAGGCCGACTCGCCGGCTTTGGGAGCGGCGACACAGGGTTCGGCTGGATCGTGCCAGAAGGCAAACGACCGGTAGTAGACGGCTTCGCCGTCCACCTTCAGGGTCAGGTCGGCGTCGCCGGTGGCGTCGTAAGCCCAGCCCGTGACGGTGAATTCACCGCCAACCGCCTTAGTCGGCATGGGGGTCAGCAGTTGCGCCGTGGCCGGCAAGACCCTGGCCGATTGGATCACCTCGTCGGTTGACGCGCCGACCCGATCATTGAAGAACAAAATGTACTCCGCGGTGTTGGGCTTGCGGTAGAGGTTGGGATAAAGCGGCCCGTTGGGTCGCTGGATGTTCACCGCGCTGAGGTCCATGATGCCCGTCTTGATCACTCTCGAGAGGTTGAAGTCAGGTGCTGTGGCGATCTTGTACTTGACGTCCGCAGCGTCTTTGTAGGTGATGATGTACTCCCCCCAAGGAGTCACTTCGACATTGCCCAACTGGGTGATCGCGCCGAGAATCCGCCACTGACTATAGGTTTGGCCGCCCGGGAGATTGGCAAAATCAGCGTAATAACCGGTGGCGGCATCGTACGGGAGGTTGTGCCAGGTATCGTCAGTGCTGCGGTAGAGTTGAGCCTTGCCTGGTGCAAGCTGGACGTAGGGAGACCCGGTCTGTTTCTGGACCCGCATCAGGAAGACGCCAACGAGCTGCACACCGGGATAGTGGGTCGAGTTATCGATCCGCACCTCGAGATAGAGGTAATAATGAGAACCCACCTCACGGACCGCGACGCGGGCTACGCCCATCTTGATGTGGCACTGGTTGTCACAACCGCTAGGCCCAGCAATGCACAATGGCTCGTTGTACAGTGGATGTAGCAAAGCCTTGTCGATGTGTGTCCAGCTCGCGCCCGGGCTCTCCTGGTAGGCAAGCCACGCCCGCCCGCGGAAGGTGTCCGAGGGGGTGCGCGTATAGAAGGCGAGTGTCCTTGCGGCATTGTTCGAGTCGAGGATGGCGTCCACGCCCCCTGAGCCGTTGTTGGCATCGTTGACCTGGGCGGGGCTACAGCCCCAGCCCGCGTGGCCATCGGTCACCGAACCCACCTTCGTGCCATTCAACGCGTACTCGACCACCGCGTCGTGGAAATGGTTATTAGGGGGCGAGCCCCACACCTCAGCTTTCTGGATGAAGGCCCGGCCGGCTGTACCTGCGGCGTTCAGCAGGACGCTGGGATCGTATCCGTTGGGACCCGTGGGGTTGGCGCCAAAGGTGAAGGAGAGCTCTTCGACAGGATCGAGATCCAAGGACTGGGCCGCCACCCGGAATTGTCCGCTCCAATGATCGGTATGGCCAACCCAATCTACGGCGCACAGGTGAAGAGTATTGTCGCCCACCGGCGCCGGCAGCACGGCTTGGTTGGAAGTCAGGTTACCACCGCTCGAGCAGTCTGTCGGAAGCGAGTTATTCCATCGGTAGCGCACGGATTTCAGCCCCGAGTTGGCGCTGACGCCTCCCGTGATGTCGGAAGCCTCGACGATCGCCGTTCGAGAAACGTACCAGGTCGTAGGGTCCGCGTTGTCGGCGCTGACGGTCGGAGCTTTGTTATCCACGCGCACATAAAGGGGTGTGTTCCAGGGGCTCCATCGGTTACCCGCGTTGTCTTTGGCCGCGAAACGGTAAGCCCGTTGCTTGCCCGGGCCGGGCAGGTGACCGCCGGAGATGGAGACCTCTGGCAGGCTGTTCATCGGCATACTGCCCAGGGTCACATCGCAGCCTCCAAAGCCGGTGGTATCGTTGCTGCGGCACGCCCAATAGCCATCAGGATCGACCCCCGACCCCCCGTCGTCCTGGGGCGCGGTGGTTTTGATGGTGAAATTCCCTGGCATCCAACAACCCGAGAGCGCCCCCGGCGGGTAGACGCATCCCGCAACCGTCGTCGGCCCCGGAACCAACGGCGGCTCCTCGTCCCGCGAGATATATTTAGGGGAGCTCCAAGTGGTGCAGGCGTTGTTGGCATCGCAGGCACGAAAGCGATAAGCCCGGCGCAAGGGGTGGGGGGGCAGATGGTCACTGAAGCTGTAGGAGGCTCCGACCGCCAGCGGCTGCTGGTTGGTATCCTTAATAATGTGATTACATCCACCCCAGCCGCTGGAGGTGAGGATGTCATTGCTACGACAGACATTAAAATGGTGAGCACCCGGCGACGAGGTGGTCAGTGTCGTACTGTCTGAGACGTAACATTTGCCGGCTGCGGAGTGGTCGCAGGTGGCGGAGGGCTGAGTGGGTACCGGCGGCAGCGCCCATGCCGTTCCCGCCAGGAACGCCAGCCCGCAAGCGCCAGTCACAGATGGCAAAATCGCTCGTACGATACTTCTCGAAAAAATCCATACATCCTTGCCTTTGACTCTTCTCATAGTTGATCTCCCAGCTACCATTTTTCACAAATTAGTCGTTGATGCCTTTCAGGCGATTCAGCCCTGTAGGCGCTCCTATTGAGGACAACGACTTCTCGCTGGTATCCCTGTCAAGGGAAGAGCAGATAGGCCTTCAGCACGCTACCCAAAGTCGCATCATGAGACTCGACATGCTGCTTTCCCCGATATCCGCGCTTGCTGGGTGGAGTGTGTTCACCATCACCACCGGGTGCAGAGATTTCCTCTTCTCCGACTTGCCTGGAACCTAAATGGGTGCTCTTCTCCGACTTGCCTGGATCCTAAATAGGCAGGTGGAACCTAAATAGGTGCCTCTCCACCCCAGAGCTAAACACGATAACCGATGCCGCAGCTAGCAGATGCGTTATCTCACAGTGTCAGCCACCTCGGTCGTTTCGATCTCACCGATGCGTCTCGATCTCACCGATGAGCACAACGGTCCAAGAAACTCCGGACAGTGTCCTCACCACTGAAGAGCCCTGAGTCCCGGCTTCGAGTCACACCCTCAACGGCGACCACGACGACCCAAGACGCTCGGGCAACTTTCCTCAGCGGTAACACGACGACCCGGGACGCTCCGGCGACCTTCCTCAGCGTTCGACGAATGACCTGAGATCGTCGGCTCGTCTACCTCACCACTGAGGTGACCCTTCCGCTGACGCGAGACCACACCCTCACCCCTGAGGACGGCCACCCCAGAAGCTCCGACCCCCTCCTCACCGCCGAGGAGGACCTACCCGGAATCTCGGCAGGCGCTCTCAATGGTGAGGACGGTGACCCGAGACGCTCAGGCGACCGGCCTAGCCGTGAGGCGAGCGACCGGAGACCGTTGTGTCGTTAACATTTTCTCCGAAGGAGACAATTTGTCCGACTCCGAAAGGCTTCTTCACCACTGAAGACGATCAAATCAGCTCGCCAGATCGGCTCCATCACCATTGAGGAAGCCACTTTGAGAATCTAAGAACGCCTTCCTCACCGTTGAGGAACGCCCGGAACGGAGCCGGTCGTGCTGAGAGGGTTGTTGCAAAAGTGGTTCGGTTTCAAAACAGGACGGAAAGACGCCAAAGAGGCAAGCCTATAGACATCAGCACTTTGCAGCGAATCGGCTGGCATTTTAGAAAGCCGTTGGTTTCGAAAGGGTTGTTGCAAAAGTGGTTCGTTTTCCATTTTTCGATCCGCGTTTTCTACACTGACCCCACGCCTGAGCCGCTCGTATCAGGCGCCGATTGCCGGGAAGGAAGCCGCCCGGTGATCGACGAGCATGACCTGGTTCGCCAGGAACCCAATACCCCCGACAACCGGAGGCTTCCGCCGGAAGTCACACAGAAAGGAATTCGCCATGCCAGCGAAAACTTCGAAAGAAACGTCAGATCGGGAGAAAGCCTGCCGCTTCGTGCTTGCGGCTCTCTTCCAACAAAGCCAGGAGATCAGCCAGAGGCTGCTGGCTCTCTACCAACCCTTCCTAGAGGAAGGGGACCCAGTGCCGGACTTCTTCGGCACCATCGTCACCCTCGGACTGGGCATCAAAAAAGCCATCCTCGAGGTGATCAGCGCCGACAAGGTGCTGTTCATTGCCAACGCCGCCCTCACCGCGGCGCGCCAAGCCCGTAGCGATCGGGCGGCTGAGCTCAGCCGCCTGATCATCGGTCTGCGACAGGCATGTAGTGCCCTGTTTCTAGACCTTCCTGTTCAACAGCTCGGTTTCGACCAACGGACTGCCCAGGATCCGGTCCCTCTCCTGATCCAGGCCACCCGCATCGTCGAGCGTCTGCGTGACGGCTCAGCCAACGAGGTCGAGCGCCTGTTCGATGGCGACAACTTCGATCCCACGCGGTACGCCGACCAAGTTGAGCAAAAAGCCGCTCAGCTGCGTGAGGCCCTGGACGAGGTTGCCGACGCAGGGCGCCATGCCGAGAAGACCATGCTCGAGAAACGCACCATCACCGAGGAGTACGACAACCTGTTTCTCCACGGTGCCCGCACCTTCGAGAGCTACTGCCGTTTGGTGGGTAAAACCGAGCTCGCCAGTCGGGTACGACCATCGGAGGATCGGTCCGGTCGAACCGAGATCGAGCCAGACGAGGACACCAGCCCTGAGACTGAGCCCACTGGCACTGAGCCCACTGGCACTGAGCCCGCTGGCACTGAGCCCGTGCAGCCCTTGGCGACGGGACCCAGTCAGGAACCGGTGTCAACTGAAGGGTGAAGGCTGACTTGATCTGATCCAGCCGGCGCGGCGCGGGGACTCGACCTCGTGTCGCACCGGCTTTGTTGGATGGTCCCGCGATTAGCCTCGGCCACCCCATGGATTGATTGGGTGCTCCAAACCGGGCCAATCGTTATGCCGAGCCGTTCAGTTCGCTGGCGGAAGGTTGTAGCTGACACTGTCGTCCTCTATCGTCACGTAGCCACCCTTGACGAGGCTTTTGACTAACGAAGCCAGCTCGGCTTCCGACAGTTTCTTGGCAAACAGAGCGTTGATGGCGTTGATCAATGTCTCCCGCTTCCTAGGTCTACCGGTTCGAGCAGCGAAGTTGTGGACGATTGCGTCGACCCTCTCAGTGGTCGTCTTTGCATTCACCGCTCGTAACAATGGAATCTCAGCGATGCCCTTGGAACGACGGGCAAGGATTTTCCGTTTCCGCAAATATTCAATCAGCGGATCGAACCCGGTGTCCTTGGAGATGATGTGGAAATACGCCTCCGGCTCGTTGGCCGAAAGCTCGCCGATAGTGAACGCGATATGGAAATCCAGGGCGTTTGTCCCATTACCAGATATCTGGATGTAGTCCGCCGCTGTCCCGAAAGACTGCAACGTCTTGGCGAACTCGAGGGGAATTTTGACTTGTTTGGCCCCGACAAAAACAAACACCTTGAACTCGCCACCATTCAGCAAGGCAAGACTCTTCGGCTGAACGTTTTCGTAATCAATGAGAATGTAGTTCGTTTTCATCGACAGCCAACACCCCTACCGGCATGGGTCGAGCGGCGGTAGGCCGCCCTCCCCGACTCCATCTATTTTTCTCTAGCGCTAGAAGCTATTTTCAACCACAAGCTCTTCGAGCGATAGTTGTCCCGGTTTGGGCCACGCGGCTTTGGTGCCTTTGCCGATCGCAACCATCGGCCCCATGACATGGTCGTCTGGCAACTTGATCAGTTCCGCCATTTTCTCGATCTCAAAACCGATCATCGGGCAGGACTGATAACCGAGTTCTTGTGCGGCAAGCATGAGCGTTTGCATCGCCATACCGATAGACCGCTGTGCCTCGTCTCTTTGCAGCCATTCCCGGCCCTCGTGAAACGGCCCCATCCAGCCAACCAGAAGGTCCGCAACTTCCTTCGGAGCATGCACCCAGTAGCGTTCAGGGTTCTTTTGCCAAGCTTTCATATCCGCGGTGAACAAGACCAGCAGCGAGGCATCGGTCATCTGTGCCTGGTTGTTACCGAACTCCGTGCGAATCCGTGAGCGAAGCTCCGGATCGCGCAGGATAACGAACCGCCAATGTTGGATATTGAAGCTTGTTGGGGCAAGTATGGTTGCCTCCAATAGGCTCTTCTCTTCTGCTTCGGTCAGAGTGTGGTCCGGATCAAATTCCTTGATTGCACGACGTTTTTGAATTGCTTCTAATGTGTTCACTTAGTGCTCTCCCTCTCATTATCAACCCGTTTTGTTTACCTGCTAGCTTCGTCAGGCTGCTGCCTGAGGCCGAACCGCCTCATCTGCGATGTCCACGGCGATCGGCTACCAATGTGGCCCATAGTTATAACCGTTAAACGTCACTTGCTCAACCTGCCCTCCCGCAACCGGCATCACGAAGATATGGCTGCCACCTTCACGATCCGACTCGAATGCGATCCAGGCTCCGTCCGGTGAAACGACCGGACGTTTTTCGTCACCCTTCGCGTCGGACAGCTGCTTTGGCGAGGCGGAGCCATCGATCCAACTCGGAGCGCACAGCCGTGCGCCCCTTCAGAACAACCGCAATCTACCGAGCGTTAAATCTCGGGGCGACCGTCAGCTTCTTTTTCGGCCGCAGGTGCCTCGGCCTCCTGAGGCGCTTTTTCGGCCGACCGGGCTGCCAGCATGTCGTCCATCTTGCTGCGGGCGGTGGAGACGCGACCGGCACGCTCGTAGGCTTTGTCTTGCACCCGCACGTCGGCACCAGCCAACTTCTCGGTGATGCGAGCCTTGGCGGTGAGCTTGCGGTTGGCGTCCATGACGGCGGAGATCGGTCCGCGGTCGATCGAGGTTTCGAGACCCTGGAGGCGATCGTTGAGCTCGATGATCTGCTTGGCGGAAACGAAGTCGGCAATCGCTTCGGCTTTTTGCGTCGGCAGACGTTCGACCTCGGCCTGCATCTCCTGCAACTGGATCATGTACCGATCCATGGTGCCGGAGGTCTCGCCGATCTCGACACCGAGACGTTCCTGCATCGCTTCGATCTCTTCGATCCGCACTTGAAAACGCTCGAAGGCGGCAGCATGCTTTTCGTATTCCTCGGTGTCACCCGAAGCTTTGGCCTGCTCAGCCAAGGTCAACGCACCTTCACGTTTTTGTAGCAGCTCGGTCTCTTCCTCGTTGAGCTTCTCCAACCGAGAGCGTTTCTCTTCGAGTACCGACTCGACCTCGGAGATGGCGTCGCGCAGGCCATTGAAACGCTCCACCATGGTGTCGCGGTGCATTTCGAAAGCGGCGTCGATTCCGTCCACCGAACCGGTGAATTGATCGTCCGCGGCGGCCATGATGTAACGCGCTTTCCGCCAGTTCCAAAAACGGAAGTAGCGAAAGACCGCACTGATGATTCCGACCTTTTTTTCAGCCATGATGGGCATCTCCCTTGTTCTGGTACATCAATCCTCAACCTCGCCAGCGGCGAGGTAAACCTCGTCTTCTTTGTTCGGCCCTTCCATCTCGCGCAGTCGATCTTCCACTCGCCGCGCCGCGTTCACCGCTCGCTCCAGGGCCGTCGCCGAGTGGCCACGGGCGAAGATCGTATCGGAGCTGCCGAGGTCGACCGCTTCGAGATAGGTGGTCTCGAGGGCCGCTTCGAGCGCTTCGCTCTGGGCGAACAACTGATCCACGGATTCTACCCGTTGCTTGAACAGCTCCAGCCGCCGCTGGTGACTTTGAATACGCGTGTCGAGCGACTCGAGGCGTGAAGCCTCGCCGCCCGCCGCCGCCACCGACTCGCGCTCCTGCTGCCAGGCGTTGAGCTCTCGCCGCAGTTTTTCGTGATCTATTTGGCGCAGGGCCTGGTAGGTAGCCAACGCAGCGCGCAGCACTCCAACCCCTTCGCGGTAGGTATCTTCGGCCAGGACCATCAGTCGCTGTACGTTGAAACCACTGGCGGTGTTGCCGCGCACGCCACCCGCGGCTTCCAGTCGGCTCGATAGAAAGGCCTCCAGCTTGTGGAAGGCTTCGCGCAACTCCCGGGCCTGCTGCACACCCTCCGCTAAGCCCGCCTTCGACCACTCCACCTCGAGCCCCAAGGTCTGATCGTGGCGATGCTGATCGCGTAACTTGCGCAGCTTGGCGACCCGCTGCTCGGCCAAATCCTCGCCCCGGATGAAGTAGTTGACCACCCAGGCCCCCGCCGCCAACAACGCGCCGCCAAAAGCGACGGCAGCGGCATTGGGGCCGGCGCCGAACATCCCCATGTAGAGCCCACCGAGAGTCGACGCCACCGCCGGCATCAGGGTCAACGGATGCTGCAGGGTGTCTTTCAAGACGGCGCGATACACCGCTTCCCGGGTGAAATCCTCGGCCCCGGGCATCTTGTCCTGCGGGGGCTTGTGCTGCTCGCGACGTCCCAATCGGCTTCCTCTCGTGGAGCGCTAAGGTCACAACACCGATCTCAGAGCGGGTTGGCTTCCACTGCCGTGAACTCGACCCGTGAGAGACGGTATTGATAGGCCCGCGGTGACTCGCCAGGCTTGCGCCGAGGAGGCTGTGAAGAGCCCACACCCTCGGCCAACAAACGTGATGGGTCGGTGCCGTGGACCGCCTTCAGATATTGCAAAACTGCTTGCGCTCGTTCCAGGGACAACTGAACATTGGCCTCTTCGTCGCCACCCGGTGCGGTGTGGCCACGGATTTTGATGCGGTAGCCACGATAGTGGTGGGTGAGCAACTGGCTGATTTTGTCGACGCTTTCCTTGCCGTCGTCAGCCAGCCGGTTGTTCCAGCTCTGAAACGTGATCGGCTCGACTCGGAAGGTGCCGATCTCCCGCAACCGCTGCCACGCTTCGGGCGCCAATGGGTCGAAGGCAACGTCCGTCTCGCTGTCGGCAATCACCGTTGCTGGCCCCGACGCCACCAACTCTTCGAGCACGGTGCTGTTGGTGATCAGGTAGGGGTTGCCTTCCAGTGGATCACTGTCGAGGCGCCCGGTGCGCAACATGACGTCGGTGCAGGAGATGATGGTGTTGATGATGCCGTCGTTGACTTGTTCGCCGGGTTGGCGGGCCAGGCCAAACTGCAATCGCCGATTTTCTTCGAGATCAAACCACTCGATTTTGTCGAGAATCCCTCGGACAGAATCCTCGTCCAGGTCGGTCGATCGCCGAATCTCTTTGATCAGCTTGTCGCGGTTGTTGGCGTAGGACGACAGCACACGGAAATAGGTCCGCAGGAACTCGGTGACATGCTCCGGGTGGTCATTGAGGAATTCGCGCCGAAAGACAAACACGTCCACCACATAACCACTGAAGCGATCCGAGCCCCAGATGTAGCTCATACCGGGTAACGATAGGGCACGGGAGAGATCGGGCTCCCACAACACGAACACATCACCTTGATTGTTCTCTGCCCGCTTGTAGACGTCGCGCGACGACTCGGCCTCCACCCGCCAGCGATCTCCGCCCTGCAACGCGTCGAGATCAAAGTCGGCAATGGTCAGATCGAGCAGGAATTCGCTCGGCGAGGCCGAGGTGTAGACGATCTTCAGCTCGGCGTCGTTGAGATCCTCGAGTTTGCCGGAGGGCAATGAGTCCGAGTACCCCACCATGCCATCAGCCCCCTGCGACTCGGCTAAGGAGGCGACAATCACGCCCGGGAATTGCACCTTGGCGCCATGTTGCAGGTAGGAATTGACCGGTAACACGATGGCGTCGTATTCGCCGGCAGCAAACTTCTCGAGCCGCTCGTTGTAGGCCCCACCGTCGTCTTCGAATTGGATGCCGATACCGCGTTGCGCCGCTTGTTTACGCATCTCGGGCGAGGTGATGAACCAATAACCGAGGTAGTTGTCACCACCGAAACGAATGGTGATCTCGGAGCCAGTGGCGTCCGAGGACCGCCGTTGCCCCCACTCGAACACCTGATCGCGCATGAAAAACCACCCTACCAGGGCGATCACGCCGAGGACCAGGAGCAGCAACGCACCGAGGGTTGATCGTTTCATCCGCTACTCCTCGAACTCGGTGACGTCGAAGGTCGGCAACTCGGCCAAGGTCTCTTCTAGGCCTCGAGCGAGATCTTCGAAGTTATCCGCAGCACGGTACGACACAGCATACTGTCTCAGGGGATGGTCTTCCGCAACACACAGGCCTATGGCATAAATGGGCATTCCAAAGTGGGCAGCGTAGCGCGCCGCCTCGGGAATTTTATCCGCTCGACCGTCGGTCACCACTACCAGACGATATTCGCCGTAGCCGAGTTGCCGTTTGTACTGCTCCACCAGTCGGTCGGTGCCAAAATCGAGCGCCGGTCCGAGCGGTGTGCCGCCACCCGCCTGAATGTTGTGGATCGCGCCCATAAAGGCGTCGCGATTGCCGTTGCCGAGCGGCACCACCTCACGCCGCCCTTCACGGTCGAAGAGAAAAAGCCCGAGGTTGACGTCCTCAGGAACACCCTCGAGGAATTGTTCCACCGCCCATTGGGCACCTTCGAGCTTGGTGGACGACTGCGCGCCCCCTTGGCAGGCGCCGCCCGGCTCACTCTTCATGCTGCCGCTGCCATCGAAGATGAAATAGAAATTGCGCGCCATCGACGCGGCCGCGCCTTCCAGGTCTTCGTCGAGCGGGATCTCGATCGGATCCCCGAAGTTCTCTTGCATCTGCTCGGGTGGACGATCCGGCGCCACATTTTCGATCTGGCTGCCGAGAAACGCCAGGAAAAGCACAATGCCGATCAGGCAGCCGCAACCACCCGTACAGCCCCGCAAGACCCGGCGTGATTTACGCTTCGCTCTGCTGCGCCTGGCCATGACTAGTTGAGGGGCGTGAACTCAGTGAGTTCGGCCTCGACTTGTTTGATGCGAAACACGACCCGGCGATTCGCCGCCCACTCTTCTTTGGTCCGCGGCGGATTGAACTTCGGGGTCTGGATACCCAGGCCAACCGCAATGAACTGTGATTCGTCGATCGCATAGTTGCGCTTCTTGCAGTAGTCGAGAAAGCTCGCGCGCACCGCTTGCGAACGCTGCAGCGAAAGGTTCTTGGCCTGTTGCTTCATCTGCGAGACAACAACCTTCGATTCCCCCTTCTGCTCCGCTTTGAGGATACCGAGGGGATCAGAGTGGCCTTCGATAACGATCAGTGAGCCACCGTAGGTCTGGGCGATCTTGAGTGCTTCACCGAAGTCGTCGGCATATTGGGTGTCTGAGAACTCACTCTGATTGGGCGCGAAGTTGATCTCGATCTGGAAGAGGGTGCCCTCTTCCGCCCAGGTGGTTGGCTCAACCGCAATCTTCTGCTCAATTCTTGCCGCCACTTTGTCGCGATCGAACCGCTGCTTGGGCGGCGGTGGCGCCGTCGCCACGGCGGTTGCGCTGCCACCCCCCAGCTTGTTGTAGTCCCACTTCGCGGACGCCAACTTGATCTTTTTCTTGACCAGCCCCATCTGCGAGAAGGCGGTCTGAATCTCACTGGTCAGGGTGTCGAGGGTGCGGGTGGTGCCTTTGCCGGTGAAAAACGCGACATTGCCACCTTGGCCGACAAACTCACAATCACCGAGCAAAGCCTCGACGTCCGGCGTCGCTTGCGGCGAGCCGAGCAAAACATCCGCTGCTTTCGACATCAACCCTTGGAACTCGGCACGACGGCTCGACTTCTGCTCGAACAGCTGGCCGAAGTCTTCCTCACCCTTCAACAAGCCACGGACAAACTTCTCGACCTCGCCGCGGTTGGCTTTCAGGTAGTCGCTGCGCACGGCGTAAACGTCGGCGATCACCCGCGACGCGGTTTTGGTCGAGATCAGGATCTTGGCACCCTTCACCGAACCCGCTGCGCCGGTGCCACCGCCGCCCCCTGAGGTGAGGTTGAGGGCATCCGGAATGATCGCCATCACCGCATCGTTGTCATCGTCTTCGAGGAAGGCATTCACCGGATCGATGGTCTTGCCACCGGTGTCGAAGGTCGGCAACGTGAGCTCCGACAGCCAGTTGAATTCGACGCTCGACAGCGGCACCCGGGCGCTGTTGAGGATGTTGGCGGCATAATCCATGTGAGGACCGTAAAGCTGCAAGGCGATGGTCTTGCCCTTCAACCCCTTTGGAGTTTTGATCTTGGGCCGCACCACCAACGCATCGCCACCATTCGACCAGGTCAGCTGGTAGATCACCGTCAGCGGCACACCCTCACGTTCGAACACTTCCGCCGCCGCATTGATCATCCCCATCGTGCCGCGCAGGTAAGGTGTACGGCCGGCAAGCACTGCGTCGACCTGTTTCGGGAAGTTGTTCTCGAGGAACACCTCAACGTCCAACCCTTCTTTCTCGAACAACCCTTTTTCGACCGCGTGCAGAGTGGCCACATCACCACCCCAAGTAATCAACGGCACTCGCACCTTGCCGCGGGTCGACACCGGGCTCGCCTTGGTGGTCACGACGTCGGTGAGGGGTTTGGCCTTTTTGTACTCGACCGCGGCGGCCAACGGAGTGGCAGCGCTACCGAGCACAGTCAGGACGGCTAGGGAAACCATCAACGTCGTCCCACTGAAGAGCGACGCCTTGGGTATGCGGGGAAAAATCATGAATCCTCTCCTGTCGAGGTCGTCGGAAACGCTGTCCTTCGTCGGAACGCTGTCCTAGGGGGCGATCCTAGAATGCAGCGATGGTGATCAACAGCTAAGTAGAGCTACAGCTGAACAGAACTTGATGCCCATACTCTCTCACATACGCGCCTGGACGGTCCTTAATTCGAGTTCAAAAGTACTCCGCCAGAGACACAGAATGGGCATCAGCTCCCATGGCCATCCAGATGGTCCAGGTCATGTGTGAATGCTGGTCTTAGAAGCTACAATGCCAGCCATGGCTTTCACCTCAGTCCAGAAGATCCGTTTCGATGATGTTGACGGCGCCGGCATCGTTTATTACCCGCAGTTCTTTCGTCTGTGCCACGCTGCCTTTGAAGACTTCTTCGACACCGCGGCGCCGATCTCTTATCCCGAGCTGATCCGCGACCGACGGCTGGGCTTCCCAACCGTCGCCATCGAGAGTCGCTTCGACGCCCCGCTAGAGTACGGTGATGTTGCGGTCGTCGAGCTGGTGATCGAGCGTGTCGGCCGTTCCTCGGTCGATTTCAGGTACACCGTCCGACGACGGCGGGACGGCGTCCACAGTTTCCAAGCCAAAATCACCACCGTCCTGATGGATCTCGACACCCGCAGACCAGTTCCCCTAGACGCCGAGCTGCGCACCATCCTGGAACAATCGTTGGCTGGCCAGAGTCCGTCGAGTTCATGAACATTCGACTCGTCACCTCCGACGATCACGATGCGGTTTGGGACATCTTTCACGAAGTGGTCGCCACCGGTGATACTTACGCCTACGCTCCCGAGACCCCGAAGGCAGACGCTCTCCGCCTGTGGGTAGAAACCCCCCGCGCCACCTATGTCGCGGAGGTCGAAGGAGAGGTGCTAGGCACGTATTTCATCAAGACCAACCAGCCGAGTCAGGGCGCCCACGTTTGCAATGCCGGCTACATGGTGTCGAGTCGCGCCCGTCGCCTCGGCCTCGGCAAGTCGATGTGTGGACACTCGTTGATCTCAGCCAAGCAGCTCGGCTACCACGCGATGCAGTACAACTTGGTGGCAGCCACCAACGAAGGCGCCATTCGCTTGTGGAAGAGGATGGGATTTTCGGTGGTCGGCACCTTGCCCGAAGCGTTCCGACACGCTCGCCTCGGATTCGTCGATGCGCTGGTAATGTACCGCCTTCTGTGACGCGGGTTCTTGCTCCGACCGCAGTGGTGGCTAGGTCACAAGTCACTCGATGGTCCTCCTCGATATGGGCGTGCTGGGCGCCTTGTCCTGCTCGAATCCGCCACGGCTGGTCCCGTCAAGGCTGCCCCGTCAGGACCGCTGGGTAATAGGCTCGAAGAAATAGCTGCCGAGCTCTTCTTGACCAAGAGTCCATCTGGATGCTAACGTCTTTATGCTTTCTTGATCTGGGGGATAGAGCTTTGTTATTGAATACAGTGAACAGAAATCTGCTACCCAGCTTACTATTGATCGGGAGCTTAATGACCCCGCCTGAGCTGGCCGCTCGATCGATCGAGACACCTGAAGCTGAGCGCTCGAACGAAGCTCGGTTCGAGCGGATCAAAGGTTTGATGTCTTCCAAGCTTGGAACCGACCAGCAAGGTAATCTCTGGTCATGGGATCGTGCCGTATCATCCGTTGACGTTTTTGATTCAGAAGGTACCCGAGTCTTGGGCCTCGAGGTCCCAGCTCTACGTTCCCTCGACGTCGACCGCTCTTGGGGCGTTGTTGGCACAGCTTCTGACGGCTCTGCATTGGAGTTCATTGATCCGAAGGGTGAATCCCGGACAATACCTCTGAATAACTCAGCCGCGCATGTGGCATGGATCGATGCCAACACCGTTGCTCTATCGACGACACGGGCGGCCATGGCCATAGAAATTTGGGACATCCGCCACCAAGAGTTGCTGCGGTCCTTCGGCCCGGCGAAAGAGATTGTCCCGCGCCTCGGCGCAGTCCTCTTGAGGTCGCTTGTTCTCCAGTATGACTCCCCGAACGGCCGGCTCTGGGCTCTCGATAGCGTCACTGGAACTCTCGAAGCGTGGACCTTGGACGGTGCCTTGGTAAGGCGAGACGCAGTGCCCGCACACCGCCGAGCGGAGATCGAGGAATGGTTGTCAAAGGCGGATAGCGCTTCAAAAGCGAAGCATCAAACCCACACTCCATTTTATGAAATATTGCGACTCGCGGTGGATGCAGACGGCGCAGCATGGACTGTGGAGAGTTGCAATCCTAACCGCGACCAAGCGTCGCTAGTGAAACTAACCGAGGGTCCCATCGAGAAGCTCACGATCCACCTTTCCAAACCTTGCTGCTCGAACAACTTCACTATTTGGAACCATCACTTTGTTTCTAATCTCAATTCGACTCCGGAGTCTCCCGGATGCGTTATTTGGAGGGAACTGCCATGAAGAACTGTTCGATTTCACGGCTGTTGTTAGCTGCCGTCGTTGCTCTCGCTGTCTTGGGAACCTTTGTTCCACTGTCTGCACGGCCGCCAGAGCCACTGGACAACAAGCCCGCCGAGAGTGGTGGTAGTGGCACCACTTGCACCTACTGCTCAACGTCTTTGTGTGGTTGCGCCGCGCCCGTTGCCGGCTGCACGCTGCAGGCTGAATGCACCTGCAACTCAACGACGTGCTCCGTAACATGTTCCTATTTTTGCTCTTAGTTCTGAACTTTTCGCTGCCGTTCACTGTCGGACGGGTGGTGTCATTCAACTCTATCGTTTGGAGGGAATCATTATGGGAAAGAGCCTGATGTCGAGGTTGATGCTAGCCGTTATGATTTCTGTCGCTGTCCTAGGGTCTCTTGCTCCGCTGTCCGCACGGCCGCCAGAGCCACTGGACAACAAACCCGCCGAGAGTGGCGGTAGTGGTACCACTTGCACCTACTGTTCGACGTCTCTTTGCGGCTGTGCTTTGCCCTCTGGCGGTTGCACACTATCCGCGAGTTGCACCTGCAACTCGACCGAGTGCTCCGTAACGTGCACCTACACATGCAACTGAAGTACCTGGTAGCGACGCTGGCCGCCTTGATGATGCCCGTGTCTTCTGGGTTTGCGGTTGAAGGCGAAGCGGCTGGATGGATAGAGATCATGCCCTACTCGAGCTGGGACGGGAGCATACTTGTCCAGCCGGCAGCCGGTTTGGCCAACGTTGACCTGCCGCAGGAGGGTTCAAGTCTGGTCTGTATGGGCGGCGGAGGGTTGGCGATCAGCTGCGAGGAACGCTTCTTGCGCCCGGATACAACGATCGAATCGCTGGATCGCGAGCACGGTACAACGGTCAGCGGCCGAGTGCTGGTGAATGGTGAGCCATCCAGTGACGTGCGGGTAGCCTTGGTGCTCAACGGGGTCACTGCCCGCCGACCCCTGCGTTTGCCTCTGAGCTTGGAGAACGGCAAACTGAAGCGTGAGCTGGTCACCGACGCAACTGGCCGCTTCTCGACACCACCGTTGGCGACCGATACCTATCGGCTCGAGCTGGTTCCGAAGGGTGGCCGGGTCGAGCTCTCGGAGCCTTTCGCCGTGCCCGCGTCGACGGACTCGATCGTCGAAGGGCTCGCAAAGGGCACGCCCCGTGCGCCGAAACTCGACCTCGGGGACTTGGACCTCACACTAGGACTCGCGGTCGAATTTTCGGTCTTCGACGACAGCGGTAACCCGGTGGATGGAGCGATTGTCTCGGCGAGTCAAGGCAAACCGCCTGCCCAGGTCGTGATGTTCAAGACACGCTCCAACACCGAGGGCCACGCTGTCCTTCGCGGTTTCGAACCCAGCGGCCCGATCCAAGCCAGCTGTGCCAAACCTGGCTTTTCTCGGCTCGAGACGAAGTTTGACAGTCTGCCAACATGGGTCGAATGCGTCTTGCAACCCCACGCGCAACTCGCTGGCGAGATATTCAGCGAGGCCGAAGGCTTGGCCAACATTACGGTCAGCTTGCCGGACCGCGGAAAGTGGGTCAAAACGGATGCGGCAGGCAGCTTCCACTTGACCGGGTTAGATGCGGGCAAATACCGCCTCGTCGTCGCAGCTCCCGGCTTCCAGACTGTTGAACACCGCGGTTCACTGGTCGCCGGAGAGACTCAGACCGAGGTCATCGACCTCGAGCCTGCGCCTCTGCGGAGGGGACTAGTGGTCGATGCCACAACCGGCGAGCCTGTAGCTGGCGCTCGGCTCGTCGCCATCGCGCCGCAAGGCGCAGTGGCCACAACCTCGAATAGTGAGGGAGAGCTGTTCTTCGAAGCGGCAAGCAATCGCACCCTCTTATTAGAGGTCAGCGCTCAAGGATATCCGCTTCATCGGACCGAGTTGGAGGCAACGGCTGGCACCGATAACGAGCCGTGGAGAATTGATCTGGGAAGGGGCGGGCGGCTCGCTGTATCCGTCTGGAGCTCAGCAAATGGAAAGCCTTGTATCGGCTGTGATCTGGCCATACTGAAAGACCTCGGCACCGAAGAGCCACCGCCGCCAGCGATCAGTTTGCGAACTGGAGTGGACGGACTCGTCACCAGCGAGGAACTTCCGGCGGGCCGTTATCGCGTCTACCTGGAAGAGGTACAGAGCCTGGGATCAGCGATTCAAGTCCGCTCGGGGCACAACGTCAAGTTGGCTGAAGTTGAAGCGGGAGGTGTGACCGAAGTAGTCTTCGGTGAGCCACGGCAGACGCTCGAAGTCCGGTTTTACCCCTCGCCTTCCGCCGGCTGGCGCTTGCGCTGCACGGGTAAGCTAGGCGACGAGCTCTATGACCTTCGAGACGATGGCAGCTTCGAGGTGCAGCGCCAGCCCGACGAGACGTTGTCCCTTCGGCTCGAGAGCCAAGGCGTCTCGGTTTCCCAAGGGGTGCTACCTGCGTCGGCGGTAAATCCGATCCAACTCGACTTGCCAAAGACGTTGGTAACAGGTCGACTAGTCGACACGGCAGATCTACAGACGCACCTCGGTTTGAACGTGCTTCCGCTCACCTATAGCAACTCAGGAGCCTGGGTCCAACCAGCACCGGATGGCCGCTTTGAAATCTCATTCTTACCCGCTGGGACCTACCGCCTCACTCTTGGTGACCAACAGTTGGGCATTTTCGATCTGGCGGTCAGTGAAAACAAAGACCTCGGCGACGTGCCCACACCTGAAGGGCCGTGACAGACGGACCAGCAGTTGCGTAAGTGCTGACGTCAAGCAAGGCCTCGGATCGACGAGGCATCCTCCAAGCCACTACACTACGGGGGCCTATAATGGCGTTTGTTATCGATTGGAGTCGGCGATCTTTGCCCGGCTTGACAGTCGGTATCGAGAGGCAATTATCCTGACACCGTATGCGCCAGGGTGGATCCACCGAGCCCTGAACAACTTCCCCGTCACCGCTGGCGACACTCAGACCTAGAACGTGTTCATCCTCGACGAACCCTTCGTCTCTGACGTTTTGCGGGACACCGTGGTGGCGTCTGGAGCCCCGGTGCTCAAGACGGAGATGGCAACCCGCGTCCTGGCCGGTACCGACGTCCGGCTTTTTTCCGACGCCGAGTTTACCCAGCGGGTGCTCGAGCAGCCGGACGCGCGTATCTACACCTGTTCAGAGGCCTCGATCAGCTGGGTGGTGGATCACCTCGAGTCGACGGACCTGCCGCGCCAGATTGCCTTACTCAAAAATAAGCTGCAATTTCGTGAGCTGATTCGGAGCCTCTTTCCCAACACCTTTTTCCGTGGTGTGCGGTTTTTAGAGCTGCGTCAAATCGACCCATCGACCCTGCCGAAACCTTTTATCATCAAGCCGGCGGTCGGCTTCTTCAGCCTCGGTGTCCATGTAGTGGAATCCGACGAAGCATGGGGTGATGTCTTACAAACGATCGACAACGACGTTGCAAAGATCGAAGGGATCTACCCCGAGCAGGTCGTCAACATCGATCAATTCATCATCGAAGAATGCCTCGAAGGTTCGGAGTACGCGATCGATGCCTACTATGACGAGGCTGGTGAACCTGTGATCGTCAACATCATGGAGCACCCATTCGCCTCGGGCAAAGACGTCAGCGACCGCGTGTACTTCACGTCACGACGCTTGATCGAACGCTGGCATGCGCCCTTCACCGAATTCCTGCGCAACATCGGGCGATTGGCGGGTCTGTCCAACTTTCCGACGCACACCGAGGTGCGGGTCGATTCCGCAGGCCACATCACCCCGATCGAGGTCAATCCCTTACGCTTCGGAGGCTGGTGTGCCGTCGATATTGCGCACTTCGCTTACGGTTTCGATCCCTACCTGTACTACTTGCAGAACCGTCGACCCGATTGGGACCGCATCCTGACCAGCGATACCTATCGCGCCTGTGCGTTGGTCGTCGCCGATCTGCCGGCCAGCCTCGACCGGTCGACGATCCAATCCGTCGACTATGGAGGATTCTTGACCCACTTCTCGAAACCTATCGACCTACGCCGGATCAACTACCGCCGTTATCCCGTCTTCGCGTTTCTCTTCGTCGAATTCGACGAAAACGACATCTCAGAACTCGACGCGATCCTCGGCGCTGACTTGACCGAGTATCTGCGCTTCTAGCGGCCAGCCGCGTCAATCCGGGGACAGCGGCGAAACCATCGTGCTCCAGGCTGACGTGTCGCCGCTCTCGAAGCCGTCGGAGAATACGAGCCCGAACTCGGCGACAACGTCACTACTTGCCGTACCGCCATAGAAACGGGTCCAGCTGACCATAAAATCGCTACCGGCACTGGCAACCGCCGGATCGCGGTCATCATTGACCACGTCGGTGTTGATCGTGAACGGCATACCCAAGGGCGTACCATCGGTCGCGACGTAGCTCCCATTGATTTCATCGATCGCCAGGAGCTCAGGATAGTCCCAAATCACCAGAAAGTGGTCGGAGTCGACCGTGGCGACACCCTTTGGCCTGACGCGGATCTCGCCATCCGGCGTCGGATCGAAGATCGCGCCCTGTGGCGTGCCAGTTGCCGAGAAACGACGACCGTTGAGCCGCGAATACTGATCGTAGTATGAATAAGCGGCCCAAACGACGACAAAACCACCGTCGGCGGCGGACGTCAGGGCCGGCGCGCGCTTCTGTTCCACCGAACCGGACGATGCGTCGAACTCGGCGACCAGCGAAGCGTCCTCATCGAGGACGGCGGCTCGGACCGTGTCGGTACCTATGAAGTACGTACCGGGGTAATAATAATCGTGCCAAGCGACGACAAAATTGCCACCGGGCAGCGCTTCAGCGCGCAGCTGGAAGAAGGACCGGTCACCGGTGGGGTCGGCAACGTCATCGATGGCGATATCGAAGTCGCCCGTGGTCGGCACGCCGCTGGCGTCGAAGTGGCGTGCGCCCAGGCGATCGTCGTTCGACCAGACCACCAGAAAGGCGCCGTCATCGGCCAGGGCGACCGCGGGTTCGGATTGAGACAGCGACGAGTTTTCGTTGATCTGAAACTGACCACCGATCGGCATACCGGCCGAATCAAAACGGCGACCGAAGACGTCATCTCGGTAGGCCTCCACTTCTCCTTGCCAGACGACGACAAAATTGCCACCGGCATTGGCCGCGATCCGCGGCTGACTTTGGTCGCCGGTGGTGTAGTTGTTGATCGCAAAATCGTCGCCGAGCGGCTGACCATTGGCCTCGAACCGCCGACCGAAAATCCCCGACCCATCGCCGTCTTGACCGTTGCTGACCCAGACGACGATAAACCGCCCCTGACCGTCGCCGGCGATCGATGAACGCCCCTGACTGCCGGTGGTGTAAGTGTTCACCACCGTCTCGGCGGAGCTTGAACCCACCACGACGCAGAGCGCAAAGACTACCAACTGGAAGCCCTGGCGTATCGACCTGCGCGGCGCCCATTCCGTGCTCGACATCATACCCTCCTGTACCGGATCAGACGGCGGCTGCACACTCGGCTTGGCGATCATAGAGGCCTCCTCTCGACGTTACAAAAAAATGCTTCAGCATCATATCAGGGTTTCTCCCAAGGCGCCGCCCACAGAACACCTCCTGGTGCTAGTCGCCACCTCGGCTTGGGTCGACCAGTCTTCGGCTCGCGAGAGGCAGTGCAGCGCGGCGAACCTACAGCGCCATCCGCTGCTGCCTGATCGAAGGCAATTTCGCAGACCTGGCATACAACCTGCTTGCTAAAGAGTTGATTACCCCGTAGAGCGCACGATATCGCTGTTCTGTGCCGTCGGGCTGCGTCATTCTGACGCCTCATGAGTCGTTTTAGCCGGGATTCGATCAAGGAGAGTCTGATAGGGGGTTTTATGGAAGAGAACAACTCGATCAATACGACAACGCAGCCGCCCGAGGAGAGCTCGGGCGAGGCCACGCCCGAATCCGCAGCCGTGGAAACGGTTGCTGCCGAGAGCACGGCGGCGACCGAAGTGAAACGGTCTGCTAGCGAAACACAGCCTGCTGGAGAAATACTCGTCGCCGTCGACAACCTGGCCAAACATTATGGTCCGATCCGGGCGGTGGACGGCCTCAGCTTCGACGTGCGACGCGGCGAAGTTCTGGGGTTTCTAGGACCGAACGGCGCCGGTAAAACCACCGCGATGCGCCTGATCACCGGCTTTCTGGAACCGGACAGCGGCCGCATCGAAGTGGCCGGCCACGACCTGGCTACGGATTCGCTGGCGGCGCGCCAGAAGATTGGCTACTTGCCAGAAAACGCTCCAGCCTATGGCGAGATGACGGTGGTGGGATTCCTCGAGTTCATCGGCGAGGCCCGCGGCATCGACGACATCCCGGGAGCCATCCAGCGGGTGCTGGAGATGACTGCCCTGACCAAGGTACAGCACCAGACCATCGAGACCTTGTCGAAGGGTTTCAAACGTCGGGTTGGCCTGGCACAGGCGTTGATCCACGATCCTGAGGTGCTGATTCTGGACGAACCCACCGATGGTCTCGATCCTAATCAGAAAGCCGTTGTCCAGCAGCTGCTGGCCAACATCGCCAGCAACAAATGCATCATTGTCTCGACCCACATTCTCGATGAGGTCGAGCGTATCTGTAGCCGGGCGATGATCATCTCCCAGGGCCGTATCCTGGTCGACTCGACGCCGCAGGATCTCATCTCGCGGGCGCCGAATCACAATGTCATTCGCCTGACGCTACAGCAGGACGATCCGGCGCTCGCCAGTCGTCTCGAAGCTCAGGACTGGTGCTCGCACGTCGAGGTGCGCTCGGCATCCAGTGTCGACATCTTTCCCGCGGGCGGCGAGAACCACCTGGTTGACGTCCTCGACCTGATCAAAGACGTACCAATTCAAGACGTCCACCTGCAGGAAGGTCGACTCGATGATCTCTTCCGCAATGTTACGGAGGGTGTAACCACATGAGCCGTCTCACAGGACTCAGGTCGGTGTTCAAACGCGAATTCAAAGGCTATTTCGCGTCGCCCCTGGGTTATATCTTCATTGTCATCTTTTTGGTGGCCAGCGGCTGGCTCACCCTGTCGCGAGACTTCGGTCGCTTCCTCGAGCTGCGCCAAGCGAGCCTCGACCCGTTTTTCACCTACATCCCGTGGCTGTTTGTGGTCTTGGTACCGGCAGTCGCCATGCGGTTGTGGGCCGAGGAACGCAAAACCGGCACCGTCGAGCTGCTGTTCACTCTGCCGATCACCCTCGAGGCATCGTACCTCGGCAAGTTTCTGGCCGGTTGGTGTTTCCTCAGTTTCTCGTTGGTTCTCAGCCTGCCGTTGGTCTTCCAGGTCGCGCGGCTCGGGGATCCCGACTGGGGCGTCATCTTCACTGGCTACCTCGGCTGCGTGTTACTCGCCGCCGCCTACCTTTCGATCGGCATGCTGTTCTCGGCGATCACCAAGAACCAAGTGGTGGCCTTCATTCTCGGCACCACCGCCACCGTCGCGTTCTTGATCGTCGGCCTGCCACAGTCTCTCGAGACCGTGGGCAAGAACCTCGGGGGTTATGCCGAACAGCTTTTCCTGAGCCTGAGCTTGACGGATCACTTCGACACGATGACTCGCGGCTTGTTGGAAGTAGGGACCCTGGCCTTCTTCATCCTGTTCACTGCCGGTTGGCTGATCTGCGGCATGGTCGCCCTGGATCGCACCAAGGCTTCCTGAAGAGGGATCACCGATGAATTTTCAAAAGATCCTCAATAGCCGCGTCACGACTCTGGTGCTTGTCGCCCTGGTCGCGTTGTTCGGCATCCACGTCCTCACCCGCTCGACCGAAAGCATGCGGGCTGACTTCACTGCCGACAATCTCTACTCCTTGACGGATGGCACCGAAGCGATCCTAACCAAGCTGCACCAAGAGGGTGTCAAGCCGTTGGAGCTCAAGCTCTACTTCTCGCAGACCGCCGGCAAGTCGCTGCCCAAGTTCATCAAGGACTTCATCACCTACGAGAAGTACATCCGTGCCCTGCTCAAGGAGTACGAAGTAGCTTCCAAGGGCAAAATCAAAGTCAGCTTCATCGACCCGGTGCCCGACACCGACGACGCCCAGGATGCCGCCGACTATGGTCTCGACGGCAAGCCGATCAATCAACACGGCGATCTGTTCTTCTTTGGTCTGGTGTTTCAAACCCAGACCGGCAGCCGCGACGTGATCGATTTCCTGTGGCCAACCAAGCAGGAGACCATCGAGTACGAAATCTCGAAGCGTATCCAGTCGATGATCTGGCCTCAGCGTCAACGCATCGGCGTGATGTCGAGCCTCGAAGTGGTCTCGGACGCGTCGAACCCGTATATGGCGCAGGTGCTGCGGGCTCAGGGTAAAAGTCCGGGGGAGTCCTGGATCGCCATGAAGCTGCTCGAAGAGACGTACCAAGTATCGAAGATTGAAGCCGACACCGATCACATCTCCCGCGATGAGTTCGACCTGGTGATTGTGGTCCATCCCAAGGACTTCGGTGATCGTGCGATCTGGGCCCTCGACGAGTGGGTGACCCGGGGTGGCAACACATTGATCTTCCTCGATCCCTATTCCCTCGACGATCAGGCACCGCAGAATCCGCAACAGCCGTGGGCGAGTTATCAGTACAAGCCATCGTCGAATCTTGCACCGCTGTTGGCCAAGTGGGGTCTCGAGCGTCAGGAAGACCAGATCGCGGCGGACTTCGATCTAGCGATCAAGCGAGCGGTGTCGCGCACCGGTGGAGCCGAGCGCGTCATCGTCGATTTGGAGATCAACGATCAAAACAAGGATCAGACCCTCAACTCCGGCCATCCGGTGTTCCAAGGGCTGGCCAATCTACGCTTCTTCCTCGCTGGCAGTCTCAAAGAGACCGGCAGTGACGGCGGCGAAGGGGATGCAGGGGATGAGGGTGGCGTCACCCTCACGCCGCTGATCACCACCACCGCCAAAGGCAACACCGTCGAAGTCAAACCCGGCTTTCCGGACTCCGGTAACCTGGTTTTCCTCGACCTCAATTCGCCGGGCAAAATTGCCGACCAGTTCACTCCCGGCTCCGAGCCGGTGACGCTGGCCTACCTCGTCCAGGGCAAACTCGACCCGGTGTTTCCGGATGGCGCTGACATTCCAGGGCCAACTCCGGCACCACCGCCGGGCTTGCCGCCGGGGGTCCAGTTGCCGCCGCAGCAGAGTGGCGAAACGGAACGTAAGGATGCAGTGCCGGAAGAGGAGCGCAGCGAGGCGACGATCATGGTGTTTGCCGACGTCGACTTCATCTCGGATCAAGTTGCGTTCCAGAACACTCCGTTCGGCGCCATTGCGGTCAACGACAATCACAAAGTCCTGCTCAACGCGGTCGACTTCCTATTTGGTTCTGAAGAGCTGATGAATGTACGTTCGAAGCCTTCGATCCAACGTCCCTTCAAGCTCTTCGACGAGATTGAAGCGGAAGCCGACCGTGAAACGTTGGAACGGGAAAAGGAACTACGGGCAGAGATCGCCACCTTTGAAGAGCAGCTGCGTGAAAAACAGTCGGGTCTCGGCACGGCCAACGCGGCGCTGTTCCAGAAGCAGGTTCAGGACGAGGTGGGTCAACTCAACGACCGCATCCGTGAGTCCAACCGTGAACTCGCCGACATCCGCAAGGGCAAACGGGCAGCGCTCGAATCCGAAGAGGCCAAGGTGCGCTTCGCAACCCTCGGCGTCACTCCGCTGCTGGTCCTGGGTCTCGGTCTTTTCCTCTTCTTCCGCCGTCGTATGCGCGACGCCAGTGCCCGAAGGAGCGTTTCATGAAGATCAACAAAATACTGCTTGTTGTCGCCTTGGCCTTGATGGCCCTCTCCGTCTTCTCCTACACCGACAGCGTGCGGCGAGCCGAGCGCTTCGAGCGTGGGCAGAAGTTCCTACAGAATCTAAACCCCGACACGATCGCCGAGATCGAAATCAAGAAGGGTGATGAGACGACGCAGTTACGTCGCGACGGAGAGCGTTTTGTGGTGACCACTGCGGGGGGTTATCCAGCCAAGAACGAGTCGGTCAACCGGTTCGTCCGCGATGTGTTGGAACTCGGCCTGGAGAAGGAAATTGGTGACAGCGAGAGCCTAGTGGAAGAGCTCGAGTTGACGCCGGGTAGCGAAAACGCCACCGAAGTGATCTTCAAAGACGAAGGTCAGCAAGCGATGGTGCACTTCTTGGTGGGCAAAACGTTGGACGATGGGGGCGGTAACTACATCCGTCGCACCGATGGTGACGACAACACCATCTACCTGACCAGCTCTCGGGTCTACCTCAACACCGGCCAAGATGACTTCCTGAACAAGGAGATCCTCAACGTTGCCAGCACAGAGATCGCGGCGGTCCACGGCCAGGGCTTCAATATCGAAGACCAGGAAGGCAGTCTGAAACTTGTCGATCTGCCCTCCGGTAAAAAAGAGAGCTCAAAGGTCAGCCAGCTCACGGGCTTGCTCTCCGGCCTGCGATTCACCGAACATTTCCTGGCCGACGCACCGGAAGTCCAAGGGCTGCTCTTCCGTTCGGCGGTCGACATCGACCTCAAGGATAAATCAGGTTATCGGGTGTCTGTCGCTTCAAAGGGTGACAAACACTACCTGCGGATCCAGGGTTACCACAACGCCGGTCAACTCTCGATTGCGGTGGATGCCGACGAAGACGAAGCTGCCGGCGTGGCCGACCAGCTCAAGCGCCAAAACGAGATCCAGGAGTTCAACGACTTCCACGGCTCCTGGGTTTACGAGGTTGCCGAGACCACTGCCGACAAGGTCAAGGTCACAGCAGGGGACCTGGTCGAAAACGCATAGCCTCGTCCACGACTCTTGTTTGCAGCGGCCAGCCCTCGGGCTGGCCGTTTCTGTTTTGGGTCCTAAGCTTGCTGTCTCTAACTCGATTGCATCCAGAAACCCGTTTCTCGTCTCCCAGGGAGGCCCCTGTGGAGTGAGCACGCGGCGAGTATGTATGAGCAAGAGAATAGAATCTCGCTCGCTAGACTATTGTAACCAATAGGGTTGGTGGAGAATAAAGCGCCGAGGCGAGTTACGCAGCCGCGCGCGCAACCCACAGGGGGCGACCGGACAACCGCGTTCTTTCCAAGGAACAAGATTGATACCGACCTCCTCTATTTTCGTCCCGTCAGGGACGTTATCACTGAGCGAGGGGTTTCCAGCCCCGGTCAATCTCAGAGGAAAAGCTTGGTGATTGGCTCGACCCACCGAAACAGCACGTCGCGAATCTGGGGAAATTGGTTGGCCAGCAACGCCAGGATCGGCAGCCCGGCGTAGGACACGAAGCGGACGATAAAACCACGATCCCAGCCGACTTTCCGTGGCTCGGTACCCGACACCCAGCTGATCACTTCGTCGCGCTCCATCTGGACGAGGACCAACAGGCCGATGGCGGCGGAGGCGGCGATCAGGCTCCAAACATAGAGGAAAAGCACTCGCTGTGGCTCGAAGGGGTAGATCGACACCGTGAGCAGCACCAACACCAGGCCAACGGTGGAAAAAGTGAGTAACTGGCGCAACTGACCGACGGCACAAGAGACGAACACGGCGGTTTCCATCGCAAAGAAGCTACGCGCTTGCACCAACAAGGGATCGTCGCCTTCGTCCTCCGGTTGGCCGCCTGGCGCCTCGAGCCACCCGGATTGACGTTCCGGCTGGTCGACACGATCTTGCCACGACGCTTCGATCCGACGACCGCGCTCGGCGAGGAACTCCATGACGTGCTCCCAGACCTTCGCCAGCTCGGCCGGACGTGGGGCATCGTCGTGGTCGGCAAAAATATCCTGCAACTCGAGCTCCAAGGTCTGGAACTGCGACGCTGGACGCGACACTTTGACGCGCCGGAAAAGTCGCTGACGTTGGGCCAGGGCAATACCCGGCGTGGCACCCACCATGGCCGGTATCCGTTCGCGGTTGGTGGCCCACCACCGAGGTTCTCGTTCGAGCGACGTCTGATCGAAACGCAGATTCTTCAGCCCATGCGTCAACCGACTCAGGGCTCGCCACCCTATCGCAAACCGCCAGAAGGCACCCAGGATCAACAGGATTGCCAACCCGATACCCACGGTCAGAAACGAGTCGAACTCCTTCGTTTCGAGCCCCCTCACGATCCGCAGCTCGGGCACCTCGTAATACCGCATCAGGTAGCAGAAGGGCGTGCCCAGAAAGACGCCAACCACCACCGCCAATCGCCAGGGCTCAAAAAAGATTGATGGATCAACCACCACACACACCCGGTCAACGAGTCGCTTGAGGTCGACACCGGTGACCCGAGTGCCTATCCCGGGGCGTAATCTTCGACCACGGTTGGGCCGGTGCCCGAGGAAGGGCATACTACTCAGTGCACGATGACGACTGAGGCTCATCAACAGCCACAACACCGGTACGCTCAATATGAGCACCGTCGGTAAAAGCGGCGAGACGCCACTCGAAATGGCGATCGAGCGATCGAGCAACAGGACCGACACATTGTCGGATCGAGGCTCGAGCGCGAAGTTGACCATCGTCAGTACAAGCGCAACCGTCAGGCCTACGGCTAGGAGAAACGGCGTGAACGTCGTAACTGCCGCCCAAGACAAGACATTCCGCGGGTCGAGCGCACGCCAGTCACCGACCGTCCGCAGCCACAGGGTTGCCACCAGACTGAGAATCGTCAAACCAAGGGCTGTCAACATCGCGATCGCAACCAAGGCCAACAGCCCCCACCGACTCTCGAGAATGGGCAGAGCCACCACAAAGTAGGGACTGGTCACGAGAATGGCCAACAAACAGAGGAAGAGATGGCGGGCACGACCCCGGATTCCGGAGTCTTCACCCTCTGGACGCAGCCACTGCTGCCAGAACGTCACCGAGTCACCATCTCGATCACGACTTTCCCTCGCAAAGTAGAAGCCTAGCAAAGCGAACACTGCCAGCACGGCGCCGCTCACAAAGAAGAACAGGACCGACCAACCCTGCGGGATTGTCCACCGGCCGGTTTCTCCCTCGCGGGAGCCACGCAGCTCGAGCGGCCAGAGATCTCCATTGCCGATCACCGAGATCCAGACTTCTTCGTCCTCGGAACAGGCCAACCCGTTCTGCCCACGACGTGGTGTCTGCCTCCGGCCGTCGCTCGACACTAAAACCCTCACCGCTTCGAACACGCCCTGAGCGTGATCCGAAGCAAAGCGAAGCTCGACCGGTGCCGCACCATGGACTGCCCGCTGGATCGGATCCGGCGAATGCAGCGACCTCGACGAAGCTACGATCATCCCGCGGCTACCTTCTCGAAAATCCGGATGAGCGAGCAGCAAGTCCCCTTCAGTGGTGAACAGCCGCACGTCCGGCGCATAGTTGCGCACGATCTCAGCCAGGTAGAGCTTGTCGCGCACATCGCTGGCAATGATGCCCACCGCCTGCACTTTTTCGTCCGCGATCGTCCGCAAGATGGTCGAGAGGGCAAGTTCATAGGTGTGGGCGGTGGGTCCTGGTGCAAACAGTGGCAGAGCCTCAGCACCGTGCTGACGGTCTCCCAAGGAGAAGAAACCGGGTCCGGATCCCGAGCCCCGGTCCTGCTTGGCACGTTCGCTCTTGCGTTGCTCGTCGAGGGCCGACCGGAGATGCGAAATGTGCATGGGAAACGGCAGGATCAGTGGCTTGCCCCAACCGAACTGCTGGCTCTCGAAAAACGAGCCGTAGGTTGACGACTCGACCAGGAAGGCGATGTTGCGCCGTTGATCTGCCTTCGCTCCCTGGCCCGCCGAAGGGCTGATCGCCAATCGATCGGTCAAGAAGTTCGACAGTTCGTGGATCAAACATTGGTCACTGGTTGCTACCGACCGATAGTCGAGCACCGGCTGGCCTTGCCAATCGCGCACCAACCCCAGCTCGGTCGCATTACCGGGATTGGTTGCGGTCCCGGAAACCATCTCGAAGTGGGCTTGTAAATCTTGATTCAATGCCAGCCAACGCTCGAGGGAGGCTCGGAACGCATACCGGGAACCCGAAAAGAACGGCGACAACAACTTGAAATTCAGTCGACTGGGCTCAGCGTCCAGGGCCGGTTCAGGACAGGCCGACGTCTTCTCGGGCCGCTCAGCCGCCTGTAACAACCGAGTGATACGGTTCAACGCCCATTGGAACGCCCCGTCATGAACCCCCGAGGTTGGACTCTCCCCAACCAAGAAGACCGCCAGGATCCGTAGACCCGTGGCCTCCGACTTGCGGAAGAACAACAACCCGGGATGCTCTCGATGGTTGGTGCCTTCAGCCCCTCCCGGCACCCACGGCAGGTAGTGACGGTCCAAGACATACCCTTCAGCTGCCAACCCTCGCCTCAACGCTCCGAGGTAGATATCGAAATCACGGCCGAACTGTGAGTCGACGGGATCCGGGGCGGTGGCGATCAAATGACCAAAACGAGCACTGGCACCAGGCTGCCAGCAGCCCTCGCGCCACAGATTCTGGTGCTCGAGGAACTGGTTGAGCACGACATCGGCCTGACTGGCGCCGTCCGTCGCTCCTGGCGTCGCCTGGCCGACCGCCGGTGTCGCGGTCCCGAGCAGCGTCATGCCGAGCAGCGTCGTGCCGAGAAGCACTATCCACATCAATACCCGCGACGTTAATGCCCGCGACCCATGCCAACCATGGGCAGTCTTCAACCTGAAGGAAGCACAATAGTCCATAGCAGTCAGAACAATCTATCAGAGATGTCGTGCATTCTTGGCGCACCTGAAGTCGACATGGCCAGTCCCCATCTCGAGCTCTAACATCCTCTTTTTCGACTCCCGTTTACTGACGTTCATCACACCCTGCTGTGTATTCATCAACCACTGCAGATTTATCGAAGGATTGCAACGCTCAGACCCTCTTACGCACGACAGCGGCAAAAGCCGCCAAGAAACACCACCGTGCAGCACAAAAACACCACCGCGTAGCACGAGGAGTCGGATAAAACCATGTTATCGAGCCTCGCCACACAACCCCAACCGACGACATCCCAGGCGCCGGAACCCTCCGTCACGCCGCACGCCGGGTCCACCGCAGCCGCCCTCAAGCCCAATCTCCGGTCGTTCTTGAACCACCGATTACATCGGCTCATCGGCCGCCCGAAAACGCTGCTCCTGACCGTCCCGATCATCGCCCGGCAGCCACAAAAAGACAGTCTGCCGCAAAAACTTCTCGAGCTAGCGCCAGACAGCCCAGCCTTCTTCTGGTCCAGCGGCAACCGCGACGGCGACCGCGAAGAACGTTCCGGTATCGGCGTGGTCCATGGGTTGCGCGCCTCTGGACGGCAACGCTTCGATCAGATCAGGTGGCAGGCGGAGAGTCTCACGCAACGCTTCGAAAGTGCAGTCTTTCCTGGCTGCGAGGCCATCGAGCCGCGCTTCTTCGGCGGCTTCGCCTTCGATACCGACGCGGCTAACGACGCTCCATGGCAGGCTTTTGGTGATGCTTGGTTCATGTTGCCGCGCTTCCTTTGCCGTGGCGGTCAGCACGCCAGCTTGACGCTGACGGTAGATGGTGAGGATCTGACAGTCGCGGCAGCCCACAGGTGGACGGCGGAGACCCTCCATTGGTTGACCCAGCTAGCCGATCCTCCCGAGACCTCGAGCGTCGAGTGCGGCAAGTCACGGCTCGTGCTGCCTTCGGAATCTCGATTCACAGCAGCTGTCGAAGGGATTCGGCGCCAAATCTCGCGCGCTCAGGTGGCCAAAATTGTCGCAGCTCATCAAGCCAGCTTGATATTCGACCAGCCGTTGAACGCTGCGAGCGTGCTGAGTCGGCTGCCGAAAACGCACACAACACAGTTCGCTTTCCGACACGGTGAAACCTGCTTCCTTGGTGCCACACCCGAACGACTGGTCAGCCGTCAGGGTAGCCACGTGTTGAGCGAAGCGCTCGCAGGATCTGCCTCGGTGGGTGCGGTCGAGGCTCGACGACTCCAGAACAGCGTCAAGGAGACCCATGAACATCGCCTGGTCGTTCAGGCGATCCAGCGCCGGCTAGCGCCTTATTGCGAACGGCTGATGGTGCCTACCCAGCCACAAATTCGACGGCTCCGCGGCCTGCAGCATTTGGCCACCCCCATCCACGGCAGCCTCATCGCGCCATCACATGTCCTGGAGTTGGCGCAAGCGCTACACCCAACGCCTGCCGTCGCCGGAGTCCCGGCGACCCGCGCCCGTCACTGGATAAAACGCCACGAGGCCGACCCGCGAGGCTGGTACGCCGCCCCGGTCGGCTGGTTCGATACCCAAGGCCAGGGGGAATTTGCGGTCGCCCTGCGTTGCTGCGTGATCAACGGCCATACGGCCTCGGTGTTTGCCGGCGCTGGCATTGTCGCAGGCTCTGATCCTCGAGCCGAGTACCGCGAAACGATCCTCAAGATGAGGCCTCTGCTGGCTGCCCTGCAAGCGCCTTCCCCTGATCTCAACCCCTCTGACTCGCAATAGCAGCACCAAGGAAAACCCATGCAACGAACCTTGATCTCCCTCCTCCTGCTCTCCAGCACGCTCGCCCCCACCGCCTTCGCCACCCACCGAGTCATGACCCTCGAGCCTGACGACACCAAGGTCTCATTCCATCTAGGAGCCACCGGTCACGACGTCGAAGGCCTCATGCACTTGACCGCGGGCGAGATCCATCTCGACGCTGATTCAGGTACCGCCAGCGGAAAAATCGAGATTGACCTGCGCTCGTCCGAAACCGGCAACAAGAAACGCGACAAAACGATGCACAAGAAGGTCTTCGAAACCGAACGCTTCCCGTGGGTCGTGTTCGAGCCCGATCGCTTCGAAGGCGCTCTGCCGCCCTCCGGTAGCGGTGAGCTCGAGCTTTTCGGCACGCTCACCATTCACGGCAGCAAACATCCGCTGTCGATGAAAACACAGTTCGAGATCGAGGGTGATCAGTTCAAAGGCTCAACCACCTTCGCGGTGCCCTATGTCGAGTGGGGACTCGAAAATCCAAGCCTATTCGTTCTGCGGGTGGCGAAAGAGGTCGACGTGACCGTCCACACCTCTGGGTCGCTGCGCTAGGAGCCTCGTTGATGCTCTCCACCGAACACGCAACCCTCACCGGCAGCCCGGCCACGCCATGGCCTGGCCAGACGCCCAGTCTGGTCAAGGACACGCTGAAGAACAGACGTCAGTTGCTCTCGGCGTCCGAGATGCGCGAGGTCCGAGCAGGCTTCCGGGACCTGCTACAGGTCACCGGAGACACCGAGCCCCACCTGCGCGGGGTGATCGAGGACACCCTGGCCCATCCCGGCGGCCTACTCCGTGCTCAGCTCATCTATGGCCTTTTGCGCCACCATGGCAAAACCACGGATATCGCTTTGGCCCTGGCGATCGCGGTCGAATACCTGCACACAGCGTCCCTCTTGTTCGACGACCTGTCGGCAATGGACGACGCCAGCGAGCGCCGTGGACAACCGTGTCCACATCTGAAACACGGCGAAGCAGCCACCATTCTGGGGGCGCTGGCACTGATCACTCGGGCGTACGATCTACTCTGGCAAGTGATCGGCCCACTGCCCAACCAACGCCGGCAACTCGCTGCGGACATGGTGGCGGAATGTCTCGGTTTACCCGGGGTGTTGAACGGCCAGGCTCATGACTTGCACTTCTCCGGTAATGCCGAGCTTGCCCACCGTGTGGCGCAAGGCAAAACCGTCTCCCTGGTGCGACTCACCCTAGTGTTGCCGGCCTATGTCCTCGGACTCGACGCGACAACCACAGCTCGCCTGGAACGGCTGGCGATGGCCTGGGGGCTCGGCTATCAAGCGCTCGACGACTTGAAAGACCGCCTGGTACCAGACGACGAGGCCGGGAAAACCACCGGGCGAGATCGCTTGTTGGGGCGCCCGAACCTGGCCGACGTCATCGGGATCCGCCAAACCACCGTGCACATCGAGACGCTGTTGACCGAAGGCCAGCAGACCCTCGCCGAGCTCACCGCGGCCCACTCGCAACCTTGGGAAACCCTCACTCGGCTGCAAGCCCTGCTCGAAGATGAGCAACAAGCGATGGGCAACCGCATCGCAGCAGCATCAAGAGCTTAGACCCATGCCAGCATCAGGCCCCATACTCTCGATCCCCCGTCCAACTTGCGGATCCGCCCGGAAGCAGGCGGACCCGCAAGACGCTGGAACTGCCAATCAGAGGTTTGGAGCCATCGCCGAGCTCACGACGGTCCACAGCTTGGGTTGGCTAGTCGCAGCCAACCTCGTAGGGCTGTGGTTGGCAACCCTGTTGCTGTTTCCTGCCCTCGGTCGACTCACAGGGCCGCTAACTTACGGCAGATGGATGCCGGTCCATATGGACTTACACCTCTATGGCTGGGTGAGCCTACCGATGGTCGGCGTGCTGCTGCGCCTCTTTCAACCTCCAACGGGTGGTCGTGTTCTGCCTCGGTTGGCGATTGCCATCTGGTCGGGCACGCTGCTCTTCGGAGCAGTCTCCTGGCTGACAGGAAACTCGAGCGGCAAACTTTTCCTGGAGTGGACGGGTACGGCGCGATTCTTGTGGCTGCTGAGCCTGGGCTTTCTCGCCATGACGTTGTGGATCGGCTTCCTGCGTCAGCTGGCAGCTCGATCGAGGGACTTGGAAGACAGCCGGCCAGGCAGGTGGACCTGGATTGCCAAAGCAGCACTCTTGTTGACTCTCTCAGCGGTCCCCTTCGTGTTGTATGCGGCGGCAAACCCGGAGATTTATCCGCCGATCAACCCCCAATCCGGCGGCCCAACCGGTGGCAGCTTGATGGGCAGTGCACTCGGCCTGGTAGCCATCATCTTTGCCTACCCTTATCTACTAGGCCTGCGGGCAAACGATGGCGGCCGCGCTGCACGCTGGACGGCTGCGGGCTTGGGTGGACACTTCGCCTGGTTTCTGGCCCTCGATCACGGCAACCACAGCCACCTCGAGTGGCTTCAGATCGTGAGCCTGGCCAGCGTTGCTCTCTGGTGGCCGCTCCTGGTGCAGCATTTGCGTCGCTTTGAGATTTCCGGCGTTGGCCGAGTTTGGCTGGTCGCCTTCGCGCTGTGGGGTGCGTTTCTGATCGCAACCGGCGTCATCGCATTCTTGCCCACCGTGCTCGAAGGGGTGAAATTTACCCATGTGCTGGTAGCGCACGCCCATGTCGCCATGGCCGGTATGGTGACTTGTTTTGATGTGCTGATCCTCGAAGGACTGCATCGCGGAACACGCCTCGCAGGCTTGTTTCGAGATCACCTCGCTTGGCTTTTGTGGCATGGCGGCACTGTCCTGCTGGTGATGGCGCTCATCACCCTTGGGGTACTCGAAGCCATGACGCCCGACTTCCTGTTCAATGAACAGACGACGGTCAGCCTGCTGTATGCCTTACGCTGGATTGGCGGGGCGGCGATGTTCGCCGCATCCTGGCGCTGGCTGGTGCTGGCGACGCGATCCACCCAAAGCAGCGGTGCAGTGGTTCGACGTCCTGCCACAGCAGAAGCCCGCCACGTCATGAGAGCTGCCGCATGAGCCGCTG
>JAJCXO010000217.1 GCA_029263395.1 Acidobacteriota bacterium | reverse complement strand
CAGCCCACATCCCGACGAGTTGGCGTCTCAGCTGGACCGCAACCTGACGCAACTCGAGAGCAGCTTTCGTGGATGGTTGACGCAACAACGGGCATTGTTTGGGCTTTGATGTGCTTCCTATCCTTCGACACGAAGCCTGAGGCAGGGGAGCCTCCTCTAAGGAGACCGGAATGAGCTGTTGGGGACACGGTGGTTTGTTTTGGGGACGCGATGTCTCGAATTGGAGACAGGTTTTGTCATGGAGCACCCTACTGGCGAAGGGTCTGCTGTTTTCACACTTGCTTCTCGGTAGTGCTGCCGTTGTTGCCCAGGAAGTGACTGTGCAGACGGACGATTCAGGGGCGCCGAAAATTCTCGGTCAGCCCACCGGTTGGTCGATAGAGTCGGCTGAGCCTCTGTCGTTGGCGACGATTGTTGAAGGTAGCACGCTCTACTTGGAGCCGTTTCCCAACGCTCGCGTCTTGGCGATGCTGCCGGAAAGCCAATTGGCAGTGCTCGAATCCCGTCCGCCGTGGGTCAAGGTGCGTTACGGCGATCAGTTCGGCTGGGTTGATCTCGAGACGCCACGCAGGCCCTTGGATGTTGTGATCACCAGGGACGAAGCAGGGGCAACCGGCGAGCCCATCAGGCTCCCCCCAGAAAAGTGGTACGGGTATGTTTGGGGCCCGTATGAGGTCTTAAGTCTGGTGGGTGACCGTCTGGTTCTGGACTACCTGGCCCAGGCCGCAAAGGGCCATCTAGAGTTCTATACCGACCGTTTCGGCCTGGGCCCCAAGCAAGCGGTCAGCGGCTCGGTAGTGATCCTCGACACCCAGGAGATCTTTCGGGGATTCCAGCGTTGGCACAAGGTCGACACGGCGAGCAATGCGTTCTTTTCGGCTCCTGAGTACATCTTCATGTTCCCAGGCAAGAAGTCGAAACGTGAGCTCTCGGCAATCTTGATTCACGAGCTGACGCATCTCGTGAATTGGCAAATCTTGCGGGAGTTCGGGACCACGCATACCCCGCTTCCACCTTGGCTCGACGAGGGCATGGCCGATGATCTTGCGCTCTCATTGCGCAGTCACAAGGGGGAGTTTGCCGCCACGCCTCTCGGCCCGGGGAATCTGCACTACGGCCCGCGGCTGGGCGGTGTCTTGAATCGGTTGGTGTCCGACATGACGCCCGGAAGTTCAGGTTATGCTCCAAGCCTGCGTGAGCTCATGGCTATGGACCCTGACACCTTTCTCGGAGCCGAGCGTGAGCGCCACTACATGCTGTCGTCGCTGTGGGTTCGCTATCTTTTGGATGGTGCTGGCGACGACGTTGCCGAGCGGTTCCGAGGTTATCTGGCAACCATGGTTCGCGGTGGCAGCCCACATCCCGACGAGTTGGCGTCTCAGCTGGACCGCAACCTGACGCAACTCGAGAGCAGCTTTCGTGGATGGTTGACGCAACAACGGGCATTGTTCGGGCTTTGATGCGCAGGCCTGTAATGTGGCAAAAAGGCTTACGCCGTGGTTCGAGCTTGGAGAGGCTGTGGACCCCGGCCCTGTTGACCGCCGCGCTCTCGATCTGGAGTCTGGCGACTGTCCTGCCGGCCTGGGGGCAAGGGCCCGCCGCGTCCTGGCAGACCTTACAGACGGAACACTTCCGGGTGCATTATCCGGCCGCTTCCGAAGCTTGGGCCAAACGCACCACGTCGCGACTCGAGTCGATCCGCGCCGCGGTGGCGCGGGAAGTGGGTTATGGGCCACCACAGATTGTCGACGTGGTGATCATGGATCCCTCGGCCCAGGCCAATGGTTCCGCCTGGCCAATCCTGCCGTGGCCACGGATGGTGTTGTGGACCAGTCCGCCCGGGCCTCAGTCGGTGATCGGCCACTATCGCGACTGGGGAGAGCTGCTCGTCGTGCACGAAGAGGTACATTTGGCCCATCTCTTGCGACCGTCCCGCAACCGCCTCGAGCGGTGGAGCGGTCGGCTGCTGCCCATCGGTCCCATCTCCCGCCGCGCTCCACGTTGGTTGAGTGAGGGTTACGCCACCTATCTCGAAGGCAGACTCACCGGTTATGGGCGCCCCCATAGTGACCTGCGGGCCGTCGTTTTGCGACGCTGGGCACAGCTTGGTGAGTTACCGAGTTATGGTCGTTTGAATTCCGACTCGCAGAGCTGGCGGGGTTTGTCGATGGCCTACCTTGTAGGGTCGGCCTATCTCGAGTGGTTGGTCGAACGCACCGGGCCCGATAGTTTGCGCCAGCTCTGGGCCCGGATGTCGGCCCGCCAAGCTCGCTCGTTCGACGCCGCCTTCGTCGGCGTTTTTGGCGATCCACCGGCCAAACTCTACAATCGTTTCCGCGCCGAGCTGACCTATCGCGCCATACGCACTGAGCTCGAAATTGCGCCTCAGCTCGCGGCGGGAGAGCTTTGGCAGGATCTGAGTTGGACCTCTGGAGCGCCCGAGATCTCGCCGGATGGCGACAAGCTGGCGATTGTGTTGCGGTCCAAAGATGGGCCCTCGCGGCTGGTGGTTTGGTCAACCGCGGAAGATCCCGAAGCGGAGGAAACCTGGCAGAAAAAGCGCGATCGTCTGGTGGCGCTGGATCCCGAGGATGTGCCAGCAGTGCGCAGTCGACCCTTGCCGAGAGATCCACTGTTCGAGCTGACGGATCGCCATGGCGCACCACCCCACACGCCACGCTGGATCGGAGGGTCGGATGCCCTACTCTACGTGCGCTACGAGCCCGATGCTGCCGGCTTCCTGCATCCCGACCTTTTTCGCTGGGATCTCGAGTCTGGACGGGTTGAACGCCTCACCCACGGCGCCGATCTCCGCGAGCCCGACCCGGCGCCGTCCGGAGAGTGGGCGGTTGCGGTACGCCAGCGCCACGGGCTGTCCCAGTTGGTCCGGGTCGATCTGGCCGATGGTTCGGTCGAGCCGTTGACCGCGGCTGCCGTGGACGTGGTCTACCATCGACCCCGCATCGATCCGAGCGGGCAGCGCATCACCTTTGTCCGCCACCAGGGTGGATTTTGGCAGCTGGTGGTCAGGGCGCTGTCGAATGGTGACGAGACGGTACTGTCGACTGCCTCGGAACCAACACGCTCGACAGTGTCCTATCCGTCCTGGTCGGCGGATGGAGCGTCGGTTTTCGCGGTGGTCGGTGAGGGCGGGTTCCTCGACATCCGTAGGTTCGATGTCGACTCGGGACGCTCCCACCAAGTCACCCGCAGCCATGGGGCGACTCTGGCACCGGCACCAACCCCCGATGGCCAGCAACTCTTTTTCCTGCGGCTCGAAGCTGATGGCCTGGACGTTGCTCGGCTCGATCTGACCTCTATCAACCTTGCCACGCCTGAGGACTTGAAGGGCGAATCTATCGTTGCCGACGCCGTGAGCCTGGATACCGTGCTCGAACCGGTGATCCGGGTGGCATCCGTCGCAGCGACAACCTTTGAGGAACAAACGCTGGATGCACCCAAGCCGTATCGCGCTGGCCGCCAAGAGCTTTTCCCTCTCCTCGGCGGCAGCGTGGCCCCGAGCGGTCATGGGTGGGAGGCTGGCGTCCGCCTTGGTGATCTGGTGGGTCGACTCGACACCTTGGCGCTTGTGGGTGGCGGGGAAGGTGCGCCAAGGGGTGGCGCTGTCGCCTCGAGTTGGAGAGGTTGGGCCTTCCCCAAGAACATCCCGTTCAATCTGGCGGCTCGGCTCTTCGTGCTCGAAGAACAACCGTCCGAGCAACCGACGACCGTACCTGGCCTGGGCCGCGGGCTCGACCTCGAACGCCAGGGTTTGGAGGTGACCGGTGAGTGGACCCAACGTCGTCGTGGGTCCACTGCAAGGCTCACCCTGGGGGTCACGCTGGCCGAGATCGAGCCGATGGGGGCTGAGGCCATCACCCTCGACCAGAGCATAGGCTTCCTGCGTTTCGGGCACCGGGCTCGCCAGGCTGTTGGAGCGTGGCGTTTTGGCCAACAGCTCGACCTGATGGCCGACTGGGGGCGTACCGACGGTGATCGTTGGCGGCGGGCCGGTGGCCGGATCCGGCTCACCGTCGGCCGCGAGAGTGGCAGTCGTCTCGGAGTCACTTGGCGACGCCGCAGTGCCGAACACGCCATCTACCCCTTTGATCGACTACAGCTGGGTGGTGTGGCTGATTCTCTGTCGCCACGTTCCGTCCTGGGTGGTCGGCTTGTCGTCTCTGCACTGCCTGTGGGCATACGGCTTGGCGATGAATACGAGGGTCAGCGTCTCGATCTGCGTTCGAGTCGTTGGCCCGTGACCTTCTTCTACGAGCGCCACCGGTTATGGCAAGGCAGTCAGGCTCAAGAGGATTGGATTATGTTGCGAGGGGTCGAGCTGAGCCTGCGTCGCGAGCCGATGCCCCTTTTGCGTCTCCCCGCTTTGGGTCTGCGGGTTGGAGTTGCGGAGATTTTGGACGAGCCACTGAAGGATCAATGGGAGGGTTGGCTTTCCCTGGCTTGGACGCCGTAGGCGTCTAGGGTGTCGAGGGCATGCAGTGATGGCCGGGTAGGGTAAAAGTACAAGAAAGGCCCTCTCAGTACTGTTTTCAACAAAACCTGTGGACCATATCGTCCGTGTGAAGTTCACAGAGGCGTTCTGCGAATCGCAACTCGGTTGTGTGAAGTTCACAGAGGCGTTCTGCGAATCGCAACTCGGTTGTGTGAAGTTCACAGAGGCGTTCTGCGAATCGCAACTCGGTTGTGTGAAGTTCACATGGTC
>JAJCXO010000216.1 GCA_029263395.1 Acidobacteriota bacterium | reverse complement strand
CTCACCACCTTGGCCCCCTCTCCCGCCCACGCTTCACGCCCACCCGGGACAGGGGAAAATCAGAGGGGTTGCTTCTTGGAAGCCCGCAACCCGGCGGCCGGGCCGACTACATGTGAGCAACAAGCCTTGTTACTCCAGCGAAACCCGTTTCTCGTCTCCCAGGGAGGCCCCTGTGGAGCGAGCACGCGGCGAGTATGTATGAGCAAGCAAACAGGCCCCAGCTCTCCAAACTATTGTAACCAATAGGGTTGGCGAAACATTAAGGCACCGAGGCGAGTTACGCAGCCGCGCGCGCAGTCCACAGGGGGCGACCGGACAACCGGCGTTCTTTCCAAGAAACAACGAGTGTCACACAACCCCTCATCTGACTGGCCTGAATGATCCGTTGCTTGGCGAGGAAGCGCAACCGGCGTTACCTTGGAAGGGACCTAGTCAGTCCGGGAACTTCGAAGCGTCGATCCCTGGAATGATCCGTAGTGCATTCTTGTAGTACAGCTTCTTCAAGACGTCGTCTGGCAAGGCGAGACCGTACATCTTCCAGAAGGCATGCCGCCGCCGGTAATAGTCGAAGTACTCGTCGGCGGTTTCCAAGACTCGGAAGTAGGTGTGGTACTCGACGGGCGTCCAGCTGTCTTTACCGAACATCACGCGGTCTTGGTATTTGATGAACCAATCGCGTGCGAACCGGGGTTGACGCCCCAACTCGGCCAACACCGCGCCGATCTCGGTGTGCATGTTGGGAAGTTCGTCCATCAAGCGACCGAGGGCGGCGAGGTCGTTACCCATCCACCCTAGATGGGCGTTGATAAACGTTGTCCCAGGATGTTTGCGGAAGACGTTCTGTTGCTCGCTCATGATTTGTTCCCAAGGCGCAACCTTCCCCGGCTCACGGTATCGCTCCGGCTTCTGCATGAGCTCCAGCAGACGTTCATTGTTCTTGTCTTTGGGCTTCCAAAAAGCGGACGGTTCGCCGGAATGGATGAGTACGGGAATCCCGAGTTCACCGCATCTAGCCCAAATCGGGTCGATACGGGGATCGTCAACTGCGACGCGTTGCCCGTGACCGTCTTTGAGGTCAAGCCCAAGACTCTTGTAGACCTTGAGACCTTGGGCGCCATTGGCAACATCGACCTCGAGCTGGCGCACTGTTCGTGCTGACCAGTCCTCCTGCTCGATGCCTTGAAAGCTGACATTGGTGAAGACGATGAAACGGCCCGGCGCCGCCCGGTTGGCATTCTCGACCCCACGCCTGAGGAAATCGCTGTCGTGGAGCGCCAGTCGGAAGCTCCCATCTTCATTCTCGGCCCGTCGGAATCCCCGGCCACTGAGATTGACCATAACCGCCATATTCAGCTTGTCCATCTCAGCTGTCACCAGACTCAGATCCTGATCCGGCATCTGCCATTGGTGATTGTGGACATCGATGAATGGGAACTTCGCTCGTGTCACGGACTGTCCGGGTACAACCAGAGTCGAGGGAGGGTCGTAGTCCTGGAACGGCACCACCGCCGGAGCGTTCACAGACGAGTCGTCCTGGCATCGAGCTACCCAGGGTAGGACGATGAACTGGAGGGCGAGAGCCAAGGCAACACGTTGCTTCATTTCGGATCGGTCCTTTCTTCATTTCGTATCCGCACCCGATAGGCGCAGCGATCGTCCTCAGCCAACAAATGGCGCGTACGCTCCACCTCGACATCTTCACCCAGCGTCTCGCGGAACACTTGAAGCTCAGCAGCACACAGGCCGGAACAGCGGCGGGCAGCCTCACAGATCGGGCAGTGATGCTCTATTAACAGCCACTCGCCAGGATCACGCTCGACAAGTTCGGCCATGTAACCCTCGGCTGTCCGCTGGTCAGTGAGCCGCCGAAGCCGATCTTGGATCCTGAGATTCTGCGGAATTCTTCGCTTGTAGTCAGCAGCCTGGTCCCGAGCTCTAACCTTGATCAACCGCTGCAGACCGGCTTCTCCAAAAGCTTCCTGTGCGGCGTTGATCAGTCCAACGGTGAGTTCCGCATGGCGATCCGGGAAGAGGGCATCGGCCGCCCGTGTGAGCGACCAGTGGATCGACGGACGACCCCGCCCTTGCGGTGGCTGGGTCCGAGCCTCCACCCATTCCTGATCTTCCAAGCCCTGGAGATGCTGCCGCACAGCCACCGTTGTGAGCCCAAGAGTCTTGGCGATCACGCCTGCGGTGGCTGGGCCCACACGCTTCAACTGATCGACAACTCGCCGCTTGGCCTCACTGAGCGCTTCAGTCTCCATGCCGCCAGCATATCCCACCCACTCGATTAAAGAAATGAACATGTTGACTTATTCGCCGTATTAATGAAGCATCGGCTTACTTAATTAAATCAACTCGAGACATCATCATGAAGAAACTCCTCAACCTCTACCTCGACGCATTCCGTGGTCTGCCGCGAGATGTTTGGCTGCTTGTCAGCAGTCCTCTTTATGGCTTCTCGGAATCACAATTCGGCCTGCTGATGACGCTCAATGCACTCTTGATTCTTGCTTTCGAGATGGTTCTCACGCACCGTGCCGAAACCTTCCGCCCGTTCTCGGTTATCGGTGCGGGAACGTTCCTCTTCGGATTCGGCATGGCGGTACTCGCCACCGGTCGTGGCTGGGGTCTGGCGATCATTTCGGTGTTGATCTGGACCCTGGGCGAAATGCTGGTAGCACCGGCTGCGGGAGGCTGGGTCGCCAATCGAGCCGCCGTCAAGTATCGCGGTCAGTACATGGGGATCTATACCATGGCTTGGGGTGTCGGATTCATTGTCGGACCAGCCGCCGGAGCCTGGATTTATCAGGCTTGGGGGCCGACGACCCTGTGGATTGCCACAGGCCTACTCGGCGGTGTGGTCTGGATCGGCCTCGAAGCGTTATACAAAGCAACCACTCAACACCAGAAACACCCGATCAACGCGGCCTCCTCTGCAGGTGACGATCCGGAAGATTCCCAGGCCGTCTCTGTGCCCCGCCACGTCGCATGACGGCCGTGCCACGTCGCAGGGCGGGAGACGGAAAGAAACCACGTAAACTCAGGTAGCCTCGCCTCAACCTTCCACCAAGAAGCCTCACGATGCCCGACCCAACCGCGCTCACCCTTTTTATTGCTGCCGCCTTGTTGCTACTGGTGGTGCCAGGCCCGGCCGTGCTCTACGTAGTGGCTCGCAGCATCGACCAGGGACGGATGGCTGGCTTTGTGTCGGTTCTAGGCATCGGCTTTGGTACCCTCTTCCACGTCGCAGCCGCCGCCTTCGGCGTATCAGCGATTCTGGTGTCTTCAGCACTCGCCTTCAACATCGTCAAGTACCTCGGCGCCGCCTATCTGATTTACCTTGGCGTACAGAAGCTGACATCGCAGGACGAGATGAACCAGCCTGAGCTTGTGGAACGTGCGGCGCTGACCAAAATCTTCTACGAGGGAATGATCGTCAATCTGCTGAACCCCAAGACAGCGCTGTTCTTCTTTGCATTCCTGCCGCAGTTCGTCGACGTTTCGAAAGGCTCCGTTGTTGGCCAAATCCTTTTCCTCGGATTTCTTTTTGTTGTGCTGGCGATCCTCACCGACTCGGTCTGGGCGGTACTGGCTGCCTCGTTGGCGACCGGATTGAAAGCCCGACCAGGTTTCCTCCGTGGCCAACGCATTTTCGTCGGCACGGTTTTCATCGTCCTCGGGCTGGCCACCGCCTTTTCGGGTTCCGGCCGAAGCAAGTAGACGTTGAGGTAGTAGACGTCGAGGCAAGGAGACACTGAGGGCCAACTTGGAATTTGGCCCTCAACAATCTTCAACGAGTGCCTGGCGCACCGCGCCCTGGCGTCCATGGGACGCCAGCAGCTTCGAGCTTAGCCTCTAGTGCCGGTAATTTTGTGTCGATAAGACTAGCCAGCTCTTGCTTGACCTTGGCGAGTTCTTGTTCGCCAATCTCGACACTTCGCGCATGGGTTGGCGTTGGACCGTAGGTAGAAAAACTGTTGCCGATCATCGCCGCCGACAAGCGTTGCTCGATTGTCGCGGGTAATGGCTCACCGATTCCACCTCGTTGCGCGTCACCCTCTAACATTTCTTGAAGATCTAGAAGTTCGCGTTCGATGTCTCTGACTTCATCGTGGATCACTACATCACCCACGGTGGACCTCATCAGCACTTGCTTGATCGCCGCGATGCGGTGAATCGTCTCGCCAACCGCAGCCCCGGTGCCAGTCACTGCTCGTCGCAATTCCGACAGACGCTTCAGAAAAGCGGCCGTCGACGCCACATCCGAACCAGGCAAGGTCGGCTGGGTAAGTCGCTTGACCTCGAAGGTCTGCGGTTCACCAAGATCGGTCAGCTTGCCTTCGACCGACTTGGCCAGGCTGACGCTGTAAGTGCCTGGGGCCGCTAAAAAGCCGCCCACACCAGGAAAGTCCGAGTCCGATTCGGGGCTCCAAGCAGAGGTTGCTGGATACTTCAAATCCCAGGCGACGCGGTGAAAACCGGCATCGGCCGGACCGGTGAGACGGCGCACTACCTCCCCTGCCGAGTCACGCACAGTGATCACGATCGACGGATCCTCTTCCCGCGCCTCACGGCGTAATACATCCCAGTCAGGATGGGGATTGTCTCCACCTTCTTCCTGAGTCGTCTTCTCCTGCTGGCGACGCACCGCCTTCAATGACTCGAGGCTGTCGCGTAAGTAATAGGTGACGATCGCACCAAATGGCGGGTTTGGCGCGGTGAAGAAGTCGGTCCCTTGCGTCGCCTTTTGCCCGCGGCCAAGCGGCCGGCGCTCGACATACCACCAGGCATCTTTGACGTCGAATAAGTGAGCTTCCTGCTCGAGCGCGTCTTCGGAGATACCGCGCAGCGGAGTGTAATCGTCGAGGATGTAGAACCCACGGCCAAAGGTCGCCCCAACTAGATCGTTCTCGCGCTGTTGAATCGCTAGATCACGGAACGGAATGTTGGGTACGCCACCGGTGAGCTCGATCCAACGCCCGCCGCCATCGTTGGTGAAGAACACACCGAACTCGGTGCCGACAAACAGCAGGTCAGGATCGACATGGTCTTGCACCAGACGCCACACCAGATGCCGATCGGGAATACCATCCCGCTCTGGATCACCGGTCATCGACGTCCAACTGCGACCTCGATCAATGCTTTTCAACAGAAAGGGCCGAAAGTCACCGGTCTTGTGATTGTCGAGCGCAACGTAGACCGTATCGACATCGTGCAGATCGGCTTTGACGTCGTTCACGAAGCTCATCTCGGGCACCCCAGGAAGGCTCCCAGCCACACGCCAGGTTGCGCCACCGTCTTCGGTGACTTGGATCAGGCCATCGTCGGTCCCAGCGTAGATCAAACCTTCTTGGAGAGGAGATTCAGACAACGACGTGACGTTGGCGAAGCTCGACATCGCGAACAGATCCCATAGAGCATCGAAGCTCCAGACCCGATCCATCATCGGCATCTTGAGGCGCTCCTGACCGCGGGAGAGATCTTGTGAAATCGGACGCCAGCTGTCGCCGCGATCATCGGAGCGCCATACCCGTTGGCTAGCGAAGTAGAGTCGTGCGGGGTTGTGGGGACTCACGAGAATTGGTGAATCCCAATTCCAGCGCTCAGCCTCGTCACCAGGCTCCGGCTGCGGTTGGATGTAGACGATCTCACCTGTCTTGCGGTCGTAGCGCACCAAGTTGCCCTGCTGCCACTCGGAATAGACGATGTCTGGATTCGAGGGATCGGTAGCAGGCTGATGGCCATCAGCAAAAAGCGTGATGAACCAATCCGAGCTGCGGATACCGTTGGTGTTCATCGTTCGGGATGGCCCACCCTGGGTATTGTTGTCCTGGGTGCCACCATAGATGTTGTAGAACGGCTCGTCGGTGTCGAGCGCAACTTTGTAGAACTGGGTCACCGGTAAGTTGGTGATGAATTTCCAGGTTTTGCCCAGATCCCAGCTCTCGTAGAGACCGCCATCACTGCCGGATAGCAGGTAGTTCGGATCGTTGGGGTCAAAAGCCAGGGCATGATTATCGCCATGCTTGTCCTGCTCACCGACCGGCACGAAGGTTCTCCCACCATCCTCGGTGACGTGCTGACGAGGATCCATCTGGTAGACCCGATCAAATTTGTGCGGACTGGCGAAGATCTCCTGGTAATAGTGTGGGCCAGTGCCGCCCGAGACGTAGTCGCTCCGCTTCTCCCAAGTACCGCCACCGTTGGCTGACCGAAAGAATCCTCCGTCACGATGGCTGAGCTCGATCGTGGCGTACACAACATCTGGGTTCTGGGGGGAGATGGCGAGCCCGATCTTGCCCATATCTTCCTTCGGCAAGCCGTTGCTGAGCTGGCGCCAGGTTTCACCACCATCGGTCGACTTGTGGATTCCGGATCCCGGTCCGCCGTTGATCAGAGCCGCGACGGATCGCAGACGTTGATGGGTCGAGGCGTACAAAACATCGGGATTGCGTGGATCCATCTTGACTTCATTGACACCGGTATACTCTTCATCACCCAGCAGCTTGCTCCAGGTTGTACCACCGTCAGTGGTCTTGAACAGCCCGCGATCACCACCGGCCGACCACAAAGGTCCTTGCGCCGCAACGTAAACGGTGTCCGAATCTCGAGGATCGACGATGATGTTGCCAATGTGCTCGGACTTACCAAGCCCGACGTTCTCCCACGACTCACCGCCGTCCAAGCTCTTGTAGACACCATCTCCGAAACCGACGTGGCGTCCCCCGACGTTCTCTCCGGTGCCGAGCCAAACGGTTTCGGGCTGCTTCGGATCGAGCGTTACGCAACCGATCGAATAGGAACCTTGCTGTTCGAAGATTGGATTCCAAGTGGTACCAGCATTGGTGGTCTTCCACACGTTGCCCGAACCCACTGCCACATACCAAGTACTCTGGTCCTGGGGATGGATCGCCACATCAGCGATCCTCCCGGACATCAAAGCCGGACCAATCGACCGCAACTCAAGACCGGCAAAAGTTTCGGCGACCAGCCGAGACGACTCCTCCGTGGGCTCTTCGGTGGCCTTGTCGCCCTTTTTGGCCAACGCCACGGCCGGCAGAAACAACGCCAGCGCCAGCGCCAACATCTTCGCCCACTTCGACGGCACACCTCGCAACGACACTCCTTGCCGCGACACCGCTTGCGATCCTGCCAATCCTAGAGACGACGCCGGCTCTCGACACGCCACTTTCTGACACTTTACCGCCTGCCGCATCATCGTCTGCCGCATCATCGTTTGTCGCATCATCGTCTCCTGTCGCTGTTCGAGAAATTTGGCAGCAGGCTACCACACAGCCTCCATCACACTCGGATCCGAGCTGCCTCCCACCGTCCAATACGCCAGGTGAAGTCGCCTGTTCATCCAGGCCTGGCAGAAGCCTCAGAGGTTAAGCGCTGAATCCAGTAGGTAGCCTTGCCGAGTCAAGGCTGAGACGAGCGTGAACGCCAGGCTTTCGCTCGCCATCCTTCCCAAACGAACGCCGCTGCCAGACCGCCCAGGACAACCGTCAAGATGCCCGACATGTGCGCACCGAATGCATGTCCTAGATCGCTATAAGGACACAACAACCGCCAAATCGCATCCGCGGTCAAGCCAGCTCCCAATCCACCCAAGAGACCGACCCGTCGTGGCCTGGTCGTCAATCCTCGACGGCTCAACCACAGAGTGAAGAGTAGGCAGAGGCTGCCCAGCACCACCTCGAAACGAAAACAGTACAGACCGTACATCCACTGCATACCATCCGGCACGATCAACGGGCTCTTGGCAAACGTCGCCAGTGTGATCACGACGTGTAACCCCAGGCCCGTGGCCGCCATTCCTTGCATGCCCTGCCAGCTGAGGCTTCTTCCAGGTATAGCTTCGCGCAGAATCCAGATCAGAAGCAAAGTCCCTAAAACAAGCTCAACAGCGGAAAGACCCCAGAGCCAGGTGCCGCCAAGCGATTCGTAGTCACCGCGAAGTCCACGGGTCCACCACAACCAAGTGCCGCTGATCGGAACAAAGAAAACCAAAAAACCGACTAGCCAGCGCGTTGTTGCAAGCGGCCGAACCGGCTGTAGATCGCCCTCGATCTGAGCCTGCAAACTCTCGAAGGCCGGTATGTGTTCAATTCTGCTACTCATCGTCAGAGCTCTCGGACTGCCACCTGCTGATCCTACACTCTTCTTCTTGCCTCTCGACTCCGCTCAGGTTACTGCGCACCATCGGCAGTTTCTGATTCCAACAGATCCTGTAGCTGCTTTCGAGCCCGATGAGCTCGCACTTTGGCAGCCCCCTCTCGAATACCGAGCAGGCCGGCAATTTCTTTGAAACTGAACCCCCAAACATGGTGCAACAGAAGAGGCTCACGCCGGTCCTCCGGTAACACCGCCACCGCCTGCCGCACCCACTCTCGATCCGCCACGCCTTCACCCACCGCTGGCACCGGTAGATCGGGCAAATCTTCATCGGGTTCTACTTCCAACCTTCGACGACGAGCCCAGGCGCGGCAATCCATCAGATAGACGTGACGAGCGACACCGAAGGCCCAAGGCGCAACCGGCCGTGGTGGCAGATAAGTACGCCGCGAGCGGTGAATCTGTAAGAAGGTCTCCTGCAGCAAATCCTCGGCACGCGGCACGTTCAACGTCAGGGAGATCAAGTACTTCCGGATCTTGGGAGCAAGCTGCGTGTAGAGACGTTCGAAAGCCGCCATTTCACCCTCTTGATACGCCGCCATCCAAGATCTGAGATCTTCAGCGGCTGCCCTCGACGACTCGTTGCGACTCGGCTCACTCATGGCTGGATGCCTGTCCTCCGTCTAACAAGTTCTCCAAAATACGACGATGGGTTTCGGGTTGGAGGATGAGCGCAAAATGCTCATGATCAACGTAAAAGGGCTCAGCAGCCAAGGCTGCGGTCTCCTGCGGCGACAACCAGAACTGACTTTCGACTGTCCCGTGACCATCCCCCTTGGCTGTGACCAGATCGTAGACTTGTCCCAGGCGCGCAAGCTTCTTGTCACCGGTGAACAAGATACTCCAACCGTCCCGCTGTTTCACCAAGACCGCTCGTTCCGGCGTGTCGATGGATTTGCTCTGCACCAGATAGAAACGCGTCGGCCCAAAGCCTTCAACATCACGATGTAGTAGCGCATGAAACCGTTGGCTGTAATCGAGTACGCGATTCAGGAAACGCATCTGCTGGGCTTCGTCGCCAAACAGGTCGGACCGCCCCTTGCGGGCGAGGCGTTGGCGAGTTGCTGGCTCGAACACCCCCCAGCCATAACGTCGCCAAGATTCGGCGTCGAAAAGATCAACATCCATTGGCTTGCCGTCAACATCGACAAAAAGATCGCGACGCAACACTGGCAGATCTTGATAGAGCGCCGGCAACGAAAACAAAACCTCCGGTCGCAACTTTCGACCGACGACATTGATATAGGTACGACCGCGGTGGATCTCTCGCAAGATGCGTAAGCTTCCACCATTGGAGTTGCCGAGCAGGATCACTTTACGGAAGTCCATCCGCGGTGGCGGCGCCGCCTCCCCAGCCTCGGCGGCGGCGACCGAGGCATTGCCGTACTTCAACAAGTAGCGACAGACGTAGCTGCCATTCGATTGGCAGATCAAATCGACTTTGAGACGTTCTTCGCCACGGACCCGGCGCAACGCCTCGAGACGGTCGAACAGTCGTACAGCCCCCAGCCGATGATCGAGCCGCCAATCATAAGCAAAAAGAAAGGCGGTGTCGGTCGCCCGGGGATCCTCGAGATCACCCCGCTGGTAACCATTGGCTTCCAGCATCCTGATGATCGGGCCGTAAACCTCCTGGTTGAAAAGCTTCGCCAAGCTGATCTTCTCGATCGCTCTCGTTGGCTCGAGGTGAGTCTCCTCTGATTCAGGAGTGAGATGGATCGGGTGCGCCAGAGAATAACCATCATCGCGTGGCTGCATCAGTTGCCGACCCCGACCCCAAACGAGCTCTCCGCTGGCGAGATCGCGCAGCTCGGTACCGGTGCTACCGGGAACGTAGACGACGGGCGTCTTGTTCTGTATGGTCTTCAAGGGCAACAGGATGGGGCTTGGCGGTGGATCACTAGCGACCAGCGTCAGCCAGAGGCAACATAACCCGCTGAGGCGAACAGTGGCGGCACGAATCACCACGGAGCGTCTCACAGTCGGCGCATTTCGGTGGG
>JAJCXO010000215.1 GCA_029263395.1 Acidobacteriota bacterium | reverse complement strand
CGGCTCTTTCCGATTGGCTCCGCTCTCGGTGCCAATCGGAAAGAGCCGGCATAATACGGAATATTGCAAGCTGCAAAAAAGCTACATTTTTCGAGACGGCCATCTAGACTCAGCTCTATCGTTGGAAAGTCGTAGGTCATCCACACAAGGAGCCCCGACCAAGCGACGGCTGCCTTACCAAACCGCTTCTTGGCCTTGGAATTCTGCTGTGCCATCACGGAGGCATCAAGCCCCGACGACACCTGCATCAAGAAAGGTTGCTCACCAACGAGCCCAACATCGAATGACCGTCTTTGGCAGACAGACATCACCCGTGCTGCTCCAAGAGCGTCGCGCGGCAAACCGAGAGCCAGAGCGAACACGTTCGTCGTACCGGCCGGCAGCGGAGCCAACGCTGTTTCGCTTCCAAGAAGACCTTGGCTGACCTCACGCAGCGTGCCATCTCCGCCCATCGCAAACGCGATGTCCTTTCCTGAGGCTACAGCTTCCCGCGCTAATCGAGCGGCATCTCCTGGGCCACGAGTCGCCATGGGCTCGACGTCAAACCCAGTTTCGGCCAAGACCTCGAGCACTTGAGTGAGCAGGTGAACCGCCCGCTGGCGACCCGACTTAGGATTGTAGATCAGGACAGACTGACGCAAAGCTAGAGGTCTCGATGCTGAGCGGGCGGGTCTAAAAGAGCGTTCCAGTGGTACCCGGGGGCGGTTTGTGCCCGAGGTGCTCGTAGGCCCGTTGGGTAGCTACTCGGCCTCGAGGCGTGCGCTGAATGAATCCTTCCTGAATCAAGAATGGCTCATACAGATCCTCCAACGTACCTCGATCTTCGCCAACTGCAGCGGCGAGCGCTTGTATTCCAGCTGGACCTCCCGAATAGTGCTCGATCAGCGTGCCGAGGATCTTACGATCCACTTCGTCAAACCCATACTTATCGACCTCTAGCAGAGAGAGGGCTTTACCTGCCGTCTCGAGATCGATGTGACCCTCCCCTTCGACCTGGGCGAAATCCCTCACTCGACGAAGTAAGCGGTTAGAGATTCGGGGGGTGCCACGACTTCTGCATGCCAACTCCCGCGCTCCGGCATCATCTATCGCGATGTTCAGTATCCTGGCTGACCGCTTGATAATTTTGGCGAGTTCGTCGGGAGAGTAAAAGCTGAGTCGATGCACGATGCCAAACCGGCCATGAAGCGGTTTGGTAATCAAACCGGCCCGAGTTGTCGCCCCTACCAAGGTAAAGCGTGGCAACGGGATTTCCATAGTCCTCGCCGCTGGCCCCTGACCGATGACAAGATCCAATTTGAAGTCCTCGATCGCTGGATAGAGGATCTCCTCGACGGTTGCCCCTAAACGATGGATCTCATCTATGAACAGAACTTCACCGGCCTCGAGATTCGTCAAGATCGCGGCCAAATCTCCGGCCTTCTCCAATGTTGGCCCCGAGGTCGTACGGACGGGCGCCCCCATCTCATTGCCGATAATGTGCGCCAGCGTTGTCTTGCCTAGCCCCGGCGGCCCGAAGAGCAGGACATGGTCTAGGCACTCCTTGCGCTCCAACGCCGCTCGAATGTAGATCTTCAGGTTCCTGATGATCCCTGCCTGACCAACGTATTCGTCGAGTCCTCGCGGGCGAAGCGATGTCTCGATCCCGAGGTCTTCAGAGTCCGGAATACCCGAGAGCAATCTTGGGTTGTCGTCCATTCTCTTGATTGTACCGACCAGGGCCTCAGACTCTCGACAAAAGCTTCAGACTCGCCTTCAACTGATCGGCAAAAACAGCATCTGGACTTTGCTTCGCGGCCTGTACGACAGCACGGTGCGCTGTAGCTTCCTTATAGCCAAGTCCAACCAGAGCCTGAATGAGATCGTTCTCGACTATCACGGGCACTGCAGGAAGTGTACTCGCCAAGTTCCGTACCTTGTCTCGTAGCTCCAAGATCATCCGTTCAGCGGTCTTCTTGCCAACTCCTGGAATGCTGTTGAGACGTGGCGCATCTGCTGTCGACAACGCTGTAATCAACTCGTCTGGAGCCATACCCGAGAGAACTGTTTGTGCCAACTTGGGCCCGATGCCCGAGACTGCTATCAGGAGTTCGAAGAGCCGCTTTTCGCGCTCGGTCCAGAAGCCGAAGAGAGCCAGTGTATCGTCTCGCACATGCGTATGGATGTGAAACGCAACACCGGCCCCGCTATCGACTTTCTGAACCTGGTAGTAGGTCGAGAGCGGGATACTCACGTCATAACCAACGCCGCTCACATCGAGAAGAACTCGACTTGGTGACGTGCTGAGGAGGGTACCCTTGAGAAATCCAATCATATGACTGCCGCGCCTCGACGACTTCTAGCCTCGAGTACTAATACTCGAGCAGACGCCAGATCCAGGGGCCAGCTGACTCTAGCGCTCGCCGCGTCTCCCCGGCATCGGCCTATGCGTCCGGCGGTTCGATATCGAAATTGGCAAGTACCTGAGCATCATACTTGGGCGTTAGATCACGCCGCCGGAGCTCGATCAAGGAAGCGATCAGTTGATTCAGTCGCTCGGACTCTTGACCCGACCGAATCGAAGCCTTCTCCGATTCAAACTCTTCCGCCTCGAACGTCTTTCGTTCCGCGACTTCGAATAACACTGCCCCTAGTGTGGACTCTACCGGACCACCTAGTTGTCCAGCCTCGAGCTCGAGAGCAGCATCAATCACATCTCGATTCGAGCCCAGCCCGGTGATCGTCCCATAACGACCAAATTCACCGCTGTCCTGTAACTCGAGCCCCTGCTCGGCTGCGAGGTCCTCAAAGCTACCGCCACCTTCGATTGCAGTCCGCATCTCAGCCAGTTTGGCGATCGCCGCTGCTTTGCGATTTTTGTCCTCGACAGCTTGCCGCACTTGACCCTCGACTTCCGAAAGCTCGGGCAGCCGTGGAGCTTCGATTTCCTTCAACCGCAAGATTGCCCAGCCTCGAGGAAGTTTTACCGGTTCCGAGATCCCGTCCAGTGTGAGCTCGAACGCCGCTGTGTTGAAGTCTGGAGCCCGTCCGACTCCAACAACATTGTCGCTGGGCCCGAAAGGCTCTGTGGTCTTGACCTCGAGCCCCTCTTCGTTGGCTAGCTCGGCTAGCTGTTCGGCGCTGGTGAGTTGCTCGGTTTCTATCCGTTGGGCGATATTACGAATCTTCGACTCGGCGATTTCTTGCACCCTCTCAGCAACCAGCCGCGACCTGACGACAGCTTTGACTTGATCAAATGGCTGTAAGCCACCTTCACGTTGAGCCATCACATCGATCAGATGGTAGCCGAAGTCCGTTTTGACGGGGCCGACAAGATCTCCTACTGCTGCGCCGAACGCGGCATCTTCGAAGGCCTTGACCATCCGATTGCGCCCGAAGAATCCAAGATTACCCCCGCGCTCAGCGGTGTCTTCATCGTCCGACAACTCCTTCGCCAGCTCAGCGAAGTCTTCGCCTGCCTCGATTCGAGTTCTTATCGTTGCTAGCTCCTGCTCAGCCTGCTCCGCCGGCCGATCAGGGGTAACTCGCAAGAGGATATGCCTTGCTCGCACTTGCTCTTCGCGGGTGAACTCTTCAGCCTGGCTTTCGTAGTAGGCCACAATCTCTTCTTCTGGGATCTCAATCTCTCGGCGCAGTTGGACCGTATCGGCCAGGAGATAGTCCACCACCCGCCGCTCGGGCAACTCGTAGTCCATCTGATGCTCGGCGAAGTGGCTCTCCAAATCGTCCTGGCTGGCGGCACCTTCGGTAGCAAACTGAGTCGCAGGAAGCTGAACAAAACGAACTTGAGCGCGCTCGGCCTCTTCGCGATAGCTCGATTCGAGTTCGCTGTCGGAAATGTAGGCTGTTTGAGCCAAAATACTGTTGAGCTTTCCAAGCAGTACTTCTTGCCTCAGCGAGTCCTCGAACTCACTGACTGTCAGGCGATTGGATCGTAGCAGCTGTTCATAACGATCCTTGCCGATGAACTGGCCGTTCTCATCTTGGAACGCCGGGTACTCGAGGATCGCATCTCGCAGTTCCTCATCAGTGGCCCTCAATCCGATGTTCCTTGCCTCCATCAACATAATCCGGCGATTGATCAGCTGGTCGAGAGCCTGAATCGGCAGATTGAACTGCTTCGCCATGTCGCGATCGAACTGCGCACCGAATGTCTGTCGGTAACGATCTTCGAGACCTCGATACTGCTGTTGGAACTCAGAGTAGGAAATCTCTTCATCGCCGACCGTAGCAGCGACATCTTGGATGCCCATTTGCCGATCGTTGACTCCACCCCACTCGAAGAAGATGAGCATGATGAATACGGCGACGACCCCCCATAGGATCCAGGTCAAAGACTTCAGGTTGTCACGGAGATACTTGAGGGCCATAGTCGATGATTTTCCTTTTCGCTGTTCAAGTGCCAGACCGGCGACTCTATACCGCTCGCTGTTCTGCGAGCAAGCACCTCAACCAGGTACACCGTTGCAAGCGCCGGCTTGTGGTATATTCGAACCTCATGCTGAGAGCTGGCCTACTCTCGGTCTACAGAGCCACGTGAGCCTGAGCTCTGTCATTCTTCCGATCACCCCTTGGGGCCTTGAGCCTGGCGTCGAGATTGGTTTCCCCTACAGCTCGGAACATCGTGGCAAGATCAAAACAAACATCTGTCAGTCGGGGCTGGTACAGCGTTTCTGTGTCTTCGTTTCGACGTGGGCTAAGTTTGCTGGGCTTGGTGCTGGCCTTGATCGGGTCGACGCTGATCTATCAGCAGTGGGAGCAGCGGACGCGGAAGGACCGCGCAGAGAAAGCTATCGCCCAAGCCGGCGACGTTGCGCGAGTCCTCGAAAAGCGCGACGATTACGATCAGGTCAGGATCGAACACCACATTGGGTGGGAGGATCTAAAGGATGCGCGAACGGAATTCGCTGCGGAACGTTATGATCCTGCGTTGTCGAGGGCACGAGCCGCGCTTCGTGAATTCGACAGTATTTTCGATTTGGGCCGGGACAATTCAGAGCGCAAGAGTCGTTTCCTAAGCGTGCAAGGAGGCGTCGAATACCGTCGAGGAGAGCGCGGCACTTGGATCAAAGGCCGCACCAATGACAGCTTGAATCCCGGCGATTGGGTCAAGACCTCGGACAGCGGTACCGCGGAGATTCGATTTCCGGATGGCTCGACCTACGTGCTGCGTCACGACACGTTGGTTCACCTGGGTTCCGATATCGACAGCACCTCTGGCGGCGATCCAGTGGCCAACATAGAATTTGGGTGGGTCGATTTCAACACAGCTCAAAGCGGCAGCAAGATCAAGACACCTAAGTCGGAAGCCATCTTGGATCGCGATACTGAAGCCACGATCTCGTATGATCCAAACCAAGCATCAGGTCACTACACGACCTATGCGGGCGGCGCAAAAGTTACATCGACAAGTGGGCAAACCCAGCAACTTGGTGCCCTACAACAGATTGACCAAAGGGGTGACCTTCTCTCCGAGCCCAAACCCGTACCGCCGAGCCCTAGGCTTACAGACCCAGCCAACGATCAGGAGATCGATTTCGACAGTCAAAAGGAACTGCGGCTGGTTTGGAAGCCCGATCCCAACGCTCAAAGTTATGCACTCAACGTGTCCAGGAGTCAGATTTTCGCGACCAACATCATCGAAGACACGAAACGCCGCAAGGCCTCGGCACGTGTTGGAATTCGCGGCGAAGGCATCTTTTACTGGCGTGTTGCCGCGATTGGGCGCAATGATTCCCAAGGCGCTTGGAGCGAAACGCGGTCATTCCGGGTTGCATCTCTCCGCGGCGTCGGAGAGGTCGAAGACAAGACGCCGCCAGAACTTTCCATCGAGGAGATACAGCCTTACGGGAGTCTCGTTCTGGTGAATGGTCGTACCGAGCCGGGATCAACAGTGAGTATGAACGGCGAGCAGGTCTCGGTACAGCTCAATGGCACGTTCAGCAAAACGATCCAGATGACCCAAGTCGGCTTTGCATTCATTACCATTGTCGCGACAGACGCCTGGGACAACTCTACCGAGTTGCAACGCCGTGTCTTCATCGACGCCTTCTAGCTCTTGTTGACCTCGAGTCATCGCGAGCTGACACCGCAGCGACGTGCAGAGCGACAGACCATCTCTTCTTTCCTAAATAGTCCGCCAACATACTGAATCGAGCACGATGCCTTTCCCCGCCATACTCCGGTACTTCTCCGATGATCTCGCCATCGATCTCGGTACTGCCAACACCCTAGTTTTCACACGAAACGGCGGCATCGTCGTTCGAGAGCCTTCGGTCGTGGTCATCAACAAACGGACCAACAAAATCGAAGCCGTGGGCAACCAAGCGAAAGAGATGCTGGGGCGGACTCCCGGAAACATCGAGTCCGTTCGACCGATGAAAGACGGAGTGATTGCCGATTTCGATATTACCGAACAGATGCTCAAGTACTTCATCAAGAAGGCTCATGGCGGGCGACGGTGGGTCCGGCCAAGAATCGTTATTGGCGTCCCTTCTGAAATCACTCCTGTTGAGAAACGTGCAGTACGTGATTCCGCTGAGCAAGCCGGAGCCTCTGAGGTTTACTTGGTCGAGCAGGCGATGATGGCGGCCATCGGTGCAGGGCTCCCGATCACGGAACCGTCTGGGAATATGATCGTAGATATCGGGGGTGGCACTAGTGATGTCGCCGTCATATCGCTTGCTGGCGCGGTATACAGCCGTTCCTTGAAGGTAGCTGGTAATGAAATTGATGAAGCGATCATCAACTATCTAAAACGACGTCACAATCTACTGATCGGCGAGCGGACCGCCGAACTCGTCAAGTTTGAGCTCGGTTCTGCTTATCCGCTCAAAGAAGAACTGCGTTTAGAGATCAAAGGTCGCGATCTCGTCGAAGGCGTACCAAAGACCCTCGTCATTACAGATTCAGAAGTTCGTGAAGCGCTCGCTGAGCAGATATCAGCCATTGTGGAAGCGGTTCGACAAGCTCTGGAGCGAACCCCGCCCGAACTCTCCGCGGACATTATGGACAAGGGCATTGTGCTTTCTGGTGGCGGTGCGTTGATTCGCAATCTCGATCAACGCCTCCGTGAGGAAACCGGCTTACCTGTGGTGCAAGCAGACGACCCTCTGTGCTCTGTCGTGCTTGGTACAGGCAGGGTTCTCGAGGATATCAACCTGCTGCGCAAAGTATCGCTGCGATAGCGCGTGAACCAACGCTGGAATCAGGCTCTACTCGCCGCTCTCCTTTTGGGACAGCTGATTTTGCTGTCGACGAATCAGACGTCACGGGGCAGCCCGCTCGAGGGTATCGTGTTGGGCGCAATCGGCCCGATAGCTCACTTGGCGACGCTTGCCAAAGACAACGTCGCCGGTATATTCGGCTCCCTTCGGATGTCAAGCAGCCTGCGGGAAGACAATCGCAAGTTGCGGCTCGAATTGGAAGACAGGCATCGTGCCCTGGTGCGCCTTCATGGCGTCGAAGAAGAACTGACGCGATTGTCACGTATCTCCGGATACTCCCGCCCCGAGACTGGAGATTTTTTCGTCGCAGATGTCGTCTATGTCGACAACGCATCTTGGCTGAGGTCACTGGTTTTGTACACCGGGGACGCGAAACCACGCCACAATCAACCTGTCGTTACCATCCGAGGGTTGGTTGGGCGCGTCGTGGTGCCGGCGGATCCGTACGCAAAAGTTCTTCTTATTACCGATCGCTCGGCTTCAGTCAGCGCTATGATCCAACGAACCCGACGTCGAGGCATGGCTAGAGGAGCAGGCGAGGAGTTCCTGCTACTGGACAACATTCCTCTTCAGGAAGATGTGCGTCCCGGCGACGAAATTGTCACCGCCGGAATCGATGGGGTCTTTCCCCGCGGCATCCCTATCGGGGTTGTAACGAGTGTCGAGCCGGGACATGAGCTGTTTCATCGAATTCGAGTTCGGCCGAATATCGACGTGGCACTTCTCGATCAAGTTTATGTCTTCAACGAGCAGGTGGTGCCAGCAGAGATCAAAGAAGTTCTCTCAAGCAAAGAAGGGACACCTGACGTTGCCCGCTCTGCAAGACAAGATGATTGCAGTCAACGATGAAATTTCTACGCTTTGCCCTTGGCCTAGCCCTGGCTGCTCTCTTGCAGAGCCTTGGCCAGCATCTATTTTCACGCTTTTCACTGCTCGTTGACCCATTCTTGGTGCTGGTGGTCTACCACAGCCTCGACAATTCACCTGCCTGGAGCTCTGTCAGCGGCTCGGCAGCTGGCCTGGCTCAGGACGCCTTGAGCGGCGGGCTCTACGGACTTCACGGTTTTGCAAACACTCTGGTCGCCTACTTCTCTTCTCGCCTACAACAACGTTTGGTGATTCAACAACCTTCTCAAGTCGGGTTGCTATTCATTGTGGCGGCCGCCCTGCAACTCGCTATCTTGGCAACTCTTCAATTCCTACTCGTTGATACCGTGGAGCTACCTGGCATGGGCGCTATGACTGCTCGTATGGCATCGTCCGGTGGACTCGGCGCCATGCTGTTTATGCTGATCGGCAAGACTCGAGAGATCGAAGACCAGTGGCGCACTCGGCGGAGCAGACGACTGAAGATCTGAGCCGCCATGAAGATTCGTCACCACCGAGAAGAACTCGTAAGAAGGGTAGCAGGCCTGACCGCTGCAACTCAGGCTGCGCTGCTCGTGATCGCTGGTGGTTATTGGTCTGTACAGATCGCAGAAGGCTCTTACTACCGAGAGCTCGCCGACAACAATCGCTTACGGAAGCTGACGATTGAGGCTCCGCGTGGCTTGATTCTCGATCGCTTTGGCAAACCACTGGTCGAGAATGCGCCGAGCTACTCGTTGTTGCTGGATCGAAGCTTGACCCAAGATCTATCCGAGAGCCTGATTTTCGCGAGCGAGATCCTAGGCGTTGACCGCGCAGACCTGGAACAGGTCCTCGATGACTACAAGAGAACACCCCGGTTTCAGCCCGTTCAGCTCGCCCAGGAACTCTCTTTGGCGCAGTTGGCACGCTTCGAAGTTGAACATTTAGAGCACCCGGAGTTCGAGATCCAGACGGAGCACCTGCGCCTATACCGCCATGCGCACCAAACTGCTCATGTGCTCGGCTACCTCGGGGAAGTCACCAACGCCGATTTGGCGCGACCAAACAGCCCATACTTGCCGGGGGATCTTGTCGGCAAGAAAGCGCTCGAAGGACTCTACGAAGTTCACCTCAGGGGCGAATCTGGAGAGCGCGTCGTGGTGGTCGATAGTCGAGGCCAATTGATCGAAGAATTCGATCGGCTTCACGCCAACAGTGGAAGGGACCTCAAGCTGACTCTAGACCTCGATTTGCAGCAAACGGCAGCTGAATTGCTGGAAGGGCATGTGGGAGGTATCGTCGCACTGGATCCTCGCCAGGGAGAGGTGCTCGCGATGGTCTCGTCGCCATCATTCAATCCGAATAGTTTTGCCCGTCGGCTGCGCCAGGAGGAGTGGCGTGAGGTCTTGGATCACCCGCACCACCCTCTCCAAAACAGAGTCTTGCAGAACACATACCCTCCAGGATCTATCTTCAAGATCGTTATGGCGCTCGCTGGACTCGACCGTGGTTTGATCGATCCTGAAAAGACGACGGCTTACTGCCGGGGTTACTCCAAAATCTACAACAATCGATACCGCTGCTGGCAGGCCGCTGGCCATGGGACGGTCAACCTACGGACCGCCTTGAAGAAGTCGTGCAATGTCTATTTTCATCAGCTCGGGCAGAAACTCGGTATCGACCAAATCGCTGCCTACAGTCGAATGTTTGGCCTTGGTCGCAAAACAGGCATCGATCTGAGTGGCGAGAAGAGAGGCTTGGTTCCAGACAGCCGTTGGAGTCTGGAAGCGAGGGGGGCCCCCTGGTATCCTGGGGAAACGATTTCTGTGGCAACAGGGCAGGGACCAATCCTGGTTTCCCCGCTTCAGGTTGCTGTTCTGATGGCAGCAGTGTCCAATGGTGGAAGACTGGTACAACCACACCTCGTACAGGATCCCTTACTTACGGCGCAAGCTTCCGGTGAGCGGCAACTAGCACTTGATGATGAGCATTTTGCACTGGTCAAAGAGGCACTCTGGAGTGTCGTCAACGAAGTCGGCGGCACCGGCGTCGCGGCGGCGACCGATCTTCTAGACGTTGCAGGCAAAACCGGTACAGCTCAAGTCATCACCCAGGAAAGACGCATCGACAACAAAGATCTGGCGCAAGAGAACCGTGATCATGCATGGTTCGCGTCCTTTGCTCCGGTAGATGATCCGCGCTTGGTTGTTGTTGTCTTCGTAGAACATGGTGGCGCCGGCTCCAAAGCTGCCGCTCCTCTAGCCAGGAAGATGTATGAGGCGTTTTTCGAGGGCCAGTCCACGCATCGGCCATCTACAAGCGGATGAATCCTCGCCTCTGCGGAGACTGGGGAACGTCCACTGGGGCCCCCTCGCCGCTGCTTTGCTTCTTTCCTTGGTCGGCTTGGTGACGATTCATAGCGCTAGCGCTGAGCTGCCAATCGATCATTTCCCCAAGCAGGCACTATGGGTCGCAGTCGGCGTTTTCGCCTTAGCAGTCGTTTTCAGTATTGACTATCATCGATTACTCGCACTAGCCCCTATCTTCTATGGGATCGGGCTAAGCCTCCTGGTGCTGGTTCTTATCTTCGGCCACAACTCGGGAGGCGCAAAGAGCTGGTTCTTAGTGGGCCCAATCTCGATTCAGCCTTCTGAATTCGCGAAGTTGGCAACGGCTCTCCTATTGAGTCGCTACCTCGCAGGGGTCAAGAAACCGTTCCTGACCGCTCAAGAGATTGCAATTGCTGGTTTGATCACCGGGCTACCCATGATTCTTATTGCGCTGGAGCGCGACCTGGGCAGCGCAGCAATGTTCTGTCCAATGTTGGCCGGCCTGCTCCTTGTATGTGGCGTTCGCTGGCGGCAGATTTTGATCGCTGCGCTGATGAGCTTGGTGCTCGCGGCTGGCCTATGGAATTTCGGTCTTCGCCAGTATCAGCGTGCGCGCATTATGAGCTTCTTGTCGCCAGATGAAGATCCTTTAGGCGCAGGATACCAAGTTCGTCAAAGCAAAATCGCCGTAGGCTCGGGCCAATGGCTCGGGCGCGGATACAAGCAGGGTACCCAGAGCCAACTGCGGTTCCTGCCAGCTCGCCACACCGACTTCATCGTCGCGGTACTGGCCGAGGAATGGGGCTACGCAGGTGTACTCATAATTCTGTCTCTCTATAGCCTATTTATTGTATCGGCTGCGAAAATCGCCATGCGAGGCCGAGATCGAGCAGGCGTCCTATTGGTCGTAGGACTTCTGGGAGTCTTCTGTTTCCACACTCTATACAACATGGCAATGGTCGTAGGCCTGTTGCCGATCACAGGCATTCCACTGCCCTTTCTTTCTTATGGTGGCTCGTTCACACTAGCCAACTACCTCGCTACAGGTTTGATCCTCAATGTCGACTTCAGACGCTACGTGAACCGGTAGAATGCAAACTTGCCAGTAGGTTGCTTTGACTAATCGACCGCACCGAGCCCTGATGGGAGAGCCCGACAGAGCCAATGTAGCCGCCCGCCCCGAGTGCACAAGAGGGTAAGAATGAACAAGAAGATGCTCATCGAATGCGACCTTCATCAGACTCGGATCGCGATCTTGGAGCAAGACCGTCTAGCCGAGATCTTTATTGAGCGCCATGAACAGCTGGGAGTCGTAGGCAACATCTATTTCGGTCGAGTCAACAGAGTCCTGCCTGGAATGCAGGCAGCCTTCGTCGATGTTGGACTCGATCGAGATGCGTTTCTCTACGTCAGCGAAGTCACAGACCCGCTAGCGACGTTCGACGAGGTCGAGGCTCGCGAATCGAGCTCGGAAGAAAGTACTGACTCGATCGGTACGCTTGACAGCGATCCCAGGCCAAGGTTAGAGCAAGCGAGACAAGACATCGAGCTCGATGCCGACGAGGCTCCACTGGCCGACCCTGATAGCGAAGAATTACGGAGAACACCCGAAAAGCCCTCTATCGACCAGCTACTCAAGCCCGGACAGGAACTCATGGTTCAGGTCCTCAAGGATGCAATGCCCAACAAGGGGGCGCGAGTTACGACCCAGATTACTTTGCCGGGGAGATCACTCGTTCTACTCCCTAACGTCACACACCTGGGAGTCTCACGTCGAATCGAAGACGAAGAGGAACGCCAACGGCTGCGCCAGCTGCTAGAGGACTTGCAGCCACAGGGAGTTGGACTGATTGTTCGTACGGCCGGAGAAGGATCTGGCAGACAGGAACTCGAGAGCGACTTGGCCTACCTGTCCAAACTATACCGAAGGATCGGCCAACGATGTGAGCGTGTCTCAGCTCCGACCTTGGTTCATCGCGATCTCGACTTGGCGCTGCGTGTCGTTCGTGACTATCTGACCAGCGACTACAGCGTGATCTGGGTTGACGGCGAAGAGACCTACGAAAGACTGGTCGATTTTGTCGACCAGATGCAGCCGTCTATGTTGAATCGCGTTAAGCTTTTTCAGCAGGATTCTGGCCTTTTTGAGCGTTTTGCGATTGAAGAAGAGATCGAGGCAGCACTCAACACCAAGGTTTGGCTCAAGTCAGGTGGGCACATTGTGATCCACCCGACCGAGGCGTTGGTTGCTATTGATGTCAACACAGGGCGCTACGTGGGCCGCCTAAATCTAGAGGACACGGTGCTGACCACCAATCTCGAGGCGGTACAAGAGATTGTGCGCCAAATCCGACTGCGAAACTTGGGTGGGATCATCGTAATTGACCTCATCGACATGGAAGAGCCTGAACATCGTGAACAGGTTTCCGACGCACTTGCCAAGGAAATGGCCAAGGATCGAGCTCGCAATCGTGTTTTGAATATCTCAGAGTTTGGACTGGTCGAAATCACCCGTAAGCGGAGCCGGCCGAGCCTGGAGCGGCTCTTGACTCAACCCTGCCCTTACTGCCGCGGAATCGGACGGATCAAATCGCTATCCACGATCGGCCTTGATCTTCGACGCCAGATTCTTCAACAGCGTAGCCGGTTTCAAGATCGTGAGATCTTGCTTCGGGTTCATCCGGAAGTCGCCCGGGCTCTCCAACGCGAGAGCCAGCCGATCTTGCGAGAGCTTGAGCACGCACTGCGAACAGAGATCCTGATACAGAGTGACTCTGGATTGCATCATGAACGCTTCGACATCCTCGAAGTTTGACGATTATCGATGCACAAACCAGATCGAGCAAGATCTACCGAGGCGCTTCAGCAGCAGGATCTTGGTTCCGAGAACGGCCATCAAAACGGTGTCGAGAGCTTTGCCTTCGACTCCATCGTCGGCGAGGTATCCTTGCGATACATAACCGACCATCTCGAAGCGGATGTCTTTCGGCTGATTGATCCTGCAACCGCATCAGAGACGATTCACTGGGGTCGAAACTACCTCTATCGAACTCATTTGGATGTCTCAGCGGAGCGGCTGGACGTTGTGGTCAAGCAATTCCGCAACAGCGGCCTAAGGAACCGCCTTCGGCGCTATTTCAGTGGCAGCAAGGCAGCTCGCAGCTGGCGTATCGCCCGAGCGTTCGAGCAAGCGGGGCTAAAAACGGCAGAGACAGTAATGCTGCTCGAGTCCCGGCAGCCTGAAGGACCCTCCTTTTTCGTCACGCGGCATCTGAATAACGTCATTGAGATACGCTACATCCTGCGAGCGGCGAACAGTCATCGTGAGAAGGAGGTGTTCCCGGAACTTGACTTCGGTGCCTTTTTTGGTGCTCTTGGGGGAGCAATCCGTCGGATGCACGAGGCTGGCTTCTTCCATCGAGATCTCTCCATCGGCAACATCCTCATGCCTGTCGGTAGCCGGTCCCCAGTGGCTGAAGATTTATCAATCATTGATTTGAATCGAGCCCGCCATCGAGATCGACTGAGCCTCTGGCAGAGAACTCGGGACTTGTGTCGACTGGCGATCTTCAGACCGGAACAGCAGAAGCTCCTCCTGCAAGCCTATTGGGGAAACGAGAGTCCTCGATGGACTCACACGACCCTCTACAAGGCGTGCCACTACGGTTTTCGTTTCAAGATCGACAGCAAGAAGAAACTGCGGGCATTGACCCGAGGGTTTAGCCAGTGGGTCATGCCGCGCCGGGCGCACGCCCACATTCCCGACGCCCCGACCGAGGCGTCAGCCCGTGACAAGATTGTCTGGGATCATCTTTCCGACCAGCCCCACCAACATGCAAGCCGACTCGAGAAGCTCAGGGTTCGAGTAGCAGACACGCCGAGCCATGCCAGACAAACGGCAAATCTTCTAGCCGCTGCCCCTAGAGTTTTGCGTCGATATCGCACGATCAAGCGCAACCTCTATCAGAAACCGGTCCCCTGGGATGGAGTCGGTATTTGTGTGCGTCCATTCCCCGAAGCTCCAGAAATGCTGCTAGAGGCAATTGAGGACTTGGGGGTGCGGAAGATCTTGCTACGTCTCCACCCCTGGGACGACGACCATGGTGCGGAAGAGACACTTGCACGAGCACTCACCGATATGGGCTGTGAACTTGCCTTTGCTCTACCCCAGAACCGAGATCTGGTCCGAGATCCGAACCGATGGCGCCATAAGGTCGCTGAACTTGCCGAGCGATTCACCCCCTACGGACACCATTTCCAAATAGGGCAAGCGATCAATCGCAGCAAGTGGGGAATCTGGCGATATAGCGAGTATCTGGAGCTTGCTTGGAACGCAGCGAGCATTTTGAAGGCCTACCCAGAGGTCAAAATCCTTGGACCCGCTGTGATCGACTTTGAGTTTCATGTCACTGCATCCATTCTGAATTCGAAGTTCAAGGACCTACACTTCGACATCCTTTCAAGTCTTCTATATGTCGATCGACGAGGTGCCCCAGAGAACTCACAGCTAGGCTTCGATACCATCGGAAAGATAGTGCTTCAGAAGGCGATCTCGGAAACATCGCGTCTCTGTGGACCTCGTTCGTGGGTGACCGAGGTCAACTGGCCATTGTGGGAAGGTCCGCATTCCCCTGCTGGCAAGTCGGTTTCTGTGAATCAAGAGACTCAGGCTGACTACCTTGCCCGCTACTATCTTCAGGCGTTGGCAACTGGAGCGGTCGAGCGCATTTATTGGTGGCAGCTTGTTGCCCGAGGATATGGGCTTATCGCCCCACGGGGTGGCGCCAGCCGGCGACGTTTGGAATTTGAACGCAGGCCGGGCTTCTCAGCCTTGAAAACTCTTGCTCGAGAACTGCGCAACAGCACTTTTATTCGCCCACTCCCTTCCCCGCAAGCGGCCCACCTCTACCTTTTTCGCAGCGAAGGCGGCAGTGAACGTATCGCTGCTTGGAGTTCGAGCCAGCGTCAGTATGCAACGCTCCCTAAACCAGCCCAGAGAGCTTTTGACATTGCAGGTCAACAGCTCGCCACACCTGAGAGCAGAGAGATCGAGCTAACCTCATCCGTTCGATATTTTCACCTTTAGTCCCAAATTGGGCGCCTGAGTCCATGTTTGGGCCTTTTGACTAGCGGCGCTCGGTTTAGAGAGTTCTCGAAGGTAGGCTCTTGGCAGAGAGTTGAATGATCAACTGAGGGCAGAGCTTGTATCAAGCCTCTACCTTCAATCTCAGCCGAGATGACGAGTCTCGGATAACCAAGAACAACGCCAGGGAGATCTTTGAGCATGTTAGCTGGCCACTCCCACAAACTCCTCGAACAAGCAGCCAAAGAGTCGATCGAACGCATTCAGCTGGATCGGCGCAAGGCTCCGCAACGCCTCAAACCTCTCCTTGCCTACATCGAGGAGAACCTCTTTCATCCAACGTTAGACGTCAACCAGCTCAAGCGCAGCTGCGGAGTCCGAGATAACTCCGTGCCTATTCAGTTTCACTCGGCCGTCGGGCGACCCCCTCATGGCTATATTGAAGATCGCCGATTGGAAACCGCCTGCAGGCTTTTGGCGGACTCCCATCTCAAAATCTGGCAGATCTCAGAATTACTCGGCTATTCGAGCATCCAAGTCTTCAGCCGAGCCTTCTCTAGATGGTCCGGACAGCGCCCGACTCTATTCCGAAAGAAGGCGCGCCGCGGTGCGGACATGGACGACAGTAGCAGAGCTAGTCAACACAGTTCGGACCGCAAACGGTTCGACCGTTCAGTCGTTGCGACCGAATCTCTGCGCAAAGCACTAGACGGCGAATTGCCGCACGAGGAAGCGAAGACTCTGATCGAGACGCTCTTGGACCTATATCCCTCTTGTCGGGAGTCGTTCAATGGGGCTTCATCTGAGCCGAACGATAGCCCCAATGAGGGGGATGACCGCCACGGCACAGAGCTCTCAAGCGAAGCTTCGCAGCAGGACGCCGAATCTGCACAGCTTAGAGGCAACGCTCACGATCGATATCAGGCTGAGACGATTTGGAACAAACTCGATGGTGCATCCGTCGAGCGTCAACAGGCCGTGCTGGCAGAGACCTCCCAAACCTCTGCTGCGCTCTTCTATCTGCTGCTCGAAAAGAGCCGTGACCTAGGCACCGAAGATGCAGAGAGTGGAGTGGCGATTGCAGAAACGGCACTCTCTTCTCTCGACTCGGTAGTTCGGCAAAGAGGCGACGAGAGAACGTTTGCCAACCTCAAGGCTCAAGGCTGGACCCGCCTGGCAAACGCACGCAGCTTGGCTGTGGACTTCAACGGGGCCGAGGCCGGCTTTGAGGAGGCCGATACCCACCTCAAGAAAGGCGGTCGCCGCCCTGACGTTGAAGCTGAACTCTTGACCTTCAAGGCGACCCTCCGCCGCGATCAGCGTCGCTTCTTAGAAGCCCGAGAGCTTCTGGATCGAGCACGGGAATTGTGTCCTCAGGAGACGAGCGATCTCCTAATCAAAGTACTGCTGGCCCAAGCTTCGGTGCGTTTCGAAGAGGGGCACCCAACAGCAGCTATCCCCTTTCTCGAGCAGGCGTTACCGCTCGTCAACAGCAGTCAGAACAACGTCCTACGGCTTACGGTCTTTCACAACCTCGTGGCCACCTACTCGGAGGCCGGTTGGTACGACAAGGCGGTACACCTTCTTCCGATGGCGCAACGATTGTCGTCCGATCATGGCTCTGGCTATAACAGGATGCGATTCCGTTGGCTGGAAGGCATCGTTGCTCGAGGCCTCGGGGATCTCGAAGCTGCTGAGACTGCACTGGTCGAGGCTCGTGATGCGTTCAGTGAAGCAGGCGACGGCTTTAGTACTGCCCTTGTTTGCCTCGATCTCGCAGAACTCTTCTCGCGACAAAGCCGTTATGCAGACTTGATCACGTTGTGTGCATCCATGGCGCCGATCTCTGGAATGCTTCAGCATCACCGCGAAGCGATCGTCGCCCTCCAGCTGTTTCAGCGGGCAGCAGAAGAGCGAAGTGTCACCAACGTGGTCGTTGAGAGAGCACGAAAGGCACTACTCCGGGGCCAGAAGCGAGTCGTCATCTGACACAAATTTGGTGGCGATCGTTCGCCACCATCTCCTGTTGCTCAGCGGAGATCAGGACCCAACTCGCAGAGAGTGGCTGGAGAGGCGGAAGCTAGGAACGGACCGATCGTCCGCCTCTCCAGCAGGTTGCACAGACTGGCCCTGAGTTGAGAGTTAGGCTCCTTGGCCCCACGCCAAAGTCGCCAAGAGCTGGCCTCTTCAATCGATATAGCCGAGAGCGCGCAGTCGATCCAGACTCTCCTCGTCTAGCACCGGCGGCGGCAGCTCATCAGATGCAGCCAGCCCCTGCTTGACCAATTCGAGCCACGTCACCAACTCGGCAGAAGGTTTAGATTCTTTTCCCGTTAGACTCTCGATCTCTTCAGGGTCCTTCAAGAGGTCGAATAACCAGTGGCCCTGGCCATTCTTCACCCTCAAGATCTCTTTCTTCTGGTTTTCGATCCGTCCAACTTCCAACAGACCCTGGCGACGCGCATTCGTGTTTCCGCGCCCTTGGACAGCTCCTTTGTGAGCCTGGTGGAGGGTGATGCGGTCATTCGGGATCTCGCTAGCACCCTGCAGCACTCCTGACCAGTCAAAGCCTTGAAGATCCAGCGCCACCTCTACTCCGGCGAGGCCGAGCAGCGTTGGGCTGATATCAAGGATCGAGGCTGGAGCATCGATCACTTGAGGGTTGACCTTGCCATGCCAAGTGAGCCCCAAAGGCACATGCAGCGTCGCATCGAAGAGATGTCGCCCGTGCCCCCAATAGCCATGCTCCCCGAGGCTCTCCCCATGATCTGCCGCGAAAACAATCAACGGGTCTATAGACCGTGATGTCGTTTTCATGCGATCGACAAAATGCCCGATGGCCTTGTCGACGAAGGCAATCTCTGTGTCGTAGCGATCAGAGGCACTCACGTTGCCTGAAGTCCGAATTCCCAAGTCAGAGGCAAACTCTTGATGAAAACGATAGGGCGCATGAGGCTCAACAAAATGGATCCAGATCAGAAAGGGTCGGCGCGAGGTTTCGAGGTGATTCTCAATCCACTCGAAGGCTTCCTGTGTTAGATCTTCTGCTGTCGCCTCACCGAACCAAAGGCCAAACCAGCGCTTGCGCGAGAAGACCTCCACGTAGTCCATGAAATGCTCGCCAATTCCAGAAATCTGATCCTTCAGTGTCCAATTACCAACAAACGCAGCCGTCTTGTAGCCATGCGATGCCAAGATAGACGGCAAGGAATCCAGACCAGGCCGCATTCTCAGGCCGTTACGCGTTGCCCCATGTTCATGTGGATGGAGGGACGTCAACATCGAGCCCATCGCGGGGGCGGTCAAGGGCTCAGGGACCCGCGCTTGGCTAAATCGAGCCCCTGCATTGAGAAGAGCATCAACATTGGGGGTTGTTGATCGCTCATAGCCGTAGGCCGAGACTCGGTCGACCCGCAAGGTGTCGACTGTCACCAACACGATGTTTGGCCCAGCAGAAGGCTTCGACATTGCCGCGCCTTCGATAGGTTGGCTCAACAAGGGCTGGCTAATGATGAAGCAACCGATCCAAGTCAACAAAACTCGAAGCAGCCTCGCCTGCCGGTGGATCATGGATGCACGCCCCTTTTTCGTCACTACGGTCCAAACAACAAACCCCCGAAGCGTTCTCCGGGGGTTGAAGTAGGAAAAATGGCTCCTCGGGAGGGACTTGAACCCCCAACAAATCGGTTAACAGCCGATTGCTCTACCATTGAGCTACCGAGGAACGGATCTTGGTCCGTCTGGCGGAGGCGTAATTTTAGGCACCTAGCCGACGACTGTCAATCATCCTTCTCGGTATCCTCGCTGTCCGACGTCGACAAGCCGGCATCGGGCAACACGGGTTTGGCCGCCATAGCGTCTGCGAGACATCGAGACTGGTTGGCGTCCGATGCTGCACGTTCCTCGTCCCAGTCGTCTACTGTCTCGACCCACCCCGCCAGGTTACGTTCGATTAGATCGACAAGAAGATCGATGTGGTCGTCCTGATCATTGAGGCAAGGGATATACCGAAACTGTTGGCCTCCCGCCTCGAGGAATACTTCCCGGTTCTCTCGATCGATTTCATCGATCGTCTCCAGGCAGTCAACACTGAAACCCGGACAAATGACATCCACACTGCGGACGCCTTTCCGTCCCAACGCCTCAAGCGTGATGTCGGTGTAGGGCTGCAACCACTCTTCACGCCCAAACAACGACTGGAAAGTCACTAAATATCGATCCTCGGACAACCCCAACTCTTCAGCCAGTAGACGAGTCGTCTTGTGACACTGGCAATGGTATGGATCACCATTCAAAAAGTAGCGCTTGGGGATACCGTGGTAGGACGTGACAAGTAGCTCGGGCTCCCCTTCTCGCGACCAAAAATCACGGACCGATGCCGCCAAAGCGCGGATATACCCAGGGTCATCGTGGTACTGATGAATCGTGCGAAGCTCAGGCACTCGGCGCCAAGTCATGAACTCTTTCATGACGCCATCGAACGCGGCGCCGGTGCTCGAAGAGGAGTAGTGCGAGAACATGGGGAAAACCAAAACACGCCGACAACCCTGAGCATGTAATGCCTTCAGCACTTTGGGAATTGAAGGTTCGCCGTACGTCATACTCAACGCCACTCGAGTAGGAGTACCTATCCTCTCCCCGAGACGACGGCCTATCGCTTTGGCGATACGCTGCGAGATGACCAGAAGTGGCGAGCCTTCGTCAGTCCAGATATTGGCGTAAAGCTTAGCCGAGGCGCGCGGCCGAAAAGTCAACACAAATAGGTTGAGGATTAGCCACCAGAACGGTCGCGACAATTCGATGACCCGAGGGTCAGACAAGAATTGCCGCAGATATGGGCGAACCGCCTTGGCCGTCGGAGCTGTTGGTGTCCCGAGTTGAACGAGAAGAACACCTACCGCCGGCACTTCGCCATGCTGAAAGTCAGTTTCTACGCTGAAGAGATTTCTGATCACACGCCAAGCCTCCTCGAGTCGCGAGCGCGAGTCGAGTCGCGAGCGCGTCAGTCACCGTCATTCTTCCAGCAGTTGGAAGACTTCGTCTACCTGCTGCCAGCCAACTCGCATCAGGAAGTCCGTACGGCGTCCGTAGGACTTGCTTCCTAGGATAAAAAAGTCAGGTTCGGGATTGCGCAGCGATTCCGCACCTTGGCTGGCCTGTTGCATACAGTCGCCTTCGCTGCCAGCTCCCATCAGAGCTGCGGCCAGCTTCATCGGGCCCGAGGTTGCGTAGCACTCGTGGACCTGAAGCTGTCGATAGAGCATGTGGTCTCCGACTCGGCCCGTTAGCGCCAGGATCCGATCGACAACGACAGTTTTGAGAGAACCGCTGACATTCCGCAGGTCAACGCCTAGCCGGCCGTTCTGCTCTTGGATCGATTCGATAACCGCTCCCCGGACAACTTGCAGGCAGTCCGGGGGATCATTCGCCAAACCTGAAGCGGACGCAGTTAATCGAGCCCGTTCTGGTAAAGGGTCGTTTTTGACCAGCCCCCACTGCTGATCGTGGCTCTTCATCGCCCAGATGATCCGCGTCTCAGCGTTCCTATTAGCAAGCTCGACAAGCCCCAGGAGCACCGTTTGTGCCGAATGCCCTGCGCCTACCAACAAGATCACACGCCCTGCCCAATCCGGCGCTTCCCATTTTAGGTCTGGAACCTCTCGTACAATAGATTTGGCGACGGCTTCTTCACCAAGCGCAGGAATCCCCCCATCTCCGAGAGCATTGGGAAAGGGGTTCCCACTACAATCCAAGACGATGTCTGCCGTCTCATAGGCCTCCTGCCCAGCGCTGCGGACCAATAGACGGAACGGCCGCTGAGCTCGCTCAACAGAGCCGATCTCTTCATGTTTGAGCAACCCGAGTCGACCGACCCCGAGAACTCGCACTCCGAGCCGAAGCCCCTCCTGGACTTGCGGCAATTCCGAAACTGGTCTTAGAACGTGCTCGACAAGCTCTGCTCCGCTTGGACAAGCCGTCTTCTCAGGAACCTCCTGATGGTCGGATTCCAATGCCCGGTGCATTCGGGCCGAGACACTGAGCCTCCAGGGAGTAAAAAGCCGAACATGTCCCCAAGAGCGGACGTAGCCTGCTACTTGTGACGCCGCTTCATAGAGAGTGAACGAATAGCCCGCCTCAGCAGCCGCCAGAGCGGCCTCCAAGCCGATGGGTCCGGCTCCGATAATTGCAATGTGCTTCCGTCTGTTCGTCATCTTCTACCTCAGAATCTCGAGGCTGCACGTTCACGCGCAGGCAAGATCTCAAGACAAGTCGTCCACCAACCACTAGTAATGGTTTCGACGAAAACATCGGGGAGCCCCTCGCGACGCATGGCACTCGCTAGAGACTGGTAATCGTAGGCCAGGGGCAAAAATTCCACACTTAGCCTGTCTCCTTCATCGTTCAAAACGCTGTACCAGACTTCGGTTCGCCCATCGTTGGCCGGACGGCCTATCACACCGACGTTGATGACATCTCGACCAGACGGTAGTCGCCGATGCCAATGCAAACCGGTGTGAGTACACAAAATGCCATCACATCTCTCCTGGTCCAGGAGAGTTTCGAGGAATGGAACAGACGTCGAAGAGAAGAACAAGAACTCGTTGATTCGCCGCGGCGAGCCGTGGATGAATAGCAGTTCTCGCTGGCCGACACGAACCCGCCGCCGTTTAGGGAGCCCCCCCATCCAGCGCTTGAATTCCGATGAACAGTTGCGTGCGGTATAACTGTAGGAGATCTCTGCGAAGTGATTGTCGCGAGGATCGGCATAACCACAATTGCAGTCGTCGCGCCCCCCTGCCAAAGACTCTTCGTAGTTGCCCTGGATAGATCTCACGGCACTTTCGGTCAGCAGCGGCCAGATCGTCTCTGGATTCGGGCCGAAACCACCAAGATCTCCGAGACAGTAGACGGCATCAGGTCGACGACTTTGTGCCTCGTCGAGCAGCGCATGGAGAGCAAAACTGTTGCTGTAGACTCCACCGAAGACAATAATCTTCGAGAATGGGCCTTCAATCAACGTATCGTCTGAGCTGGCCTCGAGGTAATCTTTTACCGCAACTAGCCTTTCGGCCGAGGTTAGCTCCTTGCCAGACTTACGCACAGCTTGGCGAAAATCACCCAACGGCACTAGGGTTTCACCCCACGTTGCCATTCCACGGTGCGCAGTGAGCTTGTCGACGTCAGCATTCGCTCGGCGACGGAGTCCTTTTTTTTGCAAATCTTCCGGGATTCTCTGGCTCAAAACTCACCCTCAGGTTCGGCAGCTGACGCCGTGTACATGACAAGTCCAACAAGCCTGGTGACTTAAAGGAAAGCTATCGAGAGTATCGGCGAGCCGTTGACCCATGCGGCCTTGCGGCTCGTTGACCAAAATTGGACAAACCCAGACACCTTGGTCGGTCGCCATCCGGCTCGTGCTGCATTGCAAATGGTCCCAACGGTCCTCGGGCACATCGTCCTTGGCGAGTTGCTGCCAGCTCTCGTAAGCTCCTGAGCGCTCTGTTTCGGCTCCGATCTGGAAAACTGGCAATATCTTTAGCCGCGGTCTCTCGATACCTCGATCACGGAGAGTCTCGAAGAATCGTTGTCTGCCTTCACTCGTAACGTTGTCGCGATGAACCTCCGTCACAGTCATCACCGGATTGAGCCCAGCAGCAGCAGCTCTCGTGGCGCCAGTCAGGATGCGCTCGAAGGTTCCCTCACCTCGGATTGGATCATTGGCCTCGGCACTATAGCCATCGATGGAGATTCGAAGGTCCAAGGAGTACTCAGTAGACCCGGCGAGGGCCCCGAGACGTTGGCAGCGCTCGCTGTCGAGCAAGAGACCGTTAGTTAGAACCGTGGCCGGACCGACTCGCAAAGTCGCGGCGAGAATATCCTCCATCTCGGGATTCAGAAATGGCTCGCCGCCAGTGAAATAGTAGTCCTTGACGCCTAGAGCGACCGCATCTTCGAGGTGCGTTTCCACTTGCTTCAATGTCATGAACTCATGCGTGTGGTTCGTCGGCGAGCACGATATGAAACAGTGGCTGCAGGCAAGGTTGCACACGGTTCCGCCAACTTGGAACCACAACGTATCGAGAGATCTCAGCTCGGCACTTGGATAATCGCTAGGCGTCACGTGATCCACCGGCGAATCCGTCAACAACACGTTTCCGTCGAGCAGCAGGGCTGCTCCTCCGTAGTGGCACGAAAGTCTTCCCCCTTCGTCTCACGGGGATCGCGAATCAACGTCCGCGTGCAGTCGAATGGCCCTGCGGTCTCCAGTGCCACCTGTTGCAGTGGTTCGATATGCTCGAAATGAGCCAAATAGGGCTCCTGACGATATAACTGGAACGTCTTGTCACACACGGCGTAACTTTTGCCTCGCTCCATACGATGGCCGTCATCATCGAGCACTTCTTTAAACGGTCCGCGGTAGATCACAGATTGGAATCGCTCGAGACAAGGGCCTTCTTTTCCCTTGAACGCTTCGACCGTCAAAGACCGAAACTCGATACCCTCTACGGTTCGCCATGGCGCTTTTTGGCGCTCCAATATCCGGATTCCGTAGAAGCCAGCCTCCTCGAATGCAGCCACAAAATCGTCTTCCGTCAAGGCTCCCGAAATACAGCCGCTCCACAGATCGGAGTCGCGTTGCATCTCCACCGGGACAACTTCGTCCGAAACGATGTCGGAGATCACAGCCCTGCCACCGCTGCGCAGCACACGATGTATTTCTTCGAAGAGTTGACGCTTCTGGGCACCCGCGACCAGATTCAGGACACAGTTCGAAACGACGACATCGATCGAGTCGTCCGCGACGAGCGGCTGGTGTTGCCTCAGGTCTGCGGTCAATCCATCTAGTGCGATGAAATCTTCAGCTGTGGCGATCGGATGGCTCTGCAGCTTACGATCCAAAGCGTCGAGATCGAGAGAAAGGTCCTGGATCCGGCCACGTCGAAACTCGACGTTGTCATAACCCACCCGCTCTGCGATTTGGGGGGCGTTACGACGCGCCACCTCGAGCATCTCAGGTGTCATATCTACGCCTATCACTTTGCCTTTCGGCCCAACGACTTGAGACGCGATGAAACAAATCTTGCCTGTTCCGCTGCCAAGATCTAAAACTGTCTCGCCCGATTTCAGGTGCCGGCTGGGATCACCGCAACCGTAGTCTCTTTCGAGCACTTCGGCTGGAATGACCTTGAGATACTGTGGATCGTAGTCGACAGGGCAACAAAGCTCCGCCTCCTGTGCCTGTGCAGCCAAACTGTAACGTCCTTTGACTGCGCTCTCAGTCTGAGTCTCTGTCTGCATGCTGTCTATACCTCCATCGGGACTCGATATCCCGATTGTGGGTCTGGACTATCGTCTGTTCTGAAAAAAATCGACAACGCTGGCGGCAAAAAGCTCGCACAGGTTATGGAGCTGACATCCGACGGGGCCCCGTCTATGGAGTCAGAAGGCTCGTCGCTGCCTCTGGACAGGAGGACTGAACCTCCAACGAGAGCACTAGCTAGACGAGAGGAAGGAGGGCCACAGCCGGAGGGCCGCGAAGCAGATTTGATCGGGTTTTGAGTCGCCGCAGTTCGACAAACGCCGGCCTTTGCTCTGAGCGTCGACCGGCGGCCAGTAGACGGGCCAGTAAACGTATAAGTCGATAGCCTCGAATCGACCACCATGTCTTTTCGCCGCAAGCAGACTTCAGGATCATCGAAAGCCACTGTTCTAGATCCGCACGCTGGTCCAGATCTGAAAGCGGTTCCAGCAGCACGACCGTGCGACCTTGCTGATGCAGAGCCAGCTTGAGGCTCTCGAGGGTATCTCGACTTAGCCAACGCACCTTCGAGAGCGAAACATCAAGAGGACGGGATGCTGCCAAAAGATAGAACCCACCGTCCAGAGAGGGGCCGATCACCACACTCTCAGGATCTTTCTCGAGGGCCCTAAGGGTGTCTCGAAGATGATCCTTTCCCAGATCGGGAGTATCGCTGCCGACCAAGATTACGCTGGCATCAGTCTCAGTAAACGCGCCGTTGAAAGCGGTCTCTATCCGAGAGCCAAAGTCCGTTCCCTCCTGAGGTCGGTAGGCTACGTCGGAAGGTAAGGTTAGTCGTAGAGGAGACGAAACCGATAACCGACAGCCTGCAGCACGGCCTGCGGCCAACACAACATCGAAACACGCCTGATGTAGGCAGTTCTCGATCGGGTGGAGTTTCTCAGGCAATAACTGCCGACGTCGTGATTCGCACTGAGGCCCGAGTGTGAAAACTACGAGGGTCGGCTGATTTTTCGGCGATATCTTCATTACAGGCCTACTCAGCTAGATACGCCTCGGACGCTAGCCTGGATCACTTCCGACAGGGATTCTAGGTATCCCTGCACCGCCGGGAAAGAGCGCCATTCTCGGCTAGCCTGTCTTATTCAGGCCCCTCACTTCCCTCGTCGACAAAAAACCGCGTTCGAACCGCGCCAAACATGATGTCGTCGCCGGATCGAATCTCCAACGGTCGCTCGGCAGATATTCGCTGTCCGTTGACAAAAGTACCGTTCGTCGCCCTCTCTTCTTGGACCATGAACCCTTCCACTCCGCGGAGAATGCGAGCATGACGACGACTCGTCGTGAGCTGAGAGTCAATCGACGTGAGATCTATGTCTGGGTGAATCTGGTTGATGGGATCCACTCGACCTATTCTGACCTCTACTTTTTCCGGCAGCACCATTTCGATGCTGTCCATCGAAACCAATCGGGCTCGTCCTCGAATGGCCGCGGGCTCTCCCTTCGCCTCGAGTTCTTCCGCCCCCGCCCACGTGCGTACCAGCATGTCTTCAGCTGACATCAGCCTAAGACTGAGCTTGCGGATCATACGGACAGCGATCTCCGCATTTCGTGTGAGCATACTTTGTAGACCCACACGATCGATCTTGATCAACTTCGCGGTGCTCAGCGCTCTGACAGAGTGCGTTCTCGGCTCCTCTTCGAGAACGGACATCTCGCCGAAGAAGTCTCCCCGTTCCAGAATCGCTACTTGATTCTCGTGCCCCCCCAAGTCCTGGAGAACTTCGACCTCGCCCTCTTGTACCAGGTACATGAGGTCTCCCAAATCACCTTGTTTGAAGATGAATTCTTGAGGCTCGACCTCGATCACCGAATAGGTCATGTCTCTCAGCTCATTCTCAGATCGACGCGATCAGTTCATTGGGACAATTGGCTGCAGGCAGCGCTCTCATCTTCCATCTGACGAGCTGCACGAGTTATCCAGCGGACACTGTTTTCTAGCAGACACTCGTTTTCGGTATCGACGCCGCAGACTCGGCTGAATCTATCAGACTAGAGCTTCAGTCGAGTGCTCTGATTCCAGGCGAGCAACCGTTGCCTCAAGGCAGTATAGTCGTTCGGCATTGGCTCGCTGAGCAGTGGATCGTTGAGGCGCTTCGCAAGTTGCCGAGGCAAGGGTAGGGGGCGCCCGATGGCGGGTTCCACAACCTCGCGAAACTTCGCCGGATGAGCTGTGGCCAAGACAACTCCCTGGACCGTCTCAGGTCTTCGCTCCAAGACCCTCTCGAGCGCTCGATAACCGACGGCAGTATGGGGATCCAGCACGTAGTCTCGGTCGCGGTCAACCCGTCGGATGGTTGACTTTATCGCCTTGTCATCGACCCTATGACCCTCAATATCCTGCCTCAGTCGGTCAATATCTTGTCCATAGAGGTATCTGATGCGATCCAGGTTGCTCGGATTGCCGACATCCATAGCGTTCGCGTACGTGCGAACCGACAGGCGCGGGCTGAATAACCCTGTCTCGAGATACTCTGGTACGACATCATTCTCATTCGTTGCAGCCAGAAACCGGCAATCGAAACCAAGGCGTTTCGCGAGCAAACCCGCTGTCAAGTTGCCAAAATTGCCGCTCGGTGTAGACACCAGGAGTTCGCGATCTCCCCGAAACTCGCCGAGACGGGCTGCTATCTGGAAATAGTAGAAGATCTGAGGCAGCAGGCGCCCAACATTGATGGAGTTGGCTGAGGTCAACGCCAGACTCGACAGCTCCGCATCGGCTTCTGCAAATGCCTGCTTGACGAGTCTTTGGCAATCATCGAACGTGCCTTCGACAGCCAACGCCTTGATGTTGCCACCCAGCGTCGCGAATTGGCGCTCTTGAACCGGCGATACTTGACCTCGAGGATAGAGCACAACAACCCTCGTAGTCTCAACGCCGAGAAACGCTTGGGCGACAGCGCCGCCCGTATCACCCGAGGTTGCGACGAGAACCATCGGCTGTCTTTGATCCTGGCTCGTGTGATCCAACAGGCGAGACAAGAAACGCGCTCCAATATCCTTGAACGCCAGCGTCGGCCCGTGGAATAGCTCAAGGACTGAAATCCTCTCACTCAACCGCACCAAGGGTATCGGGAAGTCAAGAGCTGCCGCAACGATCTGATCGATCGCTTCGGTGGCCAATTCCCCGTGCATCATGTGTCGCGCCAACCGCTTGGCTATCTCGATAAATTCGAGCTCCTCGAGACACTCGAGGAAGCTCGATGGCATCGGCTCGAGGTGCTCGGGAAGATACAATCCGCCGTCAGGAGCGAGACCTCTTCGCAAAGCCTCCGCTAAGGAGACAGCCGGACTGATACCCGCTGTGCTGACCCATCGCATTGCGTGTTTCTGCTCCCGCTCCTGTAGCGAGGATCAGTTCACCGACCCACTGACCTGCGGTTCAGCCGCCTCGATGATGGAACCAAAATTCTTCTCATAGAGTTCGAGGTTGCCACTCAATGCGCGGATGAGCCGTTTGAGATGCCCCGGGCTCGTGATCACCCGAGCGGTAACTGCCCCTTGTGGAGGGACCATATTGATGAAATCAAGGATGAATTCTTCACGAGTATGGGTGATCCTCACCAGGTTCGCGTAGCGACCCTTGAGATCGTCATCGGCAATCTTGACGTTCATTCCTTTGCTCTCTGAATCCGCCATTCCTAATCTCCTTGCGTCTTTTGGTTGGTCTGCTTCGTGGGCTTTGTCGAGTCACGCCCAAATGCGTCCCACCCGACGCCTTCGGAGAAAGTCCAGCGATGCTCTGGCGCGTAGACGCCTGCGCTTTGAGTGGCCGCGGTTACGCTAAAGCTAGCGAGGTGTCGCCGATAATCATAGGGAGTACCGTCGCGGGCATGCACAGCAACATCGACAACATACTCCCCTGGACCCAAGCGCAGATTGGGACACTCCATTTCTATCTTCACCGCTTTAGCCTCTAGGCGGCTGGGGACGAACCCTTCCAAGTCGGTGTTCGTGCCCCAACATTCGATGCCTCTGGGGGTTTGGATGGCGATACCGAAAACGAAGTCCTCAAACTCTCGATGAGCTCGAGCGGAAATCTCGAATCGAACCGCTTCGCCTGTCTGAAAATGATACCGCTCTTCACCACCAACCCAGATCTTCAGATCTTCGACTGTTGCTTCACGGGACCCCCAGCGCATTGGGTCGCCAGGGTCTTCGTCGGCTTCTTCATCAGTATGGGATTCTTCTTCGCGATCCTGTTTGGCTCGTTGGTGTACCAGTCCTTCAGCTACAGCGATCGATTCGCGGTAGGAATCGACGACCCTTCTTGGCAATCCGCTTGCGCGAAGAGTCCCGTTGTCGAGCCAGATGACACGATCACACACTTCCTCCATCAAGCCGAGAGAGTGACTTACGAGCAGCAACGTTTTGCCCGCAGCCAAGAACTCTTCGATTCGACGCAAACATCGGTGGGAGAAGGCTTCGTCACCGACTGACAAGACTTCATCAACCATCAAGATGTCGGGGTCCGTGTGGATGGCGACCGCGAAGCCTAGTCGAACATACATGCCAGAGGAGTAGTTCTTCACCGGCTCGTCGATGAAGTTCTCGAGGCCGGAGAACTCGACAATATCGTCAAAACGGGCGTCCAGCTCACGGCGGGTCAGACCGAGGACAGCACCATTGATGTAGATATTTTCCCGACCCGATATTTCCGGATGAAACCCGGCTCCCAACTCGATGAGTGCAGCAACGCGTCCATCGACGGTTATCGACCCGCTCGTTGGTTTGAGGATCCCGGCTACCGTTTTGAGGAGCGTCGACTTGCCTGAGCCGTTACTGCCAATCAGGCCAACAGCTTCACCCTTTTCAACATTGAAGGAGACATCGACAAGGGCAGGAACAGCTTCCTCGCGACTCAGCCCCTTCACCAAGCTGCGTTCAAGGAGAGCGCTTTTCAGAGTCCGCAAATGATGACCGGACGAGGTTCGCCGGTAGAGCTTGCTGACATTCTCTATCCGAATTGCAGGCACTAAACCGCCTCCACCAAAGTGTCGCTCAGACGGTCGAAAATCCACGCACCTAGTGTCCAAGCCGCAAGGCTGACAATCGACATCTCGATCCACTGCCCTAAAGCCGGAATACGGCCATAGAAAATCGCTTCTTGATAGGCGCGAGTAAAGGGCGTCAGCGGATTGTGGGCCACGATCCAGTGGATCGTTCGATGCTCCTCGAGGACTCTCAAGGTGTACAAGATCGGAGTCATGAAGAACAAAAGTGTCAACAGATTCGACAAGATGTCCTTGACATCCTTGAAGTGAGCATTGAGCGCAGCCGTGCCGAGAGCCAACCCTGCAACTAGAGGCAGCTGAAGCAGGGCGATCACCGGAACCAAGGCCAGGGTCCACCCGCCAACGTCGTGTCCTTGGATACTGAAGAGCCACGTGGCGCTTGCGATGATCGGCAGTGCAAACGCAAAGTGTGCAAGATTCGACATCACGGCAACAATTGGCAGCAACTCCGCCGGAAAAGCAGCTTTGCGGATCAGGCCGGCATTAGCGGCAAGCGACATCGCTCCCTCTGTCCATGAAACCGATAGCCAGAGCCACGGAAAAACGCCAGTGGCCAAGAACAGGCCATAGGGCGCAACATCATCACGCGGGGCAAATATCGTACCAAAAACGAACGTATAAACCGTCAAGAGCAGCAACGGGTTAACCAAAGACCAGACGTATCCCAACACCGAGCCTCGGTAACGCGCCTTGAGTTCACGACTCGTTAGGGTTGCCAAGAGGCTCCGGTAGCGGAAGACTGAGCGGGCTAGCCTGAACATTATGATGATCGATGGTTTCGAGGAGAACTTTCGAGGAGGAACTCTGACTGAGCGTGTTCTACCAGACAGCGTGTTCTACCAGACAAAAGAAGGGGCGAACCAAGTCGCCCCTTCTCGAAAGCTAACATTCAGCTAGCCGGCGGAATAACTCCTCGCCTAGTTGTTCATGTCCGAAGCTTGCTTTTGAATCTTCTCGAGCTTGTGCATCAAGGCGGCGCGGCGGCGGCGAATCTCTTCCTGCTGCTTACGCACTCTCTCATTGTAATCATAGAGCAGCAGATCATCTCCGATAATATAAAGTCGAGGGAATTTGCGAACATCTCCCTTCTCATCGAATTGAATACTACCTGTGACACCAGGGAAGTCTTTGATGTCACGCAGGCCTTTGACCACCTCACCCGGCAAAGCAGGTCTGCCGGTCAAGGCTGCTATCACAACCTTCATTGCATCGTAGCCATGGGCAGCGTAGATGTCCGGCTTCTCACCGAACTTCGCCTCGTAGGCCTTGACGAACTTCTGAATGTGCGCGTGGTCGCTATCCAACTCGAACACGGATTGCGTGAGGATTACTCCCGCGGCATCTTGACCGACCCGAGCGATAGACGATGGTAGCGCAAAAGCGCTTGTGGTCAGAATCTTTCCTTTATAGCTGAGCCGCCTCAACTCCTGGATCATCGATCCGATGCCTTGCTCGAAACCGGCGAGATAGACAGCCTCGGGCTTCAGTGTGATGACCCTGTCCATCAGTCCACCAAGATCCGAAGTTCCCGGAGGAACCTCGATCACTTCGACGACCTCACCTCCAAAACCCTCGAACGCAGGCTGAAAGACCCCGTGAATCCCCTTCGCGTAACTCTGTTGTTCGGTGATGACGACCACCCTCTCCACTTTGAGGTCACTCGCGGCAAACTGAGCCATCTTGGTCGCTGCGGCGAAATCAGAGGGCCAAACACGGTAAAAATTGCTCGATATTCCCGTGAGCTCGGGGCTAGATGCCGACGGAGATATGATCACGCGATCAAACTTGTCGATCACCTCAATCATACTCTTCGCCTCGTCCGAGGTCGCGGCTCCGATAGCAATCAGTGCGCCTTGCTCGTACTGGCTGGCCAACAAAATGCCCGCTTTGCCCGGGTCACTTTCGGAATCGACAGGCGATAGGTTGACGATGAGGCTAGCGGTCTCGTCTGCTAGGTGCTCCTCGTAAGCGAGTTCCAAGCCTTTGAGAATAGCCTCACCATAGGTGCTGTTCTCGCCAGAAAGCGGCAGAACAACCCCGACTTGAACTGCTTTCTCCGAGCACCCAGCAACTAGTAACCCAAGACAGAAAATAGCCGTGGCCGTAAAGAGACGCGCCGATTCTCGAATCATTGCCTCATCCTCCGCTGTTGGATGGTCTGGATGTACATCCTTTGTAACCGAGCCCCGTAGCGCTGTCAAGCGGTGTGCTTCCGAAGCAGGTACAATACCTCGCGTGAGCAAAGATCAACACCTGAATGTCCGTTGCCCAGATTGCGGTTCCGACATGACTGTGGATCTCACCTCAGGACAGGTCGTCTTCCACTCAAAGCGCCAGAGTCCGGAAAGAGATTTCGACAGCCTGCTCGCTGGACTCGACACGTCGAGGGTACGAGCCGATGAGATCTTTCAGCGGGAGATTGCTGCGCACAAGGACCGCGACCGGCTCTTGGAAAAGAAGTTTCGTGAAGCCATGCGCCGATCTGAGGAAGAGCCAGAACAGGAACCCCCTCTCCGCCCATGGGACTTGGACTGAGCCCAACCAGGAACCAAAATGGAATCCGGAGACGCTCCGTCAAGGACGCCTCTACCCGCACGGAATTTCGTCTTCGGCTAGCACTTTCATCGGGTGTGGCTGAGCTGAAACGGCCCGCTCGGACTCGTGTTGCCCTGTCTACTGGCAACAGTGTGGTGCCTTGCGCGACGCGACAATCGAGACTACGATTCAACTAGTTTAGTCGACAACACCGCTCGATTCCGCGAAGATCGATTCGCACGACCCCTTCAATGGAGGAAGGCATGGCAGACTCGAACAAGAAGCTGACAGCGATTCGCGAACCGTACACAAAAGCCAAGCTCATCGCGGCTATCAGCGAGGATACTGGACTCAACAGGAAAGAGGTTGTGAGCGTCTTCGATTCGATGTCGCACTTCATGCACCGCCACTTGAAGAAGCGTTCCGCCGGCACGTTCACCCTGCCTGGCCTAGCGAAATTTTCTGTGGCTGCCAAAAAGGCCACCAGAGCTCGCAAAGGAATCAACCCCTTCACCGGCGAACCGACGGTGTTTGCTGCCAAGCCGGCCCGCCGGGTCGTCAAGATACGGGCTCTCAAAGGGGTCAAGGAGATGGCAGAGTCTTAACCTGCCGAGGCTTCAGATGACCGAGGTTCGAGGGCCGGGAGAGACTTCGATCGTTCCGACGGACGAGTACCGTCGCCTGTTCGAAGACTCTCGAGACGCTATCTACATAGGGACGACAGCTGGTCGCATCTTGGATATCAACCCGGCCGGTGTTCGGCTGTTTGAGTATGGCTCCAAGGACGAGATGCTTTCGCTCGACATAGCGACGAATCTCTACTGGAACCCAGAAGATCGCAGGGCTGCCCACATTGCCTTCATGTCCCAAGGCTTCATCGAAGACTTGGAGATCGAACTGAAGACGAAAACAGGCCGGCGCCTTCGAGTCCGAGAAACGGCTTCTGCGATCCGAGACGAAGGCGGCAAGATTCTCGGATTCCGCGGCATCCTCCGAGACGTTACCGACCAGCGACGGCTCGAGGAACAACTCCGACAATCCCAGAAGATGGAGGCAATCGGTCGGCTCGCGGAAGGGGTCGCCCACGATTTCAACAATCTGCTGACAGCTATTAACGGTTACAGTGAGCTTATTCTGGTCCAAATCGCCGAGGACAGCCCCCTTCGCACCGGACTGACGGAAATCCGTAGAGCGGGCAAGAGGGCTGCGGAGCTGACACGCCGCCTCCTCACTTTGAGCCGTCACCAAGCGTTCTCACCCCGCAGACTCAGTCTGAATCGGATCGTGACGGACATGGAGAGACTCTTGAGACGGGTTCTCGGCGACAACGTCGTGTTACGGACCGCGACCGAACCAGATCTGTATCCCATCTTCGCGGACCAAGCGCACATCGAGCAGGTCATCCTCAACCTTGCGATCAATGCACAGGATTCGCTCAGTCGAGGCGGTCAGTTGACTCTATCGACCACCAACGCGAGAAACTCAGGCAAGAGCTGGGTAATGCTGAAGGTTAGTGACACCGGGCAAGGAATGCCTGAAGACGTGACAGAACGAATCTTCGAGCCTTTCTTCACTACGAAAGACCGAGGTCACAACACAGGGCTTGGATTGGCCATTGTCTCCAGCATTGTCCAACAGCATGGGGGACATATCGAGATCGAATCACGGGTGGGCCGCGGAAGCTCCCTTAGCCTGTTTTTTCCGCGGGCCGAACCTCAGCCATCAAACTCTGAACCAGCGACGCGCGAACCAATCCCTAAGGTTCCCGTCGGAACCGAGACTATCTTGCTCGTCGAAGACGAGGACTCCGTTAGGGCACTTGTTCAACAAATTTTGAAGCTACAGGGCTACAGAGTGCTAGCGGCACGCGATGCCAGAGCCGCCCTCGAATTGTGTGTTGACCCCGTCGACAAGTTGGAGCTCCTATTAACAGATGTCGTCATGCCTGACACCAGCGGGCCAGATCTTGCCGAGGAACTCCAATCGCGCTTCCGGGGATTGAAAGTGCTCTTCATATCCGGCTATGCCGATAGCGATGACGGTGTCCGTTTACTCAACCAGCGACAAGCAGCCTTCCTTCAAAAGCCATTCTCTCCGGAAGCCCTCGCCTGCAAAGTGCGAGAAGTGCTCGACGGGACTCGCCCTCCAAACGACTGACCCCCGGGAAAAGCCTTGACAACAGCCCGAGGGAAGGTAAACTCCGAAACAGGACCAACCTGGTCCTGTTTGAAGATCCCTTCCTAGAGAATTTGCTGACCGCCTATCGCCAACATGATCCGACTGACAAAACAAGCCGACTACGGCATCGTTCTGATGACTTACCTCGCCAGGATCCCGAACCGTCACTTTGCGGCTCCGGAACTCGCGACAGAGACCAGGCTGCCTCTTCCAACAGTCAGCAAGATCCTGAAGCTTCTGGCTAGAGAGGGGCTTTTGGAGTCACATCGCGGAGCCAAGGGTGGTTACTCTTTAGTCCGGCCTCCCGATCGAATTTCTGTCGCGGATATGATTTCCGTACTTGACGGGCCGATCGCATTTACGGAGTGCATCGAAGATGCGCCTGGTGTTTGCTCTCAGGAGAGCATCTGCCAATTGCGAGGAAACTGGCAGCTCATCAACCAGGCTGTTCGGCTCGCTCTCGAAGGCATCTCACTTTCCGAGTTGAACCATCCCCTCGATATTCCACTAGTTCAACTCGGGGTACCAGGCGATCAAGCCGATCCGCGGAGCCTGGACCACTGACGTCCTTCGCCACAGGCGAACCTAGCTTCCAGTCCGCCTATGAATCCCTTCGGAGACAAGAATGAGCACAAGCACTGAAACCCTTGAAAGACTGGCGAGTCAAGAATACAAGTTCGGGTTCATCACGGATATCGAGCAAGAGGTCATTCCAAAAGGGCTCAACGAAGATGTCGTGCGCCTCATCTCGGCCAAGAAAAGCGAGCCAGAGTGGATGCTCGAGTGGCGACTCAAGGCCTACAAACATTGGCTCACTATGAAGGAGCCAGAGTGGCACAACGTCCACTACCCACCGATTGACTATCAGGATGCTCACTACTACGCGGCACCAAAGTCGGACTCAGACCGCCCGAAGAGCCTCGATGAAATAGATCCAGACATCCTGGCAACCTATGAAAAGCTGGGTATACCGCTTCGCGAGCAGGAGATGCTCGCCGGGGTTGCAGTAGACGCTGTCTTCGATAGCGTGTCAGTCGCTACAACCTTCAAAGAGAAGCTTGCAGACCTTGGAATCGTCTTTTCCTCGTTTTCAGAGGCAGTGCATGATCATCCAGATCTGATCAAAAAATACCTCGGCTCAGTAGTCCCTGCTAAAGACAACTTCTTCGCTGCTCTCAACTCCGCGGTCTTTAGCGACGGTTCTTTCGTCTACATACCCAAAGGGGTGCGTTGCCCCATGGAACTGTCGACGTACTTCCGGATCAACGCTATGAACACGGGTCAGTTCGAACGAACTCTCATCATTGCGGATGAAGGAAGTCAAGTCAGCTATTTAGAGGGCTGCACCGCTCCGATGCGGGACGAGAATCAACTCCATGCCGCTGTCGTCGAACTTGTTGCCCACGATGATTCCAAGATCAAATACTCGACCGTTCAAAACTGGTACCCGGGCGACAAACAAGGCAAGGGTGGGATCTACAACTTTGTCACCAAGCGAGGTCTCTGCGCCGGGCGGAATTCCAAAATTTCTTGGACCCAGGTGGAAACAGGTTCGGCTATCACATGGAAGTATCCAAGCTGCATCCTGAAAGGCGACAACTCCATAGGTGAATTCTACTCTGTTGCGCTGACGAACAATTATCAGCAGGCAGATACGGGCACCAAGATGATACACGTGGGAAAAAACACTCGCAGTACGATCATATCCAAAGGCATCTCTGCGGGTCGTGGCCAGAACACATATCGTGGTCAAGTAAAGATCCTCAAGAGCGCCGATGGAGCCCGCAATTTTTCTCAGTGCGACTCTATGCTCCTCGGTGACCGTTGTGGTGCCCACACTTTTCCCTACATCGATGTCCAGAATCCAACCGCTCGTATGGAGCACGAGGCCACCACCTCCAAAATTGGTGAGGACCAGATCTTCTACTGCAACCAACGAGGAATCGACACTGAGGAAGCTGTGTCGATGATCGTTAATGGCTTCTGCAAGACCGTTTTCCAAGAGTTGCCCATGGAGTTCGCTGTCGAAGCACAAAAGCTCCTCGAGGTTAGCCTCGAGGGAAGTGTCGGGTAGACACTGTTCATTGTTTGAAACTACTAAAAAGACGGTGCTCTTGGTTCGAGCAACCGTTGGGGCTGGCATTTCCGGCAACCGCTTTTGAATCTGGAGAGAATCGATGTTAGAGATAAAGAACCTGCACGTCCGGGTCGAGGAGAAAGAGATCCTCAAGGGAATTAACCTGGTCGTGAACCCGGGAGAAGTCCACGCCATCATGGGACCCAATGGTTCTGGCAAGAGCACGTTAGCTCAGGTATTGGCAGGACGAGAAGACTACGAAGTGACTGAGGGATCCGTCGTTTTTGCTGGCCAAGATTTATTGGACATGGCTCCTGAGGACCGAGCAAGGGAGGGCATCTTCTTGGCATTCCAGTATCCTGTCGAAATCCCTGGCGTAAGCAACACGTACTTCCTCAAAGCGGCACTCAACGCGATCCGCAAACATCGGTCCTTGCCAGAGGTCGATGCTGTCGACTTCCTCAAGCTGGTGCGCCAAAAAATGAAGTTAGTCAAGATGGACGAATCGTTGTTGGGTAGACCCGTCAACGACGGGTTTTCTGGCGGAGAGAAGAAACGCAACGAGATCTTTCATATGGCTGTACTAGATCCTAAATTGGCAGTCCTAGATGAAACCGACTCTGGACTCGATATCGATGCGCTCAAGGTCGTTTCCGAAGGTGTCAATACGATGCGGTCAGAGGATCGATCGTTCTTGGTTATTACCCACTATCAACGCCTCCTAAATCACATCACTCCTGATTTTGTACATGTTTTGGTCGACGGTCGGATCGTTCAATCTGGCGGTAAGGAACTCGCGTTAGAACTGGAAAAGAGGGGATACTCCTGGCTCGAGCAAACCTCCGACCCCGCTACGCAAGCGATCGCCTAGCGAGGAGAGCGTAAATGCAAGCCGTTGCGGAACGATCACCTCTCCTGTCCACTTATCGACAATTCGAGCAGAGCCTTCCTGATCATCCTCAGGTGGTTTCGAGACTTCGTCAGAAGGGTCTCGCATCGTTCGAGGCCGTCGGCCTTCCAACACAACGCCAGGAAGAATGGCGTAAAACCAACGTCGCAGCAATCAAGAGAACTTCGTTCGAGCGTGTTGGTCTAGACGCAGTGAGACTTAGTCCGGACCACATCCAACCCTACTTGATCTCTGATTGTATCGACTTAGTCTTCATCAACGGCCGATACTCGAAAGAACACTCGCGACCTGAAGACCTGCCTGGAGGTGTATTTGCTGGCAGCCTGGCCGATGCACTACTAGCTAGACCTGAGCTTGTTCAGGATCATCTGGGACAACACGCTGATCTCAAACATCCCTTCGTTGCTCTCAACACCGCGTTTATCGAAGATGGCGCCTTCATCCATGTACCCAAAGGGGTCATCGTCGAGAAGCCTATCCACGTTCTTTTTCTCGCCACAGAAGAGGACGGCAGCGCGACCGTCTCTTATCCTCGGAATCTCTTCGTCGCCGAAGAGAGCAGCCAGGTAACAATCGTGGAAAGTTATGGTGGTTTTCATAGCGATCGATACTTTACTTGCCCTGTAACCGAGATCGTTGGACAGGCTAATTCCGTGATCGACCACTACCGCCTAGGACAAGAGAGCTTGGCGGCATTCCATATTGCAACTCAGAAAATTTATCTGGCGAGAGACACCAACTTCTTTACTCATTCGATCAATCACGGTGGCGCCTTGGTGCGTAACGACATCCAGGCAATGCTGGATGGCGAAGGAATCCATTGCACTCTGAATGGCCTTTATCTGGCGCGTGGTACACAACACGTTGACCATCAGATGCGTGTCGATCACGCTAAGCCTAATTGCCATAGCTACGAGCTGTTCAAAGGCATTCTCGAGGACCGAGCTCGGGCGGTTTTCAATGGACGTATTTATGTCCATCAAGATGCCCAGAAGACGGATGCAAAGCAGTCGAATCGCAATTTGCTCTTATCGAAAGATGCATTGGTTCACTCGAACCCTCAACTCGAGATTTTTGCCGACGATGTGCGGTGTACCCATGGTTCAACGACGGGACATCTCGACGACGAGGCAATCTTCTATCTCAGGTCTCGAGGCATTGGCGAAGATGCTGCTCGGAGTCTCCTGACTTATTCTTTTGCTGGCGAAGTCCTAGATGAAATCAAACTCCCTACTGTACGCAAGGATATCGAAGAATTTCTTTTCACTCGGTTGCCGAAAGGCGACATCGTGAGACAGGCGGTATGACTCGACTCGAGGCAACGGATGTTCTAGCTGGAAAGCCCAGCTCCTTCGATGTCTCACGAGTCCGCCTCGATTTTCCGGCACTGAGCCAAATAGTCAATGGCAGCCCTGTTGCCTATCTCGACAATGCAGCGTCGACGCAGAAGCCAACCTCTGTCATTGAGACTGTCACCGCTGCATACACTTTCAACTATTCCAACGTGCACCGAGGTGTTCACACACTATCGCAGCGAGCTACCGAGGCTTACGAGGGAGCTCGGGAGACAGCGCGCCAGTTTCTCGGCGCGCCACTTGTAGAAGAGATTGTGTTCGTCCGGGGCACGACTGAGGGCATCAATCTAGTCGCTCAAAGCTATCTTCGCCCGAGACTGGAGCCGGGCGACGAAGTGCTGATCTCAGGGCTCGAGCATCATTCCAATATTGTTCCGTGGCAAATGGTCTGTCAGCAGACCGGCGCGAATCTGCGCGTTGTACCTATCAACGCCAAGGGTGAGATCGATCTGGATGCCTACAAGGACGCCTTGTCGAGGCGTACTCGGCTCGTAGCTATGAGCCACATTTCGAACGCGCTTGGGACGGTCAACCCTGTTCAGATGATCGTTGAACTAGCCCAACAACGGGGAATACCCACACTGATTGACGGAGCTCAAGCCGCTCCTCACTTGGCTCTAGATGTAGCAACCTTAGGCTGTGATTTTTATACCGTCTCAGGCCACAAAGTTTTCGGCCCGACTGGCATCGGTGTGCTTTATGGCCGCCTCGACCGACTCAACGAGATGGAGCCTTACCAAGGTGGAGGTGAGATGATCCGATCGGTGACATTCGAGTCCACCGAGTACGCATCACCCCCTCACAAGTTTGAAGCTGGTACACCTCATATCGCTGGTGCTATTGGGCTAGGTGCTGCAATGGACTATCTGACGGAACTTGGTATAGATACCATTGGAGCGTACGAGACCGACCTCTTGAGATATGCAACTCAATGTCTCGGCAGACTTCCTGAAGTTCGATTGATCGGCACTGCCGATGACAAAGCAGCAGTTATTTCGTTTCTCCTAGAGGACATTCACGCCCACGATGTAGGAACGATTCTTGACCAAGAGGGTATCGCGGTTCGTGTTGGCCATCATTGCGCACAGCCAGTCATGGATTATTTCCAGGTGTCATCAACGGCTCGGGCGTCTTTCGCTTTCTACAACACTGCTCAAGAGGTTGATCGCTTGGTTGGTGGTATCAAGAATGTCTTAGAGGTATTCGGAAGATGACAGACCTTCGGGCGATCTACCAAGAGTTGATCCTGGACCACTACCGCAAGCCACGAAATTTTGTTGCTCTCGAATCCCCCACATCCCAGGCGCGGGGCCATAATCCTCTTTGTGGCGACCGTATCGAGGTCTACCTGATGATCGACGCGGCGAAGATCGTCCAGGATGTTGCATTTCAGGGCGCTGGCTGCGCCATCTCGACAGCATCAGCGTCTCTTATGACTGAAGTTGTCAAAGGCAAGACACTCGCTGAGGCTCGTTCGCTGTTTGATGAATTCCACGAGATGATGACCGGTGACACGGCGGCCGTTCCGAGAGACCTCGGTAAGCTCGAGGCCCTATCGAGTGTTCGCCAGATACCTATCCGAGTGAAATGTGCAACTCTGGCCTGGCATACGCTGAAGGCAGCGTTGGACGAGGACAGCTCACAATCCCCTTCCATCTCGACCGAGTCATAGGTGTTTTGAAGGGACAACGGCAAAGGTGTGATCATGGAAGAAGATATCTCGAACTCTCCAAGTGGGTCCGTAGAGGAAGCTATTACTGATGCGCTCAAGACGGTCTATGACCCAGAGATACCCGTCAATATCTTTGAGATGGGTCTGATCTACAACGTGATGCTCAATGAGCAACGGCATGCAGAGATCACCATGACTCTCACCTCGCCGGCGTGCCCAGTTGCCGGAACTTTGCCTGAAGAAGTCAGGGTCAAAGTCACCGGAGTACCGGGCGTAGACACTGCCAACGTTGAGGTTGTGTGGGATCCAGTGTGGGAACCAAGCATGATGTCTGAGGCTGCTAGGCTAGAACTCGGAATGCTGTAGTCGTCAAATTGAGTTCAGAAACGAGTCTTTCCGGGCTATCAGCGCCAAACTTCAGCCGTCGTATCGTAGTGAAGGACCGTGATCTTCCCGGATCGATTGTTCACACGAACGGCAACCAAGTGGCGTTTTCCATCTGTTAGGTAGATCGTCCCCGGCGTAGCCGTCCCGCTCGGGTTGAAGACCGCTAAATCGGATCGATTGAAGCGTATAGGATCATGGAGGCGAGTTAGTCTCTGTCGAGGGTTCCCCGGATCGACGGGGGCTCTTCCTTTAGGGAAGCCGAATCGAATTCTCTTCCCCAGGTGTGACAGGCGACGCGCAGAACGAAGTAAGGGATCGACTCCGTTCCTTATGTCTGCGTTGCGAACGCCGTCACCATCGCCATCGCTGAAGAGTGCGTGTGAGACAACACCGTCGGAGTCTGTGCTGAACTTAACGGCCACTTTTGCGTGATGACGAATCGAATAGATTCGAGCCAAGTGTAAGACACTTGTCATCTCGCCAGCCGCTAGCTCAACGCGCAGGCCGCTTGCCCAATTTGAGATCGGGGGTAGTCCTATTGCAAGGAGGGTCGTTAGGATCGCCATGGACAACGTCATCTCCATGAGATTGAAGCCCGCATATGGTTTGTTCATTGTCTTCTCCTGTTGACTGGGTTTTGCCGACTTCCTATCTCGGATTACAAACGGCATGCCAGCCATACAAGACCCCGTTAGGGCATTATTTTGTTGGACTTACGGCTCTACTAGAGAAGACCGGCCCACAATTCTTTGTCAAGTGGCTTAGCCTTGGGTCAGGACCCGCGAGTGGGATTCAGCTGTGCAAGAGCAGCGGAATAGGCCTCCACTTGAAGGAAAGCTGATTTGACGGTGGGAAAGTTTTTTGACTCCTGCTTGAAGAGGAAGTCCGGGATGCGCCTTGGAACTCTAGTCAGAGGTTGTGTAAGAGGAGAAAGGAAGGTGGCGTTTCGCCATCTTCAGCTCAGGAACGTCTTTCGGAGTGGCCAGGAGTTGATAGAGAGTCCAACTCCCCAAGACCCTTTCGACATCTGCCGAAACCAACTGACGAGCCCACACCAAAGCGTTTCGACACTTGACGAAACGGCTCTACGAACCACATCAGAGCGTTTCGACACTTGACGAAACGGCTCTACGAGCCTCATCAGAGCGTTTCGACACTTGACGAAACGGCTCTACGAGCCACATCAGAGCGTTTCGACACTTGACGAAACGGCTCTACGAGCGGCGTCAAACGGCTTCGACGCTCATAAATCCAGCGGCCGAGTCACAAAAGATCGGGCCGGCACTTGTCGACACGGCTGCGAGCCCCAGCCGGACCGGGTCGGCATCCGTGAATCGGTCAAACGAATCTCGCTACAGCGATTCGGCAGCCGCCACTTTCTGCCGAACTCCCTGAAGGCTAGATAGAACCCATCTACAAACGCATCGAGAACTCGGTCGATCTTGTGGGCTGCGCCGCAGTTCCAGAATTCGCCGGAGTTCGTGCAGTATGCCTGAGTCCTGTTTGAGGTGCGAAGCTCAAACATGCTCGCTGCTTGCTCGCTCCACCAGACCTCCCTCACTGAGCCGAAAATAGGTAAATCGTCAGCTTCCTTTTTGATTGGCTACGGGCCTAGGATTTCCGCTAGATTACGTGTCATGGAAGAACAAAAGCATTGGCTGCGGGAATACTTCGAGGCATTGTTGATTGCAGGGATATTCTTGGGCTTCACCAACACCTTCTTGATCAAGACGTTCTACATCCCTAGTGGATCCATGGAGAATACTCTCTTGATCGGCGATCACCTCTTCGTCAATCGATACATCTTCGGCTTGAAATCTGGTCTTGGGAAGAGCGAGCTATTGCCCTCCAGAGCAGTCAGACATGGAGATATCGTAATTTTTCGCTCTCCTGAGAGTCCTACAACTGACCTCGTGAAGCGCTGTATCGGTTTGCCAGGTGACAGGATCAAGATCGTCAACAAGCAACTCTTCATCAATGGAGTTCTCGCTGAAGAGGACTTCTATGCATCACACAAAGACACGAACCGAACTTTTCCGAATCGCGGACAACTTGATCGTGACAACAGAGCACGGAAACGCGACAACTTCGGACCCTTTGTTGTTCCTAAAGAACATTTCTTCTTTCTAGGGGACAATCGTGACTACTCCTACGATTCGAGGTACTGGGGAGCAGTGCCGCGCCACTACTTGAAGGGCCGTGCTCTCATGATTTACTGGTCTTTTGGTGGAGAAACACCTGACGGTCAGTGGGATGGATGGAGGGCAAAGCTCTCTCAGATCGGACGAACAGGTACGGGCTTCTTCTCTTTGACTCGTTGGCGCCGATCTTTTCATCTCGTCCGGTGATCAGAGTTCCGTCAGGCTATCGTCTCAGCGACTACCTTATGGCTTTGTTGGTAGCCGTCATCCTGGCCACATTTGCCCGAACTTTCGTCGTCCAGGCATTTAGGGTTCCGAGTCACTCCATGGAACCTGGGTTGCTCGCTGGCGATCACATCTTAGTCAACAAGTTTATCTACGGGGGCGAACGCCTCGGCGGCTGGAAACTTGGCGCATCGGCGTTACCTACACGGGGAGTACTGCGAGGCGATGTGGCTGTTTTCGCATTGCCGAAAGAGCCCTGGATCAGGTTGGTTAAGAGGTGTATAGGGCTTTCTGGAGAGCGCATAACCCTCGATTCACTTGGTTTGGCAGTCAATGGCCAACGAATCGACGAAAGTCGATATCTCTTTGATTGCAGAGTCGCCGGCAATTGTGAATTATCAGAACAACCGTTTTCTATCAGCGTGCCAACGGGCCACATCGCCTGTTTTGGTGACCGGCGAGCTCAGTCGAGTGACTCAAGAACGTGGGGGCCTTTGCCCAAAAGGATGCTCATTGGCCGACCCGTCGTAATCTACTGGTCGATACCGCGAACACTCTTCGGAGAAGCTAGGTCTTGGGGTAAGATCAGCCTAACTTGGTGGATACGGGCTATACGCTGGGAACGGAGCCTGATGATCGTGCGGTGAGCGGTTGTTCGTCCGGCCTTGCGAACTAGGAGAGCACGAAAGATGGCAAAGAGACATCAGTTAGGGGAGAGCAGAGTCGGGTGCATTGTCTGGACCCTTCTCGCTATTGTTTTTGCACTGGTCGCGTCAAAGGTTGTTCCAGTCAAGATGGCATCCATGAAGCTCGAGGATCATATGAAAGAACTTGCCATGACTCAGCCACGCGGCACCAAGGAGTTCTTCGAAAGAGAGATATTCAATAGGTCCAGGGCCTTGGACCTAGATATTCCAAGAAAGCAGATCCGAGTAAAAAAGTATCCAGAGCGCGTCATCATGGATGTCGAGTTCACCGCGCCTATCGAAGTCCTTAGTTTCAACTTTGACTGGGACGTCAAGATCCATGTTGATCGAGATATCTTCTTGATGTAGGTGAGAGATGATGACTCATCTGCTAGAACGGTCAAAGCGACGAAGTCTAGATCCGTCTTCTTGGGAAGACTGACTTCTGGAGGTGGTTGGAGAAGGCTTTCCAAGGTAGGCGAAGCTTTCTTGCCAGGAGCCCTCGCTGGTACTCAATTAGCAGGCTTATTGTACTTTCTGAACCCGCATCTTCCTTTTGATCCTCTTTCGGTCTTCAGCAGCGTCCTTCTTTATGGTTGTCTACTAGGGTGCGGCAGTTTGATCTTGGCGCTCCCCTTTCGTTTCCGATCGGGATTTTCAGCTCGAACACATCTGCCTGCTGCCTTGACGACCGTGCTGGCCTTGGCAAGTCTCGGCGCTTGGGTCCATGCTTCATACTTTTCGTTCTATCTTCCACCTGGAATCAATAGGCGTCTACTGAAGGCTGCGATCTGGCTGAGTGTCTCTGCGCTCATTTGTTTTTATACGACGCTCCTTCATCGAGTTCGCCATCGACCCTATGGGCGGCGCAGCCAAGTCTTGTTTGCCTTTATGGCGTTGGCTTCTATCTATATTGTTTTGGAGCGGAGAGATGCTTTTCGTCCAACGCTCAAGCCAACCCCTCGGCCAACAACGTTTCAAAGTAGCCAGCGGCCTCAGCTGTTCGTTGTAGGTATCGAGGCGGCTACACTCGATGCTATTTTGCCGCTAGCAGAGCAAGGAATACTCCCTTTCTTCAATAGGATGCTGCAGCAGGGGTCCCATTCTCGCTTGTCAACTCTGCGGCCGGCTCGCCGTTCGGCTCTCTGGACAACATTAGCGACTGGCAAATTCCCATATCGCCATGGCGTGGTAGGAGACTACGTCTTCGAAGCCCCTTTTCTTGTTCACGGCTCCAACCTCAGCATCCTCCCTCGGGGGATCGGTTTCCAACACTGGGGCGTCTGGAAGCCAAAAACTCCGATAGATGTGAGCGCTCGCAGGGTAATCTCCGTGTGGGAAATCTTCTCACGTCTGGGAGTTCCGACAGCTGTTGTTGGCTGGCCAGTAACGGGACCATCGGAAGATTCTCAGGTTGTTCTCTCCGATAGCTTCTTCGAGCACGGAAATGTAGAAGAGGGTATGCCTCCAGCAGAGCTCGCCGAACGAGCTCGTCTATTCAAGACGGAAATTGAAGAGATAGACCCGGCCATGGCATCTCGTTTCGGCGTCGATCCTCCAGAGTCTGTCCTCAAGGCGCTAGCGAGCGACCTTTGGAGAAGAGATCTGAGCTTGTTCCTAATTGACCAGGAGCCACAGATTGACGCTTTTTTCGTAACGTTACCTGGTCTTGCCGCAGTTTCCTCGCAATTTTTCGGCGGATATTCTGCGGTTCAATTCAAGGGAGTACAGGATCCGACCTCTGAGCAAGCCGCCCAACTCATTAGCGCTTACTACATGCACCTCGATCAAACCCTGGCCTCTTTCTGGGATCGCTCCAGTGCTCCTCGCTTATTGGTCGTTGTCTCCGCAAATGGAGCAGGCGGATCACACGGATGGCATGAGGTCCAGCGGATCTTGTTCCGCCAGCCAGCTCTGGAAGGATACGTAGATCTTCCATTGGATGGAGTGATCATGTTCCTGGGTGATGGTTTTCAACAAGGTCCATTACTTCGACCAGCCAATCTGGTTGATCTAGTACCGACCCTGCTCTACGGTCTCGGATTTCCAATCGCAAGAGACCTGGATGGAGCGGTGTTGACTTCCGCTTTCGAGACTGGTTTTCTCGCCCGCCATCCGCTGACTTTCTTGCCTTCTTACGAGACGCTGTCAGAACGAACGGAACAAGGCTTGTAGCCAACCTATCTAACTAGATCCGGTCCAGTTTTGCTGTTTTCGGCTCAGTGAGGGAGGTTTTGTGGAGCGAGCAAGCAGCGAGCATGTTTGAGCTTCGCAACTGTTCGCATCTCGTATCCGATGGCACCAAAAAGACTTAGGCATTCTGCAAGAGATCCGGCGAGTTCTGGAGCTGCGGCGCAGCCCACAAGACCGACCGAGCTCTCGATGTGTTCTTGGATGACATCTAACTAGGCTTGGCTCGCTTTACATGAGGCATCTGTGCAACCTTATCGTGTTCTTGCTTTTCGCTAGCCTTCCCTACCCGAGCCATCGTACAACGGCCTTCAAAAAAGGCCCCTTCGTCGATTGTCAGAGTAGGCGTAAAGACATCCGCCATCACTTTGCCCGCAGCAGTGAGCTCAACTCTCTCTGCAGCGCGAAGAGTTCCACGCACAATTCCAGAAACAAACACTCTTTGGACGTTGACCTCGCCTTCGATTTCGCCATGCTCGCCTACGATCAGGTCGCCGTCAGATACTACAGTTCCCGTGAATTTTCCGTCGATTCTGAATGTGTCCTCAAAGCTCAACTCGCCCTTCATGTGGCTGCCCGCATCCAGAAAACCATTGATTACGCCTTGGGCGCCTTTGAACATCATTGTTTCCCCTGCATTAGCCGGTCATAAAGGCGAATTAGTTCTTCTTCGGAGTGAAAATGGATCCTCAACATTCCACCTCTTTTCCTCCGCTGAATTTCCACCTTGGTTTGGAGATCTCGAGTAAGCCGTTCCAGCGCTGCTTGTGTATGAACATCCAATTCCTGCGCACTCTTCTTTTTTGCGCCGGGTTTCGGTTTTGCGACCGCACTCTCGAGATCTCTTGCTGTCAAACCCTCGCTTATTGCACGCTCAGCAAGTTGGATCTGCAGGGCCCGATCTTGGAGCGACAGTATCGGGCGAGCTTGACCAGCAGTCAGACTGCCATCACGTACGAGATCTTGAATTTCTTCAGGCAATCGTAAGAGCCGAAGAGCGTTCGTTATTGTCGTTCGGCCCTTCCCCACTCTCGAGGCTACTTCTTCTTGCGACAGTTCAAACCGTTCACTCAGCATCCGGAAAGCTTCAGCCTCTTCGATGGCATTCAGGTCTGCCCGCTGCACATTCTCGACTAAAGCGAGTTCCAACAACTCTTGGTCGTCGTCAACCTCTCGAACAACGACGGGCACGCTCTCCAACCCAACACGCTTCGCTGCTCGCCAGCGACGCTCACCCGCAATGATGGTGAAACGTTGAGATCCCGATGGCGTCACTACGATCGGCTGAACTATTCCTTGATTCCGGATCGAGTTTGCTAAATCTTCGAGCCCGGACTCGTCGAAGGTAGTACGAGGCTGAAATCTATTAGGGTCGAGTCGATCGACCGAAACTGACGTGACTCCTCTTTCAGGAGATTCAGTCGTTTCAGAGTCCTTCGGTTCTGCTCCAAGAAGAGCGTCCAACCCCCGGCCAAGACCTCGTCGCTTAGCGCTCATGAGACCCTCTTGAGAAATTCTCGAGCTAGCGCAAGATAGGCTTCGGCGCCACGACTCTTGATGTCATAGTTCAAGATTGGCAATCCATGGCTCGGTGCCTCTGCGAGTCGAATATTGCGAGGAATTACAACATCGTAAACTTCATTCTTGAAGTGGCGACGGACTTCCTTAGCGACATCTTGAGACAAGTTGGTTCTCTCATCGAACATAGTGAGCACTATTCCGCCAATCTTCAACTCTGGATTGTGATGCGCCTGAACCCTTCTTACGGTAGCAACCAGTTCGCTGACTCCCTCTAGGGCATAGTACTCACACTGAAGAGGCACAAGAATTCTATCTGCGGCAGTAAGGGCGTTGACTGTGAGGTGGCCTAAAGAAGGAGGGCAATCTAGGAAGACTACGTCGAAGTCTTTTCCTATTTCCTCCAAAGATCTTCTAAGCCTATATTCCCATTTTTCATGCCCAGCTAGTTCTACTTCCGCCCCAACCAACTGACGATCTGAGGGAAGAATACTTAGCCCCGCATAGTCTGTCTTTTGAATAGCGTCTGCTGCTCGGTGCGGTCCACAGAGGACATGGTAGAGATGCACATTTCCAGCATCGACTCCAACTCCCCTCGTTGCGTTTCCCTGGGGGTCGCAATCTACCAACAGAATGCGCTTTTCCAGCGCCCCGAGTGCAGATGCTAGATTCACCGAGGTTGTTGTCTTTCCGACTCCACCCTTTTGATTGGCCACTGCTACAAAGATTGCCATGACGTTGTTCTTGATTATCCCTTCAGGGGGTTGTTTAGCGAATACCAATCTCGAGGATTCTACGATTTTCGCTACCCTGTAGATAACGCTCATTCAGCACACTACAGCCACGAATAGTCGGTTGTTCTTTTCCACACCAAACCAAGAAGTGTGCCCTCGGTGACAATCTAGCCAACTCGTAAAGACAAGCAGGAGAGAGTGCCAGAGCTCTAAACGTGATCAGGTCTACATCACGTGGTATGCATGATGGCAACGGACACTCAACTCTAGCATTCAGGCAGTTACAGGACAATCCAGCTTCTCGTGCAGCTTTTTTGAGAAACGCCCATTTTCGTTCTTTAGGTTCAACTAGCGTCACCTGCAGATCAGGCCGAGCTATCGCTAGAACCAAACCTGGAAAGCCAGCCCCGCTCCCTATATCCAAGAGCGATTTTGCGTCCGGTGGAATCAAGGGAAGGGCTTCTAGAGATTCGCCGTAATGCCTCTCAACAACTGCATTGGCTGTTCCAGGCCCAACAAGCGACAGCCTTGGATTCCATCGCTGTAGCTCTCTGTAGTGCAAGAAAAGAGAGCCGATACTACTGTCGGACAGCGCCACGTTCGAACATCGGTGTATCCGCTGCCGAAAGACACCCTCATCTAGCGGAGGAAGAACGGACCCCATGTTTCACGTGAAACAGGCCCAGGGGGCCTGTCTCCAGCAAACAGCGTTTCCAGCAAGCAGCCAAGCAGCGCTTTTAGTCAGGGATAATCCGGACCCGCTTGAGAAAACCATGTCCTTCGCTTTCCGTCCGGACCGTTTTGTCTTCAGCCAGTGCCAGATGCACCAAGCGCCTTTCGGCTGGACTCATCGGATCAAGAACTTCTTCGAAAGAAGACATCACAGCCTTTTCCGCTGCTTTTTCCGCCATCTGTGTGAGTTCAATCTCGCGAGTGCGCCTAAATCCGCCGCTATCCAACTTACATAAGAGACCCTGATCTACAACGTTCCGCAGCAGTCGCGGAACAAGGTGCTCTATCGCGTTGAGAACCCGGCCACCATCCTCCAATAGCTTCTCAGTGCCTTCTCCACTCAAGTCAATCTCAAAGGACTCTTCTACCTGCTGTGCATCAACATCAAACTGACTGCCTACCAATAGACCGACCTGTGTCAAAACGTACTCTATGCCTGCTCGCTCAGGATTGGACAACGTCGAGCCGTGCCAAGCTGCTTCTTTGCCTACCCAATTAGCTGCTTCCCTATCGTTCTCAGCAAACGACTGTTTGAAACCGCCGGGCTCTATCTGGACGCCGGGCGCTATCTGGACGCCGGGCGCTACAGAACGAGATTCCGGCTGATCGCTCTTTTCTGGTGAGCTTGGATCGACATCAATTACAACCCGCCTACGAGTATTAAGAAACCCATGCTTCTTATCTCTCAGCTTGTAGGCGACACGAGTCGGGTCTAACTGATGGTGCCGAGATGCAGCCAAGATGGCCTGTTCTATGGAATTTCCCGAGAAGTATTGTCGTGCCATTATCCAGATTCCTCTAAGACCTACAAATACCCACTGCGCCTGATTCTCCAGTAAGAGACGCAGGAAGAAGTCATCAACTACTGGGTGTGCGATTCTGCTTGATTTTCATGGTGATGCTTTGCTGCGCCATAGAAAGAACATTGTTGGTAATCCAGTACAACAGTAGTCCACTAGGAAACTGAAAAGCGAACACCGTGAACATTATAGGCAAGAACTGCATCATCCTTCGTTGCATTGGATCAGGCGCCGCAGGCATCATTCGCTGAAGAGCTACACTCGTTCCACCCATAACAAGTGGCAGGACATAGTTAGGATCGGCAACGGAGAGGTCCGTTATCCAACCAAGCCACGGCGCGTTACGGAGTTCAACCGCTGTAGAAAGAAGCCGAAAAAACGCAAAAAAGACTGGGGCTTGCAGCAAGATAGGAAGACAACCGGACGCGGGATTCACGCCTGCCGTCTTGTATACCTGCATAACCTCTTCATTCATCTGTCTCGTAGCGTCAGCATTTGGACGCCCTTGACGATCTTTCAACTTGCTCCGGTATTTGTTCCTTATCGCCTGAACCTTCGGATTGAGTTCCTGCATCTTTCCCATCGACTCTTGACTCTTGTAAGTCAATGGAAAGAAAAGAATCTTGATCAAACAGGTCACTAAGATGATCGCCCATCCATAATTGGGCACTATTGCAGTGTGGATCCACTCCAAAGCAAAGTAGAGAGGCTTCGAGAGAAAACCCAAGCGTCCCCAACGAACAGTATCCTCTAGCCCATACGGAAGCTTCGACAATCTACTGTAGCGCTTTGCGCCGAATAGAGTCGTTATCTCCATATGGTGACCGCTTGCTTCAAGAAGAAGCATCTGCTCGGGTGTCGTACCTTCATCGTCCACCGGAGTTCCTATCGGGAGGAAACGCGGCTCGTCTTCCAATACCTCAGTACGCTGAAGCACGGGGCGAACAGTGACCTCACGAACCCCCTCTTCTGGCAAAATAGCGGTCAAAAAGAAGTTATCCTCGAGCGTCACCCATCGCAGTCCGACCGCGGATACAAACTCGTCTTCCTCTTGCTTGCGAGCCGATATCGTTTCCAGTTCGCCGCCTCGTGAATAGCCAACGTTCCGTTCAATGAACCTACTCTCGAGCTCGCTTTCACTGAGATTCCGCAAACCTGGTCCAAAGACAACACTCCAGTCTCGGCTGCCAAGCACTGTCATATCGACACTCAGTAGACCATCATCCGAAAGACGAAAGACCTTTTCAGCGGCACCCCGTTCGCTACTGTGCCGAAATCGAAGAATTTCGCTTCCCTCACCACTCCCAGCTACTCGAGACGTCTCAAAAAGCGCGTTATTGAGTCGATGAGACTTATCTCCGCCAACTACCAAACCAAAAGGATAGGGGTCTGAGCCTCTCTCACGAACCAGTTCAAGTCTGTCCTTTCCTGCCGCTGGATCTTCCTTCAGTAGAAACGACACCAACTGTGCCCCTCTATTACTGAATTCCAACCGCACAGACAAATTTTCTAGAACAACAACCTCTTCCCGTTCTGCAACTAGGGTATCTTCGGCAAAATCAAGAATTGCCGTTGCAGCCGGCCCAAAGTCTCCGTTCTTAGGATCGCCTATCTCACCATCAACGCCGAGTGCTGTGACCCTCTCCGAATCTTCTGAGCCAGGAGTGCCTGGATCTCGCTCCCCGAGACCTTCTGGATTGCGGTCCGGCGAAGTCAGCTCTGTCGGCGCTGGAATTTGTGGAACAGGCGGAAAGACATAGTTCCAGACAATCAAGATCAAAGCCGATATAAACACAGCCGTGAATAGGCGACGATTTTCCACTGAACTCTGCTTCCTTTCTAGATCGGGAATAGGGCTCTCAACATAGATCTTCGACTTCTAGGGAAGATCAACGCCGCCAGGATGCAGGGGCTGACAACGTACCAGGCGAAACAGACCGCGAACCAAGCCCCCTACCACGCCGTACTTAATAACAGCGAGTGAACAAAATTCTGAGCAGGTCGGCGTAAACCGGCAAGATCTAGGAAGGATGGGGGATACGTATCTCTTATAAGACCGGAGGCTACCCGCGATCATCTGCCTCACTGAGGCTTCCTCGCAGCATCCCCTGCAAGCCGGAATAATCGCTCTAACTCGCCTCGAAATGTTCCGAACTCACATGTCGCAGCGGTCGGCTTTAGGTGGACGACAACATCTAGCCCAGAAAGCCTATCGCGCATCCTGAATCGTCTGAATATCTCGCGGGCTCGCCGCTTCAATTTATGCCGGATTACAGCTTTACCAACTTTTCGGCTAGCTGTAATTCCCAACCTAGAGTCCTGCGATCCATTCGCGTGAAAGTGTACCGATGCAAAGTAGCCATGTTTCCTTGTTCCTCGTCGGTAACACCTAACGAAGTCGGAACTCCGCCTCAGTCTTTGCTCTCGACGTAATCCTTCACACATCTGCTTCCAGCAGAACTAAGCGCTCAACTCTTTGCGGCCTTTCCTACGGCGACGTGCCAGGATTGCACGGCCTTGGCGGGTGCGCATTCGAATCCTGAAGCCATGAGTCTTCTTCCGACGGCGATTATTCGGTTGAAAAGTACGTTTCACGGTATTGAACCTTCCTGAAATCTAAGATTGGGACCGGACTGCATCCTGCCCCGGAGCCTGGTGGAGGTGGAGACTCCAAAGGCGTGAGCTGTAAACCCAGGGTCGCCCAGCCAACCGCCCCATAATGGAGGGCCTTGGAACCTATAGCAGTCAAACCTGCTTCGTCAAGGCAACTTTCCTCAAGTAAATGGCGGAGAGGGTGGGATTCGAACCCACGGACCGCTTGCACGGTCAACGGTTTTCGAGACCGCCCCGTTCGACCACTCCGGCACCTCTCCAAATACTGTGTTGCTTAGCCCTGTGTTGCTTAGCCTACTTTGTTCTCAATCCGACCCTGTTCTCAAACCGACCCAAATTGGCGGAGAGGGAGGGATTCGAACCCTCGGTAGAGTCTCCCCTACACACGATTTCCAGTCGTGCTCCTTCGGCCACTCGGACACCTCTCCAAAATTTTCCACGTCTCTCTACCCAAGAACCCCGTCGCCAAAGTACTGCGATAGCTCTCCACTTAACTCCGGAGTCTAGCGAAGAATGTCTTCAGTACCTGACCACAATCTTCTTCGAGAACCCCACTTCGGACGTCTAAGCGATGATTCAACCTTCTATCTTGGACGAGATTATCTAAGGAACCGCAGAATCCAGCCTTGGGATCCGTCGCCCCAAAAACCAACCTTGAAATCCTGCTATTCACCAAGGCTCCTGCACACATTGCGCATGGCTCAAGCGTGACGTAGAGCGTGCAATCTATCAAACGCCAGCCTCCAATTGCGATAGCAGCCTGCTGCATCGCTAGAATTTCAGCATGGGCAAGCGGATTCCTGTCTTTCTCTCGTCTGTTGAAAGCTCGAGCGAGTTCGTCATCACCTCGCACAATGACCGCACCTACTGGAACTTCACCGAGACTAGCTGCACCTCTGGCTTCCTGCAGGGCTGCCCTCATCCATCGTTCGTCGTTGTCCATAGAAACAGCCCAACAGCGTTGCCTCTCGGGGCGCTGATCTTAGTCCATGCAAGAGCGAGGGTAAACCAAACACTGCTCCGTATAACAGGCACGCTCCAGGACAGCCGAGTTGAGCTTTACAAGCTGCCTCTCTAGTCGTAGCATAATGCCTCGAGTGTCGGCCTACGAAGGGTTCGGGTCCTGTGCACTGGAGGGTCTCCGAACCTCGTCAGGCCTGGAAGGGAGCAGCGATAAGGATTCGCTCCGGGTGCCGCAGATTCACCGGAACCCTTCGTAGACCGACATTCCACTCCTCCGTTGTGGATGTCCTGCTCCAGACGACATCAGAACCTCTCAATCGAGCCGCTCCGCGACACCACCTAGCTCTACTCCCTATGACCTACCAGGTGCTCGCCAGAAAGTGGCGTCCAAACAACTTCGCCGGCATCGTCGGCCAAGAACCAATCATTACAGCGCTGCGTAATGGTCTGAAGGAGAATAGGGTCGCGCAAGCCTACCTCTTCTCTGGGATTCGCGGAGTGGGAAAGACGACAGCAGCTCGAGTTCTAGCCAAAGCTCTCAATTGCGAGCAGGGATCCGCACCTAACCTCCCAGCGGCAGAACCGTGTAACCAATGCCCTCCGTGCCAAGAAATAGCGGCAGGCAGAGACCTCGATGTCCTTGAGATTGATGCTGCGACCTACTCCAAGGTCGAACAAGTTCGAGAGCTAACCGAGAGTCTCAAGTATGGCCCAGCAAGAAATCGCTACAAAGTTGTTGTTCTAGACGAAGTCCATCGGCTCTCCCGTCAGGCATTCGATGCCCTTCTTAAAATCGTCGAGGAGCCGCCCAAACATCTAGTTTTCATCTTCGCGACCACTGAGAGTGATGCGGTGCCCGCGACCATCCACTCACGCTGTCAAGAGTACCAATTCCGGCGAGTGCCATCAGCTGAGTTGTCAGCCCATTTACAAAAGATAAGCGAAGCAGAAAGTATAAACGTCAGTGCAGCGGCACTTAGACTCATCTCACGAGCCGGAGAAGGTAGTGTCCGCGACTCTGTAGCTCTTCTAGACCAGCTCGCTACATTCAGCAACGGTACTATCAGCGACCAAGACGCTGCCAAACTCCTAGGCGGTTTAGATACAGACATGTATCACAGGCTGCTGCAGGCTATCCTTAATAGTCAACCAAGCTGGATTTCCAATCTAGTCAAAGAAATAGAGGCCAATGGATCCGATCCTCACAACGTATACGCCCAATTCCTACTCTACATGAGAGATGCCATCTTATTGGCTCTTGACGGAGACCCCAACAATATAGATCTACCCCTCGAACAAGCTCTCATGTTAGCGGAAGATGTTAAGACGCACGGGTACGAAAACCTCCTTCGAGTTTCACAACATTTATTGAACAGTGAATCAAACATTCGTCGTAGTGAATTTGGGATGTTAGCTCTGAGGCTAGCCTGGCTACGTGCTGCCGAATTACCGAAACTCAAAAGAGTCGAAACTCTGCTCTCAGGGCCTCTGCCTACACACGAGCGCGCAATCCCAACCGATACAGCTACAAAAGAACAGCAGCAGTCTCACGATTCCACTAAAAAAAAAACTTCAATGAAGCATTAACCGCTAAAACGACTAACTCAACACAAACCCGTCCAAAGCAAGAGCTGGCGACGGATCACACCAATACATTATCAACGGGCTCTAACCCTAATCAGAAACTAGCAAAACTCCTAAGTCAGCTCGAGGTAAGGCGCCAGCCTCTCGCCGCTCTGCTCGAACAGGCGAACATCCGTATTGAAGCCGGGAACCTCTTCATTCACCCTCCAGCCGGCGACTCGCTCATAGCCAATGCCCTTGAGAGAAAAAACAACCGCGCCCTTATCGGAGAACTAGTTCGTGAATGTCTAGGCTCAGATAGTGACTGGAGTCTACAAGCGGCAGCAGCTATTACATCCGCTCCGAACGCAACACCTACTACTCCGCAAGAATCAGACCAAAATGCTCATTCAAATGCGACCGTTCAGGCTGTCCTAGAGGTCTTCGGTGGGCAAGTTCAGAACATCCAGAAACCGGAGGTGAATACTTCGTGAACATGCAAAAGATGCTGAAACAAGCGCAAAAAATGCAAGAGAAAATGCAACGAGATCTTGCTGACATGAGTACGGAAACCACTGTTGGTGGCGGCATACTAACAATCAAGATGAACGGCAATAAGCAGCTACTCAATGTGAAAATAGACCCTGAAGCAATGGACCCAGAGGACACCGGGATGCTCGAAGATCTCATCGTAGCGGCCGTCAACGAAGCCAGCCGGAAGATTGATAAAGAAATGCAATCCAAGGTTGGTTCGATGATGCCGAACATTCCCGGCCTCTTCTAGAAGTCCAGGAATGTCAGATCCGCTAGTACGACTCATTGGCGAGCTCTCTCGCCTGCCAGGCATTGGGCCTAAGACCGCCAGTCGTTTAGCACATTATGTCCTAAAAGGATCAAGATCCGAGGCGTCTAACCTTGCGCAAGCAATCACCGATGTCAAAGATCTACTCTCGAATTGTGGTAGATGTAACGCAATCACTGCAATCGATCCTTGCCAAATATGTACAGACCCCCTTCGGGACCAGAGCCGGATTTGCGTCGTGGAAGAGCCCTTCAACATAGGGCCAATAGAGAGAACCGGAGAACACCAAGGAACCTATCATGTTCTCTTGGGAGCACTATCACCACAACGCGGTATCGGACCAAAAGAGCTTGCCGTAGAGCAACTACTACATCGTCTGGATGGCATAGAAGAAGTGATTTTGGCTACCAATCCTAATGTTGAAGGAGAGGCGACGGCTCTGTATTTAGCACGCATACTCAAATCTAAAGGCATTGAGGTCTCTCGACTAGCCTTCGGAATGCCAGTTGGCGGCGATATTGAGTACACAGACGAAGTGACTTTGGGTCGGTCACTAGCAGGCCGGAGGTTACTCTGAATTCCAACTCCTTCAAACTGGCCTTCATCGGCAGTCATGGCGTCGGAAAGACCACTCTCTGTTATGGTTTAGCGGCTCGCCTCAAAGCCCGAGATGTCTCTTTGGATGTTGTAGGAGAGATTGCCCGTCGATGCCCTCTGCCCATCAACAAGAAAACCACCGTTGATGCCCAAGGATGGATTCTGCACACACAAGCAGCAGAAGAGATCATAGCTACCGCACGCTACGACTTGGTTATCTGCGATCGTAGCGTGCTAGATAATTTTGTATACATGCTGATTTCTACCGGTAAACAACCGCTCTTCGAAAAGACGGTTGACGCGTGGATGAGTACGTATGACCTACTAGTCCGAGTACCCATTGTCAGCAAACCCAGTATCGACGGACTACGTTCGACCGATCCTGGATTCCAACAAGCCATTCAAGATCGCCTCGATCTAGAAATCGACCTCAGAAACATACCAGTGACAAAGTTGGATCAAGGGTACCGTACCCTATGGCTCGATCAAATAGAGGAAATCGTGCTGACGAGCTTGGGGCCCGCTCAACTCGAACTAATCTGAACCGCTGAAAACCGAGCCTTAATAATGGATGCCTACGATCGACTCCGACAGTTCGAAATCCTAGATCACTTGTCGGACAGCCAAGTCGAGCAACTCTCCTCCTGCATATCCAGAATACAGCACCCCTCTGGCGACTTCGTCTTGAGCGAAGGCGATAGATCCCGAGACATCTATCTAATAGATATAGGGGAAGTCCATATCCAAAGAAACACGCCCTATGGCATGTACACGTTAGCTCGCCTCAGACCCGGCGACATCTTTGGAGAAGCCAGCTTTATAGACGAAAACGTCCGATCTGGAGACGCATTCATAAATATAGAAACAGTCCTTTTTACCACGAACTTAACCGTCCTTACTCCCCTCCTAAATAACAATCAAAACCTCACCTTAGCGATCTACTGGGCTCTCTGGAAGAGCCTGTCTGCGAAGCTTAGATATACAAACGACTTGCTCGCGCAATTTTTTTCAAAAAACACTGTCGGTCCATCAGCGCCTAGTCTCACTACCAACAAAGAAACTACTACACACGTCGAACTCAATACCAAGAAAAAATTATTCACAGAACAGAAGCTATCTCAGATGGAAATTAATTTCCTCGCAACCCTTTCGAAGGAACAAAAGTTCCAAGCGAACGAATACATATTCCATGAAGGGCAGTCTGGAGACAGCATGTATATCGTTTTAGAAGGTCAAGTAATGATCAGTAAGCAAATAACTGGTGCAGGTGAGGAAGCATTAGCCTTTCTCGAGAGAGGTGATTACTTTGGAGAAATGGCACTTATAGATCTTAAACCAAGATCGGCTGATGCCAAAGCTCGTGAGACAGGCGCCTTAGTTTTATCCATCTCGCGAAGCGTGCTAGAAGGCATACTCAACATTCAAAAAGTTTCCTCCTTGAATCTACTTCAGATCCTCTGCACCCTAGTTGCAAAGCGGCTAAGAGAAATTAATAACAAATTAGTAGGTTGGTTCATCTTCGCAGCTAGTTCTGGAGACTCACTAGAACTACCAGATCTTTAATCTAAAAATCCAATGATTCTCAATGCTTTATCGACCAGTGAAGAAGCGGCATAGTTTGACCTATCCCTAGCGGCAATCCAAGCTGCTTCTCGATACTCGGCTACCGCATCCCCAGCCTCGAATAGAACGCTATATATATGCAAAATCAAAGCTCTGTGAGTAATCATATGCGAAACTCTACCCATTGATGAACCAAGCTTCCAAGTCCCGCCATACTCCTTCTTAAGTGCTGTCTCCATATCTTCCGATGAACCCTTAAGCTCTATGTTTGGAAGCTCCCAAAGACCCGCCATTAGAGTGCTAGTCTCCGAGCGTTTGAATAGCAAAACTCGCCCTTTTTGCTGAGCGACTACTACTGCCAGAGAGATCCGGGCTACTCCACGGCGACGCCGTGGACTAGGAAATCTCTCCGGATTTCCAGATCGTCGTGCCAGACACCCGCTAGCGAGTGGACAAACCTCACAAGTTGGCTGCCGCGGTCGACAAACTGTGGCGCCAAGCTCCATCAAGGCCTGATTACTCTCTCCTGGCTGGGATGGATCCAGCAGGCTGCCAACCGCCTCGACAATAGTCTTACGGGAAGCAGCTCTCTTCGGGTTCTCTACAATAGCTAGCCGCCGGGCCATGACGCGCTCAACATTCCCATCTAGAGCAGGGATAACCTCGTTGAACGCGATACTCGCTACCGCTGCAGCTGTGTACGCACCAACGCCCGGCAACTTCAACAATTCTGCCGAGCTTGTTGGGAAGCCATCTCGCGACTCAACAATCTGCCTAGCAGTCAGATGCATCTGTCGAGCTCTTCTGTAGTAGCCCAGACCAGACCAAGCTGCCAGCACATCATCCAGAGCCGAAGCGGCCAAGACCTCTACTGTTGGGAAACGCCGAACGAACGATTCATAGTATGGAATCACGGTTCGAACCTGGGTTTGCTGCAGCATGATCTCGGAAATCCAGACCAAGTAGGGATCTTGTGATTCTCTCCACGGCAGGCTCCGTTTCTTGGCTGCAAACCACAACAGCAGCTTCTCAACCTCGTCCATCGCACCACTCTCCACGAACCCTATGTACTTTGCCCGGTAACACGGAGTCAAACGCCCTGGACCATATCACCCAAAAACGGACCATGTTTCGCCTAGAAAACCAGATCCAACAATGCCGAGGTACCATCGACTCCTGGCCGCCTCTTGTTCTATGATAGCCACTTGATCACACCGCAGATGGGCTCAGCACCCACCCCGTCCAAGAGTCGTTACCATACCGTGGCCCTACCGACTAGCGTCTTCTCTCTGTCTACTCAGTGTTTTCCACAACCTGTGGAAAACTTGTGGAAAAACCGTGTCTGACGGGAATACTACTTCAATGGATCGCTGGCACCAACTCAGAGACCGGCTGGCAACTCACCTAGATGCCGAAGAGTTCGAAACTTGGTTTGGTCCGCTCCAGGCCCAAGCCTTCAGCGGCAACAGGTTGATCCTGTTGGCACCCAACCAACACTTTGTCCACACCTTAGAGCAAAGCTATCGACCTCTCGTGGACTCAATCATCTCTGAACTTGACGACTCCACCATGGATGTTCTATTCGCTGTTAAAGAGACAGTGGTAGAAACCACGAATAACCAGCCCCCACCAACCTCATCGAAATTTGATCCCAGATACCAGTTCGAATCCTTCGTTGTCGGCGGATCAAATCAGTTCTGCCATGCCGCTGCGCTCGCTGTAGCCGAGAGTCCATCTCACAGCTACAACCCACTGTTTCTGTATGGAGGTGTTGGACTCGGAAAGACCCACCTCATGCACGCTATCGGGCATCGAATCATAGCCAACAATCCCAAACTGCGGGTTATGTACCTTACAGCTGAACAGTTTGTCAACGACCTTATCAACTCGATTCGATTTGATCGTATGCCCGCATTCCGAGATCTCTACAGGACCATCGATGTGCTTCTAATCGATGATATCCAGTTCATCGCAAACAAGGAGCGTACCCAGGAAGAATTTTTTCACACGTTTAATACTCTCTATACGAGCCAGAAGCAGATTATTTTGTCGTCAGATTCATCGCCAAGACGCATCCCAACCCTCGAAGAACGCCTACGAAGCAGGTTCGAGTGGGGCCTCATCGCAGATATCCAACCGCCAGAGTTGGAAACCAAGGTAGCTATCCTTAGACGTAAAGCTGAAATCGAGGCTATCGACCTACCGGATGAAGTCGCGCTATTTATAGCACAACATGTTAAGACCAATATTCGTGAACTTGAGGGCCTCCTCAACCGAGTTGTAGCATTCGCCTCCCTCACCGGCAGACCTATCTCTCTGGATCTAACCAAAGACACTCTTCGAGATATTTTGCCTGCAAACAGAGTAACGGCTAGTGAAATAATCAAGTTCACTGCACGCCACTATGGACTCAAACTCAGCGAAATTAAAAGCAAGAACAACTCAAAACACATAGCCTTTCCAAGACAGGTAGCTATGTACCTTTGTAAACAACTGACGAATATGTCCTACCCTGATATTGGTAAACAATTTAATGACAAGCACCATTCTACAGTTATGCACTCTGTCAAGAAGATAAAGCAGCTGCGCGCACAGGAGGCGGACATAGACCGAACAATCCAGAGTCTGGTGGACCACTTTGCCTGACAGTCTCCCTAGAAGTCGACGTGGAAAAGCAACCTAAAACCCTGAGGATAAGCTGTGCGTAACTTGAGTACCAATCGAATCAGCGTTGGTCCAGGTCGGAACTTCAACAGATTTCCCACAACAAATCCAGTAAGTTATGCCTAATCAAGCGATACCCCAAAACGTTGGAAATAATGAGCTTAATCAGTTTTGCGCTCAATCCACAGGACCTATTACTATCTTCTAATGACTTTAAGTCAGATCTTTAAAGATAAGGAGATGAGCTGATGGATATCAGTCTGAGTCGTTTGGAATTCTTGAACGAGATTGTACCGATGCAAGGCGTAGTCGAGCGGAGAACGACAATTCCAGTCCTCTCTCATATATTACTCCGAGCTACAGACGATCGGCTTCACATAGCAGCTACGGACCTTGAGGTATCCCTAACGTCATGGTGCGCCTCGAAGGTGAAGGAAGAGGGCGCAATTGCTATCCAGGCTAAAAAGCTACTCGAGATAGTAAGAGCTTCTTCTGGCGACGAGTTGAGCCTTCGTATCGAACAGGAAGGAGTCTTGACTATACTTGTAGGAAAGTCGCTTTTCAGAATCCGAGGTCTTCCTGCCGATGAATTTCCAACACTTCCAAATATTGAAGGTGAAAAACCCGTACGTATCCCTTTCCAGACCTTTAGAGGTATGGTCACAAAAGTGTTCTATGCTATTTCAAGCGAAGAATCTAGATTTCAGCTTTCTGGTGCTCTCCTTGAGTTTCGCAAAGAAGGACTTGTTCTGGTTGCTACAGACGGGCACAGACTCGCCTTGGTCGAGTCCTCAGTCAAAGGAATTGATGAGGCTGACGGTTTATTAGTTCCACGCAAGGCTCTCCAGGAGCTTCAGCGTTTTGAGGGTGAGGAAATGAATTTTCGCCACAGCGATCATCATTTGTCTTTCACTGTTGGGAGGCGTCAGCTTATCTGTCGTATCCTCGAAGGAACCTTCCCTGACTACGAACGCGTTATCTCCAAAGATAACGATAGGCAGGTGGTTGTAGATAGACAACAACTTGCTGCTGTGATCAATCGCGTTGGATTGCTAACGGGGGATAGAGCGAGAGCCATTCGAATGGAACTCGAGGCTGGTACCTTGGTTTTTTCGGCAGCCAATCCTGACCTTGGAGAGGCTCGGGAAGAGATTGGTTGTGATTACGCCGGGGAGAGCTTGTCTCTCGGGATCAACCCCGACTACTTTGGGCACTTCCTGTCCGTAACCGACACAGAAAAGGTGAGACTAGAGCTCAAGGACGAAAATTCACAATGTGTTGCTTATCCGGTTGACGGGTTGGAGCAACGGTATGTCTGTGTGATTATGCCCATTCGGCTCTAAAGCACTGGCTGTCCAGAAAGAAACTTTTGGTTGGTTTTTTCTGTGCTGACTAATATTTCCTGTAATGGATTTAGAAATCTAGTGCCACTAGATTTGGCTTTAGAGAAAGGCGTTCATCTTATAGTCGGAGATAATGGAGCCGGGAAAACAAGCTTTCTCGAGTCTGTATATCTCTTAGCCACCACGAAAAGCTTTCGAACATCAAGAATTTCGGATTGTTGTTCTCATGGTTCCAAGAACTTTCAGGTTGTCGGAGAGGCCTCTACTGAAAAAAGAACCAGATTGCGTATTGAATGGAAGGAGGGAGAACGAATCCGTTCAGTAAATGGAAGGGTATCAGGCTTAGGCGAATACCTTAGTGTCCTTCCTATCGTAAGTTGGTCCTCAGGAGATACAGATGTCTTGGTTGGACCTCCAGATGCCCGTCGACGATTCATAGATCGTGGAGTTGTTGGGTTGTCCTCAGGTGGCATCGGTACGATTTCAACGTATCGGAAAACACTCCTCGAGAAAAGGCGTCTTCTTCAGTCGAATGGTAGAGGTCTTGAAGTCTGGAATGAAATGCTATCGCTATCTGCCCACAACTTAATTGAGTTGCGAGCGAAATATGTAGAGAGGCTCAAAACAAGCCTGAAGGCTGTTCTCAAGGCTAGTGATCTTGGCCTAGGTGATCTTCAAGTTTCCTACAAGACTTCCTTGAAGTCCGGCAGAGAAGGACCCTCCGCGATAATGAAAGAGTTGATGGGTGCAAGTAAGCGCGAGCGCGTGATGCAACTTCCTTTGCTTGGACCACATAGAGATGATCTATCGATAAGGCTATCCGGTTTTGCCGTGCGCCAGGTTGCTTCAGCTGGCGAAAGGAAAGCTTTGGGTATAGCACTCTTGTTAGCTCATGCAGCGGTTCTATCTGAGGTCGGTAGTGAGCCTGTATACCTTCTCGATGATGCGGATACGGAATTAGATGTGAGTCGCCTGCGCTCTCTTTGGAGAGTAATCTCGCACAGGCAGCAGGTGTTCATCACATCGAATCGACCACTAGTGTGGGAGGGACTTGAGATCGATCATTTCTGGACCTGCGGGGATGGCCAACTTAACGCTGCTTGATCAACCGTAGGGTTGACACGACAGCACGCTCTTCATCCTCTTAGAGCGAGAGGTGAAGTCAGGCCATCTGCCGTCGCTTCGGGTGGGGACCTCAGGCCCTTCGTGGACCAGAAGCATCTGAGTGACTCTCCGGCAATTGAGCGTACGAAGGACTTGCTGGAGAAGTAGTGACGTGGAAGTTAGCGGGTTCCTTTGACCGGATAGTCTCATCTCGTGCCACAGGAACCTTCTATTCTTCAGTTGAGGTTGCACCTCCAGAGCCAATAACGGCTCTGGATAGACCCCCCTGCGTTCGAGATTCCAGAGCCTCCAATATGGTATAATAAGGCCTGCGCGGGGCCTTTAAGACATCCTCGGTGCACATGATTTCACGAGTGTAAAGTCGGAGGTTTCTAGACCAGAAACCGTCTCAATTTCACCGATACATGCTGGCTAGTTGAGTTGCCGGATAGCGATGATTGCGCTCGGTAATTCGAGTTACAAGTGGAGATTGCTTTGCCTGACGTTTCAAAACCTCAAGACGCTGCCGCTGACTTAGTTTCCGATGAAGCTGAGAAGAATCAAGGGAAGATCGACTCGATGGATGAGACAAAGGTGCCAGAAGTAGATTATTCCGCAAGCAGTATCAAGGTACTTAAAGGCCTTGAGGCGGTGCGGAAGCGCCCGGGTATGTATATAGGTGATACTGATGATGCATCTGGTCTCCACCATATGGTGTTCGAGTTGGTAGATAACTCGATTGATGAGGCACAGGCAGGATTTAGCTCCCTTATTGAAGTCATCATACATTCCGATAACTCGGTTACGGTGGAAGATGATGGACGAGGCATTCCCGTTGACTTTCATGAAGGCGAAGGGAGATCTGCTGCTGAAGTAATTATGACTGAGCTGCATTCTGGTGGAAAATTCGACCACAATGTATATAAAGTTTCTGGCGGTCTACATGGTGTAGGCGTCTCTGTAGTTAATGCATTGTCTGAGTCCTTAGAGTTAGAAATCAGGCGTACTGGGAGGGTGTGGCGTCAACAGTATCATCGGGGGATTCCTGATTCCCCTATCGAAGCTATCGGTAAAAGTACCCGGACAGGAACAAGGGTTCGATTCACTCCAGATTCTGAAATATTCTCAGTGCTTGAATTTCAATACGACATTCTCTCCCAGAGACTGCGTGAGCTGTCTTTTCTTAATCGTGGAGTCCATATTAAGTTAAAAGATGATCGTTCTGATAAGACTATAGACTTTAATTATGAAGGAGGTATTGCTAGTTTTGTTGAACACCTTAGTCGGAACAAGAATCCATTGCATCCAGAACCTGTATATTTAGAAGATGTTCGTGATGACGGTCAGGGTGCTGAATCTATCGAGCTTGCTATGCAATGGACAGATGGCTATCAGGAGAGAACCTACTGTTTTACTAATACGATCAATAATCGAGATGGTGGAACGCATTTAGTTGGATTTAGATCTGCACTGACTAGGACAATTAATTCGTATGTAACTAGAAATCAACTGACTAAAGGACTGAAAGATAATCTAACAGGTGATGATGTTAGAGAGGGTTTGACTGCTGTTATCTCAGTTAGGATACGAGATCCGAAATTTTCTAGCCAAACAAAGGATAAACTTGTCTCCTCGGAAGTAAAGGGTTGGATAGAACAAACTGTAGGAGAGCGCCTAACTGACTTTTTGGAGGAAAACCCGAAAATAGCCCGAAAGATAATAGACAAGTGTATTGAAGCGGCTAGAGCGAGAGAAGCTGCCCGTAAGGCACGGGAACTAACCCGGAGAAAAGGAATTCTAGAGGGCTCTAACCTCCCAGGTAAACTGGCTGATTGTAGTGAGCGTGATCCTGCGCGATCAGAATTATTCCTGGTTGAAGGTGACTCAGCCGGTGGATCAGCGAAGCAAGGGAGAGATAGAAATTTTCAAGCAATTTTACCTTTGAAGGGTAAAATTCTAAACGTTGAAAAAGCTCGGTTTGACAAGATGTTAGGTTCAGAAGAGATCAAAATTATTATAACAGCGTTAGGTACCAGTATAGGCAAGGAAGATTTCGATATATCTAAGTTGAGATATCATAAGCTTATTATCATGTGCGATGCCGATATTGATGGTTCTCATATTAGAACATTGATTCTCACATTTTTCTTCCGCCAAATGTACGAAGTTATAGAGCGAGGGCATTTATATATAGCGCAGCCGCCTCTATATAAAGTTACCGAAGGAAAAAAATCTGTTTATTTGAAGGACGATGACGAGTATCGCGATTATTTGATTGAAAAAATCAAGAGGCTTTATGTTTTGCGTTTGAAGTTCGAAGATGAAGAAGTAGTCTTTGAGGCAGAAAAACTGGGCTTGTTTTTGGGTGCCATAGAATCATTTAATAGAACGTTGGAGAGATTAGGTAGCAGAGGTATTCCCCGTCTAGCACTATTTATTCTTTTGAAGAACGGATTGGTAGACTATGAACAGTTGAGAGATAAGGGCTTGATTGGAACAATAGCTAGACAGTTAGAGGAGTCTGGATTCAATGATGTGCGCGTTATTGAAGATGAAGAACACTCCGCAGCTACTATTTGCTTTAGGAACAGGCAAGATGGTGTAGATACTGAAGTTTTGATGGGATGGGATCTGGTGCTCTCAGCAGAATATAAAGCGCTCGCAAAGAATAAGGACGGAGTTAGGTCTATAAACTGTCATAAGTTTATTATTGAGAGAGGTGAGGATACTGCTGAACACGAATCTATCGATGGTATTCTCGAAATAATCTATGGAGGCGCTAAGAAAGGTCTGAACGTGCAGCGCTATAAGGGTTTAGGTGAAATGAATGCCGATCAGTTGTGGGAAACTACAATGGATCCAGAAAAAAGAACGCTTTTACAAGTTCGTATAGAAGACACGGTTGCCGCAGATGAAATATTCACGGTTCTGATGGGTGACCAAGTAGAGCCGCGACGTAACTTCATTGTGAAAAACGCCCTAGAAGTCCAAAATTTGGATGTCTGATCCGTTAGAAACTTGAAATTTCTACACAGGAATTGAACACATGACCGAATCTTCTGGTTCAAAGCTAACCGATAACACACAGCCGGTCGATATCGAACAGGAGCTTCAAAAGAGCTACCTTGATTACGCGATGAGTGTGATCATAGGACGGGCATTACCGGATGTAAGAGACGGGCTTAAGCCGGTTCATAGGCGTGTTCTATATGGAATGTGGGAGAGTGGTAATAGAGCCGGACGAGCGTACAAAAAATCTGCTCGCATAGTTGGCGATGTGATGGGCAAATACCATCCCCATGGCGATAGCGCGATATACGATACTATCGTCAGACTGGCGCAAGACTTCTCGATGCGCTACTTGCTTGTCGACGGCCAAGGAAACTTTGGCTCTATCGATGGAGATAGCGCAGCAGCTATGCGATATACCGAGATCAGGCTTACTCGGCTTTCGGAAGAGATGCTGCGAGAAGATATAGACAAGGAGACGGTAGATTGGGCGCCCAACTACGACGCATCGGAACTAGAGCCTAAGGTTCTGCCAACAAGAATACCCAATTTGTTGGTTAATGGATCTACGGGTATTGCTGTTGGTATGGCGACAAATATACCGCCTCATAATCTGGGCGAAGTCATAGACGCTATTATTTTGATGATCGAAGATCCCGAGGTGTCATTCTTGCAGTTGTCTGAAGTTCTGCCTGGTCCAGACTTTCCAACAGCAGGGTTTATCCATGGAGTTAAAGGAATCCATGAGGCCTACATCACCGGTCGGGGAACAGTTCAAGTGCGCGCCAGAGCAGAGATTCAGGAACTCCCAAAAGACAGGCAGAGAATCCTAGTCACAGAAATTCCATACCAAGTCAACAAGGCTAAGCTGATTGAACGGATCGCGGATCTTGTTAGAGATAAAAAGGTTGAAGGAATTAGTGACCTGAGAGATGAGTCGGATCGAAACGGCATACGAATTGTAGTTGAGCTCAAACGAGGGGAAGTAGGCGAAGTTATACTCAATAGTCTATATAAAATGACTCAACTGCAAACTTCTTTTGGCATGAATATGTTGGCTATCGTAGATAGTCAGCCGAGAGTGTTGAATCTTAAGCAAATTCTGGACCACTTCATCAATCACAGAAGGACGGTTGTTGTCCGGAGGATTCGCTTTGATCTAAAAAATGCCGAGGCTAGAGCTCATCTCCTTGAGGGCTTGTTGAAAGCGTTAGATCATATAGATGAAATAATAACAACGATCCGAGCAAGCACTACGCCAGATGAAGCCCGAAGTAGACTAATAAGCGCTTTCGCTTTTACAGAAGTTCAGGCGAAGGCAATCTTGGAAATGAGACTACAAAAGTTGACGGGTCTCGAGAGAGATAAGCTCCTGGAAGAGTTTAAAGATATTATGGAGCTGATAGAGAAGTTACGGGCGGTCTTGTCTTCTGATTCTCTGTTGTTAGAAGAAATTAAGACAGAGCTGATGGAAATCAAGACTAAGTATGCAGAAGATAGACGAACAGAAATTGTACAGCACACAAATGATATAACGATAGAAGATATGATCGCGGACGAGGATATGGTGATAACTGTCACTAAGGGGGGCTACATCAAGAGATCTCCGCTTACAATTTACCGAGAACAAGGAAGGGGTGGAAAAGGTCGAAAGGGTATGGAAACAAAGGGGGATGACTTTGTAGAACACATATATGTAGCTTCAGCACATAGCTATATTTTGGTATTCACTGAGAGTGGCAGAGTTCACTGGTTGAAAGTGCACAGAATTCCTGAATTGTCAGCGGCTTCTAAGGGTAAAGCGATAGTCAATTTGCTAGAGCTTGAGACAGGTGAACAAGTGGCAACTACGTTCGCTGTCAAAAGTTTTGAGTCAGGGTACCTTGTGTTCGCTACAGAAAATGGAACGGTAAAAAAGACAGAGCTTAAAGCATTTGGAAATCCTCGTGTTGGAGGAATCATCGCAATTACCGTAGAAGATGGCAATAGGCTTTTGGGTGTAAGAATGACTGATGGAGGTCACGATATTTTTCTGGCGACAGCGGCGGGCTATTCGATTCGGTTTCCAGAGAGTGATGAGGATACAGCGGATGGTAAGCATCTTAACGGTGTGAGACCAATGGGTCGCGTTGCTCGTGGTGTTCGCGGCATGGACTTGAGACCTGGCGATCGAGTTGTAGCAATGGAATCAGTGTCTACAAGCGGCGATATTCTTACCGTAGCAGCTAATGGTTATGGAAAGAGGACCGTTTTGACTGACTACCGACGACAGAGTCGAGGAGGTAAGGGTATTATTAACTTAAAAGTTACAGAGAAGACGGGTGAGGTGGTTTCAGTAAAATATGTGCATGGTGGTGATGGTACTGTTCTAATCACTCAGTCTGGAAAGCTAATAAGATCGAGTGTAGATGGCGTTAGTCGCATAGGTCGTTCGACCCAAGGTGTAAAATTGATGGATATAGGGCGAGATGATCGTGTTGTCGCGGTCGCTAAGATCGCAGAACGAGAAGAAGATCCTCTAGCTGAGTCAGATCCAGATATAACAGATACTCAAGACGCTCAACAACAAGAGAACGAGCCTATCAATTAGAAAACCGAGAGATGAGGACTAGATGCAGTTTTTCTTAGACACAGCTGAACTTGCACAGATAGAACAGGGTATAGAGTGGGGAATGGTCGATGGGGTTACAACTAATCCCAGCCTTATAGCTAGCCAAGGAGACGCTTATCTACCCACCGTGAAGAAAATTGCAGAGTTGGTTCCTGGTCCCGTGAGCGGTGAGGTGCTAGCGACAGATTATGAGGGGATGATGGAGCAGGCCAGAAAGTTGGCCGACCTAGCAGAGAATATTGTTATTAAATTGCCACTGACTCCTGATGGTCTCCGAACAACACGAACTCTTTCACAACAATCTGTTAAGACAAATGTAACTCTGTGTTTTTCCTCGGCGCAAGCCCTCCTAGCCGCTAAGGCTGGTGCTAGCTATATATCTCCGTTTATAGGCCGACTAGACGATCTAGGCCAGGACGGTATGCAGTTGATTGGCGATATCTTGCAAATATACCGACATTACGGCTTTGATACTCAAGTGTTGGTAGCTTCTGTCAGAAGTCCCTTGCACGTCGTAAAGTCGGCTCAAACAGGTGCGGATGTAGTAACTCTCCCATTCAGTGTGCTCAAGAAACTCTATCGCCATCCCTTAACCGAGACAGGGCTAGCAGGATTCCTCTCCGATTGGCGTGAAACAGGTCGGAATTTTGACGATTGATCTTTCCTAGAAAAAACAAGCGAACGGAGGTAGCTAGATGTCAACGACTCAAGCTGTTATTGACCGAGTCGATAAAGAGAGCGAGTCGTATCTCGAGGAACTCAAGGAGTACCTTCGGATTCCGTCTATTTCTACGGATCCTGCTTTCAAGAGCGAAGTTCTTAGATGTGCTGCATTTGTAATGGATCAGATGAGACGGGCTGGTCTCGAAACGAGGCTCCTAGAGCAAGAAGACGCCTATCCTATGGTTTATGGTGAGTGGACGGAAGCGGTAGGAAAACCTACTATTCTCTTCTATGGTCACTATGATGTTCAGCCACCAGATCCGCTCGAACTCTGGGATAACCCGCCGTTCGAGCCAACGGTAGTAGGAGATGAGCTGGTTGCGCGAGGGGCTACTGACGATAAGGGTCAATCCTTCGCCCATCTCAAAGCGGTCGCAGCAATCCTGTCGGAGACAGGTACTCTACCAGTCAACGTCAAGTTCATAGTCGAGGGTGAAGAAGAAAGCGGTGGCGCGGCTATCGAAAAATTCGTTAGAGAAGATAAGGGTACACTTCTCTCAGCTGACGCCGTGTTTGTCTCGGACTCAGCTATGTATGCACCCGGCCAGCCCTCGTTGGTTTATGGTCTGAAAGGGCTCGCTTATATGGAGCTTAAAGTTAAAGGCCCTTCGAGAGACCTTCACTCAGGTAGTTTTGGTGGTGCAGTAACGAACCCTTTGAATGCTCTTGCGAGTATTGTGGGTAGCTTACGAGACGCAGCAACAGGTCGTATAGCTATACCCGGCTTTTACGATGACGTTGTGATGATAGAAGATTGGGAACGGAAGGAGTTTGCTGCACTCGATTTCGATGAGGAATCTTATCGAAAAGAGATAGGTGTCCCCTGCGTATTCGGAGAAGAGGGCTACAGCACCCTAGAGCGGGTTTGGGCGAGGCCTACCTGTGATGTAAATGGGATCTTTGGTGGTTATTCGGGTCAGGGAGCGAAAACCGTTCTCCCATCCTGGGGTGGCGCAAAGGTTTCGATGCGGTTGGTTCCTAATCAAGATCCGCTGAAAATCGAACAGCTTTTCAGGGATCATGTTATAGATATTGCGCCGCCTGGCGTCGAGGTAGAAGTGCAGTCCCACCACGGAGCAGCAGCAGTTCTGCTAGAGACTGAAGGACCAATAGTGGATGCGGCGATGTCCGCAATGGAGGATGTCTGGAAGCGGCCGGTCCGAGTCCGCGAAGGCGGATCGATCCCGATAGTTTCAACTTTCGCAGAGGTGTTGAATGTACCGATCCTGCTCCTTGGCTTTGGTCTCTCGGATGATCGGTTGCACTCACCAAACGAAAAATTCAACATTAGTAATTTTTACGGTGGAATCAAAGCGGTAGTTCACTTCATAGATCGACTGGGTTCCCTAAGTACAGACACTTGAACCAATAGTCGATAGTGGAGATAGATGGGTGCAAGACGTTGATGATTAGAGGACTGCTATTGACAGCCGGATTTGGTACTAGACTACAGCCCCTAACGTTCTTCGTACCAAAGCCGCTCTTACCTGTTGGTGGCATTGCGGTAGCCGAGCACTCGCTGCGATCGTTGTCTAAACTGGGGTGTCGTTCCGTAGCTCTAAATCTCCATCATATGGGCGGACGGATAAGGGAGCACTTCGGGTCGAAGTTTGGAGATCTCGGGATTGAGTATTCTACCGAAGACCAGATTAGGGGAACTCTTGGCGCACTTGCACCCCTAGAAGACTTCTTGGCGGAGGCCGATATTGCTGTCATCGCTAACGGTGACACATTTTGCGAATGGCCTTGGGCATCAATGATCGAGACCCATCTTCAGTCAGAGGCAGATGCGACACTTCTTCTTCACGAGGGGGCACCTGAAGAAGAACTAGGTGGTGCTGTTGGCGTTGATGATGAAGGGCAAGTTGTCCAACTAAGAGAGTATCGGGGACAGGGCAAGGTAGCTCGAAGACATATTTTCGCTGGTGCACACATCCTTGGTAAAAGACTTCTAAGTAATCTCGAGCATCAAACGGGCGATATTATCGCCGGCCTCTACATACCCCTGTTGGAAAGAGGGGGAAGAATTCAAACAGTTGTGACGTCTGTGGACTGGCACGATCTTGGTAGCCCAGAGAGATTCCTCCGCGCTAACATGATGTTTCTGAATGCTCAGGCTTCTTCAGCAGGTGGCAGCCAGGCTGTCTCTGGTAAATCGCATCTGGCCGGCAACGCCGTAGTGAGCCGAACGTCTGTTTTGGACGGAGCTGTTGTGCACGAAGATGTTTCTGTCGAGTCATCTATCGTGTTCCCCAACGCTGTCGTTGGGGCCGGGAGCCAAGTTAAGGCATGCATCGTGGGTCCAGGAGTGCAGTTGCCACCAGAAAGCGTAATAGAAGATCGGTTGATTACCCTTGTTCGAGAGGGTGACGACCTCGCACATGGTCAATCCTTGCTGGGAGGCTTGGTCTACTCGCCAATCCGCTCCGCGTAACTTTGGTAGCGATTTTCCTGTTGCCCGCCACAGTTGCAAGAGCCTGTTCTGGCTTACTGATACCCTACTGAGAAGCCGCGGGATGAGGAGTGATCGAGATAGAGGAATGCCAGTGCAATCCAAAGCGTTGAATACTATGGGCGGAGGGATCTTCTGATACGGCCTCTACTGTCGACTGTATTGAGAAACTGGGACGTTGTAGATACCGAAAAGGTGATTCCCGTCAATGAAAGGAGCCTCGAAAGTGTTTGAGAGATTTGGACTTAGATCTGTGCTACTGCTTCTACTGTTGGTTTGCGCCGAGAGCGCATATGCACAAGCTTATGGACGCGTGACGGTGGTCGTGAAGAACCCTAAGGGTGAGCCGCTACAGGGCGTCAAGGTTGTCGTGACCAGCCAAGATCTGGAGCGATTCGAGGAAGAATCCCTTACCAACAAAAAGGGAAAGGCGATTTTCAGCTTCACCGATGCAACTAAGACCTACGACTTCCGCTTCGAGTTCGAGGACTACCAGCCGGCAGACATGAAAATCAAGCCTCAGATTAGGTCAACAATTACCCGAGAGGTTGTTCTTTCAGAAGGCCAGGTGATCACTACCAATACAGGAGGATCCGAGAGCAGGACAGTCTACTCACCGGCCGAGCGAGTGTTCAACGAGGGCGTGTTAGCTCTTCAAAGCCAAGACATGGCAACAGCGAAGACCAAGTTTCTTGAGGCCCTCGAGAAGAACAAGGATATGTCGCTAGCTCATTCAGCGCTTGCCGGCGTCTACATGGAGGAAGGTAACGCTGAAGCTGCACTTGCCTCTATCAGCAAGTTCCTGGAGCTCGAACCGAGCAATCCTCGCGGTCTGAGACTATTGTACGAGGCCCATAAGGGTCTTGGAAACGACAGTGAGGCTGAGTCGGTATTGAAGGAGTTGTCAAAACTTGATCAAGGCGGCGATACCGTCGCGATGATCTATAACGAAGGAGTGGCAGCCGTCAAAGTAGGCGACCTATCTAGGGGTAAAGAGAAATTCCTCGAAGCCCTAGAGATCGATCCAAACCTGAAAGAAGCTGTCGGTGCACTAGCTGTTATCCACTTTCAGGAAGCGAGTTATAAAGAAGCCGCAGCAATGACGGAGAGGCATCTAGTCCTTGAACCGAATCACCAGCGATCTTTGCGGATACGTTGGGATGCCTACAGAGAGTTGGACGATCAAGAGAATGCAGCTGCCGCGCTCAAGGCGCTGGCTGATGTTGATCCGACCGTGTTGATTGCAGAATTCTACAACAAAGGGAATCAGCTCTTTGACAATGGAGATATTCCTGGAGCAATCCAGGAGTTCAAACGTATTCTTGCAATAGATCCGGATCACCCACGGGCGCACTATCGGCTCGGTGTCTGTAATGTCAGTTCTGGAAATTCAGCTGAAGCGAAAACACATCTCAATAGGTTCATGGAACTTGCGCCGGACGATCCCGAAGCACCGGTAGCCAAAGAGATGCTGGCTTATCTGAAGAACTGAGTCGTCGAGAAGCTGATTCGAGGAGCCGTCGATCGAGAGTCACGATGGTGTTGAAAAGGATGAGTCTGTTTAACCTTCGAATTCTGTCTCTAAGCTTGCTTTGCGTATTTGGGCTCATCCCGGGCCCAAAGGCCAGCGCTGATAGCGAGGAACAGCAGACCGCCACCCGAAACAGAGGGTGGCAGTCTGCTGCTGGTGGAAATTTACCTTTCGTAGAAGACGCGGATGTCTTGTCGTTTCTTGCAGAGGCTGATGTGGTCTCGATCAAAGAATTAACTACTGGGATTAACCGACCACTTAAGATGTCACTGCGACAAGGTGATGTCGAAGCGAACGCAATCTTCCGAGTTGTTGAGATTAGAAGTAAGAGGGCGTATCTGGACGGGAGAATAGTCTCCGACTTCCAGGATAGCTTTATCTTTGAATGTGCTGCCTATCAGTTCAGTAGGCTGCTTGGGTTAGAGAACGTACCGCCATGTGTCCGGAGAAGATATAAAGGTAAAATCGGAACCCTACAGTTGTGGATTGAAGGGGCACAGACTGAGAGTGAGCGTCGAGCTGAAGGTCTACCGTTGCTCGACCAAATGAAGTGGCTTCGGGACAAGCAAACTATGCGTATATTCGATGTCCTAATATCCAATTTCGACCGAAACCAAGGCAATATGCTCACTGACCAGAGTGGTAAATTGTGGTTTATAGACCACACACGTGCGTTTAGAAATTCTTCTTCAATAGAGAACGCCGACAAAATAGTTTGGTGTAGTAAAAACCTCTGGCAGCGGATCCACCACCTGGAGAAAAAGTCTCTAGCACAGAACCTTTCTCCTTACTTAACTCCTCGGCAAATAGCGATGATTCTGAAGAGAAGAGATAAATTGGTTGAGGTGCTTGACGCAAGGATAAGAAGACTCGGAGAAGGTTCAGTCCTTTATGAGGAGAACGAGAGTAGCCATGGAGATTCCCTTGCACTCAAAGATCTTGAGTTGGATGATGATATGCCTGAAACGAGTTCTCAGCTGATAGTTGAGCGGAACCGTTAGAATAAACTTGTATTCTCAAACAGCTCAGAGGATAGATAGGATCGTTGTCCCTCCTAGATTACCTAGATCTGTCCGGGTCTGCATCGGCCGCTGGAATACTAGTCGCTACTCTTAAACGGCCGAAGCCCCTAGGCTCGAGATTGGCGAGCTAAGATCCCGCATCTGCCTCGTTGGAAGCGCCAACAAGTAGACTCTTGTGGACGAAGGATTCGGTTCCTGAGAGTTCGTCCCAGACACCAACCGCTATCTTTGGAACACCCTTACGGATCTTCAAGGTAGTTGAATAACCAATCTCGCGGTCCCGAGCTGCGGCTACCTGATCTCTGGGAACCGTTAGCGGATAGGGAAACTCGTGGGTCTTGGAGATGCCGCCCTCGTCATCCTGTACCGCCAAAAAGATCCTGAGCTGACCTTGTTCGACCTCTCCGTTAGGCAGGAGTGTGATTTCCCGGAAGGGAATGCGGATCAACACGGACACGAGAAACGTTCCGGGATTTTTCTTCTGCGGCTTGCCGAAATCGATGCTGACGCCGAGAGGGTTCTTTTCCAGATCTAGAATCAGTGAGGACAGGGTTCGGTCAGAAACGCGCTCGATTTCAGGTTTGTCAACGAACCCGGTTCGGTGCCGGACTCTTAGGCCAGGACGCTTCAAACTGACTTCAATCTTGTGATACTTTCCGTCTCCGCCATGGTGAGACCGATATCCAAGCGAATAGAAGCTGTCGAAATCGCCTGCTACCTGTGCTAGAGCTCCCCCGAAATTGTATGTGTTGACTATAGATGAGCCGCCAGTAGCTTCCGCCATGTCGATGAGCGGCTCTTGAAGATTCAGTGCTCTCATCGTATCTAGCGCTGTTCGCCCGCCTCCGTCGGCGCTCAGATCTGTAAACTCGGCTGAGAGTGTGCGTCCCCCAGGCCCGTTGGCTTGGAGTGTGTAGAACGTAACTTGGTGTGCATTCGCCTGCCGGACGATTTCGTTGATGAGGTGTGTTTCGTTCTCAGCGAGGGACTCAACCATAGGGTCGATGGATTGACCTGCAGCAGCGGGAAGTGAACTTCCATAAATATTCTGAAAATGCTGGTACAGAGTCTCACCTGGTCGTTTTGGCAAACCATCGCTAACATAGAGGATTGCTTTACGACCAGGAAGGCCTGAGAGAGAGCGTGCGATATTCTCCAAGGCTCCAGTAGAGTAACGGAGATCGCTGCGGACTTTCTGGACGTAGGATCTAAGAGCGTGGTAGGCGGATGACTCGTCGTCTCCGGGTAAACGCGCTGAATTGCCAATAAATGAAGTCTGAGGTGTTGGGAACATCAATCGCATTGCGCGGAAACGCTCTGCATCATCAAGTTGGCCATAAGTTGCCGCTTTGCGGAGCCTCCGGATTCCTTCAGCGATGGCACCGCGATCCTTGGTGAAACTCTGGACGATATTGATTTTCCTATTAAAACCGACAAGCATGACGTTGTCGCCCTGTGCCAGTCGGTCTTCGAGAAAAGAATCCAACACATCCAGCACGCGGCTTTGGCTGGACTGATGAAGGTTAAAATGATCCACGTATACCAGCAGGTTCAGCTGTTGATCCTGAGGCAGTTCAAGCGGCCCCGACCGATGCCCAGATTCCGAGCGAAGCAGCGTGCGGTCTCGATCTAGATCTGCCAGGAGACGATCTTTCTGCGAAACGGCGTAGAAATTGGAAATCTCAACTGCACGTCCGTCTTCGAATACTTCAAACTCCTCCGGAGATAGGTCGGTGACTCGTTGGCCGTCTTCGTCTGTTACAAAAACCTCGACGTTGACTACGTTCACGTCGACCCGATCCACGAAGATCGAATCGGATTCAGGCTGAGCGAAGGTAGAGCCTACGACGGCTAGACACATCGTTCCGAGCGTAAAGGCCTTTGCAGAGACTTTCATGACTTTCCTCTTTTCATGGATCGCCTTGGCCGCGTCGCCTGTGGCGCGTTGCTTGAGATGCTATCGTGTTCGGTGGGCCAGCGGTCTACAGTCTGGGGCCAGGTAGCCTGTTAGAGACGATGGGTCGTCACAGTACGAAGCCATGCAGCGTAAGGGCATTAGCCAGCCCTTCGAGCTTGCTAACACCGTGGGTGGAGCAACAGTCAGCCGCTCAGTAGTCAATATAGCCCCCCCTGGTCCGTACATGAAGCCCGCTCTGACGGACACGAACGCTGACGCGATGCCATTCGCCATCACCCTTGCTGACCTTTGGGTAGTAGCCCAACACATACTGTTCGCGAAGTTCCGCCAGAATGTCGCGAAATGCAAGCTCGGCGTCTTCAATTTTCTCGAGTGTAACGATCCGGCCACCCGTTTCCAGCACCATCTGTGTCAGTTTCTGGTATTCGGCTCGATATGTAATCGAACTCTTCCACGCTGAGGACCGAGACTTGTTGGCTTCATTTCGAGGCAACGTTGAAAGCCAGTAGATCAGGGCCCGGCTTCTCCGAGCCAACCAAGCAACTTCAGCCATGCGCAAAGTACTGTGGGAATCGATTCCGTCAGACAAGAGAAGGATTACTCGACGTCCCTGCTGGTGCTCCAAGGTCTTGAGGGCTAGGTAAAGATGGTCATTCAGTGAGGTGCCGCCGGTAGCCGCGACAGATTCAAGACCTGCTGTGAGGAAAGCCGATTCGTTGGAGAACGGAGTGAGGTGTTGCAGCCGATCAGAAAAAAGAATGATCGAAGCGTCGTCTGTCGGCTTGATCCCGTCGACAAAAGAGGTTGCTCCGTCCAAAGCGTATCGAAGTCGCTCACCTTTCATGCTGACACTGGAGTCGATGAGGATAGCTGCGGTCAAGCGGACGTCACCGCGAGCGAATGTCACTAGGCGTTCGCGATTACCATCGTCCACGATGGTGAAGTCTTCCTTGCCGAGATCAAGTACACGTTGCCCACCACGCGAAACCGTAACGTATAGTTGTTGTAACTCAGCATCAACCTCTTCATCAACGCGAATAGATGGAGAAATCAGCAGTGCTTCGACGACATTACCTGAGAGACCTCGAGCCTTCACTACGATGCGGTGTTCTAGATTCTCTTGCCCGACGTCTGTCCGAACAGTAAACGGTGCCGAGTTCACGGAACCGACGGATTTGCCATCTACAAAAAACTCTAGACTAGAAACAGCCTCTTTGGGATAGGCAGTCGCACTAATCTCTATCTCACCAAAAAGAGGTTGACCTGGAGAAGGGCTCGACAGAGACACGTCAAGCACGGTACCGGTCGGAGGGGCTGTCTGACAGGTGCCTGACGCAGGAACTAGCATAAGAATCGGAAGCAATACCCCCGCAGTTGCCATGCATCTCCGAGTTCTTGTCAGAGGACTCATTGTCCAGCCCCAAGATCAATGGGCTGCAGTGTTCGAGCAACCAGGCTATGTCTAACGCTAGCAGCAGCTGACAGTTCGCGGCGGATCCTTTCCAAGGCTTCCTTGGGCCAACTGTCGTAGTGTTTGCGAGCCGATTCTCCTCGAAAACTCTCTGGTGAGACGTCCCGAATGAGCTCCAGAGCCTTCAAAGGCCGTCTTTGAAGGTCATATACGTGGGCTAAGAGGAATGTGAGCTCTTGGTGATCTTCGACCTCTGTGCAGGCCTGTTCCAAGAGTTGGACGGCGGCCTCATACTTGTTCTTTCGGATCAACTGCCTAGCTAGATATTGGAACGCGACCGACCGAACCCAGTCGCTTGTTTCCAGATCCAAGAGCCGATGGATCAACTCTCCAGCTCGTGTCTCGAGGCCTATTCGGTCCAGATTGATGGAGAGACGCAGAAGCGCCTCTCCCGAGTCGGGATGTGCTGTTACCAACTCTTCGAGTAGGTGTACCGCCTGCGTATACTCGGCGTGTCTCTCAAAACTCGTTGCCAATCCCAAAAGCGCCGTTTCATTGTGTGCGTCATACTCAAGGGATCGTCGATAAAGTCTGCGGCTATTCGAGGGGAGATTGACCTCCTGGAGATAACCAGCCAAACTGGCCAGCGCTCGGGCGGCGACAATCCGAGAGCCTTGCGATTTCCCATAGTGGGCGTAAAGATCTGCTAGATATTCAGCCATAGAGCGGGAACTCGAAGCTAGTGAGAAGAGCTTTCGGTCTCGATAGACCAGGTACATATCACTGTGAAGCATCAACACTGGGAGAAGGCTTTCAACATCTCGTTTTGCGAGACTTTCAACAACCTCGAATTGTGCTGCCTGTAGCATGTCCAGAGATTCATCGACCAAGACTCTCGACTCAAGATCGAGTAGTCGGATCTGAGCAACGAGGTTGGGACCGATGCCAGCCAGAGCCTGTTTGTACCCACCAACAAAGGCCCGCTTTTGTTGATCTGCTATAGCCTTCGGATCCTCTAGTGATTCGGATTCACCTTCGTGGCTTGGGTCGCTGTGCGCAATACCGCGCAAGGCTGGAGTCAGCCTACTTCGTAGATCTGTCCACAACAATCCGGAGTCTCGGGAACCCTCTGGCAGAATAACAACTGGAATCTTTGAGCTGGCCACGCCGTTTGATAACTCGACGAGTAGCTCATAATCACCCGGTGAAACCTTGGGTGTGTCGAAGCCAAAGGCAACTGCTTCAAAATTTACCCTGTCGTAATCACGCCGTTTACCGACCCCAAGCACTGCGCCCGTCACATCAGCCCCCCGCTTCGAGAGCCGAATACGCCCTTGTAGGCTGTTGGCGGGAAGCTGATATCCAATCAAGTGACCTTTGGCTCTACGGCCGGCAACAAGAACGGGGCGGGCCGATGGGCTGATGCGTTCGCTCGGTGCTCGCGCCTGTGACGAATTCTCGACCGCTCCCCTAATCGGTAGCCAGCCAATGCTTTGGCGCTGTCGAGAAAGGAAAGGCGGTTGGATGTAGGTACCTCGGAGGGACTCGAACTCTGGAACCGTAAGAGTCAGGTCTCGCACGGCCGAGGCTTTGTTTTGCCTGCTCCGAAGCACTATTCGCAGCGAATAACTGCCACTAGAAAGGTCTAGTTGGGTTGTATATTTTAGCCCTCTTCGCCAGATGCTTTCGCCCTGTTTGGCAGGATCTATAGTGAAGACTTCTGCTGAGTGCCCAGCCGGGGTCTTGTCCTGGGCCACAGCAATGACAAAAACTTCCATGAGGCTCTTGTCGAGAGCAGTAGCCTGGAGGACTGTGGGTCCGTCGATCTCCAAGATGATGTCCACAGCAGTCTTGCCGCTAGAAGTAACCGTAGGAAAAGCCATTGCCTCGATAGCGAATTCTCCCCCGGACTCCATTGTCAGATAGGAAGCCAACGCAGCTTGGGTGACACCCTCGAGCTTGCTCGTCTCTAGGGACTGGGCCGCCGTGAGTGGGCTGGATACTCCCCGTAACATTCCAGGCACTGATGGTTCTACCCTTTTGTCGAGGGTCTGCGCACTGCCCTCAAGTGACGAAAAGGACGCGAGGACTATACAAAGCTTCGTCAGTCTAAGCGTGCTTCGAAAGCGTGTATTGGATCCCAAACTCAGTTGCACGAAGTTGCCCTCGACATAGCTGTCCTCCACAGACTATCGGCGTCAACTTGGCGATCTCTGGTCGGATCCAGACATAGCCGCTCGGTGTCGATTGTACGGTTCAGCGTAACAGAAGCGACCTAATGCCCTCGAACAAACTCGACACGCTCCATCGGCAGTTCGTCCCATCGGTCCAGGGAGGTCAGCGTAGCTGCTACGGAGACACCTGAAAACAGAAAACCCCGGTCCTCTGGACCGGGGTTTCACTCTGACAAGATAGCCGGACAGTCCGGTTATCTTCTGATGTCTGCGATCAGACTAGAAGCGGAATCCGATCGAGAACCGGAACGTTCTCGGGGTCTGGAAATCATCCGCTTCGTCCGCCTCGCCGAAGTCTGCGCCTTTCGCCCAATGGACACCCTCGACCGGAGTCGTGGTGAATGGGTTGAAGGTTTGGCAAACACCGCCTGGGGCCAACGGGCAGTTGGTTCCGCCGTCGGTTGCGTCGAAGATGTCTAAGTTCTCCCGACGCCCATCTACGCTGTCCTCATCGAAGAGGTTGATGATCTCCGGCTGAGCGAAGATCTCAAACGACTTGCCCCACAGGTTCAAGCGGAACGTGTAGTTCAGCGCGACGTCAGTGCGAGTGACGTCATCGGTCTTGAATGCACCGCGGTTGCTGAAGAAGTATCCGACCTGAGTAGGCGGCTGAGCATAACCCGGGTTGGTAACGAACGGACTCGAGTCCACGCTACCTACAGCACTGTAAGGAGTACCCGAGAAGAAGTTCTCCAAAACACTGACATTCAGGCTATGACGCTCGTTGTCGAGGATGTCGTAGACGGCCCAGATACGAGCCTTGTGGGTCTGATCATTCGACAACGGGCCGACCGGGATATTCCAGGCCGGGTCCTTGTACTCGGGGTATTGGTTGGGGTCAACCGAAACCGGACCTGAGCCACCCGTTTCACCATCGATGTTGCCTTCACTCTCGGACCAGGTGTAGTTACCGGCCAGGGTGAAGCGATCGGTGAAGCGATAGCGGGCCGAGAGAAGCACGCCGATGTAGTCGCGCTCGAGCAAACCACCACCGAAGTTGCCGATCTCGCTGACATCTGCACCGAACGCTTGGTCACCAACCGAATTCCGCGAGGAATAGAACTCGTCCCATTCGCGCACGACGAGGTCGGTACGAACCAAGCCTTTGCTGCCGAGCCGCTTCGTTACACCCAAGGTGAACTCTTCGGTGGATGGAGAAGTGAGACCGTTCCGAATCACGCTGGTCGCGCCCGGGATACAGCTGTAGAACAGGTTGGGTGGACTCGTCACACCGTTGAGGATGTCGTTGACATCCTGGGTGCCGCCATCCCCGAAGTACCAGTCAAACAAGGTCTGAAGGGCGACGTCTGTGCCGACACAGCTTGCGGGATTCGCTGCACAGCCGGTGTTAACCTGAGGGCCAGCGTAGTTTGAGAAGAACCCAGCCAAAGCACCACCAGAGGACGCACCATCAGCGACGTTACCCGTGTTGGCGAGGGCCGCCACGTAGGTACCGAAGCTTGCGTTGATGACGATATCGCCATCACCCTTGACGTCGTAGGAGACACCTAGGCGAGGACTAATCTGGCTGTCATCCGAAACGAGAGCACCACTCGAATCCACACCGTTGTTCTCGTCATAACGAACACCGATGTTGAAGCTCCACTTGTCGTTCAGCTGCCAACTGTCGTTGGCGTAGAACGAACGGGTCTCGAAGTCGGTCTCCTGAGCGATGTCGAGGCCGACTGGCGGCCACCAAACGACCCAGGTTGCACCACCAGAGAAAACCGGGAAGATGTTGTTGGAGCCATCGACGACGATGTCATCGGCCCAAACTTGGAAGTCACTACCCGACTGGTGATTGACCGAGAAACGAATGTCCGAGAAGTTGTCGTAGCCAAACGTAAAGTCATGGCTACCGGCACCATCGGTGGTCAGGAAGTAAGAACCCTTGACCAGATAGTCCTCGTTGTTCCGAATCTCAGGCTCGCATGCGCCGCAGAACGTCGGCGACCAGAAGCGGCGACCGGTTGGGCGATGCCGCATCAGGGTACCTTCGATCAGATCCGGCACACCACCAGCTCCCGTGGCGATTTCGTAGAACCGCTCGGAGTACTGTGCTTCGAGGAAAAAACTCGAGGTCAAGATACCGGTGTAGTTACCGGACTTGATGTCCTGAGGATCGGTGCGGTTGTTCAAACTCCGCAGATCCAAGACGTTGCCAAAGGTGTCACCCGCGCGAGTCCGTTCGATCTCCAGGTAGGAGCCGATCACACTGTGACTCGGAGTGAGCGCGATCGTGGCCTTGGCTTCGAGGCGTTGCTCGTCGTCACCTGTGGGATAGGTGATGTTGGTGAACACTGTCGTGTCTTGCGATGCCTCGGTACGATCACGTCCCGCCAAGAAGAACCAGATGCGGTCACGCCAGATCGGGCCGCCAAAGGTACCTTCATAAATCTCGTTGCGGTCGTCGATTTGCTCGAAGGTCGGGTCGAAGACGCGATCCGTCTTGTCTGAGACCCAGTCGTCATTGTCGACGTTGACACGGATAGAACCGGAGAACTCGTTACCACCGGATTTTGTGATCACGTTGACCACACCGCCAGTGAAACGGCCGTATTCGGCCGAAACGCCTGCTGTGGCAGTTGTCGTTTCCTGAATAGCGTCTTCGATGAACAGCGGCAGGAAGCTGCCACGGATGTTCTCGTTGACCTCGACACCGTTGATCAGGAAAAGGTTCTCGTATGAGAAGGAACCCGAGATCGACGGTGCGGAACTAGGGCCGGTGTCAGAGACGCCAGGAGCGAGATTGACAGCCGACAACGGGGTGCGGGCGATCGGCAACGACTCGAGCTCCGAGTGAGTCGTTGTCGTGGCTAGCGTGTTGCTTTCGGAAATGATGTCAACGTTGCTGGTGACGATGATTTCTTCGACCACTTCGGCGAGCTGCATCTGGATGTCCGAGCTCGAAATCTGCGCTGCCGAGATCTTTTGGGTACGGATCTTGGTCGCAAAACCTTCGAGCTCGTAAGTCAGCTTGTATTCGCCCGGGGGCATAAAGGCAATTTTGTAGGTGCCGTTGCTGCCCGTGACGGTCGAACGTTGACCCTGCAGACTGGGGGATGTGGCGGTGACCGTGACGCCGGGCAAGCCCGAGCCTTGTTCATCCGTCACATCTCCTTTCAGGGTGCCGGTCGGTACCTGTGCCAGCACCTGGGGTGCGAGCAACAAGCCGACGGCCAAACAGACCCAAAGGGTCATCCTTCTGTTGCTTCTCCTCATACGACTTTCTCCATTCCGTCGTGCTTCCTCTTCTCCTCAACGGAAGCGGTTACAACTTCTGCTTTCGGCTAAGCCGAAAGCTCCTGAGTAGACCTGAAACTGTCCGAGTGTTTGACTTGGCCGGGGACGAGTACAGTGGAACTGGCCACAAACGGTCTGATTTCAGGGACTACACGCACAGTGTCTGCAAACTGCACGCCAGTTTCTGCTACATCTGAAAAGCGACACTTAACTGCTTGTTCATCAGCGCTTTGGGGTGAAACGGCGGGTGTGCAAGGACTATCGATCGCTCTGGGAATCCTGATTTTTGGATCGACATTTTTGAATCACCAAATCTGACGAGAAGGCTTCGGTCGAAGCTTCTAAATTTAACATTCGGTGACGGCTCGTCCCCGCAAAATAGATGGACATCCACATTATACGACATCTCGAACCAAGGTGCGAACCCCCGCGGTGCAGAGACCAAGCGGCCTATGCCGTTGATGTTGACACCAGTAAGGGCGTCCAATGGCCGACCTGAAGACCAGCGTCGATCGATGTTCGAGCGTGATCTTCTAGGTCGAGGAGGCCTATGCTAGAGTCCATTCGTGAACATCGAAGGATCGCCCAGCCGGTGGTTCCCTGGGCTCCCGCGGAGATGCGGTGATGACACGGAACAGACTCTAGACGCGCCCAGCAGACCAGCCTTGTCCGCGGTTCTCTTGACGTTGGTAGTGGCCTGCAGCGAGCCCGTTTCGGAGGCTCCACCAGCCCATCCGTCGAGCCCAGACAAACCCGCACTCAGCGCCGAAATATTCGCCGAACGCGGACAGCAGATGGGCCTCGACTTCGTCCAGTTCAATGGCATGTCGGGAGAGTTCTATATGGCTGAGGTCACCGGCTCGGGGGGAGCACTCTTCGACTACGACAACGATGGCGACCTCGACGTCTACCTGGTTCAAGGCGCGATGCTCGGCCCCGGAAAAACACTCGCTGATGCCTCGTTCCCCTCACGCTACTCCGCACCGATCACCGATCGACTCTACCGCAACGATCTCGAAGCAGGCGTCGCGAGATTTACAGACGTTACAGTTGAAAGTGGTTTAGCCGAGTTGAACCGCTCCGGTCCCAATGGTCCGCTAGAAACCGGTAGCTATGGGATGGGGGTCACAACCGGCGATTACAACAATGACGGCTGGGTCGACGTGTATGTCACCAACTTTGGGCCGAATCGGATGCTGCGGAATAACGGCGCCGGTTCTGGCAAGGCGGTCACGTTCACCGATGTGACTGCTGAGACAGGGACCGATGATCCGCGCTGGAGCGTGCCTGCGGTCTTTTTCGACTACGATCGTGACGGATGGCTCGATCTTTATGTTGGAAACTACATCGCGGCCGATCTGGTCCAACGTCAAATCTGCAGAGACTTCATAGGAGCTCAGGACTACTGTGGACCAGGGGCTTTTGATCCCGAACCCGATCGACTGTTTCGAAATTTGGGTGGCACTGGCAGTAGCGTTGCTTTCGAAGATGTGACCGATGCTGTTGGGATGCAACGGGGTTTTGGAGCTGCCCTCGGTGTTATCGCGGCCGACTTCGATGGCGACCGATGGCCTGATCTCTATGTAACAAACGACAGCCAGCCCAACAACCTCTGGATCCAGAAACAGGACACTCAGGGCCGTGCAATGTTCTCCGATGAAGCGCTGCTAGCCGGCTGTTCGGTCAACGCTCGGGGTAAAGCCGAGGCCAGCATGGGCGTCGATGCAGCCGACTTCGACGGCGATGGAGATCTTGACCTGTTCATGACCCATCTGACGAGCCAGACGAATACGCTCTTCGTCAACGATGGCCGGGGACTATTCGACGATCGCACAATCGACTCTGGGCTTGGAGCACCGAGTCGCCCATTCACGTCGTTTGGAACCGGGTGGTTCGACTATGACAACGACGGCTGGTTGGACTTGTTGATCGCCAACGGTGCTGTGAAAACGATCGAAGCCCTGGCCCGTCAGAAGGATCCCTTCCCAGTGCATCAAACGAACCAGCTCTTTCGTAATCTTGGAGATGGCAGTTACGAAGACACCACCGCAGACGCAGGCGCCGTTTTTGAGCTTTCGGAAGTGAGTCGAGGGGCAGCGTTCGGTGATGTCGATAACGATGGCGATACCGATGTTCTGGTCATCAACAACAACGGGCCAAGTCGTCTTTTGATCAACGAGGTTGGTACCGACAATCATTGGCTGGGGCTGCGTTTGGTCGTCGGGACCAGTCCGCGCGATGGGCTAGGGGCCCGGGTTGGTGTCGAGCGATCCGGCCAGCCGACGTTGTGGCGACGGGTTCGCACCGATGGCAGCTATTGTTCGGCCAACGATTCTCGGCTGATCTTTGGTCTCGCGGCGAGTACCAAATTTGATCGAGTGCTTGTCGAGTGGCCTGACGGTAGCCAAGAGCAGTGGCGAACTCTCACAGTCGACCGTTACTCCACCCTCCGCCAAGGTGAAGGTGAGCCTGTAGCGGCGTCTAAACAGTGACGACAAGACTGTGAAGGTGAGCCTTTGACGGTAAGAGACAGTGACGGTAAGACAGTGATGACAAGTCGAGACATCCAAACCAAGACACTCAGGAAGCTCATCGTGCTCGCTGCCGTTTCGGTCGCCGCGGTCAGTTCGAGCTGTTCGCAACCCGCGCCCGTTGCACCAGAGAATGTTCTTACTGAAATTCCCTACCCGGATCTCAGTGGCGCTGACGATACCGTTCGTCAGCAGGTGCAGGAGAAGCGAGAAGAAATTGAGGCTCTGGCTGCTGCGGACGAACCGTCGAAGCTGAGTCAAGCGTACGGCGAGCTGGGTTTGACCTATTTGACCTACAGTTTTGTGGATGCCGCGGAAGTCAGCTTTGCAAACGCTCGTTTACTCCAACAAGACAATCCTCGTTGGCCGTATCTCCTCGGTTATCTGTTTCAGATCCAAGGCCGCCTGGAGCCGGCCGCAGATGTTCTCGAGAATGCTCTGAAACTCCAACCAAACGATCTACCCGCGCTGGTCCGACTCGGCAGAGTGCGTCTCGACCTCGGTGCTAACGACCAAGCACTGACCTTGTTCCATAAAGCGTTCGATCTCGATCCCAAGTCTGCCGCGGTGCTCGATGGTCTGGGGAAAGTTGCTGCGGCGCAAGAAGACGCCCAACAAGCAGTCGAATATTTTGAACAGGCACTCGAGCTCCAACCAACTGCCTCGAGCATTCACCATGCGCTGGGGCTGGCCTACCGCAAGCTCGGGGATTTGGAGAAAGCGACGTTCCATCTCTCGCGTGGAGGTGAAGCGCCGGTGCAGTTTGCGGATCCCTACCTCAAAACGGTCGCTGAGCTTGGGCGGACTGCGGATATCTACCTGGTGCGCGGAGCACAGGCATTCAGCGAGGCCCGATACTCCCAGGCTCGAGGCTACTATGCCAAGGCTCTAGAGCTTGATCCCACCAGTTTCGACGCCCGTAAGGCGCTCGGCTTTTGTCTCGAAAAACTCGGCGATCTCGAAGGAGCGGTCGAACAGCTTCAAGAGGGTTTGAAGGCAGGTACCTCGGGAGATGCAGCGCGAGACATCCTCGAGCGAGCAGAGTTGCTTCGCATTCTCGGTGGTCTGCGGGTCCTGCAGGGTCGAGAACTCGATGCGATCGAGTCCTTCGAAGAATCCTTGGCGCTTGATCCAGATCGGCTGGATACCCGCATCAAACTCGCCAATGCTCTCGCCAGGCAAGGTCGTTTGGAAGATGCTGTTGGGCACTTCGATCAGATATTAGAACAGCAGCCCGAGACGGCATCGGTGCTCATTCAGCGCGCCACTGCCTACATCAATCTCGGGCGGCCTCAACAGGCGATCGCTGACTATGAGAATGCGGTGGCTGTTGCTCCCGAAGACCCCGAACCGAGGCTTCGATACGCTGAGGCTTTGGAGCATCTGGGGCGGTCTGACGAAGCGAGCCAACAGCGAACCGCCGCCGCGACCCAGGCCGCAGCCGATCCACAACAACAGGCTCGAATGCTGGCCGATATCGCAAGCAAGAAGTTGAGTCGGGGTGAAATCGATGCTGCGCTGAAGGACTACCAGGAAGTTGTGCGCCTCGATCCCAGCAACAATGACGCACGATACGAGCTGGCGACGATCCTCGGCCACTTCAATCGTTTCGAAGAGGCGTTGTCACAGTTCACTCAAGTGGTTGACGCAGCACCTCACCATGGACCGGCGAGACGAGGAGAGGTGACAGCCCTACTACTGCAAAGTCGGTATGACGACGCTAGAGCTCGACTTCAGGAAGGGCTCGAGGTGATGCCGCGCAACCGTGCTTTGGCGCACGGTTTAGCGCGGCTGTTGGCCACTGCACCACTGGCTAGCGTCCGGGACGGTGAATTGGCGCTGCAGATCGCCACCCGTGTGCACCAGGAAACCCGCCGTGCCGACAGCGCAGAAACGCTGGCAATGGCCTTTGCGGAAGCTGGTCGATTTGGTGAAGCGATCGAGCTGCAACAGCAGTTGCTGGCAGCGGCAGAGAAAAATTCGGCCGGGGGACAATCGGTTGAGCGTTGGCAAGCGGAATTGCAGTCCTACAAACAATCCCAGCCGTGGACGCTCAAAGTTCCCGAAGAGATCATCACGGTGATGATAGACCCTCCAGCAAACAGAGTGCCTTCACCGAACTGAGCTGGGCTCCGCTTCCCGTCTCTGGACTTGAGCATGGTAACTTGGAGATGGGATCAAGCCAGCAGAGACCCGAAGCCCAAGGAATCCAACAGTATGAGAAGTCAGCAAGTCTCCGTTTTCCTCGTGATCGCCACCCTGTGTAGCCTTGTAGCGCCGCAGTTGATCGCCACCGATGCCCGGGCTATCGAGCTAACTCAGGAGGCTAATAGCCTCAGCCGTCAGGGCGACTTCGAAGCCGCTATCGTGAAGCTCGAGGAAGCCGTAAAACTGGCTCCAGAGGATGCCCGGATCAGTTTCCAATTGGCCGGATTGCTCGCTTCGCTCGGGCGGTTCGAGGATGCCGGGCCAGTTTTTGAAGCGGTGGTCGCAATCGATCCGCAGAACAGCGCCGCACGCCGAGGAGAAATCACAGCAATCCTTTTCCAAGGCCGTTACCTTGATGCCCGCAAGAAGCTGGAGGATGGTTTGACAGCCTTGCCGAGAGATGGCCAATTAGCCCACACTCTGGCAAGGCTGGTTGCATCGGCGCCCCTCGACGAAGTCCGCGATGGCAATTTAGCGCTGCAACTGGCGCTCAAGGTTTATGAAGTCGTCAAAAACTTCGAGACCGCCGAGACCGTGGCGATGGCTTATGCTGAGACCGGCCAGTTCGACAAAGCGATCGAACACCAACGGGGCTTGATAGCCGAGGCCAAGAAAGTGGATGACAGCGCCAAGCTCGAAGGGCTCAACAAACGCCTGCTCTCTTACCTCAGCAAGGAACCCTGGCGGGCGACCTCTGCCTCAGAGATCGCTATGGCTACCGAACCCCCGACCGGCGTCAAGAGCCCCTGAGACTCACCGCTCGAGCGCATCCTGAATAGGCTTTTTGGGGTCTTATCACGCCAAAAGGATCTAGCTCAGTTTTCCGCTTCGGCGCAGCACGGTTCGCCGCGTTCATAAAGCGTCAGGTTGGCCGCTAAGCGTTTCGCTAGCTCAGGGTCGCTGTCGGGGACTAACTCGGCAATCAGCTGACGCTGCCACTTCAGAGCATCTTCGAAGCGGCCGGCTTCAGCATAGGCCATCGCCAAGGTTTCGGCGCTCTCGGGCGACGGTACGTTGTCGAAGAGATCCAGCGCCAGCTCAACCGCTCGCGAACCGTTGCGTACCGCCTGATCGGGTGCAGCGGCGAGATGACGTGCCAGGATATCTTTGATCGGCAGCTCGTCGGGAAATTTTGCCAGGGCCTCCTCGAGCCGCGTGGTGGCGGCTGCATATTGCCCGCTGAGAATCAACGCCGTCGATTCTGCCAGGCGAGGTTGAAGCTGTTCTGGCGCTAACCTAACCAGCGCACCGAAAACCTTGGCGGCATCGCTCATATTGCCGACTTGGGCCAGCAAGCCACCTAAGTTGTTGAGCGCTGGTGCGAGTGTCGGCTCAACCTCGAGGGCTGCTTTGTATTGTTCGATCGCCTGGTCGAAGCGTCCCACTTGGCGCAGCAATGTCGCTAGTCGGTAGTGGACGAGGGGCTTCTCTTGTAGCGAGACCTCGAGATCCAGGACCTTTAGGTAAAGGTTGATGGCTGACTCTAGCTCGTTGTTCTTCTCGAGCAGTGAGGCCAAACGAACGTGAACTTCGCTCGATTCTGGACTCAACGTCAAGAGCTTCTCCAAGTCTTTGCGGGCGGCCGGTTCGCGCCCTAGAGCCATCAGTGCCGAGACGCGCTTGAGGAGCGCCGTCGCATTCTGTGGTTGACTCGCGACGACGGAGTCGTAGGCAGTCACTGCCGCTTCATAGTTGCCAGCACGGGCTTGAGCATTGCCGAGCTTGACGCGGGCGTCGGTCAACTCGGGAGCTAGCTCGAGGGCCCGTTTGAAATGCACGATCGCCTCGGTGTCTCGCCCATCGTTCACCAACAGTCCGCCGAGGACATAGTGGATCCGGCTTTGTTCGTCGGCGCTGGCGTCCGCGTCCTGCTTTAAGTTCAAGCCTTGCTCGAGCTGTTTGATCGAGCCGCGAACATCTCCGAAATGAGACAGCGCGAAGCCGAGAAATTCTTCGTCCGAATAGTCGTCAGCAGATTCAGCGAGTGCCAAAACAATTTCGAACGCGGTGCCTTTGGCCAAGCGGGCGACCTGATCCCCGAGCGGATCGGTGAACAGGACCTCTTCCTGGCCCCGTTTTTGAAGATGTTCTCGCGCTTTGTCGAGTTCGCCGATCTTGCGGTAAGCCTGCCCCAGCAAGTAGTGGACAACCGAAGCATCTGGCTGTAACTCGAGCACTCTCTCGAAGTGTGCGACGGCGGTCTGAAACTCGTTGTCGAAACCGGCGACCTTGCCGAGACCGTAATAGGCGGCGGCGCTGTCCGGTTCGAGCTCACGCACGCGCTCGAAGCGTTGACGCGCCTCGGCGGTGCGATCAACTTCGACCAAGGCATCACCGAGTCGGAGCAAGATCGCTGGATCGTCGGCGTGTTGAGCCAGCGCAGACTCGTAATTCGTGATCGCCGTTGCAAGCTCGCCTTCGGCATGTTGCACTAGGGCCAGGTAGTACAACCACCGGTAATCTTCGGGTGACAGGCGACCGCTGATCGAGTAACTCTCTTCGGCGCTATCCAAGAGTCGGTAAGCATGGAACAACTGGCCGAGGTGGCCGAAAGCTTCGGCGAGCTCTGTAGGCTGGATGTCTTCGCGTTGTTTCAACGTCTCCAACGATGCCTGCATGGACTCTATCTTCTCTCTGGCGGTCGCTTCCATGGCGCTGAGGTCAGGTCTTGGAATTGTCAACGCCGGAAACCTCCCCGCCGGTTGACCGCTTCCAACCCCGGCGAACAAGGCGCCGACGATCAAAAAAGCGAAGACGAGAGGACGGTTGTACGAATTCATGGCTGACTCCTTCCAGCACCTTGATGCAAGGCGGTATAACGACCGGTTGGGAGTTTCTCCCAGCGTTCGACAAGTCCGTTTGGCCAGTGCACCTCAACGTCGACAGGTCCAGCGTGGTCCCCGAGACCGACCAGCACCCGTGGATCGTTGGCGGCAGCAAACGATCCATCGCTACGAGTCCGGCGCCAGATAGTTTTATGACCCTGCCGATGCACTGCGATGCGTGTTCCCAACAAGTCCCGTTTTCCCGCCCTGTCCAGGAGGCGTAAACCCAACCATGTGCTCTTTTGGCCGACGGTGTTGATCAAGAGACGGGCCGGCCCATTGTTGTTGACTAGCAACACGTCGCTGTCGCCATCGTTGTCGAGGTCGCCGACCGCTATCGCACGGCTGACCTCAGATCGATCGAAGACTTTGCCACCCTGCCTGGTGACATCTTCGAACTTCCCGTCGCCGCGGTTTCGGAATAGTTGGTTCTTTTCATGGAACGGATAAGGATCTCCGGCGTTGGCGAGTTCTTCGATGATCTTGACCGCGCCGTTGGCGATCATCAGGTCCAACCAACCATCATTGTCGAAATCGAACCAGGCAGTACCCCAACTGGTGTGAGACCAGCTCGGAACGCCGAGGCCGGTTTCGATGGTGGCATCTTCGAACATGCCGTGGCCGTCGTTGAGAAAGAGGGTGTTGGTTTCCCGAACCAGGTGAGTCATGAATAGATCGTCGTCGCCATCGCCATCAAAATCTCCGGCATCAACTCCCATGCTGGCTTCCGCTTTACCGTGGGCGTTGACCGCGGTACCGGCCAGCAGCGCCTCGTCGCGGAAGCGCCCGTCCGGGGTTTGCATCCACATCTGATTCGCTGCCAAATCATTGGCGACATAAAAATCGGGCAAGCCATCGCTGTTGAAGTCGGCGCTGACAACCCCGAGGCTTTTGCTGGGCTGACGCAGCATGCCGGCGGTGGCGCTGACATCTTGAAAACCGCCGGGGCTCGCTTTACCGCGATTGCGAAACAGCCGATCCGGGGCGCCGCGATACGCGGTGGGTCCACAGTAGTCCTGCGCGCCGGTTGCGGTACGGCAGATCTTGTGTTTTGCGAGGGTGAAATCGAGGTAATTGCCGACGTAAAGATCAAGCCATCCATCCCGGTCGAAATCGACAAATGCCGCCGGCACACTCCAGCCAGTGTCGTCCGCTCCGGCTGTTTGAGTGACGTCGGCAAACGTACCGTCACCTTGGTTTCGTAGCAGCGTGTTCGAGCCCAATCGGGTGACGTAGAGGTCGATCCAACCGTCGTTGTCGTAGTCGCCCGCGGCCACACCAAAGCCGTAAGCGGCAGGCACGAGGCCGCTTTTGGTGGTGACATCGGTAAAACGCAAGATGGGTTGACCGCCGGGGCCCACCTGCAGGTCATTGCGATAGAGGCGATCGGTCAGCGGCAGCGGGTGGCGCGGTGGGAACTTGGACTTGGCCGGATCCTGGGAGGCGCCAAGCATCTGGCCTTGCACCAAATAAAGATCGAGGTCGCCATCGTTGTCGTAGTCGAAGAGGGCACCGCCACCGCTGTTGATCTCGGCCATGTAGAACTGACCGGACATGCCGTTGAACTGCACAAAGTCGAATCCGGAACCGGTAAGCTCTTCGAATATCTCAGCAGTATCCGCTGCAATCCAACCAGGTGAGGCGAAGGACAGCATGCCGAGAAGGCACGAGAAGGTGCGAAAATGCGCGGTGAAACTCATGGTGAATCCATGGATAGAGAACAGAGCCTAGTTGGACGACCTGAAAGTGGCGATCGCGAGGAGGATAGGTATCCTAGCCGGCGAGAGCAAGCGACGCGGAGAGCGGCAGGTACCGCCGCTGAGATCGTAGCATAGGCGGATTGGCCGATCGCTTGATAGTCCGCCAGACCAATCGGTACACTGACATGCGGCTCCCGTTCGAGGAGTCGACAACCGGAAAAAGGAGCGTAGAGATGACGTTCGATCGCCGAAGCTATGTGGGTCTCGGACTGGCGGCGTGTTTGTGTCTTCCACTGTGGACAGCTGATGCGGAAGAGGCTCAGACGCAACCGCGGAAGCGCCTGCTGGTGCCGGGTGATATCGGCGAAAGCGCTTTGATGGACCGAGCCAAAGCCCAGCTTGAAACTCTCGATCAGTTCAAGGTCTTCTACTTCTTCGGTTTCACGGACCGTACGGACGAGAGCGGTATTCAATTCCGGCACCAGATCGTCGACGATGCGGGCAAAGACTACAAGATGGTGCACTATGACCATGGGAACGGCCTTACGGTAGGGGACGTGGATGGCGACGGCTTGCACGATATCTACTTTCTCAATCAAGTTGGCGCCAACCAGTTATGGCGTAACCTCGGCAAGGGCAAGTTCGAGAACATCACCGACTCGGCTGGAGTGGCGGTGGCAGACCGCATCAGCGTGGCTGGCACCTTCGCCGATATCGATAATGACGGAGATGCCGATCTTTTCGTGACCACTGTCAAAATGGGCAATCTCCTGTTTGAGAACAACGGTAAGGGTCGATTCAAAGACATCTCTCAGGCGGCGGGAGTTGACCATGTTGGTCATTCGTCCGGCGCTGCCTTCTTCGATTACGACCGCGACGGCCTGCTCGATCTATTTGTGACCAACGTCGGTGTTTACACCACCAGTCGCCAAGGCCGAGCGAATTACTACATCGGCGTCGAGCAGGCGTTTTCCGGCCACCTTTTCGATGAGCGAACCGAAACCAGCATCCTCTACAAGAATCTCGGTCGTAGCGACGGTGGCAGCGTGCGTTTTGCCGATGTCTCGAAGCAAACCGGGTTGGTCGATGGCAGTTGGAGCGGTGATGTGTCGGTGATCGACCTCAACGGCGACGGTTTTCTCGATCTCTACCTGCCCAACATGCAAGGGGATGATCACGTTTATCTCAATATCGAGGGCAATCGTTTCGAAGATGCCTCCGCCAAGCTGTTCCCCAAAACTCCTTGGGGCTCGATGGGGATCGAGTTTCTCGACTACAACAACGATGGTCTCTTTGATCTAGCCTTGACCGATATGCACTCCGACATGAGTGAGAACATTGGGCCCGAGCGCGAGAAACTCAAGTCGCGGATGCAGTGGAAGGAGCCCCAGCTGCAGGGTGGTGCCAACAACATTTTCGGCAACGCGTTCTACCGCCACCTCGGTAACAAAGGAGGCAGCGTCGCCTGGGAGGAGATCTCTGATGCCGTCGGCACCGAGAACTACTGGCCATGGGGGCTGAGCGCTGGCGACCTCAACGCGGATGGCTTCGAGGACCTCTTCTTCACGTCGAGCATGAACTACCCATTCCGCTACGCGGTCAATTCGCTGCTCCTCAACAACAAGGGCGAGAAGTTTTTGGATAGCGAATACGTGCTCGGGGTCGAACCGCGCAAGGACAAGCAAGTGACCCAGGACTGGTTTGATCTCGAATGCGGCGGCAAAGATAAAACACACGATCATTGTGAGGGTGAAGACGGGTCCGTCACTGTGCTAGGAACCCTCGGGACGCGATCCTCGGTGATCTTCGATCTCGACCGCGATGGTGACCTCGATATCGTCACCAATGAGTTCAACGCCCCGCCGTTGATTTTGATCAGCGATCTGTCAGAACAGACCAAAATCAACACCTTGGAAGTTGAGTTGGTGGGTAAAACGTCGAATCGAGATGGACTTGGTGCGGTTGTCCAGGTGAAAGCCGGTGATCTGGTGTTGACCCAATCAAACGACGGCAAGTCGGGCTATCTGTCGCATAGCTCACTACCGCTCTACTTCGGCCTAGGTGATCAGAAGAAGATCGATCACATCGAGGTCCACTGGCCCTCGGGAGCGCGCCAAATGATCACCGAAGGCCTCGTGGTAGGTTCTCGGGTGGAGATTGTGGAGGAGGCTGAAGTCAGCCGATGAACCATTGGGCCGCGGTGCGGCGAGATTCGGACAGGATCCGCTGGCTAGCTACGGCTCGCCTGCAAAGGTCGGCTGTTGCGGCCCAGCTTGGTTGTTTGCTGCTGCTTGGTGGGCTGGTGAAAGTGGCGGCTGCGGCTGCCGCTGTGCCAGACCAGAGTCGAGGCGGAGGCTTGGTTCCCCATCGCAATGCGATCCTGATCACGATCGACACGCTGCGTGCCGACACCTTGGGATTTGCTGGTGATGCCAAAGTCGAAACCCCGACCCTGGATCGTCTAGCCAGCACCGGTCGGGTCTTCGCCAAAGCCCACGCGCATGCTGTGACGACCCTACCCTCGCACGCTAGTATCCTGACCGGCCTCTACCCTTTCCAGCACGGTGTGCGGCACAACGGTGGCTTCGTTCTGGCGGATGATATTCCCACCTTGAGTTCGATGTTGCAGGCGGAAGGGTTTGCCACCGCGGCGTTTGTTGCTGCCTTCCCGCTCGATTCTAGATTCGGTCTGGCTCGTGGCTTCGATGTTTACGATGACGAAGTTGGAGACCAAGAGCTCAACGCCCAACAACAGGATGCCGGCAGTGCCCTCTTCTCCTACTCCGAGCGTCGGGGCGACGACGTGGTCGAACGGGCGTTGAGCTGGTGGCTCGCTAATCGAGACCAGCGCAAATTCTTGTGGGTGCATCTGTTCGATCCCCACGCTCCCTATGCCCCGCCTGAGCCGTTCCGGTCTCGGTTCGCAACCGATCCGTATCGCGGCGAAGTCTCTGCGGTGGACGCATTCTTGACACCGCTGCTCGGCCGCTTTGTAGAAGGTGAAGAAAGTTCGACGGTCATTGCGTTCACCTCGGACCATGGTGAGTCGCTGGGCGAACACGGCGAGGCGACGCATGGCCTATTCGCTTATGAGTCGACCCTGGCCGTACCGATGGTGTTGTGGGGTGACGGCATCGAACCCGCACGCGACGATCGATCGGCACGCCATATCGACCTCATGCCGACCCTATTGGCGGCCTTGGGTGAGGAGCCGATACCTGACCTACCGGGACGGTCGTTGCTGGATCCGGCAAGCGGCCATCCGAAAGAGTCCTTCTTCGAGGCACTCTCCGCCCACCTCGACTATGGCTGGGCGCCGATGCGCGGCGTCCTCGAGGGCGATCGTAAGCTCATCGTGTTGCCGATACCCGAGCTTTACGAACTGGGTGAAGATCCTGGCGAGCAGCACAATCTTTTTGTCCGAGAGCGCGGAACAGCTCAGGCCCTGGTGCGGTTGATCCCCGAGGAGTCGAGCTGGCCGCCAGCTATGGGCGAGATCTCCGAAGATGACGCCGAGCGCCTCCGCAGCCTTGGCTATCTCGGCGCCAAGACGGTCAAGAAGCAGCGTTATACCGCGGCGGACGACCCCAAGACATTGGTTGCGCTCGATCACAAGGTCGGGCGTCTGGCAGACCTTGCCACCCGAGGCGAAGCGCGGCAGGCGATCAAACTCGGAGAGGAAATCCTCAAAGAGAGGCCCTCCATGGGTGTGGTCTACATCTACTTGTCGACCTTGTTGATTCAGACCGGAGAGCTCGAACGGGCGGTCGAGGTCATGACTCAGGCTCGTCAGGAAGGTGTTGCCGGTCGCGAGCTTCTACGCCAACTCGGGTTAACCCTGGTCAACACCGGTCGTGCCCAGGAGGCGAAGGAGATCCTGACGCCTTTGGCCGAGAAGGCGAGCGATCTCGAAGCGCGCAACCATCTTGCATTGGCTTTGACGTATCTCGGGCTCTACGATCAAGCAGACTCGATTCTGCGGAGCTTGTTGGCTGCGGATCCAAAGCTGGCCCGGACATACGAGAACCTGTCTTTTCTCGCAATTACCAGGCAGCGGTACCGCGAAGCCCGGGTCCACGCAGAAAAAGCCCTTGGGATCGATCAAGATCTGGTTGGTTCATGGAACAATCTCGGCATAGCACTCTACAATCTAGATTCGTCGACGGCTGCTATTGATGCTTGGAAGCAAGCCTTGCAGCGCGCTCCCGACAACTTGGACGTGCTCTTGAACATGGGGTTGGTCGAGGCACAGCTCGAGAACGAGGAACACGCACGCCAGGCCCTGGCGCGTTTCTTAGAGCTGGCATCGGGTCCCGGATACGCCTCGAAGCGTCAGCAGGCCAGTGAGCTATTGCAACAACTCGGAGACTAATGCCCTGTTTGACTAATCCGTTCCGCTATTCTCGGTCTTTCTTGCGCCTGACGGCGTTACGCCTCCTCTAAAGAGCCCCACTATTCCTGCGTCGGCAAGCCTTGTCAGCCACAAGAAATCCTCGAGAATATTCGGAACGTTCTAATCAAACAGGGCACCAGCCGGTCGCTTGTCTTCGATTCTTATTAGGATCTTGAACCATGACACAGACACTCAACGAAACCCACAATTCCGATCTGCGCAGCTGGCTCGACTCGGCCAATACGCCGGGTGCGGATTTTCCGGTCCAAAACCTGCCGTTTGGCGTCTTTCGCCGCCAAGGCAGTGCCGAGCCATTCCGGGTCGGCGTTGCGATCGGTGACCAGATTCTCGACCTCGCCGCCTGTTGCGACCAGGGTCTGCTGACTGGCGCTGCTGCAGAAGCTGGCCGGGAGAGCTCGCTCAATACGTTGATGGGCCTCGGTGCTGCCGAGTGGTCGGCGCTGCGGCAAGCGATTTCTCGTCTGCTGCGTTCCGACAGTGCTCAGCAGCAGCAGGCCGAAGCCACCCTGGTGCCGATGTCGGATGCCGAGATGGGGATGCCTGCTGCGATTGGTGACTACACGGACTTCTACTGTTCGATCTTCCACGCCACCAACGTCGGCAGCATGTTTCGTCCAGACAACCCGCTGATGCCGAACTACAAACACATCCCGATCGGTTACCACGGCCGCAGCTCGTCGATCGTGGTGAGCGATACACCGGTTCGGCGTCCTCACGGTCAGACCAAAGCTGACGATGCGGAGGCCCCAACCTTCGGGCCCTGCAAGCTGTTTGACTACGAGCTCGAGGTTGGTTTCTTCGTCGGGGCGGGCAACGACCAGGGAACGGCTTTTTCCGTGGATCAAGCCGACGACAACATCTTCGGTTTTTGCCTGGTCAACGATTGGTCGGCCCGAGATATCCAAAAGTGGGAATACCAACCTCTAGGACCGTTTCTGGCCAAGAGCTTCTCGACTTCGGTCTCACCTTGGGTGGTCACCACCGAAGCCCTGGCGCCCTATCGCATCCCGGCTTTCGAGCGGCCGGAAGGAGATCCCCAGCCGTTGCCACACCTCGACTCGGAGCGCAATCGCTCCCACGGTGGGGTCGATCTCGATCTCGAGGTGTTCATCCGCACGCCCCAGATGCGGCAGCAGGGCCTCGAACCCCATCGCCTGAGTCGTGCCAACTTTCGCGACATGTATTGGACGGCGGCTCAGATGTTGGCCCACCACGGCTCGAATGGATGCAACCTACGGCCCGGCGATCTGTTGGCGAGCGGTACCGTTTCCGGCCAAGACAAGAGTGCCCGGGGGTGTTTGCTGGAGCTCACCTGGCGGGGCAGCGAGCCGATCGACTTGCCCACCGGCGAAGTGCGCAGATTCTTGCAGGACGGTGACGAGGTGATCCTGCGCGGTGCGTGTGAGAAGGAAGGCACGGCGCGGGTTGGCTTCGGTGAGTGCCGAGGCACAATTCTGCCGGCCTAAACGCCAGCATAAGTTCCTTATTGTATGAGTCAGCCCACCCATGAGAGTGATCCGTTCTGGACGCCGTCTGAAGACCGGGTCGGCGCAGCCAACCTGACGGCGTTCATCCACGAGGTGGGCGCCGCCGTGCCGTCGGTGACCGACTATCCCTCGCTTTATCAGTGGTCGGTCGACGAGCCTGCCGCGTTCTGGCGAGCCATGTGGCATTACGGTGGGATCGTCGCCTCCGAACCGCCGGAGGTGACCCTCCAGCCAGCAGAAACCATGCTGGGTGCACGTTGGTTTCCGGAAGCACGGCTCAATTTTGCCGAGAACCTTCTGCGCTACCGCGACGATCGTGCCGCGGTGGTGTTTTGGAACGAAGCCGGGCGCCAAAGCGAGCACAGCTACGCCGAGCTTTACGACGAGGTCTCCCGTCTAGCGCAAGCTTTACGGCGGCTGGGGGTCGAGCCCGGTGATCGGGTTGCGGGATTCATGCCCAACTTGCCCCAGACGGTGATGGCAATGCTCGCCGCCACCAGCCTGGGGGCGGTGTGGTCGTCTTGCTCGCCGGATTTTGGCGCCAAGGGTATGCTGGATCGTTTTGGTCAGATCGCCCCCAAGGTGTTGTTCGTGGCGGACGGTTACCGCTTCGGCGGTAAGACGTTTGGCTCCCTGGAGCGGGTTCAGAAGGTGTTGTTGGCTATTCCGGCGATCGAACAGGTCGTGGTTGTGCCCTATCTGGACCCCACGCCGGATCTCGCCTTCTCGGATCGGGTCGTGACCTGGGCAGACTTCGTGGGCAACTTCGAGCCCGGGGAGATCGACTTCTCTCAACAACCCTTCGCCCACCCGGCCTACATCATGTACTCCTCGGGCACGACAGGCCTACCGAAATGTATGGTGCACGGCGCTGGCGGAACCTTGATCCAGCACTTGAAAGAGCTGATCCTCCACACCGACCTGCGGCGTGACGATCACATCTTCTACTACACCACCTGTGGCTGGATGATGTGGAATTGGCTGGTGTCGAGCCTGGCGGTGGGTGCCACGGTGGTGCTCTACGATGGCTCGCCGGTGAAACCCCGGGGCGACATTCTGTTCGAGATGGCGGCGCGCGAGCAGATCACGATTTTCGGCACCAGTGCCAAATACTTGTCGTTGGTTGAAAAAGAGGGTCTGCACCCTGGGCGAGCGCACGATCTCTCCGCTTTGCGGGCTGTCCTCTCCACCGGTTCGCCGTTGGCACCGGAGAGTTACGATTTTGTCTATCGCGACATCAAAAACGACGTCTGCCTGTCGTCGATCTCGGGTGGTACCGATCTGATCTCCTGTTTTGCTCTCGGCAACCCGATTGCACCGGTTTATCGCGGTGAGCTCCAAACCCGTGGCTTGGGTATGAAAGTGGAAGTGTTCGACGATGCCGGCCAGTCAGTGGTTGGCCAAAAGGGAGAATTGGTGTGTACCGAACCGTTCCCCTCCATGCCGGTCGAATTCTGGAACGATCCCGACGGTTCCAGATATCACGCCGCCTACTTCGAACACTTTCCTGGCATCTGGCGACACGGTGATTGGGCGGAGATCACCGAACGTGGCGGCATGATCATTTATGGTCGCTCTGACGCCACCCTCAACCCTGGAGGGGTGCGCATCGGCACCGCAGAAATCTACCGTCAGGTCGAACAGAACGATGAGGTTGTCGAGAGCTTGGTGATTGGCCAGCAGTGGGGCGACGACACTCGTATCGTGCTGTTCGTGCGGCTGCGCGACGGCGTCGAGCTTTCAGACGACTTGAGCGGTCGCATTCGTCAGCAGATCAAGGCCAATGCTTCGCCGTACCATGTGCCCAAGAAGATTGTCCTGGTCGCGGATATCCCACGCACCTTGAGCGGCAAGATCACCGAGTTGGCGGTGCGTGAGGTTATCCACGGTCGGCCAGTGAAGAATGCGGATGCCCTGGCCAATCCGGAAGCTCTCGAGTTGTTCCGAGATCTACCCGAACTGGCGAGCTGAGATTCGTTCCCGACGTCGGGTCTGGCCGAAATTCCCTAGATCAACGGAGTCGTCGTCCCCCAACGTGTGTTTTTGTCGAACGCTCTGGACCTTATCGTCCGTGTGAAGTTCACAGAGGCGTTCTGCGAATCGCAACTCGGGTGTGTAGAGTTCGCAGAGGCGTTCTGCGAATCGCAACTCGGGTGTGTGAAGTTCACAGAGGTGTTCTGCGAATCGCAACTCGGGTGTGTGAAGTTCACAGAGGTGTTCTGCGAATCGCAACTCGGGTGTGTGAAGTTCATAGAGGCGTTCTGCGAATCGCAACTCGGGTGTGTGAAGTTCACAGAGGTGTTCTGCGAATCGCAACTCGGGTGTGTGAAGTTCACAGAGGCGTTCTGCGAATCGCAACTCGGGTGTGTGAAGTTCGCAGAGGTGTCCTGAGATTTTCACCTCGTGGTTGTGAGGTTCACACTGGCTTAACGAGGGTTCTAACTCGGGCTGCCCGGAACCGAACAGGGCCCCTGAGAGTCCATGGTATGATGCTGCACGATATCGTCCGCGACGCCGCTCTCAAAGCTTGCGCCACCCCGATCTCCACTCTCTAGGTCTCCGATGTTTCGACCCTTCGTACCCCTTGTCATCGCTTTGGTGGCGATGCTGTGGTTCCCGGTTGCAGGTGCGGCGGAGATTTCCGGCCGTGAACTCGACGCGATCGAGCAGTTTGTGCTGCCGGCAGTCGACGAACAAGAGATTCGGCTGGCCGATGAACGGCGGGCAATCAACGGTCGGGTACCACACTACGCGGTGTCGATGGATGTCGAAATCAATCCCTGGACGGACGCTCTCGGAGATTGGCAGATGCTCCGCGGTGCGGTGGCTCGTTGGCGGTTACGATTGCGATCGCCGGGGGCACACTCGCTCAATTTGGCATTTCGGCAATATCGCATGCCGCCGGGGGGGCAGCTCTATTTGCATTCAGCGGACGGTCAATACGGTATTGGTCCGTTCACGGCAGATGACAACGAGACCCACGGTGAGCTGTGGACCCCCCCAATCCCGACCGACGATCTGATTCTGGAGCTGCAACTACCGGTGGACGAGCTGGATCAGTTGGAGCTCGAGCTGTCGCAGGTCCAGCATGGGTATGCCGGCTTCGGTGCAGCGGAGCCAAAATCTGGAGCCTGTCATCGTGATGTCGCTTGCTCAGAGGCCAAGGCATGGAACGATCAGGCGCGTTCGGTGGCGTTGATCTCGGTGGCGGGAACGCGATTCTGTACCGGCTTCTTGGTCAACAATACGGCCCAGGATGGGCGACCGTTCTTCTTGACGGCAAGCCATTGTGGTGTCACGACCCACAACGTAGCCTCGGTGGTTGTGATGTGGAACCACGAGCGGGACGAGTGCAGCGCCGAAGAGGCCGCGGATCGAAAAGTCCCCAAGGCAACAGCGAGTTACCTGGACGCATTCCAGACCGGTGCCATATTCCATGCATCGCATCGCCCATCCGACATGGTGTTGCTCGAGCTCGACGATCTGCCGTCTCCAGAGTTTGGCGTTTATTATGCTGGCTGGGATCGGTCGTTGGTAGATCCCGCCGGTTCCGCTGTCATCCATCACCCCAACACCGATGTCAAGCGGATCAGTTTCGATTTCGATCGTGCGACGACCACGAAACACCTCAGCGACGAGCCGCTGTTGCACGGTAACCATCTGCGCATCGGTCAGTGGGAGGTTGGATCCACCGAAGGCGGGTCTTCGGGCGCACCCCTCTTCAATCGACAAAAGCGAGTTGTTGGGCTGTTGCACGGTGGTTATGCGGCCTGCGCAACGCCACAGGCGGATTGGTTTGGGCGGTTTTCAGCAGCCTGGGAAGGCCGTGGCCGCCTCGGTTTCCGACTCAGTGACTGGCTCGATCCTCTGCAGACCGGCGTTGAGGGTCTGGATGGCGCTAATGGCTCGCAGCTACGGCGTCGGCAGTTGGTCGCTTTGGCGGATTGACTCCTAAGCTGGCCGACCTGATCGAAGTGGGCTAGCATCGAACCACTTTGTTACGCTTCATCGTTTACGCCGTTCCGTTGTTGGTGCTGCTGCTGGCCCTTTTTGGCTTTGCGGTCGAGCTACTCGACTTCGAGCCTCGTAGTGGCTCGGTGATTCGCCTGGCACTATTCGACCAGCCTCGGGTTCCCGGACAGCTGGTGCTCGGTACCTGGCTGGTCGAGTCCGCGGGTTTGATCGCACTCTTCTTGTTGACCCGTGGTCGGTTTGGGTCCTGGTGGCTCGACGGCTTGGTTGCCGGTTGGGTTGGTTGGGTCTTCCGCGGACCGTTGCTGGTGATCACGATTGTGGTTGCAGCTCGTCAACCGCAAGATCCCTGGTGGACGCTGGCGTTCGGTTGGTGGGCCCTCTACTCCGTCTGTGGTCTCAGCTTGGCTTACTTGGCGCGACGATCGGGGCTCGATCCGTGGGAGTTGGCGGTACCCAAGGCTGCAGTGGCGAGTCCAGCGGCATCGAGTACAGCCGAGGCGACAGTCGAAGACCCAGTCTCGGACGAAGACCCAGTCTCGGACGAAGACCCAGGATCGGACGAAGACTCTGCATCCACAGAGAATCCGGAGCCCGTAGAAGACCCTGCATCGGATGTTGCGGCTGACCCCGAGACATCGAGGTCAGCTTCGACGGCGAGCACAGCAGATTCGGCAAGCGCAGCAGACTCGGAATCGTCCGAGCTGACCTATGCTTCGCCAGCGGAGCCGAGCGGCGACCGTAAGGAATGAAACGTTCTGGTTCCACGAGGAGATCCCAGCTTGCGAATTTCGGCGGTGGGTAAAGCTTTTCCTGCCAACTACTACGATCAAGATCAGCTGCTCGGTGCGCTCAAGTCTGAATGGGCGCAGCAGCACCACAACCCCGAACGACTGGATCGATTGCATCGCAACGTTCTCGTCGGCGGGCGCCATCTCGCGTTGCCGATCGAGGAGTACGACGAGCTCGACACCTGGGGCAAAGCGAATAATGCTTGGATCAAGGTGGCGCAGGATATCGGCGCCGAGGCGGTCCGTGATGCCCTAGATCGTGCCGGTCTCGGGGTTGCGGATATCGATGCCTTGTTTACCGTCACGGTCACCGGGGTTGCGACACCATCCCTCGACGCCCGGTTGATGAATCGGCTGAGCTTGTCACCATCGGTCAAACGCACACCGATTTTTGGCCTGGGCTGCGTTGCCGGCGCCGCCGGGATCGCCCGTGCGGTCGACTATGTGCGCGCCTTCCCCGACCAGGTTGCGGTGCTGCTGTCGGTTGAACTCTGTTCGTTGACCCTGCAGCGGCGAGACCTGTCGATTCCGAATCTTATTGCCACCGGCCTATTCGGGGATGGTGCGGCAGCGGTCGTCATCAGTGGTGCCGAGCATCAGACGGCGGCGTCTGGTCCCGAGGTGCTCGACACACGCTCGATCTTTTACCCCGACACCGAAGGCGTCATGGGTTGGGATATTTCGGAGCTCGGTTTTGGTATTGTGTTATCGGCCGAGGTTCCGCAAATGGTGACCGGTCATCTGCGCGAGGATGTCGACACCTTCCTGGCTGACCATGGGCTGACACGGGACGATGTTTCCTCCTGGGTCTGTCACCCCGGAGGCCCCAAGGTACTGCAGGCGATGGAGGAAGGGCTCGAACTCGGGCCGGAGGCGCTGGCAGTGACGTGGAAGAGTCTGCGTGAAGTTGGCAACCTGTCCTCGACCTCGGTGCTGCTGGTGCTGAGAGAGACGATGGACCAGCACCGTCCGGCGGCGGGTAGTTACGGCATGATCACCGCCATGGGCCCGGGCTTTTGTTCCGAGCTCGTCCTGGTGCGCTGGTAACGTGATGGATGGCGCCGCAATGGATACCCGGTGGCTTTTTGTTGGTCTGATCGGCCTGGTGGTCATCGAGCGGTTGATGGAGCTCGTGATCACCCAGCGTAATGCCCGTCGTCTGCGGGCCCGGGGCGGTTTCGAGGTGGGACAGTCGCATTTTGGTCCGATGGCTCTGATGCACACCGGGCTGCTGATTGCCGCGCCAGTCGAAGTGTTTTGGCAACAACGGCCGTTTGTGCCATGGCTCGGCCTGACGATGCTGGCGCTTGTTGTCGGCACGATGGGTTTGCGCTACTGGGCCATTTCGAGTCTAGGTGATCGTTGGACGACCCGGGTTTTTGTGGTGCCTGAAGAATCGCCATCGGTAGGAGGCCCTTACCGCTGGCTGCGCCACCCCAACTACTTGGCGGTGATCGTCGAAGTGGCAGCCCTGCCGCTGGTCCATGGCGCTTGGTGGACCGCGTTGTTGTTCTCGATCGCCAATGCTCTCGTACTGCGGGTTCGGATCAAGGTCGAGGAGGAAGCGTTAGCGGCCCACTCAGACTATTTCGAAAAGTTGGGTGACCGCAGTCGCTTGATCCCGAGGTAGGTCCTCATCCAACAGTCAGGCGATGTCGTACTTCATAGAGGAGGAACCACTATGAAGATATTCACGTTTGAGCGTTCGATATTCCTTCCGCACGCAATCGAGAGGGTCTTCGATTTCTTCGCCTGTGCGGAAAACCTTGAGAGCCTGACGCCGCCGCTGCTGAAGTTCGAGATCATGACCCCAGTACCGGTCGAGATGCGGGTCGGAGCGCTGATCGACTATCGACTACGGGTGCACGGTATTCCGCTGCGTTGGCGCAGCGAAATCACCGCATGGGAGCCGCCTTTTCGGTTTGTGGACGAGCAACGCCGCGGGCCTTATCGCATGTGGCATCACGAACACCGGTTTCGCGAGGCCGATGGCGGCACCTGGGTTGACGACGAAGTGAACTATGCCGTGTTGGGTGGAAGCCTCATCCGGAATCTCTTCGTTGCCCCGGATTTGAAGCGAATTTTCTCTTATCGCCACGAGCAGTTGAAGCATCTGTTCGATGGCGTTGACGTGCAGCAGGCTGCTGTGAGTCCTGCTGCCTAGCCGATAGTTTCTAGTTGCTCGCGGACTCGGTTGAGACCTCTGCGGATGTAAGTCTTGACGGTCCCGAGGGGTAGATCCATGTTCTGCGAAATCTCACGATGCGACATGCCGTGGTAAGTCGAAAGCAAAATGGCATCGCGCTCGACTTGCCGAAGGTCTTTTATCGCTCGCGATGCAAGTCGCATCTCGGCTCGCGCTTCGATTTCGCCGGATCGCTGGTCCACCATGGTTTCGAGCTCGAGCTCGCTACTTGTCGCTTCGGGCCGACGTTGCTTGTGGCGATGCAGATCGATCAACCGCCGCCGTGCGATCATGTTGATGAAGGTCGGTTCGGAAGCCTTCGCCGGATCGAAGCGGGCGGCATTTTTCCAGACCGCCAAGAAAATCTCCTGCACAGCATCCTCGGCATCCGATGGGCTCGGAGAAAACCGTCGAGCAAGCGACCAGACCATGGCACCATAGCGGTCTAGGCACTCCTCTGCAGCTCCGGGGTCACCCTCGCCCAAGCGTGCGAGGATGTCAGGGCTAGGGTCCTCGATCGGTTTCGCGGACATAAGAGGTGAGCAGTATATCTCTGGTAAGCGGCAGGATCTGCGATCGGACGCTAGTCGAGACAATACCGGTGCGATTAAGGGTCTGAGGATCCGAGCCCAACGAGTTGCGCCCCCAAGGTGACGGCTGAGTCTGCCGTCAGGGCGTGTCCATCAGCCCCTATCCGCTGCCAAAGCTCGGGAGCGTCGTTGAACCCGCTGCCACCGACCAAGATTTTAGTTGTGCGATCTGGCAGTTGACGTACTTCTTCGATGGTCTGACGAGCCATTTTGATTTGCGTTGACAAGGCTGCCGAAAGCATCAAAAGATCGGCGTCGAAGTACACGACTGCGGTGGCCAAGTCGGAAGGTGGCACATTGGCTCCCAGGCAGATCGAGCGCCAACCTGCCATCTCGAAGAAGTCGGCGAGCACCCGCACCGCCAAATGATGGGTGTTACCGGCGACCGTTGCCGAGAGAACGGTTTTGCCATGGGCGGTAGACGGCAATGCAACAGACCCTGCTGCAGCGAGCGCAGTCGAACGATAAGCGAGGATCGACATAACTCGTTCGGTTGTTGTCGTCACCAGATGTTCTTCGGCGATTCGAAGGTCGCCGGTATGCCACAGGCGTCCGACCTCCTGTTGGGCCGGGAGTAGTATTTTCAAGTAGGCGTCTTGGACGCTCAGGCTATCTTCAGTCGCTGCGATGACGATGTCGACGGCGTGGGGGCTGTCGCCTTCCAGCGCCGCTTGAAGGTATTGCAGCGCCAGTCGATCCGTCGGGTTCGCGGGATCGAGCCCTGAACCCATCGCTGGTTTGCTGGGTGGCTGATCGAAAGCATCGAGCGCAGAGTCGATGTAGCTCGTAGCCGTCTCACGGGCGATCTCGGGCAACTCTTCTGCCAGCACCTCGCGCAGGCAGGCGAGGCTCGATCGCAAATCGCGCGTCTTCATATCGCGAGCGTCGAAGGCTTTGCCTGCCCACTGCAACCGAGCCGCGAAGATCGCCGGCTCTTCCGCTCCAACCGCAGCCGAGAGCTCCAGCACACGATGGGTCAAATGAGATTTCCAGGTCCGCAGGTCGCCCCGCGAAGACTCGTCAGCAATCTCGGGATTTTGCTCCAAGAAGAGGTGGGCGGCGCAGCCAGCATAGGCAGACGCGCTGGTTTCCAGGATCTCGGCGGTGAAGGATGTCGATTCGCTCATGTTCCACCTACACTAACAATCAAAAGTGCCAGCGCCCAGTATACCTAGGACCCTTGTCGCCGATGGCTTTCTGGTTTGGGTGGCCACGGTAAAAATACGCTGGTGCGACGCACATAGTCGGCATATTGCGGTTTGGTCTTGCTCAGACCCTCTTCCAACAGCGCAACCCCTGAAACACGAAGCAAGAGGAATGTCATCAAGATAGGACTAAAGAGAATCCACGCTGAGCTTGGAGTGGCCAGTGCCAGGCAGGAGAGACCCCACCAGACGGTTGCATCCCCGAAGTAGTTGGGGTGGCGGGTATAGCGCCAAAGTCCACGATCGAGGACTTGGCCGCGGTTGGCAGGGTCGGACTTGAACCGAGCCATCTGCCAGTCCCCAACCGTCTCGAAAAACAAGCCGACGGCGAACAAGCTGAGGCCCAAGAGGTCGAGACCACCGAGAGGTGGTGACGTTGTGCCTTCGGAGAGACGTTGCACCTGCAGAAGTGGCATAGCGATCAGCCAACAGAGAAGGGCTTGTAGCCAGAAGACGGTGATCAGGCTGAGCCACGGGAACGTTGGCCCAATCCGTTGACGCATTGCAGCGTAGCGATAGTCCTCGCCTTGTCCTCGGTTGCGCCATCCAATGAAAAGCGCGAGCCGTGTGCCCCACACTGTGACCAGGGTCGACATCAGCAACTGGCGCGGACTGGCGCCAGAAAACCCCGGGCCCTGGTACAGATAGAACCACGTCAAGAGAACGAAGCCGAGACCCCAGAAGATATCGATGATCGATACATCACGACGGAACAGGCTGACGATCCAAACCAATGTCATCAAGACGATGACGAGACCCAGTCCAAACAAGGCTGACATGGTCGTCGGTTAGTCCTCGGCTCTCACGAGCAGTTTGGAGAGCGGGTCGTCGAGCCGCAGTCGGAAGAGTTGAATCAGCATGTAGATGGCGATTGCGATGTTACCCAAACCCATGACTAAAATGAGCCAGAGTCCGCGTGCCGTCCAGCTGCGCTCTTTGTAGGCAATCCACACGAAGATGGTGATGAAGCCGAAGTAGGCATCGGCCAACGTCGCCTTGAACCAAGGATCAGGCCACAATGCGGCACCCGCCTCGAAAACGCCGCGATCGAGGCTGGCTGTCACCGTGACCGCCAACATGGCGACCAAGATAGATGCGAAGAGGACTCGCAAGAGCATAACCATGGTGCGACTCCTTGGACGTTGGACTCGTGATGGTCGAGTATGCCACGTCGAGGCTCGAGGGGGACCAGGTGTTTCGATCGCCTGGGCGTTTCGACGAGCAAAAAAATCGGCCGCTTGTCGTGATAACCGACTGCGGAGTGCGTCGGGCAAAGAGTCCGACGCGGCGGGTTCAGCTGCCGAAGGAACTCGTGGTCGCCGTTCCATGGGCTCAGCCGATACAAGAGATTCAAGGCGGTGGTATGCGTAGCGGATGGTAAGACGAGACTGGCGATCGGGTGACTACCCCAAGGAGGAGAAGGTGGGCAGCCCCCCGATCGCCAAGATCAAAGTCAGCTTTGTGGTATCAGGACGGTGTCAATGACATGGATGACTCCGTTCGAGGTCATGATGTCGGCAGTGGTGACAGTGGCGCCGTTGACGCGGACACCCGACGAGGTGTCAATCGATAGGTCCTGCCCTTGTACGGTCGACAAGGACTTCGCTGCAACTACATCTGCCGCAACCTTCTTCCCCGCCACAACGTGGTAGGTCAAGATTGCAGCTAGCTGCTTCGGATCTTTCAGCAAGCCCTCGACGGTGCCGGCGGGGAGTTTTGCAAAGGCATCATCGGTGGGAGCGAACACCGTGAAAGGGCCGTCGCCTTTCAGCGTGTCGACCAAGCCAGCAGCTTTGACAGCAGCAACCAGGGTATTGAAACTACCTGCTGCCACAGCAGTGTCGACGATGTCTTTGGAGACACTGTTTTTCGAGGCACTGTCTTTGGAGGCGCTGGAGCCCGCCATCGCAGAGCCGACGAGCAAGAGAGCGGAGAGTGAGGCTAGGGCAATATATCCAACAAGGTTCTTTTTCATGGGTTCGTTCCTTTAATAAGGTCGAGGTAATGGGTCCCGAAGAGAGCGAAGCTGTCGAGCCCTACCGATATCCCGGACATATCGATGGCCGAACGTTCCAGCCAGCGGGCTCATCCTGCTTTCTCGAAGGTCTTCGCCATGGTGCTGAGATCGGATTTGCTGAAATGAATTCCACGGGAGACGGAGAGGCGCGAGCCTGCGGTGCACAGTGAGGTAAACTCGCGGTCCGCTCTACCCCAACCGAACAACTGTCAGGCAGCAGCAGCGATGACCGACGAAGAAATATTTCAAGCCATCGCGGAGGTGGTTCGGGACAAACTCGAGATCACCGAGGTTGGCCGGACGGCGCGTCTAGTTGAGGATCTGGAGCTCGATTCGATTCGGTTGCTCACGCTGGCGATGGAAGTCGAAGATCGATTTCAGGTGTGTCTCGACGAAGAGGACGAACAGGCGATCGTCACAGTCCAGGACTTGATCGACGTGGTGCGGGGGAAGCTTGCCAGTTGAAACGCTCAATCAGCTGCTAGCGCGTGCCGCGACGTTTCCCGGCACGGGCTTGCGTTTCGTCGATCGACGAGAACGGGCCGAGTGGGCCGAGTGGTCGGAGATTCATCACGCGGCGATGAGGGTGGGTCGTGCGCTGCGTCAAGCCGGCGTCGAACCTGGGCAGCGGGTTGTATTGATCTACCCAACGGGGCGCGATTTTTTCGATGCGTTTTTCGGCATTTTGTTGGCCGGCGCGGTCCCGGTGCCACTCTATCCTCCGGTGCGACTCGGGCGTTTGGATGAGTACCACAGTCGCACTGCTGCGATGATGCAGGCGGCCAGTGCTTGCCTGGTGTTGGCCGACCGACGCGTCAAGCGATTGTTGGGCCGCACCATCGCAGAGGCTCGGCCGCCACTGGGTTGTTGCACATTGAGTGATTTACCAGCGGTCGACAAGCGTGCGACGCCCGCGGGCGAAGAGCTGGAAGGGGTTGGTGTCGAGCCGGGTGATCTGGCGCTTGTCCAGTTCTCTTCCGGTACAACGGTAGCCCCTAAACCGGTGGCGCTCTCGCATCGTGCGATCTTGGCGCAAGTGCGAGCCCTCAACAGCTTTTGGCCCGATTCGAAGAATGAAGTCAGCGGTCTCAGTTGGCTACCGCTCTATCACGATATGGGATTGATCGGGTGCGTCTTTCCAGCCCTGGAAAGGCCGGCCGTTCTAACCCTCTTGGGGCCCGAGGTATTCGTCGCCAAGCCTGCTATCTGGTTACGTTCGATGGCTCGTTATGGTGCGGCGATTTCGGTCGCACCAAATTTTGCCTACGGTTTGTGTGTGGACAAGATTCGTGACGAAGAGATCGAAGGCATCGATCTCAGCGCTTGGCGCGTAGCGCTCAATGGTGCGGAGCCGGTTGCGCCGTCAGTGCTGCGCAGCTTTCAACAGCGTTTTGCCCAGTACGGCTTTCGTCCCGAGACCTTGACGCCAGTTTACGGCTTGTCGGAGGCGACGTTGGCGGTCACCTTCTCTGCCCTCGACCAACCGTTTCGCAGCGAACGCTTCGACCGACGGGCGCTGGCGACAGAAAATCGTGCCCACCGTGATCCGCAGGGTCTCGAATTGGTGTCGGTCGGTCGGCCGCTACCAGGGACCGACATCAAGATTGTCGATACAGAAGGTGGCGCCCTGGATACCGGCAAAGTCGGTAGGGTGTGGGTCCGAGGCCCGTCCTTGATGGAAGGGTATCTCGATCGTCCGCAAGCGACGGCTAACGCGTTCACCGATGGCTGGCTCGACACCGGGGACCTGGGATTCTTGCATGATGCCGACCTCTTTCTCACCGGTCGCGCAAAGGACATCGTCATCTTGCGGGGTCGTAACCATTCGCCGGTCGAGATCGAACACGCCGTAGACAACACTGAGGGGGTTCGCCGCGGTTGTGCTGTCGCCGTCAGTTGGCTACCGGAAGAGGCGACCGGAGAATCTCTGCTGCTTTTCGTGGAGCATCGAAAAGGCGTCGAAGCGGAGTGCATTGCCGACCTTCCGCAAGCTTGTGTAAGGGCAGTGTTGGCGGCAACAGGCTTGCTTCCTGATGAGGTTGTCGCGCTGCCACCAGGGACTTTACCCCGCACCTCGTCCGGCAAACTGCGGCGGCAAGAGGCTCTACGACAGCACCTTGCCGGTGATCTAACGCCTCCTGATCGTGTGACGCCGCTGTTGCTGGCCGGGGCATTGGCGCGTTCGGCTTTGGCCCACGCCCGCGGCAAATAGGGGACGTAAGGGATGCCCGCCCAGTTCGACACCGAGGTTTTGATCGTTGGAGGCGGCCCTGGCGGCTTGGCAGCAGCCATCGCGGCACGCCTGCAAGGGCTCGAGGTGATGATGGTCGATCGTCGTCAACCTCCAATCGACAAAGCCTGTGGCGAAGGTCTGATGCCTGACGGGTTGGCTGTGCTGCGCGCTCTCGGTGTCGAACTCGACCCTCATCGTCAGCGTGCGTTTCACGGCATCCGCTATTTTGATGGTGAGACGATGGCCGAGGGGCGTTTCCCCGGTGTCGCGGGTGCTGGGGTTCGTCGGCTCGATTTGCATCAGAGTCTGGTGCGACGTGCCGAGCAACTTGGGGTGGATCTCAGATGGGGCTTGCGGGTCGATGGCCTCAGTCGAACCGGTGTGGAGACGTCGTGCGGCCCGATCACCGCCCGCTGGATCATCGGTGCCGACGGTTTGGGTTCACGGCTTCGACGTTGGGCTGGACTCGAAACAGCTGCGGCAACCTGGCAGCGGTTCGGAGTCCGTCGCCATCTCGAGAGGCAACCCTGGAGCGATTGCGTCGAGGTTTACTGGGCTGATGGCTGCGAAGCCTATGTGACCCCGGTAGCGGCGGAAGAGATCGGTGTTGCGATCTTGTGGAGTGGTCGAAAGGCTGGCTTTGATCAGCTGATCCAGAGTTTCCCAAAGCTCGCGGACCGTTTGACTGGCGCCGAGGTTGTTTCGCGGGATCGTGGTTGCGGTCCGTTGCGTCAACGATCCAAGGCGGTGGTTCGTGGTCGTTTGGCGTTGATTGGTGATGCCGCGGGTTACGTCGACGCGATCACTGGCGAAGGTTTATCCCTCGCCTTTCACCAGGCGACTGCCCTGGCCACAGCCTTGCGACAAGGCGACCTGTCGTTGTATTCCCGGCGCTTTCGTCGCATCGCGAGAGTGCCAGATGCCATGACGCAGTTGCTGTTGTGGATCGAGCGTCGACCGGCTCTGCGTCGGCGTGTCATTCGAGCCTTGGCGCACGAGCCGGCGATTTTCTCGCGCTTCTTGGCGGTCCACTGCCGTGCCCTGCCCGTTCGACGTCTGGGTCTCGAGACCGCACCGCGTCTGTTGTGGCGTTTGGTTCAGGGCTGATTGCCGTCGCGGCTCGGCAATCAACCAGATCCTTTGTAGATCTCTCGCCGCGAGATCTACCGAAATGGGCCCTCTAATGGTTCGCAATGGTCAATCCTTGCGTCCCTAAACAGTTGCGAGATGCGCGAAGATCATCTGTATATTTGCTTTATTGCAATAAGTGTCTTTCTGCGCGAAGAGAGTACTAGTCGAAGTCTTCGAGTTGGTCTATTCGCAGTTGAGATCGCTGACGCTCACGTAGACCTTTATTAAACCCAAAGGGTCTATTGACCCATTTAGCTGGTCTGCCTAAGCTTGAGTTAGTGTCCGGCTAAAAGTGGAGGTTGAGAATCTGGAGATTCAACTTTGGGAGGGCTGCTGCTCGGGGCTGCCTAGGGCAGAGTTGCGCTACCTCGACTTCTGAAGCCTATGTTCAAACGTTCTCGTGCAGAGATCTATTCAAGGAGGCTCGCATGTCCACAACGTGGAGAAAGAGTGCAATGTCAAAAATCATCTGGTATCTTTCAGTAGCGCTCGCGGTTCTAGTTGTATCGACGTCCGTCTCGGCTCAAACGTTCACAGATGTGACTGATGCGGCCGGGATTAACTACACTCGTGTACCGTCACCGGCTGAGGCACGCCTTGACGACGCCAAGGTTCGATCGACGGTTGATGCCGATATGGATGGGATAATCGACGATCCGTTCACGTTTCCAGAAAATATCCGGATGCCCTTCAAGGGTCGTGGTGCTCCGGGGGTCGCGATTCTTGATTACGACAAAGATGGTGACCTAGACTTCTATGTGACGAATGGTCCAGGTGCCGCGAATAGCCTCTATTCAAGCCAGTATGCACAGACCGGCATGCTGACGTTTGTCGACATGGGCGTTGCAGCTGGCGTAGCGGCGACCGATCACGATTCGACTGGCGTTTGTTACGGCGATACCGATAACGATGGCGATCATGATCTTTTTGTGTTGGGCAATACCGAGCCCAACCGTATGTATGCGAACAACGGAGACGGTACGTTCACCAACATCACCGCAACCAGTGGGCTCGATGCTGATAGCTACGGCTCCGTCGTCTGCTCGATGGGTGATGTCAACAACGACGGTTTACTCGATATCGTGGTGGGAAATGCGTTCGACTTGTCGGATCAATTCTCGATCTTCGCCCAAGACTTTGTATTGAATCACCCGAATCAGGTTTTTCAGAACCAAGGAAACAATGTTTTCTTGGATGTCAGTGCAGACTCTGGCATCTTGGAAATGGATGGTTTGCCCGATGGTGTGACAACAACCATCACCTGGGCACTCGGGTTGGTCGACTACGACAACGACGGTGACGTCGATTTAGTGCAAATGGACGATCAAGGGGGTTGTGAGCCGGAGGAATTGGTGCCGACTCTTGTTACCAAAGGTTTTGTTCATATTTTTGAAAACGATGGTACCGGTAACTTCACCGATATGACGCTCGAGTTCCTCGGCGAGCGGGTCTGGGGTTCCTGGCAAGGTGTCACCTTCGGTGATCTCAATCGTGATGGTTATATGGACATCTTCGGCTCCAATCTCGGCGACTACATGTGGCAGATTCTGCCACCGGCATGGAATCCCGCTCAGCACAGCTCACGTTGGCTGTTACAGCAGGCTGACGGGACCTTCACCGATCCGGGTGTCGGCGCCCTCGGTGGCACGCCGTTGGGCTGGGGCTGCACGGCGCAGGACTATGACAACGATGCCGACACCGATTTGATCTACTTCGGTGGTCTCGATTTTCACGTCAATATCGAGAAATCGAATCCGGGTACCGTGTTGCAGAATGACGGCTCGGCCAACTTTACCTACGATGCTGCGGCATTGGCGGGATCCGCCGATCACAGCCTGCGCAATGATCAAGGGATGGCAGCTGGTGATCTCAACCATGATGGTTTTGTCGATTTCATAACCGTGGCCAGCGAGCAAGGGGACGATGCGACGGTGACTGCGGCTTATCCGATCCTGCCCAATACCGTTTTTGACGCGGTGTCGCAGTTTTTGCCGATCTTCATGCCGATCGGCCCAGGCCAGTTCACTTGGATCGGCAGCGAGTTCGACGATGGCACAGTGACGGTGGAGATCAACAGCGCAGCCAATGGTAATGGCTGGGCTGAGCTGAATCTCTACGGCACTGTTGGTGTGACCACCGGTGGCCGCGCCAACCGTGACGGAATTGGCGCCGTTGTCCGTTTTTGGGCAGGGTCACACCCAGCGGTGATGCAGCCCATTCTGGGTGGTGCGAGTTATGCGTCTCAAGACAGCTTGGCTGCGAACTTCGGTATGGGCAGTGCGATCTCAGGGGTGGCTGAGGTGACGTGGCCCGGCGGATTTCGAAATCGGTTGCGGGACATCTCGCCTGGGGAGCGGATTACCTTCCCGGAAATCCCCTGTGACTACAACGATCAGTTTACCGATGAGAGTGGCTACCGAGCCTGCGTCAACCAGGCGCTCGACGAGCTCGTTGCCGCAGGAAAGCTCGATGCCGATGGTGCCCAACGTTTCAAAGTCAGTGCCTTCGACTGCACGGCTGGCCCCAACACGTTGTGCTTGAACAATGGGCGGTTCAAGGTTGAAGTGCAGTGGACGGACTTCGAAGGTGCCTCTGGCCCCGGAACTGTCACACCGTTCGACTCGGACGAGTCGGGAATCTTCTACTTCTTCAGCCCACAAAACTCCGAAATGTTGGTCAAAGTGCTGAACGGGTGCGAGATCAATAGCCACTATTGGGTCTTCGGTTCGGCAGCTACCGATGTGGCCTACACTCTGACCGTGACCGACACTGTGTCGGGTGAAGAGAGTGTCTACATCAACGCACTGGGTACAGCTTCTCCCGCAATCACGGACACTGGTGCGTTTATGACCTGTCCATAGTTTGCGGAGTTCGAGCGTGTTCTATCAGGGCGCGCTCGCCGCTGTTTCAAATCCGCCGGGAGAATGCTCCTCGGCGGATTCTTATTTGTAGCTCAAGCCTCGACGTGGGCCCGTATCCGATCTGGTGAGCCTGGTGCAGTCATGAGGCTGACGATCACAAGAGTGGTGATATTGGCGATCAAGCCGTAGAGGCCTTCGTGCAGACCTTGAATCGGCGCACGTTCCGGCCAGGTGAGAAAGAATGTGTTGACAGTGATGCCGGCGATCAAACCAGCCAGTGCGCCTTGGCCGGTGGCTCGAGGCCAGTAGAAGGCGGCGAAAATCAATGGGAAGATCTGGGCCACCCCACCGTAGGCTCCGAGCAACAGTGCAACAATCGAGACCTCGGATTGGACGGCGAAGAAATACGCGATGGCGCTCAATGCGATGACGAGAATACGGATGGCAAGGCGTTCTCGGCGGTCATTGAAGAGACCGGGGAACGCTTGCGCCGCTCCATCGTGGATGCCGATCGATGCGGCCGCGTGGAGGATCGAGTCGCCTGAAGACATCGAAGCAGCCAAGGTGCCGGCACAAACCAGCCCGACGAGCACCGGCGAGAGGTCGATCTGGGTCAGAATGAAAGGCACGATGGCATCGGGTTTCTGGCCGGGAAAAGCCAGGACGCCGCAAAATCCGATCCACAAAATAGGCACGAGAAAGAGCTGAAACGTGGGATAAAGAACCACCGTCAGCCGCAAGGCGCGATCACTCTTGGCGGCGTAACTTTTCATGAAGAGATGGGGCCACATCGTAAAGCCGATGGCGGAGACCAAAACAGCCGAGCTGAAGCCGGCCCACGCCCAAGGCTCGCCACTGCTGGTGAGTCCTGGCGCAATCAACATCTGGGCGCGATCGCTGGCTGCGATGTCTCGGAACATCTCGCCAACCCCGCCGTGAAGTTTGTAGGGCAAATAAAGCCCAAGAAACCAGGCGATCACCATCATGAAGATACCTTGGAAGGTGTTGGTCCATCCAACCCCCAGCACACCGCTGGTCAGCACGTAAATTATCACCACGCCATAGGTGATTGCCGCACCTGCTGCGAAAGAGACTCGACCTTCGGTAATCGTCGACAGGATCAGTCCGGCGCCCTTCATTTGCAGCGTCAGGTAAGGCACAAACACCGCAACGCTCAGGACCGCGAGTAGGATCTGTAGCGCTCGACTTTCGTAGCGATGGGCGAGAAGCTCGGCCTGAGTCACGAAGCCAAACCGTTCACCGAGTCGTCGCGCTCGGGGTCCGAAAAAGTAGAGCGGCACAATGCCGATCACACCGTAAGCGATGATGTAGTAAGCGGCGGCGCCACGAGAATAGGCCCAGCCAGGACCACCCAGGAAAGCGAAAGAAGAGAAGACAGAGGCTCCAAGCACAAAGTACATCACTACGACGTTCATCGAGCGATCGGCTGCGACGTAGCCCGCAACCGACTTCGAGACCCTGAGCCCGGGCAAGATTCCCATGGCTAGGGTTACCGCAAGGTAACCGGCGCAGATCCACAAAGCGAGTTGCCAGTCTTCCATCGTCGAATGCCGTGCGCTTACGCTAAGAGGATCCGTGATCTTTGGTGCGCTCGTGGTCTTCAGTTGAATAGAGCCAGACCAAGGCACCGAACATGATTACCAGGGCGGCGACAACCCAAGCGAAGGACAGCGGCAAGCCGAAGATCAGTGGCTTTACGCCGGCAAACCTTGGAAATAACGGCCAAGTCAGCATGGCAGCGACCATCCCGTAGATCGCAACAAAGATCATTCGACGTCGACGTGTTGCCGGCTCGGCGCCGCGCAAGATCACTAAGCGATTCGAGGAACCATCAATTCCACGATGGTCGTTGGATTCTGCACTCATACCGTAGTCATCTTAGTAGAATCCGCGGCATGTCGTTGACAGAGATCACGGACGAACTAGCTACAGCGCTCGGCAAGTTACGCATCGCTGCGCCTGCCGAGTATGTCTACAATCCCCTGGAATACGCGCGTGAACCGCACCAGAAATGGCTCGATCGATTTGGGGGAAGCCCCAAGGAAGTTTTGCTTGTGGGGATGAATCCAGGGCCTTGGGGTATGGCTCAGACCGGCGTGCCCTTCGGAGCGGTTGAGGCGACTACGCAGTGGCTAGGCATTCGTGATGGCGCGATCGGCAAGCCCCCTCATGAGCATCCCAAGCGCCCGGTGCTGGGCTTCGAATGTCGTCGCCAAGAAGTGTCAGGAGCGCGTGTCTGGGCGTGGGCACGGGAAGAATTTGGCACCCCGGAGCGTTTCTTCGAACGTTTTTTCGTGACCAATTACTGCCCCTTGCTTTTCCTGGATGATGGCGGGCGTAATTTGACTCCAGACAAGCTCAGCAAGGGTGATCGTGAAGCCCTGGCTATTCCTTGCGACGCTGCGCTGCAGCGCGTCGTCGAAGTGCTCGAAGTACGTCATGTCATCGGGATCGGCGTTTGGGCCGAGAAGCAGGCCCGCAAAGTGTTGTCGGACCACCAGGTTCGGATCGGCCGAATCCTGCATCCCAGCCCTGCTAGTCCCCTGGCAAATCGTGGCTGGGCCAAAGCTGCGTCCCGCCAGCTTGCAGATTTGGGGATCAGGGTATGACTGCAGCCGGTGTCTAAACGCAGTCAGTATGCGTCTCGGCACCGCATATTCAGTCTGGCGAAGCCAGTAGTCGTGCCTCCATTAACTGGGCATGCCGCCGGCCGCGCTCAATGTCGACAAAGCAGAGAATCGTCCCCCCGACGACGAAGAAGGCGATGACCGACAGAATAGCTCCTCGAGTCGATCCGGTCATCAGGATCATCCAGCCGAAGAGTAGTGGGCCAAACAATCCGGCGAACTTCTCGAAGACCGAGAAGAAACCGAAAAATTCAGCTGCCTTGTGTTTGGGGATCATCGACGCAAACAGAGAGCGGCTGAGCGCCTGAGCCCCACCCTGCACCGCGCCGACCAAAAAGGCGATGACGTAGAACTCTCGGGTGGTCTCCAAGAAGTAGGCCATCACGCAGACGGCGGTAAATACGCTGAGCGCCAAAAGGATCGAGCGCTTGGCGCCAATCTTGCCCGCCAACGCTCCGAACGCGAATGCGAAAGGAATGCCGACAAACTGCACCAGGAGGATCGCAGCGACAATGTGTTTTTGAGGGACATCCCGTGACGCGGCATAGATCCCGGCCATACGGACAATGGTGCCAATTCCGTCGTTGTAGATCAGCATGGCGAGCAATGTCAGAAAGGCGTCCTTGTAGCTGCGCATCTCGTGAAACGTCTCACCCAAGCGCTGGAAAGACACTCGAATTGCACTGCTTGCCCCGCGTTCGTCAGCTTCGATTTGACGAGGGGGCTCGGGAACGCGAAAGAAGAGCGGTAGCGAGAAGACTGCCCACCACACCGCGACTCCGACAAATGCGAGTCGAGCCGAAGATTCGAAACTCGCCTGGATGCCAGGCAAGAACAACAACAGCATCAGTCCGCTTCCCAGGTATCCCAAAGCAAATCCTGCGGTCGAGACGCGATCCATCTCGCCCTCTCGTGCGATGTGGGGAAGGAACGAGTCGTAAAACACGAAGCTGGTGGCGACGCCGAAGTTGCCGATACCGAATAGGACCGCGGCGAGCACCCAATCCCCATCACCGATGAAATACATGCTGGCGGTAGCCACAACGCCGAGGGAAACGAAACCTGTCATCAAGCGTTTGCGCCAGGCCATGAAGTCAGCCAGAGCGCCGAGTACCGGCGCCGAAATAGCGACGAGGCCGAGGGCGATAGCGGTTGCCATCGAAAAACGAAAAGTGGCTGTTTCTTGCGTGAGGCCTGAAGCCGCAACCTGCTGAAAGAAAATCGGAAACACAGCGGTCACGACCACCAGGTAGAAGGCAGAGTTAGCCCAGTCGTACATCGCCCAGGCGCGGAGTTCTGGACGATGCAGCCCGAGGCGTTCGAGTAAAGACATAGGAACAGGCTCGCTCATCGTTGCGGCTCCTCAAGCTAAGAGATCAGATGCCTGCACGATCTCACACCTGAAGCAGGCGAACCAGACCTGACCCGCAAAAAGAGGATATCGATGCCGTCCTCGGAGTCGCTGTCATCGAGAGATCAGCGACCAATCTGGTCAGGTCTCGAGGAACGCACGCAATCTCGTCGCTCGGCTCGGATGCCGTAATTTGCGAAGCGCCTTCGACTCGATCTGGCGAATCCGCTCGCGGGTGACGTTGAACGAACGACCCACTTCCTCGAGGGTATGCTCCGAGCCCTCGCCGACGCCAAAACGCATGCGCAGCACAAGCTCTTCGCGGGGCGTCAGGCTCTTCAGCACATGACCGGTAGAGTCCCTCAGGTTTGAGTCGACTACCGATTCGATGGGTGACACAGCATTCTTGTCTTCGATGAAGTCGCCAAGGTGGGAGTCCTCTTCTTCGCCGATTGGAGTTTCGAGCGAAATCGGCTCCTGGGCGATTTTCATGATCTTTCGCACTTTCGAGGCTGATAAGTCCATCCGTTGACCGATCTCTGCCGCTGTGGGTTCTCGGCCGAGCTCTTGAACCAACGAGCGGCTGGTGCGAGTCAGCTTATTGATGGTCTCGATCATGTGAACCGGGATTCGGATGGTGCGGGCTTGATCCGCGATCGCACGGGTGATGGCTTGGCGGATCCACCAAGTAGCATAGGTAGAGAACTTGTAGCCGCGGCGGTATTCGAACTTCTCGACCGCCTTCATCAGACCGATGTTGCCCTCTTGGATCAGGTCGAGAAACTGCAGCCCACGATTGGTGTACTTCTTGGCGATCGAGACAACGAGTCGAAGATTGGCGACAATCAACTCGGCTTTGGCGCGTTCGCATGCCGCTTCGCCCCGTCGGATCTTGCTGATGGTTTTTGTGACGTCTTCGTAGCTGGTGCCGTAGCGCTGGGTCAGCTCATCCAATTTGGATTGATACTTCTCAATTCGACGCGCCTGGAGTGACCGTAGCTCTTCGTTGGTTTCGCGGGTATAGGCTTTCTTCGCCCGCCGGAGGTCGTTCCGCAGCCGAGAGAACTCGCGATGAATATCGCGCAGTAAAGCGACCAGAGCGTTGCGGGTTTGGGCGCTGAAATCGATCGAGCGGATGTCCTTGGCGATTTTCGCCAACAGCCGGTCGATCTCGCGGTCTCGTTCCTGATACTTCGGATCTTTTTCGTCGACACCCTTTTGTTGCACGCGCAATTCTCGGATGGACTGATCTTGTTCGCTGATACGTCGAAACGTCGAAAGGTTGGCTTCGATGCGTTTACTGGACTTGGCGTCCAGAGTCTCCGCAGGTTCGCCCGCGATCAGCCCTTGCAGCACCCGTTTGTCTTTTTGAGCGGTCTCGTTTAGCCGCAACAGCTCTTGAAGGACCAGCGGATTTGAGCAGAGCGCTTCATAGATCATCCATTCGCCATTCTCGATACGCTGGGCGATTTCGACCTCACCCTCGCGATCTAGGAGTGGCACCGTACCCATCTCTCGCAAGTACATCCGAACGGGATCGTTGGTCTTTTCCTGCTCGGTTAGGACAAACTCTGGAGTACCCTCCTCGTCCTTCTTGTCGAAGTCGCCAGCTGGGATGGCATCATCGCCTCGATTCTGATGTCGATCGGGACGTTCGATGATGAAGATATCGAGATCGTTCAGGCGTTGATGTACCGCAGCGATCTCCTCCGCGTGGCCAATGACCTCTGCGGGGAGCATCTCGTAAATCTCATCGTGGAGCAGGTACTTCTTGTCCTGCCCAAGCTCGAGGAGCTGCTTGACGGAGCTGTATTTCTCCTCGATAGTCTTGACTTTCGAGATCGACAAATCGTTACCTGCCTTCCTTAACTTGTCGTCACCATACTTTACCGGTCATGCCGGGATGCAATTTACGGCTCAAGGCTTTCTTTTCTTCGAGCAGCTGGGTCAAAAGCTCTTCGTTGCCCTGTTGTTGGGCTTGTCGGATCTGCCGCATCAGCTCGGCTTGGTGTTGTTTGTTCCAGCGATGTAGGAGCTTGCCGAGGGTTTCGGGAAGTCCTCTCTCCTCGGAGTCGGATTCTTCTAGCAGAAGGCGAGCTGCACGGTCAACAGCCTTGCCCTCGTTACTCAACTTGGCGATGATCTCGGCTCCGGTGGGAGCTCGACGATTTCCACCAACATAGAGAGCGCAAAAAGCAGCGTAAATATTCCGGCATTCTGGATCAAAGAAGACTTCACTCGGTGGTAGCTCGGAGGGGTGTGGGGTTTCCTCGTGTTCTTGCAGAAGCAGGTACAGTGCCTTCTCTTCTTCCGTGCGAACATCTGGTCGAGCTGTTTCGGTCGACTGTTCGATACTCTTGAAGTAGTGCTTCGCTCCGCGTTGACCGCGTAAAGCACCTTCTGGCACCCCGAGGTGCTCCGCTGCCCGGCGTTGATAGGCTCCGCGTACAACCTCATCCCGCACGCCGCCAAGCAACTCGGCGATGGTTCCTGCGGCTCGTGCTTGCAGTACCGGTGTGCGTTCCTCGGCCGCCGGAATCTGGCGTTGGATCTCGAGCCAGATTGCGTCTTCTGCGGTGGCGATGAGTTCCTGTACCGCTTCGCCGCCGGCCTCGAGCCGCCAGGAGTCTGGATCATGTCCTGTTGGAAAGCGTGCTCGTCGTATCGCCAAGCCAGCGCCGAGAAGAATGGGCAGGGCCCGTCGGCATGCCTTTTCGCCTGCGGCGTCGCCATCGTAAGCAAGAGTGATTTCATCACTGTAGCGTGCGAGCAGCCGCGCTTGATCCTCGGTCAGGGCTGTGCCCATACCTGCTACCGCCCAATCGATGCCGCTCGCGGCAGCTCCCAGGACATCGAAGTAGCCTTCGACGAGCACGGCTCTTCCGTTGTCTCGCAGGGCGCGTTTTGCCTGATGGAAACCATACAACAGGCTTCCCTTGTGAAACTGTTCGGTTTCACTGGTGTTGATGTACTTGGCCTTGTCGTCTCCCAGCGTGCGGCCACCAAAACCCACGATGCGGCCTGCCGGGTTGTGAATCGGGAACATCAACCGCTGGCGGAAGCGATCGTAGGGGTCGCCGCTGTGTTGACTTCTGCCCACTAGGCCAGCGGCGATCAAGTCGTCAAGAGGGATTTGGTTGCTCACTGCGCGCAGCAGGTTGTCCCAGCCGTCCGGTGCGTAACCAAGGCCGTAGGTCCGTCGTAGCTCCTGAGAAATCTTACGTCGATCCAAGTAGCTGCGAGCAAAATTGCTGTTCTCTAAGTTTTTCTGAAAGAAGCTAGCGGCAGTCTCGAGCGCCGCGGTGTGATGTTGTGTTGGCCCTGTTCGTCGGCCCGCTGGTGAGGTTGGTAATGGGATGCCGTAGCGCTGTGCCAGGGCCTCGATAGCTGCTGGGAAGTCATCACCGCTGTGCTCCATGAAGAGCTTGATAGTGTCGCCGCCAGCGCCGCAGCCGAAGCAGTAGAACAACCCTTGATCAGGGTCGACACTGAACGAAGGGGTCTTTTCCTTGTGAAAAGGGCAGAGGCCTTCGTAGCGTTTCCCTTTTCTGTCCAGGCGCGTCATGTTGCCGGCAACATCAACGATGTCAGAGGCATCGCGAACTGCTTGGACCAGTTCGGGAGTGATATTGCTCGAAGTCACGAGTCTGGATGGTCTCGAGAAGTTGGCACGGGCTGAGAATTAGGTGCGTGGCAGCGGTTTGCAGTGTCGGCAAGACGTCAAGCGTCTCGAATCACAGCGATCGTCGCTCCATCGCCCCCCTCTTCGTCACGACCAGGTCGATGTGAAGCTAGCGATGGATGGCTGCGGAGATGTTTCCGAACCGCTTCTCGCAGTCGACCACTGCCGTGACCGTGAATGATACGAATTGATGGTAGGGACGCGAGCACCGCTCGGTCAATGTAGTGATCAAGCCGAAGAAGAGCCGGCTCGACTCGTTCGCCGATCAGCTTGAGCTCTCGCGGCACCTCCTCCGCTATCGGTCTAGATTCCGGCGTGCGGCCCGGCGCCGGTCTGGAACCACGCTTTGGGTGCTGCGTTGGTTCGGTGGTTGCCACCAAATCGTGCTCTTGGCAGTGGAATGCTTTACCCGCAACCTCGACTCGGGCACGGCCACGATCGAGTTTTTCCAGCTTTCCTTGCCAACCGAGTTGGCGGTGCCTCACGAGTCCGCCGATCGCGAGGTTGGTTGTCTCGACGTTGGTTGCGTCATCGTCGAAACTTGGTGCCGAGTTGAACAAGCGGTGTGTTGCTTCGTTGGCCAAGTTGCGTCGTCGGCCACCTTCGAGTTCGGCCCGAAGCCGGTCGATTTCAGAAGCTAGTTGGCGCCGAATATCGTCTTGGAAGGTTTCCAACTGCCGTTTGAGCGTCTTGCGGATATTTCTGCGTTCCTCGGCCACTGCAGTTTCCTGGGTTGCCAAACGTTGTCTTAGCTTGGTCGCATCCTCTAGCTCTGTTTCGACCTCGCGCTGTTTCTCGGCGAGCTCTTGGCGCGCATGTTCGACCTCGGCCAGGAGCCGTCGCAAGTCACGGTGCTCCGAACCCAACAAGGCGTCGGCACGGTCGATCCAGGACTGGGGCAAGCCCAGGCGTTGGGCTAACGCCAAGGCTTCACTTCCACCAGGAGGACCGGGTAGCAGACGGTAGGTAGGGTGGCCTGTGTCGCCGTCGAATTGCATTGCGGCACAGAAAGCGCCACCTGTTTCGAGTGCTGCGGCAGCCAGTTGGCTGAGGTGGGTTGTGACCAAGACCAGGCATTGACGATCGACCAATCCCTCGAGCAGAGCCGTCGCCAAGGCGGCTCCCTCCTCGGGATCAGTGCCAGACCCGAGCTCGTCGAGAAGAATCAACGCATCGGGTCCTGCGACTTGCCACGCTTCCTTGAGCCGTAGCAGGCGGCCACTGAAGGTTGAGCGGTCGGCTAGCAGATCTTGCTCATCGCCGACGGTCGCCACAATACTGCTAAAAAACGGCAACCGGCTAGTCCTTGCAGCTGGGATCGGCAGCCCACAAAGATGTGCCACCGCCAGCAAACCAACAGTCTTAAGTGCGACCGTCTTGCCACCAGCGTTGGGGCCAGTGATGACCAAGGCCCGCTTTTCGGCGTTTAACTCAAGATCGAGGGGCACGATCGGGGCGCTGTGTCCTGGTTGGTCCAAAGCCTCCTTTCGCAGTTCGGCAAGATTAGGGTCGAGCAATGGATGGCGTGCTCCAATGAGTTTGAGCTCATGCCGTGATCCGAGATCAACCAAATGGCTACCACTCATTTCGGCGAAGCGAACTGCAGCCTGCAGAGCATCGAGTTCAGCGACCAGCATAGCGTTCGCCGTCACGGCTGATTGTTCGTCGAGCAGGCGTTGGATCAACTCTGCCAAGATGCGTCTTTTCTCTGCCGCCTCTTCGTCGGACGTTTGCTGGAGCCGGTTGTTGTCTTCCACAGCCTCCAGAGGTTCGAAGTAGTAACTTTTGCCCCTTCCCGACTGGCCGTGAATCAGGCCTGGTATCCGGCCCCTGGAGCCGGCCTGCAGAACCAGGACCAGCCTTCCTCCACGCATCGGGATGGTTTCTTCGCGCAGGTCGTCGCGATGCTGCTCCGCCAGGTCACCGAGCTGTTGATAGATACGGTTGCGCACCCGGCGCAACTGGCTGCGCAACTCGGCAAGGCGCGGAGAAGCGTTCTCCCGAATTTCGCCTCGGGAGTCAAAGGTTTTTCGCAGGGCCTGTTCGAGATCATCACATCTCGGGAGCTCGGCGATCAACTCGTCTAGTCCTGGGCATGGTGGGTCGGTAGCGGCGAGACGTCTAATGGCGCCCGAAGCGATAGCGAGCAGCTTTCCGATATTGACTAGGTCACGGCCAGTCAACCTGTGCCCACCGGCTTGAATGGCTGTCAGCTGTGGCTCGAATGGCCGATCACAATGGGGCACCAGCGGCTGGGCTGCTGCTAGTCGACGAACGTCTTCGTAACGTCGACGGTGCCTCTTGAGCTCTGATTCGGCTCCGAATGGGCTCAGGACCTCGATCCTTTGTCGGCCAAGATCAGAGGCAGCTTGGTGTGCCACGAGCTGTAGCAGGCTCGAAAGTTCGAGGGCCTGCTCGGTAGCTCTGGAGACGGCGGGGTAGTCGCTCATCGAGAGACC